>UQMZ01000006.1 GCA_900542185.1 uncultured Bacteroidales bacterium
TCTACACTCTCTCCGTCGTCGGCAGCGTCAGATGTGTATAAGAGACAGGTTGTATCTTTTATTATTTACTTTATCCTTTTTGTATATTTTATTATATATTTTACCGTTTTATTATATGCTTTATTATATATTATTATATCCTTTCCTTCACGCTACGCAATTGCTAATGATTACTAATCTCTAATTACTAATTGATTATGAAGGAGTCATATTATCCCCATCATCCGCATGATAGGACCGGCAAGTATTGCCGTCAGTATTCCGTTGATGATTATGCCGAGGGTGGAGAAAGCGCCGTATTGCTCGCCGAATTCCGCCATGCGCGAAGTGCCGATCACATGTGCGGCCGTACCCATGCTTATACTTTTGGCAAACGGATTGACGACATGGCCGTAGGAAAGGACTTTGAGTCCAAGTATTGCACCGGTCAGGCCCACGCACACCACGATGGCTGCCGTAAGCGAGGGAATCCCTCCCAATTGCGATGAGATGTCAATGGCAATCGGCGCTGTAACCGACTTGGGAGCCAGGGATATTATTATCTCCTTGCTTGCCCCAAGGGCTTTGGCGATGGCCACCACCGACACGATTCCCGCGACGCATCCGGCAAATTCCGATATCAATATCGGCATGAGCTGCTGGCGTATTGTGCGCAACTGCGTGTATAGTGGGACGCCGAGAGCCACGATGGCCGGACGCAACCAGAATTCTATCATGTGGCCGCTTTGGCTGTATGTCTCGTAACTGATGCCCGTCAGTCTAAGAAAGAGTATCAGCACTGCAATCGTGATGAGCACTGGGTTCAGGATTACGAGTCCCGTAAGAGTCTGTAGTTTTCTGGCTCCGAGAAATGTCAGAAACGTGATTGCGATAAGAAAAACGTTGCTTTCCAGAAATTCCATGATGTCAGTGTTTAGATCTGAATTTAAATTTGTGTGAGTTGACAAACTGGTGTACCCATCCGGTGACTATAAGCACAATGGCGATGCTGAGCAACGTGGCCGTAACGATAGGAAACCATTGCGCGGAGATTATGTCGAAATAGAGCATTATCGCCACGCCCGGCGGCACAAAGAAGAAACCCATGTTTGACACGAGGAATTGACTGATGCCTTTTACAGACTCAATGTTGACCACCTTCTTCTGAAGCAGGGTGGTCAGCAGCAACATGCCGATAATGCTTCCGGGAATCGGGATTGCGAAAATCCAGGCGATGAATTCTCCCGCGGCAAGGCATGCGAAAATAATCGAACACTGTTTAACCATAGTATTATTAACCTTAATCACTATTAACCTTAATCCGGCCGCAAAGTTACAACTTTTTTCTTGGACCACGTCTATGTTCTGTAGATTCGACTAAGAGTGTGCGGACTACCGGAGACTCGGGCAGATGCAGGTAGGTGGGGCGGTATGAGCCGTCGGATACTATTATCTTCTCGAAGACGATGCCGGGGTCGTGAGGAGTGAGGGTCAGCAGCGCGAAGCCGTCGGAGGTGTATGTGACGGGCAGCTTTACCTGCTTTTCGATGACCCTGCGGGCCACTGTGGGATAGAATACAGTATAGATGTTTTCGGGCCGCTCGTTGAGGTCGTGGTTGATGTTCACCGTTGCCGACGGTGCGCCGTCAAAGCCTGCGCTGAAGCAGTGTCCCTCGGGATTACTGAACGCGAGCGTCGACTTCGTCACAAAACGCACCGTAACAGAATCGGTCCTTTCGGGGAACTTGATGCGGTATGTCAGGGACGCATCGTGTGGCTTGACGGTATATGGAGTGAGGGCGACGCCGCTTAACGTGCGTCCCATGTCGGGATATACGGTCCATTGCATTTCTTCGGGCGCTTTGGCGTTATAAAAATGCTCGGCTTCGATCACAGCCGTATTCCCGTCGGCATTGACTGTATATCCTCCGGCGTTGCGGTCGCCGGCATTGACCTTAACGACCTCCGGCATGGTATCCTGCCTGAAGTCGTCGTTCCATGATGTGTAACCGATATGCTTCTGACTCATCATGCCGTCCCATTTGCCCCCGGACATGGTCTTGTTGTAGTAACGGCACAGCTCGGCGTCGCGGTTGAAGCAGCGTTCCACCTTCCCGGCCCAGTCGTTGGCAGCGGGGTCATTGTTTTTGGCAAGGCTATGGTTCATGGCCTGCGCGTAATACATCTCGTACAGATTACCGAAAGCCTGCACCGGGAACAGTATCAGCTGCTGATAGGCGTCGCGGTATTTTTCGGGCAGCGCGACATACTGGCGCAACGCCTCGGCTTCGAGTCGTGCCCACTTGTCCGATATCATGCACCACTCGCCCGACGCAAGGTCGTATGTATCCTTGTCCAGCATTTCGGGCGTTACGAGTCCTGCCAACTTGCAATATGCGTTCAATATGCGTGCCGCTTCCTCTCCGTTGGCCTCTCCGAACGCCGACGTGCAGTATTTCTTAGCGTGTTCGAATAGAGTGTTCTGGTCGTAACGATGCGGATTCCACGCCATATCCAGGAACAGCGTAATGGGATATTCCATCGGCTTCAGGTCGCCTACGTTCAGTATCCACAGCTTGTCCACGCCGTAATCGTAGGTCAATGCGAGCTGCTCCCACATCCCCTGTATCGGCGTAACGTTAAGCCACTTCGTGTTGCGGGGAGCACCGACGTAATCCACGTGGTAATACATACCCCAGCCACCGGGATGCTTACGCCCCTTTTCATTCGGTAGACGGCGCACATTGCCCCAGTTGTCGTCGCATAGCAGCATTATCACGTCGTCGGGCACTTTCATGCCGACATCATAATAATCCAGCACTTCTTTGTACAGCGCCCATACCTGCGGCGTTTCCTTGGCCGGGCGACCGGTTTCTTTGGCTATGATATCACGCTGGTTCCTGATGATACGCTCCATCAGCTTCACGTTCGTACCCTCCTCCATGGCCTCGTCGCCGTCACCGCGCATACCGATGGTCACGATGTCCTCGGTATTCTTCATGCGTCGGATACCGTGCCTGAAAAAGTCGTCTATCACGGGCCGGTTCGTTGAATAATTCCATGCACCGTATTTCTGCCGATTGCGCGCCCATTCCTGATGGTTGCGCGCCATGGGTTCATGGTGCGACGTACCCATTATGACGCCCATACGGTCGGCCGTGGCGCTGTTCCGGTCGTCATCGGCATAGAACGCCCAGCCCCACATGGCCGGCCACATAAAATTACCGCGCAGACGCAATATCAGTTCGAATACGTCGGCATAAAACCGATGGTCGCCATAGTCCGTGCCATAATGGTTTTTCACCCAGCTTGTCAGACTGGGTGCCTCGTCGTTAAGGAATATGCCGCGATATGCCACGGCCGGTTCGCCGTCTGTGTAGGAGCCGGGCTTAAAACATGCTGTGGAATTATGCTCAACCGGCACATCGGCCCACCAATACCACGGCGACACGCCGAGCTGTTCCGACAGTTCGTAGATACCGTATACGGTACCACGCCGGTCATTCCCGACAATCACCACCGCGCTGTCCACATTCTCGCACGGGCGTTTCACCGACGTTATGATGAACTTCTCCCGTTTCCCCGCTATGTCGTTCCTGTCTATGAACTTATTCTTTATCAGCCGGTCTGCCACAGGCGAACCCACAGTAGTGACAATGATACCGGTCGAGCTGTCCGCATTTCGACTTATCATCGCCCTTTCGCCACATACGGCTTGAAAATCCTTCGACAGATTTTCCGCACCGATAATCGCGGCCGAATCCACTTTCTGATCTATGTAGACAGCGGCAGGTTTCCCGTTCTCAATCAGCGGATAATAACCTTTTTGTGTATTAAACGATATAAACTTCTCGGCTCCCACAGCAGCGACCGCCACCATCATAGCCGAGATCAATAAGCCCATCTTCAACTTGCGCATACGTTGTTATTGTTTCTCGAGCCACTCCACTCCGGAATCCTCTCACTTAAACAACGTTATATCATCCGATATCGTATTCAAACGCCGCGTCGACGCTCTTTCATCATAGTTGCCTGGATTCTATAACTCGGAGAGGGACGCCTTCGCGGGTTATTTTCACGGGTGCGATGGTGCCGTCGGCGTTAAACTTCAGGCGGTCGATGCAGGTGTGACGGTGGTCGCGGCCGTCATCGCCCAACGGGCGGCGATGGTAAACGATATAGTATTCATCATGTCCGGGAATCTGAATCACCGAATGATGCCCGGCACTTGTAGCCACTTCCGGGTCGGAACAAAGTATCTTCCCGACACGCTCAAAAGGACCGTACGGGCTGTCGGACATAGAGTAGGCTACGGAATAATCCGGGCCTCCCCACCCTCCTTCGCTCCACATGAAATAATACTTTCCGTTGCGTTTCAACATGAACGGGCCTTCGGTATAACCTTGGGGTGTGACTTCGCGGTAGTAGCTCCCGTCCTCCCAGGGCTGCAGGGCTGTGAAGTCGTCGTTGAGACGCACCATGTTGCAGTGGCCCCAACCGCCATAATACATATACCATTCTCCATCGTCATCCTTAAAGACGAACTGGTCGATAGGCTGTGCGCCATTCACTATCTCGTTGATGAGCGGACGGCCGAGAAGGTCACGGAACGGTCCCTCGGGACGTTCCGCCACAGCAACCCCGATGCCTCCGATCTCGCCCTCATGCACATCGTTGGCCGAGAAAAACAGATAGTATTTACCGTTGTTTTCAACGATAGCGGGCGCCCACATACACTTGTGCGCCCATTTCACCCTATCAGTGTCGATTATGGCATGATGGCGTTCCCAGTTGACAAGGTCCTTCGATGAAAAGCAATCGATGAAAGTCTGTCGCTCGTAGAGGTCACTCCATGTAGGATAAATCCAATAGGTGTCACCGAAAACCACCCCCTCAGGGTCGGCGTACCAACCTTCGAATACCGGATTCTTAGCCTGCAACGTGGCCGAAAGCGTGAGGAGTCCTAATAATATCGCAATTCTCATGTTTTAATCGATTATTGTACACAAGACACACAGTCTTATATAGTTAATATACATCCTTTATCTGGCTGTCGGGAAGGCGGAGATGCGGAGACGGGCGGCGCCCATGGGTATGAGGGGCAAGGTGACTTCCTGCGTATCGCGCGGTGCGAATCGGTCGGGAAGTTCGTCGGTCATGCCGGTAGCATCGTACGACCAGGACGGTATCTTAACTCCCTTGGCGGTGAAACGCAACGGACATTTGTCGGGCGAGAATGGGAAATCATCGGCCGGCCACGCACATTCAATCACCTGCAGGTCCACAGGATTATTCCTCGAATCGGTCAGCAATGCGTAATTCCATTCTGACTTGGGCTTCAGTACATAGCTGGGCCACTTTGACGCGTCCACTCCTTCCTGCCAGTGGGAATCGTCCTGCACAAAGGCTTTGTCCCGGCTGTCGTGTGCCTCTCTATCCTCGTCTATCTTCAACGAAAGTGTAAGCGGGCCGTAATTCACACTGACGCTGTTTTTGTTTTCTTCCCACACGGTGGAGCGAATGTTCATCGGAAAATTCACCTCCACCTTATCTCCTTTCTTCCATTTGCGGCTCAGACACAGATAACGTCCGGCACAATCCGCCACATCTATCTTTTTGCCGTTAACTTTAGCCGTCGCGCCGATGGCCCACGCCGGGATGCGGATATACAGCGGGAATTCCACGCTCTTTTCAGGATTGACCGTGACGCTGACGAGGCCGTCGAACGGATATTGCGTTTCTTCCACAAGACGCACGGAAGTCCCGTCCCTACCCGCTTTGGCCTCCGTTGTGTTGGCGGCATAGAGCGTAAGCGCCAGGCCGTTGTCGGACGTGGCCATCACAAGATGCTCGGCGAAATAAGGCCATCCCATGCCGTGATTGTGCTGGCAGCATCGGCTGGAGAACGGGCTCATGGACAGCATGCCCCTCAGGTTGTTGTCTATGCTGGGACCATGCAGTTTCTCGTCGCTGACGGCCATGTTGGCCGACGTTATATAACGCAGGGCCTTCATGTCCTCGGTCATGGCGGCGGGAAACGTGTTGAACGCCACATTCTCGCAATGATCGGCCCAAAATGGGTCGCCGGTGAACCGCAGCAGCAGTTCATCGCTTGCCATCTGTTCGACAACGGCGCATGTCTCCGCACCGTTGCGGGGATCGAAATATCCCTCCCGGGCGTTTTCGTCGGCGGCGTACATACCACCGGGCATCCGGCCGTAACGCTTTCGCATCTCCATGAACGCATCGTACGTAGCCTGTCGCATTTTCGGATTGCCCGTGTACATGAAGTATGTTGCCGGCTCGCGGAATCCCTGTGCCACATTGACTCCGTGCCAGTTCGGCAACGTGCCTTTCCGCGTCCAGTCCGACGTGTTCCGATGCAGTTTATCCACAAGGGGAAGTATCGACGCGTCGCCGGTCCGGTTATACAGCCACAGTACATTCCACATATTGTCGCCGCCACGTTTTTGCTCCCACAGACCTTTCAGAAATCTTTCATCCGGCTGATTGAGTTCCCATTTGAAATATCCGGTCATGGCATCGAGGACACGCGGATTGCCCGTGGCCTCATAATATGTCTGCAACGCCCACAGCATCACCATCTGGGCCCATACCTCGGGGTTATCTCCCTCGCGGTTGCGCGGACCTAAGAACCCATCCGGCTTAATGTTGTTCAGCACGGCGTCAAACCATACCTGTGCTTCCTTTTTCATATCCTCGTCATCCAGGATATAAGCCAGCGAACTGTATCCCCGCAGCCAGTATGGCACTTCCTCCCAGCCGTGACTGCCGGTGTCCGACAGCCATTGATTATCTTTCTTGTCAAGCCATGCGCTGATGGAACCCAACTGCCCATTGAGACCGTCGCGCTGCAGTTCCAGATATCGTCTCAGCCACCCTGAGGGCTGAACCTTACCGACAGGCAGCTTGATGAACGGGGCGTTCTGCAACGGCTGTCTGAAGCCCTGATAACTGACATTGATACCGGGAGCCGGAGCGTCGGTGACTGTCACGACAGTCCCGGCCGGTTTATGTGCATACGACTGACCTACTGTCATTCCCAGCACGAGAACAATCGATAGATTCCTTACGAGTCTCATTTTAGGCATCGTTCCTTAAATCTTCAAGGTTTCCCGGTTTGTCAGTCATTCAGCGACACCCTTACCACGACCGGGAAATGGTCGGAAGGGGTGCGGGCCACGTAGCGGCTCACCTCGATTTCCTCGGGTGCGTCGGTGGCGTCAACCCGCTTGCTGTTCTCGGGTGTACGGTAGGTGTCGGTCAACACTCCGTACTTAAGAACCTTGACATCGGGCGTGACAAACACATGGTCGATGCGGCTGTCGGTGTAGCCGTCAGTCCCGTAATTGTTGAACGTGCCGTTCAGGGCATAACGCAACTGTGCGACCTCGTATGAATCCAGCAGATCGCCCCCTGCGGTGATGGTACGGTACGACGGACTGGTCTGGTCCACGTTGAAGTCGCCTGTCACAAACGCCGGGCAGCCCCGGCCGAAGCCGTCGATGCGGCTGCGCACCAGCTTGGCGCCCTCCACACGGGCCGTCTTGCCGACATGGTCCATGTGCAGGTTGAACATCACGAACTCCCGTCCGCTTTCCTTATGGCGGAACTTCCCCCACGAGCATATCCTCGGGCAGACGGCGTCCCAGCCAAGGCCCGGCTTGTCGGGTGTCTCCGAAATCCAGAAATCGCCGTGATCCAGCAACTTGAATTTCTCGGTATTATAGAATATGGCGGAATGCTCGCCGGCATCCTTGCCGTCCTCGCGTCCGATGCCGATGTAGTCGTAACCCGGCAGCTGTGCCTTAAGTTCCTCCAGCTGACTCTTGAAACCCTCCTGTGTGCCGAAGATGTCGAACTCATGATACCTGATCAACTGTCCCAACACCGGACATCTGCGTGTCCATCCGTTGCCGGCCTTGGTGTCGCCGTCGTTCAGCTGTCGCAGGTTATAGCTGGCCACGTTGAATTCAGCCTTTTCAACAGCAGACATGGTGCTGCCTGAACCCGACAGCACCATGATAACCATAACCAATCCAAAAAATATTCCTAACTTTTTCATCCTGTAAAGTCTGTGTTATTTCGACTTGCTCATATATTGTTGAGCAGGTCGATTTTACCCTCGTTCACCAGTTTCAGCACCAGCTCGCCGAACAGAGTGTTCTGCCATGCGAACCACGCGCGTGTGAAGTCGGACGAATCATCCTTATGGAACGATTCGTGAACGAAACCTGTGCCGGCCTCGGTGTCCATCACGCTCTTAAGGCACTGCGCCACCTCGGCGTCGTCGGTGCTGGTGAACGCCTTCATCATCAGGCTCATGGGCCAGATATAGTCGTAACCCACATGCGGGCCTCCTATTCCCTCGCCGGCCTTTCCCTTGAAGAAATAGGGATTGCTGTCGCTCCAGATGAACCGGCGGGTGTTCTGATATATCGGGTCGTTTACATCCACATCGCTCAGATAGGGCATTGACATCAGGCTGGGCGCATTGGAATCGTCCATCAGGAAATGATTGCCGAACCCGTCGCACTCAAAGGCATATATCTTGCCGTAGACAGGATGATTGTACACGGCATGTTTCTGCAACGCGTCCTCCACCTCGGAGGCCAGTGCGCGACACTCGGCGCTCCTGCGTGCGTCATGGTTCACCGTCTCCAGAATCTCGGCCGCCTTGCGCAGTATGGACACCGCGAAGAAATTGGAGGGCACCAGGAACTGCAGGGTCGTGGCGTCGTCCGACGGACGGAAGCTCGACGCGATCAGTCCGCACGGTTTCACCGGCGTTCCCATTCCGTTATTGCTCAGAGTGTCGAAAGCCCGCTCCGTCTTACGCATGAATTTGTATTTGCCATGGCCGTCGCGACGCTGCTGCTCGCGGAATGTGCCTAATATGTTGTCCATGGCCTGGATCCACGCCTGGTCGAACACCGACGCATCGCCCGTCACTTTCCAGTACTCGTAAGCCAGACGTACCGGATAACACAACGAATCGATTTCCCATTTGCGCTCGTGCACCTCCGGCAGCATGTCGGTCACATCCGACTGCCACTCGCCCCCGGTTGGTCCGTCGTTGAAGGCATTGGCGTACGGGTCGATGTTGATGCACATCAGCTGACGTCGTATCACTCCCTCCAGCATCTTGCGCAACTCCGGATCGGAATTGGCCAACTGAACATAAGGCCATACCTGCGCTCCGGAGTCGCGGAGCCACATGGCATGGATGTCGCCCGTATATACGAAAGTATCAGGCTTGCCGTCCTTGTCCAGTCTGTAATGCACCGTGGTATCGATGGTGTTCGGGAAGCAGTTCTCGAACATCCACGCCAGTTTGGGATTCGTCAGCAGGGATTTCACCCTCTTTATCTCGCGCTCCACGGCATCGGAATGGAACAACCGCTCCTTCTTCGCGGGCCGCTGGCACTTATATGCGGCGCGGTCCACACGGCTGACCTTGACATTGTCCGGCTGGCAGATGCACGCATCGGCCGAATATGCCGGGATTGCCGTCGACAGAGCCAACGCCCCTGTTAATGTGATTATAATTCTGTTCATGACATCTGGTTCGTTTATCTGGTGGCAAAGTTACATGTATTCCTATATTAATCTGTATGCCTAAACGACAAGAATGTCGTTATCCCTGAATACATGCGACACCATACAAAAATGTCACAAACGGAAACAAAACCGCATTACGCCTCTTTCTTCGCTTCCACCAGCGAATTATCGCAACATTTGTTGCGGTTGCGGTAATCCTTGGGCGTGGTGTGGAAACGCTTGTCGAATTCCTTATAGAAATGTGACCGATTTGTAAAACCGCTGCGGTAAATGATTTCCTGAACGGTATAGGATGTTGTCTGCAGCAGTTTCGCGGCGTAACTTATGCGGTGGTTCTTGATGAAATCGTTCGGGGGCAGCCATCCCATTTCCTTGAACTTGCGGTACAGGTTCCGGACGCTGATCTTCATGTGTGCGGCCAGATGGTCGGGCGACAGCTCGCTGTCCTCGATGTGCGCGTCGATAAATTCGGTGATCTTGTCCAGATAATCCTTGTCCTCGCGATGTATCAGCTTGCCGTTGTTGAACTCGAACGCGCTGGCCGACGTGTTGTAATACTCGCGCAGTCTCACCTTGCTTTCAAGCAGACGTTTGGCCACGGCGCGCAGATAGTTCAGGCTGAACGGCTTCCCGATATATGCGTCGGCGCCGGCCTCTATGCCCTCCACGCGCTCGGCGTTGCTGGTCTTGGCCGACAGCAGTATCAGCGGAATGTGCATGGTGTGTCTGTTGCACTTCACCCGGCGCGTGAATTCCAGGCCGTTCATACCGGGCATCATGATGTCGCTGATGATCAGGTCCGGCGACAGCTGCGTGATGCAGTCCAGACCCTCCTGGGCATTACCGGCCTCCACCACGTCGTAATCGGCCAGGGTGTCGCGTATCATGGTGAGTATCTCCGGATTGTCGTCTATCACCAGTACCTTGCCGAGTCTTTCCTTAAGTTTTGCGCTTTCGGTCACAGGCTTGGCCGTATCCACCGAAATCTCCGGCAGCGCCATGTTCCGGGTCGTTTCCACGTCGTTGCCGGCAGTAGCGGCATTCACGGCCACATTTATTTCCATCGGCGGCAGCGTCACTATGAACTCGGCGTACTCGCCCACTTCGCTTTCAATCTCGATGCGTCCCTGCAGAAGCTCAGTCATGCTGTGACAGATGGCCATGCCGAGTCCGTTGCGGTGCGACAGCCCCTTAACGGCGTTTTCCTCCACATTGTCCAGCACGCTGTAGCGGTTGAAGATTCGCTCGCGGTCTTCGGGGAGGATGCCTTTGCCCGTGTTATAGACGCTGAGCCTCAGTTTACCCTCCACGACGCGAAGCCCCACCTTGATGGTCCCTCCCGGGCTGGTATATTTGAACGCATTGGATATCAGATTGGTCACTATCTTGCGCAGACAGCTGAAATCAGTGTTCCACTGAATGTCCGGGTCGACATCGCTCACGAAATCGATGCTGTTGCGGTCCGACAGCTCCGAGAACGAGCCTATTATGTCCGAGCACAGGTCACTGACCGCCACGCTGCGGATCTTCAGCCGCTTGTTGCCCGTTTCCATGCGGCGGAAATCTATCAGTTCCTGTATCAGACTGTTCAGGCGTTCGGCATTGTTGCGTATCAGTCCCACGTATTTGCTGATATAGTCGTCGGTGCCGGGATACATCTGTATGCGTTCGCATGGACCGTATATCAGCGTCAGTGGTGTGCAGAACTCGTGCGTGATGTTGGTGAAGAACCGCAGTTTCTCCTCGTACAGGTTCTCGCGGTGCTGCTGCTCCATGCGGTCCATCTCGCGGGTCTGGCGTTCCCGCTGGCGCCTCAGATACAGATAGATTGCGCCTGCGACGGCTGCGGCCAACAACAGGAAATAGAAAGTCTTGGCCCACCAGCTGAGATACCAGGGCGCCTGCACCACGATGTTCAGCACGTACGGCTTGCTCTCTACGCCCGTGGCGCGGTTCAGGTATTTAACCCTGAGTTTGTAGCTGCCGTATTTCATCTCGTTGAACGAGATCTCCGGCGAGGGGCCGTTGTTGATCCAGTCCTTGCCGTTCAGCGTGTAATAGTAGGTGTAGTTGTCGGCGTTGATGAAATCGGGGGCGGCGAATGTCAGCGAGAAATGATTCTGTTTCGGTCCGAATTCCAGCTGGTCGGTCCCTTCTGACAGATACAGATGTTCCGACATGCCGGTCCCGACGCCTCCTATGTTGACTTTCTGCAGCCTCAACGCCGGCATATAGGGTTCGATGGCCTTGTAGCCTTCGTTCTTGTCAATGATTACCAGACCGTTGATACCGCCGAACATCATGGTGTTCCCCGCGTATGCGCTTGCTCCGTCACTGAATTCGGTCACGTTGATTCCGTAATTGCCGGCGTATGTCTGGGTCTCCTCGTTCTCCGGATTGAAGCTGACTATGCCGTTGTTGGTCGAAATCCATATCTTACCGTCAGGCATACTCATTATCTCATGTATGGTATTGTTCGGGAATCCGAATTGATGTCCCGCGAAATGTTTTTCCGAATCCGACGTACGCTTTATCAGTCCTTTGCCGGTACCGACCCACAATGCGTTCCTGTCGGCCACGGCATCGAACACGTCACGCACGCCATTGGTGTCATACCTGTTTTTCAAAGGGATGGAGGTCATTTTGCCATTGCTGTACCTGAACACGCCTTTGCCCCGGTTGCTGAAATACAGGTTGCCCGATGCGTCGCGCGTTATGGAGAAGAACTGATTGGACGATACAGCTCCGTTGTCGAGAATGTATTTCTTAACGTCCGTCAGCACAGGATTGTCCGGAGTTCCCTTGATTGCCGCCTTAATGACCCCGAGGCCCAGCGTACACATCCACAATGTGTCTCCCACCTCTTCTATCTGATGGACATAGCGTATGTCTTTAGCCGATTCGGCCCTGTTTATGCGGTCGGTCGCATAACTGTAATAATTCACACCCTCGTCGGTGGCTATCCACAACACAGGTCTTGAACTCCGGCTTAGGCCGAACACGGAATTGTGCAGCAGAGGGGAATTCGACGATGTGTACAGCGACCCCGCGCCGAGGCTCGATTCCGGATGGTTCTTGTCGAAATTATTGATTCTTAGCAATCCGTCGCCCTTGGTGCCCAGCCACAAGGTGTTCCGGCTGTCAAGGAATATCGCGCGGATCGGATGCGTTATCTTGTTGCCTAACGAGTTGAAATCGTATGAACGGATTCCGTACGCATCCTCCCAGCAGGTATAGAGGCCCTGACAGTCGGACCCGATCCACACCACATCCTGGCGGGTAGATGTCTCCAGACAGAACACCCCGACCTTGAGGCCCATATCCGTAATGACAGGACTTGACGGGTTCGAGGCATCCACCTGTATCACTCCATCCGTGCTGAAAGACACAAGAAACAATCCGTTATGATTGCGGGTCATATCCGAAACACGGCCACGCCGGCGCACTTCAGCCGAAATGTCAGCCAGCCGCTCACGGCTTCCGTTCTTACGCACGCGACATATCCAGCCGTCGTTATCTATCAGATATATTTCATTCCCGATATTGTTGGCAAACAGAATCGGCTGCCTGTCCACAACATTCATCCTTATATTTTCAGGTCCTTCTGTAGACTTCGGCAAAGTCGCCACCCTGATGCCGTTGCGGGTAAATACCCACATCCTATTGTCAATTATGCCTAAATGCAGCACATCCTTGAATGGCACATCCAGTTTGCTGGCCTTTTCAAACCCTGATTCCGGATCTCCCGTATATCGGTACCGGCTGGAGTCCTCGCCTAATACATACAGTAGACCTTCCTTGCTGACGGCCATCTTTTCCTGACCGCCGAACTGAGGGAAAGTCGTGACCCGGCCGGTGCGTGTATCAACCAGGTCCAGGCCATAATTGCTCAGCACCCACATCCTGCCGTTGCCTCCATTATACACGCCCTCGATTATATTGCCCGACAATGCCTGGCCCGGAAATATCTGACTGAATGGATTGACCGACCGGCCGTCGGCTATGTTGACGCCATCGCATGTGCCTAACCACAGATAGCCGTCGTCATCCTGCGCAATGGAGAGAATCGCGCTGTTCGACAGGCCGTCCCGGTTCAACGTCTGACGCATGTTGTATGAGTATGCCGCCAATGCTTCAAGCAGCATCGCGACCGTAAGTATGATTCGAAATCCGATTTTCATGATATCAGTTGAATTAGGCTCGTGCTCTTATTCAACGCAAAATTAATTATCATTTTTGAAATATACAAAATATTTCCCCTCTCCAAAGGCATATCAGACATATAACAGCGTGACAAATTTGTATCGGATATTGCCAAAATTGTATTGGCCTGCCCCCGGGATAAATATGGCGCGGTCTGTTACAGGTCCGCGTAAAATTCCTTGTACCTTTGTGGCGTGACTGATTACAAGGCTTAGTCACGATACTTAGTCACAATGCTCTGAATCAAATTCCATCAATAACTCAAATACAATGAACTTCAAACCTATTATTCTTGCAGCCGCGATACTGACGGGTGCATCCACAGCCTGGTCAGCGTTCCGCGCGCCTGCGGTTCCGCTTGTGACGGTAGACCCCTACACCAGCTGCTGGTCCATGTCCGACAATCTGTACGATGACGTGACACGTCACTGGACCGGCACACAGTTCCCCCTGATCGGTGTAATCAACGTGGACGGCACCGACTATCGCTTCATGGGCAAGGAAGTGCCGAACCTGTCGATGCTGGTACCCACCGCAGACGGCGAGGCATGGACCGGACGCTACACCACCTCTAAGCCCGCCGCAGACTGGTATGAACCCGGTTTCGACGCGTCGACCTGGAAAAGCGACAAGGGCGCATTCGGCTCGGTTCCCCAGGAGCATCTTGCCAACACTCTGTGGAACACGGAGGAAATATGGGTACGTCGCGACGTGAACGTTCCCTCGGGCATCGGCAACAAGCCCGTTTATCTCAACTACTCGCACGACGACGATGTGATAATATACATCAACGGCATCAAGGTGGTGGACACCGGCAACCAGTGCCATAAGGGAGTGCGCCTCCTGCTCGAAGGCGAGGCCCGCAAGTCGCTGCGTCCCGGCAAGAACCTGATAGCCGCATGGTGCCGCGACCGCGGCGGACTGGCTTTCCTGGACTTCGGCCTGGAAATCGAGGAGAACCCCTCCACCACCTTCAACAAGACAGCCGTGCAGACCGCATGCCAGGTGCTGCCCATGAACACCATATACGACTTCAAATGCGGCGGCGTGGACCTGAAGCTCACATTCACCGCGCCGATGTTCATGGACAACCTCGACCTGCTGAGCCGTCCCGTGAACTATATCACATACAACGTGGCCAGCAACGACGGCAAGAGCCATAACGTGCGCCTGTATTTTGAGGCAGGCCGCGAATGGGCCATCGACAACATCGCCCAGAACACCACCTCCGGCCTGGTGAACGAGGGTGGCATCAAGTGCGCCACAATCTCGAGCGTGGACCAGAAGGTGTTAGGCAAGAGCGGCGACGGCGTGCGCATCGACTGGGGTACGTTCTACCTTGCTTCCGTCGAGTCGAACGCAACGCCCTGGAACGCGCTGTCCAAGACCTCGCGCAAGGCGTTCAGCAACGGCAAGAAACCCGGCAAACCCGTTTCGGGTCACGAGGTGGGAATGACCGTGAACATGGGCAAGACACAGAAGGCTTCCGGTTACCTGATGGTAGGTTACGACGATCAGTATTCCATCCAGTATTTCGGCACCAACCTGCGTCCCTACTGGAACCGTAACAATGATTCCGACATCATGAAGCAGCTGCGTCTGGGCGCCGACGAATATTCGTCGCTGATGGCCCGTAGCACCAAATTCGACAAGGACCTGATAAACGAGGCTACCGCAGCCGGCGGAAGCGAGTACGCGGACCTCTGCGCCCTGGCTTACCGCCAGGCCATCGCGGCCCACAAGCTCGTGGAGACGCCCGAAGGTGAGATAGACTGGTTCTCGAAGGAAAACTTCAGCAACGGTTCCATCGGAACGGTGGACATCACCTATCCCTCCGCTCCTATGTTCCTGGTATATAACCCCGAACTCGTAAAGGGTATGATGAACCACATCTTCTACTACTCGGAGAGCGGCAAGTGGACCAAACCCTTCGCTGCACACGACGTGGGTACCTATCCCCTGGCCAACGGCCAGACCTACGGCGGCGACATGCCTGTGGAGGAATCGGGCAACATGCTGATTCTGTGCGCCGCCCTGGCCAAGGTGGAAGGCAACGCCGACTATGCCGCCAAGCATTGGAACGTGCTGTCCACATGGGCCAAGTATCTGGCTCAGTATGGTCTGGATCCCGAAAACCAGCTCTGTACCGACGACTTCGCCGGTCACTTCGCACACAACGCCAACCTCTCCATCAAGGCTATCCTGGCCGTGGCATCGTACGCTCAGCTGGCCGACATGCTCGGCAAGAAGAACATTGCCACGGAATACTTCGACAAAGCCCGCGCCATGGCTGCCGAATGGGAGAAGATGGCCGACGACGGCGACCACTACCGCCTCACATTCGACAAGCCCGGCACTTGGAGCCAGAAGTACAATCTTGTATGGGACAAGCTCCTGGGTCTGAACATCTTCCCCGACAAGATCATGGAGAAGGAGATTCCCTACTACCTGAAGAAACAGAACAAGTACGGACTCCCGCTGGACAACCGCGAGACATACACCAAGACCGACTGGATAATGTGGACGGCCACTATGGCTCCCGACAAGGCAACGTTCCAGAAGTTCATCGCCCCCGTGCATCAGTTCATGAACGACACACGCCATCGCGTGCCCATGAGCGACTGGGTTTACACCGACCGTGCCGACCAGCGCGGCTTCCAGGCCCGTTCGGTAGTGGGCGGCTATTACATCAAGATGCTGGAGAACCGACTGAAAAAACACTGACATCCCGACAGATGGGAATCAGACTTCCCATCTGCATCGCATTGGCATTGGCGGGCACGCTTCATGTGTCCGCCAATGTTATAGATATGCGTTGCGGATACCGCACCTCGGAAATCCAATGTGCCCACCCCAAGTTCAAGATATAAAGGGACTTCAAAATATAAAAAGAAGCGAGGCTACCCGACTAAGTGGTAGCCTCGACTTTACCTTTTTTTAGAGTGCTAAATAGAGATTCTCATTTTGATTTGCTTGCTCATGTCATTAGCACGATTGGCTGAAATCTTACCCATTATATAGCTTATAACACGTATGGCTCCGATTATGTTGTGGCGCTGCGCCGGATTCTATGTTGTACGGGCAGCTTTCTCGCAATCTTTATTGCCCCACCGAGTGCATAATGCAGCTATTTCCCGACGCCTCCTTAAACAAACCAATTTCTGAACAATCGTACAACATGGTTCTCAGCTATTTAGGTCGTATTTTACAACCCAATACCCTGTCTTATTGCTGCCTTTGCGCTCTATCCAACCGGCAGCTTTCATGTTGGTGATAATCTTCTTTATGCCGTTTTCGGTAAGTCCTGATTTCTCGGCGAGTTCTACACGAGTAAGACGAGGATTATCCGCAAGCATCAATAGTATAGATAGTTCAGATTTATTGGGTACTTTATTGGGTACTTTATAGACAGAAAGCCGGACGATCGCTCGCCCGGCTTTCTCCTTACACTATTCTATGTATCGATGTTCAGGGTAATCCTATTTACTCTTATTGATTTTACTCTTATTGATTTACTCTTATTGGCTTTCGTGCTTGTCTTATCGCTTACCGGCAGACTTGCTCGCCTTATTGGCTGCTTTCTTGCCGTTGGACTTGGCAGCCTCGTTGCTGAACGAGTAGGGGCGCGATTCGGCCGACACGCCACGGGTCTCGTTGGGCGTCGGAGCCATCCGGAAGTCGATTGCGGCTCCGGAGGTCAGTTCGTCGTGCGTCAGATAGTTACGGTCGTGGTTTACGCCGTTCAGCGTCATGGCCGAGATATATCGGTTCTCGTCGCTGTTTTCAGGAGCGTTTATGCTCAGCGTCTTGCCGTTCTCCAGCTTGACATTCATTTTCTTGAACAACGGCGTGCCGAGCGCGTACTGTCCGCTGCCGGGACATACGGGATAGAAGCCCATGGCCGAGAACACATACCATGCCGATGTCTGACCGTTGTCCTCGTCGCCGCAGTAGCCGTCGGGGTTGGCGTTGTACATACGGTCCATTACCTCGCGGATCCAGTGCTGGGCCTTCCAGGGCTGCCCGGCGTAGTCGTACAGATAGATCATGTGCTGGATGGGCTGATTGCCGTGGGCGTAGTTACCCATGTTCATGATCTGCATCTCGCGTATCTCGTGTATCACGGAGTTGTAGTAGCTTTCGTCGAAGATCGGCGGCACGGAGAATACGGAATCAAGCATACCGGTGAATTCGGCGTCACCACCCATCAGGTCGATAAGTCCCTGAGGATCATGGAACACCGACCAGGTGTAATGCCATGAGTTGCCTTCGGTGAAGGCGTCGCCCCACTTCAGCGGATTGAACGGTGACTGGAACTTACCGTCCTTGTTCTTGCCACGCATCAGCTTGTACTCCGGGTCGTACAGGTTCTTATAGTTCATGGCGCGCTTCTTGAAGGGAGCCAGTTCCTTGGCCGACTTGCCAAGGCTTTCGCCCAGCTTATAGATGCACCAGTCGTCGTAGGCATATTCCAGCGTACGGGCCGCATTCTCCTTGATATTCACGTCGTAAGGCACATAACCCAACTTGTTGTAGTATTCGTGTCCCAGGCGTCCAGTCGAGGGAACCGAGGGATGCACCTTGGTCGTACCGCTCACAACGGCCTCCCACAGTGTGTCGATATCTTTCTGAGGCACCTTAACGCCTTTCAGCCAGGCATCTGCGACCACGGACGCAGAGTTATTGCCGACCATACAGCCGCGATGTCCGGGGCTGGCCCATTCGGGCAGGAATCCGCTCTCGCGGTATGCGTTGGCAAGGCCCTCCTGCATCTTCTCGTTCATTGAGGGATAGGCCAGGTTCAGCAACGGGAACAGGCAGCGGAACGTGTCCCAGAAACCGGTGTCGGTGAACATATAACCCGGCAGCACCTCGCCGTTGTAGGGGCTATAGTGTACGGGCTGGCCGGCGGCGTCGAACTCGTAGAAGCTGCGGGGGAACAGCACCGAACGGTACAGACAGGAATAGAAAGTGCGCAGACGGTCCAGGTCATTGTCCTCTACTTCGAAGCGGCCCAATACATCGTTCCAGCGGTCGCGGCCCTCCTTCTTGATGCGCTCGAAGTTGCCGTCGCCCAGTTCCTTCATGTTGCGCTCAGCCTGTTCGGGGCTGATGAACGAGGATGCAACGCGCGCGTTGACCACCTGGCCCTTGTGTGTGCGGAAACCTATGATTGCACCGGCATGGTTGCCCTCCACCGACTCACGGCCTGTGACGATATCGCCGTTGTCCAGCACCGTTGCGGTGTAGGTAATCGGGGTATCGAACACTATCTCGAAATAATTGCGGAAATTGTCAGGCACGCCGCCGTTGTTCTTGGTGGTATAGCCCACAACCTTGTTTTCCGACGGAATCACCTTGACGTACGAGCCGTTGTCCATGGCGTCGATCACCACGTAGCTGTCGTTGTCGGGGAATGTGAAACGCATTGCGGCGGCACGGTCGGTAGGTGCAACCTCGGCCACCACGTCATGGTCGGCCAAGTACACACGGTAATAATATGGAGTGGCCGTCTCGGCCTTGTGCGAGAACCAGGAGGCACGTTTGTCCTGATCGAAGACGGGCGTTCCGGTCACCGGCATGATGGCGAACTGTCCGTAGTCGTTGATCCAGGGACTGGGCTGATGCGTCTGCTTGATGCCGCGGATCTTGTCGGCGTCGTAGGTGTATGCCCAGCCGTCGCCCATCTTGCCGGTCTGCGGTGTCCAGAAATTCATGCCCCAGGGCATGGCCGTGGCGGGATATGTGTTGCCCGTCGAAAGGGAATGTTTCGACTGCGTGCCCACCAGCGTGCTGACATAATCCACAGGACCCGTGGCCCCGTGTCCGGCGCCATACGCAGCCGTACATGCCAGTACGGATGCAGCCATTACCGCCGAGATTTTCATGATGTTTTTTGTTGGCATTCTGTATTTGTTTATGTTGTTTTTATTGTTTTGCGATATAGATTCACCTGTTGGCTATCCCTTTTATTATTACGGTGTAAAGGTACATATTTAATGTGTCCCGAAAGTTTCTATCCTTGCCAAATCTGTATACATGTAGAGGACAATACTTATTTGGCGCAAGTGGATTACATTTTGCCTTTTTTAATATGCTTAATTTGCGGTGTAAAAAGTTTTGAAGACATTTTAAAAAACCTTAAAGACTTTTACCGAACGCTACAGTACCTTAAAAATAAAAAGCCAACAAACATTATCAACAAAATATCTAACATGAAACTTAACGGATTTCTGAAATGGTTAGGACTTGCAGCAGTGGCCGGACTGTTCATGGTCGGCTCATCGGCATGTTCTGACTCCAACGGAGATGACCTGGTAGGCATGGGCACAGTCTCCGGTCTCGTCACTGACGAACAGCAGACCCCGCTGCAGGGCGTCAAGGTCTCGCTTCACAAAACCGAAAACTCGACGTCCACCGACGCACAGGGCAAGTACTCGCTCGCCGACGTGCCGATGACTTCGGGCATCATCGTGTTCGAGAAGGAAGGTTACGAGACTACGGCCGTAACCGTCACGGCTAAAAAATTCGGCGAGCTGACCACCGCCAATGTCAACGTCGCCATGGTATTCGCCAACGCATCCATCAAGGGTACCGTGCTTGACGCCGACCACGACAACGCTCCCTTAGTCGGCGCCACCGTCAAGGTAAGCGACTTCCAGACCACCGAGACCGATGCACAGGGTAACTTCGAGCTCCGCAACCTCACGCTGAAGGACTACACCGTCACCATACAGAAGGAAGGATACCCCGAAGTGACCAAGCAGGTGAAGGTAGACGACTTCGTGGATGGCGTGGCTGAGCTGCAGATCACCATGGGCAGCGCATTCGTGCTCCGCGGCCTCACCAAGTCCGCGCTGATGGACGCTCCCAAGTGGTATTATAATGAGTACCGCGGCGGCCGCAACGCCGAGAACTATCCTCACTGGGACTGGGCCTGCAACTATATGTGCACCCTTGAGTTCGTGGGCGACTACGAGGAGCAGAACGAGGGAACGACCCTGCGTATCCGCAACTCGAGCGACGACCAGCGCAACAATCCCGTGGACATGGAGATGTTCGACTCCTTCGTTTACGGCAGCAAGCTCATCACGGCCGACAACTGCCTGATGACCCTGGAAAGCCGCACCCATAACGCATCCGACGACGCTCCCGCATACTTCGGCGTCCAGGTTGTAGACCTGTCCGAAGCTGAGCCTGTGGCCCACCTCATCGACGGCGTACGCACACTGGCCTCCGAGAACTATCAGCAGATCATCACCGACCTCAGCGCCTATATAGGTAAGGAAGTGATCATCGCCATCGGTACGTTCCGTCACGATGCCGGCGACTACTGGAAGCAGTTCGTGATCCGCCGCATCGCCTTCACCGCAAGCCCCATCGAATCGCTGTGGGCATGGCTCCCCGGCACCGAGATTCCCGGTCTGGAAGGCTGGAAGCTCACCAAGGAGATGGTTCGCTCCACGATGCCTCAGACCAAGAGCAGCTTCACCGGCATCAGCCCCGTCAGCGGAAACCGCGACGACTACTTCAACGCTTACCGCTCGTGGCGCGACGTGGCCCACGTTGCAGCCGAATGGAGCTACATGCCTCTCACCAAGGATCCCGAGGTGTTCCCGTCGGAAGGCTACCTGATCAAGACACGTGGCGGCGACAACGTAAACACCAAGGTGCCCGAGTCGTACTTCTACTCCAAGTTCAGCATCAGTGAGGGCCACAACAAGTTCAACCTGACCTGCCGAAACTTCGGTTCGAACTACACGTTCTTCAAGATCACGGCCATCACCGACGACGGCACCGTGAAGCATCTGTCGCCCGTGAGCAACAACGCCCAGGCCGCAGAGGCCGCTGCCGACGGCTGCTGGAAGTTCAAGCACGACGCCGGAACTCCCTCCGATCCCGGAAGCTACTGTACGTTCGTCTACGACCTGTCGGAATTCAACGGCAAGGACGTGACCATCGCAATGGGCGTGTTCAAGGGCGAGGAGAACGGCGACGAGAACAAGCTGTGCTTCTATTCCATCAAACTGAACTGATATTCTCTTTTCCATCATGAATTTCGATAATTTCATAAAAAGAGCCACTCTCAGACTGGGTGCCCTGACGGTAATCACCGTCATGGGCGCCACAGCCTGCGGGGCGGAAAAGAACGAGCCGAACAACCCCGACACTCCGAAACCGGAAGTCGGCGCCACGGCCAATACGTCGCGCGCCATCGAGATAATCGACGCCGCCGTGGACAATTATTTCAAGGGTCCGGGCATGGCCATGTCGCGCTACTACAATCCCTATACCGACAAAGCCAGCGACGAACTCGGCAGCGTATGGATGTACACATCTTCCATCGAGGCCGTGAACGCCGTGCTGAACTCGCTTAACGCCCTCAAGGCCGAAGGCAAGCCGGAACTGTACGACGCAAACTTCTCCAGATATGCCACCCTGCTCGACAATCTGGTGGACAATCTGGAGTTCTACGCCGGCACATACGAACTAACCTCCTACACCGGCACCAACACCTGGACCGTCTACGGCGTGAACCGCGGAGCCGGCAAGGGGAGCGCCGACGTGACGGGCGTGCTCAACGTTTACGACGACCAGATGTGGCTGGTACGCGAACTTCTCGATGCATACGAGGCCACAGGCAAGGACGCCTACCTGAAGAAAGCCGAATACCTCACGGCATACGTGCTGGACGGATGGGACTGCACCCTCGACGCCAACGGCAAGCAGAACGGCGGCATCACATGGGGCCCCGGTTATGTAACGAAGCATTCATGCTCCAACGGCCCGATGGTGACCCCGCTGGTGAAACTGGCTCAGATATACAAGGGCAAGAGCGACCCCATCACCTACGGCGTGATCAATCCCGACAAGACCCGCGCCAAGCAGACCAAGGCAAAGGCCGACTACTATCTGGAAATGGCCAAGGCCGTGTACGACTATCAGAAGTCGCACCTCTACGATGAGTCGACAGGCGTGTTCGTGGACATGATGGGCAACGACGACAACGGCGCCCAGATCCGCTATGAGGAGATAGACGGCGTACGTTACCGCGGCCACGTGGCCCTGAGCGCAGCCGTAGGCGAGCGTTACTCCTACAACACCGGCACGATGGTGTCAGGAGCCGCCAATCTCTACGAGGCTACAAAGGACAACGCTTATCTGGAAGACCTTAAGAAATACGCCGACCGCAGCTTCGCATACTTCGCCAAGCCCGTAAGCTCGAAGCCCGGCTGCTACGAAATGCCTCTGACCGGCTTCAACAACTGGTTCAACTGCGTGCTGCTGCGCGGATATGCCGACGCGGTCAAGGCTTATCCCAAGGCCGCCGAGTACGCCAAGGCTTACCAGAACAACCTCGACTACGCATACTCCAACCACCTGTACAACCACATGCTGCCGCCCAGCCTGCTGGCCGGCTGGAACACCTCGCGCGACCGCAACAACATGGAGGCCATGTTCACCTTCGCGTTCGCCACGGAATATGCAGTTCTTCAAGCATTAAAGTAATCAACAATAACAATCATGACTAAAACTCCAGACAAAATCAAGAGGCTGGCCCGATTCGTGGCTATGATCCTCCTATGTCTTGCCTTCCCGGTGGCGGCACAAGCCCAGACGCTTGTCAACGTCAGCGGTGTGGTCACTGACGAGAACAACGAGCCGCTGATCGGCGCGACCGTAATGGTCAAGGGTTCCACCACCGGCACCTCAACCGACATGGACGGCAAATACTCCATCAAGGCTCCCGACAACGCCACGCTGCTGTTCTCCTACGTGGGTTACACGCCCATCAACGAGAAGCTGAACGGCCGCACCACCCTTAACGTCTCCATGGCTCCCGACAGCCAGGTGATGGACGAGCTGGTGGTGGTGGGTTACGGCACACAGCGCCGCGGATCCGTAACCGGTGCCGTGGCAAGCGTCAAGGGCTCAGAGATGCTTAAGACCAACAACGAGAACCCGCAGAACATGCTTACCGGCCGTATTCCCGGTCTGCGTGTATGGCAGAAAAGCTCCGAACCCGGTACATACCAGAACAACATGGATATCCGTGGCATGGGCGCTCCCCTCGTAGTAATCGACGGTATCCCACGCACGGTCGAGGATTTCCAGCGACTCAACGCCAACGACATCCAGGACGTATCCGTACTGAAGGACGCATCGGCCGCCATCTACGGTGTACGCGCCGCAAACGGTGTGCTCCTGGTCACCACCAAGGAAGGCTCCAAGAGCAAGATCAACGTATCCTACAGCGGTTCCTACACCATCCAGGTTCCCAACAAGATGCCCAGGCTGGCCAGCGCATACGACGCAATGACCATCTACAACGAGCAGAAATGGAACAACATCAACGGCGGCTCCATCGGCTTCAGCGAGGCTGACTTCGCGGCTTTGGCCGACGGCACTCGCCGCACCTCCAACTGGAACGACCTGATCATCGCCAAGACAGCGCCCCAGACCCAGCATGACGTAAGCATCTCGGGCGGCAACGAGCGCGTGCAGTTCTACACCAGCTTCGGTTACTTCTACCAGCAGGGTATATTCAAGAGCGGCGACCTGAACTACGATAAGTTCAACGTACGCGCCAACATCACCGCACAGATAGTGCGCGGTCTGAAGTTCTACGCCAACCTGGCCGGCATGGCCGACAAGCGCAACGCACCCTACGAAAGCTCCGTGGACATCATCCGCAACCTGTGGAAGCAGGGCGTGCTCTATCCCGCATACGCCGACCCCGACAACACCATGCTGAACTACGAGGGCCTCGACCTGGAGCAGAACACCGTGGCCATGATGACGTCCGACATCAGCGGTCACCGCAAGTACCGCCAGAAGACCTTCGAGTCGTCGGCTTACCTGAACTTCGACTTCGGCGAATACATCCGTCCGCTCCAGGGCCTGCAGGCCAAGGCGCTGATCAGCTACGACTATCGCGTGGACAACAACGAGATATACCGCAAGGAATACTATCAGTACGCCTACGATCCCCTGACCGACTCCTACACTCAGAAGATCTACAACAACAGCTCGCCGAGCAACCTGCGCCGCGAATTCTATTCCAAATCGCAGCTCCTGGGTCAGTTCATCCTGAACTATAACCGTGAGTTCGCCGAGAAGCACGACGTAGGCGCCACCCTGGGCTGGGAGTGGCAGAAACGCACCGGCGACAACTTCTACGCCGTCCGCGACCTGGCGTTCGCCAATCCCTACCTGTTGGTAGGTCTCACAGAGGGCCAGATCGGCGCCATGAACGGCGGCGACAACGACCTGTATGAAATAGCCAACCAGGCTTTGATAGGACGTATCAACTATTCGTTCGACGACCGCTATCTGCTCGAGGCACAGTTCCGTTATGACGGATCGTCCAAGTTCGCCAAGGGACACCAGTGGGGCTTCTTCCCCTCGGTTTCCGCAGGATGGAGAATCTCGTCCGAACCTTTCTTCGCCGATGCAGCCGCCAAGGCCCACATCGACAACCTGAAGATCCGCGCCAGCTACGGTGAGCTCGGTGACGACGGCAGTCTGGAATACGACTGGGCGATGGGTTACAGATACCCCGCCGGCATCCCCGCCGACAACGGTAACTACAACGGTTACTCACCCGGTTACGTGTTCAACGGCCAGTACATCTCCGCGGCTTCTCCCCTTGCCCTCCCCAACACCAACATCACCTGGTACAAATCCAAGACATTCGACATCGGTGTTGACTTCGACATGCACAACGGCATCTTCGGATTCTCGTTCGACTACTTCCACCGTCACCGCAGCGGCCTGTTCGCACGCAACGAAGGCGGTCTCCCCACCGTGGTGGGCGCCACGGCACCTCGCGAGAACCTGAACAGCGACTCGCATCTGGGTATGGAGCTTGAGCTGCGCCACCACAACAAGGTGGGCAACGTTACCTACGACCTGCGCGGTATGGTGACCATCACCCGCAACAAATACCTGCACGCCTCGCAGAACGGCCCGTACGCCAACAGCTACGACCGCTGGCGTCACGACAACCTGAACAACCGCTATCAGGGCGTTCAGTTCGGCTACACCGGCGCCGGCCGCTACGAAAGCTGGAACGACATCTGGAACTACACCGGCTATCAGGAGAAGGACGTTCTGCCCGGCGACTACAAGTACGAGGACTGGAACGGCGACGGCGAGATCAACGGCGAGGACGAGCATCCCTTCGCCTACGACCAGACTCCCTGGATGAACTACTCGCTGAACGCATCGCTGGCCTGGAACGGCCTCGACTTCTCGATGCTGTGGCAAGGCTCGGCCCTCGGTTCGATGGAATACAAGGAACCCCTCTACTCCATCTGGGGCGACATGGGAGGCGGTATCCTGCAGCAGTACACCGACCGCTGGCATCCCGTCAACGCCACCGACGATCCCTACGACCCGGCCACACAGTGGGTAAGCGGATACTACGGCTACACCGGCCACTATCCCCGCGCCAACTCGTCGTTCAACCGCGTCAGCACCGACTACCTGCGTCTCAAGAGCATCGAGCTGGGCTACACGCTGCCCGAGAAATGGACGCGCCAGTGCCGCATCCGCATCTACTTCAACGCCTACAACCTGCTGACGTTCACAAAGGTCAAGTTCGTCGATCCCGAGCATCCCGACGACGACCTGGGCCGTATGTATCCTCTGAACAAGACCTTCACGTTCGGTCTGAATTTCTCCTTCTAAACTCAACTGAAAATCAACATGAAAAAGATAATTTTATCAGCCATACTGGGAGCCGCGCTGTTTACCTCGTGTAACGACCTGGACATCGCGCCCAAGAATATCGTCACCTCCGACGACCTGCTCTCCAGCGAGTCGGGTATGGACATCTACATGGCCCGCATGTACTCCACGATGCCGTTCGAGGACTTCAAGTATCTGGCCGAGCGTGGTCTGAACGAATGTAACGGCTGGCTGGCCGGATTCGGATTCGACGGCACAGGCGACGCCGTGAACCGCGACGGATACTGCCGGACGTTCACGGGCGAGAGCGAGGCATACTGGGGCAAAGCCTTCGAGCTGATCCGCGCCGCAAACTACCTGATCGAGACCCTTCCCGATTTCAAGGACAAATATCCCGAGATCACCTACAACGACTATCTTGGCGAGGCTTACTTCGTCCGCGCATACACGTTCTATGCGCTGGCAAAGCGTTACGGCGGCATTCCGCTGGTGACGAAGGTGATCAACTATCCCGCCTCAAGCGATGAGCTCGAGGTGCCCCGCTCCAGCGAGGAGGAGACCTGGAACCAGATCTGCGCCGATTTCGACAAGGCCGCCGAACTGATGATGCCCCGCAGCCCGAAGCGTGGCTACGCCAACAAGTATGTGGCACTGGCCGTCAAATCGCAGGCCATGCTTTACGCCGGCTCCGTGGCCAAGTACAACGAGACCGTTCCCGGCCGCCTCACCGGACTGGGCATGAAGACGGGCGTCCGCGTCATCGGCTTCGACCAGGCAACGGCCGCCGAGGCTTCCAAGCGTTACTTCTCCGAGGCATACAAGGCAGCCCGCGAGGTTATGGAAAAGGGCGGCTACAGCCTCTATATGAAGAAGTGGGCCGAGGGCGACCGCGCCGCACAGCGCCAGAACATGATCGACATGTGCTCCGACCTTGACAGCCCCGAGAACATCTGGATCCGCGAGTACCTCTACCCCACCACGACCCACTCGTTCGACGCATACAACGCGCCCTACGTGTTCCGTTCGCCCCTTAGCTCCGCCGTATGCCCCACAGCCGACTTCGTAGAGCTGTTCGAGGGATTCGAGCGCTATCCCGACGGTTCGCTGAAGGTGACAACCGGTAACTCCAACACCGAGGGCAACTACATCATGTACGACAAGCCGAGCGACTTCTACAAGAACGCCGAGCCCCGTCTGCTCAGCTACCTCATCATCCCCGGCGACCAGTTCAAGAGCCGCGAGATGGAGATCTACGCCGGAGTCTACACCGGCACCACTCCCGTCAAGCCCCTGCTGAACGACTATTCCTATCAGAACCAGAACCAGAACTACCAGGCACTGGACATAGCCAAGGGCGATAACCCGACGCTGTTCCTTAGCCCCGACCCCAACAACCAGACCATCGTAGAGCTGCCCGACGGAACCAAGATGAACGCCTCCGGCGCCAACGGCCCGTTCTACAACTACGCGGAGTCCGCAATGACCGGTCTGTTAGGCCGCAAGTGGCTGAAGGACGATCCGTCGTTCACCGCACGCGAGGGTAACAGCGACCAGCACTACATCCTGGTTCGTTACGCCGAGGTATTGCTGAACGCCGCCGAGGCTGCCGTAGAGCTTTCCATCGCCGGTGCACAGAGCCCCGACGGCTCCGACATGCTGACAGTGGCCACCGACGCCATCAACAGCATCCGCAACCGTGCCGGCGCCACACAGCTGACAGGACGCCTCACAGGCAGCGACGAGAGCCGCGACATCGTACGCAAGGAACGCCGCAAGGAGACCGCCTTCGAGACCGGCACCAAGTGGGACCTGCGCCGCTGGCGTGTGAACGATTACGACAACCGCGACGGATTCTGGGGCGAGACACGCGACAAGAACAAGTTCAGCTCCAACTCGCACTTCCGTTTCCGCGGCATCTATCCCTTCTATTCGGCCCAGGACCGCAAGTGGTTCTTCGACGTACGCTTCGAATGCATCTCGCACAAGGAGTTCGAATACAATCCGGTGGACTACTACTTCGGCATCCCCGGCAACGAGGTTGTGAAGAGTCCCGTCATCGACCAGCAGCCCAACCGTTAACAATTAACCCCAAAAACGACATGAAACTGATCAATATAACCGGCTTATGCGCCGCTCTCCTCATGCTCTCCTCGTGCAGCATGTTCGAAATCGACAACTACGACGAGCCCGAAGAAACCATCCAGGGCCGCGTGGTGGATGTCAAGACCGGAAATCCGGTGCTGACCGACCAGGGCAGCGAGGGTATCCGCGTACGCCTCACCGAGCTCAGCTGGGGCGACAACGTGGAGCACAACCCCGACTTCTTCTGCCGTCCCGACGGCACGTTCCAGAACACCAAGATCTTCAAGGGCAACTATAACATCCGCATCGACGGTCCGTTCATCCCCTTGGTTCGCGAGACTCCCGACGGCACCGTTCTGGCCGACGAGACAATCACCACCGACATCAAGGGCACGACCAAGGTGGAGTTCAAGGTGCAGCCCTTCCTGAACGTCCGCATCGAAGGCGATCCCACCGTGAGCAACGGCGTGATCAAGGCCAAGGTAGTGGTGGAACGTGGCGTCAGCGAGCAGGAGTTCAAGGATAAGATCGAGCCTATGGGCAACTGGAACGACAACTACCTGAACATGACCGACATCCAGTTCTTCGTAAGCTACTCCAACTCCGTGGGCTACCGCGCACGCGACGACCGCTGGTCCAGCTCCATCAGCTATGCCGGCAATTCGTTCAACGACCTGTTCGGCACTCCG
Source organism: uncultured Bacteroidales bacterium (assembly GCA_900542185.1). Classification (GTDB taxonomy): domain Bacteria; phylum Bacteroidota; class Bacteroidia; order Bacteroidales; family Muribaculaceae; genus Lepagella. The sequence continues at coordinate 29,229 of UQMZ01000006.1, forward strand.
GTCACCATCACCTCCAACGGCACGATTCCTTCGGGCCGCAAGGTATGGGTGCGCGCCGCAGCACGTATCAATTTCGACACTCCCGTGGGCAGCGGTACACGCCGCTGGAACTATTCCGAGCCCATCGAGGTCATGATTCCCTGATCCGACTGATCAGTTACATTAATCTATAATAAAGGAGAGGCCCTCCTGAGGACATTCCCCCGGGGGACCTCTCCTTACTTCATTCTTAACATCATCTGCTTAACATTACCTGCTTCCATAATATCATGAATCCTGTTAAAGCATATACGATATATACCGGAATCCTGACGGCCGCCATGCTGTGTCTGCCGGGAACCGCATGTTATTCCAAAGACAACGTCAAGACCACCTTCCAGTCATCGCAGGAATGGCGTCCCACCATCGACAACCGCGCGGACGCCGTGATGGTGTACGGCATCGGGGGCAACCCCAGCGACCGGACCAGTGCCAAGAGCTTTGAAAGCCGCGTGCGCAGCTGGAAAGACCGTGGTTACATCATACATTACATGACCGGCATCGCCTGGGGCGAATACCAGGATTATTTCACCGGCAAATGGGACGGCAAATGGCATCTGGACGAGGGCCAGGTGACGCAGAAAGGCGACACCATCTGGCACGGTCACATGGTGCCTTACATAGTGCCGTCCATGAATTTCCTGAACTACATGAAGGAGCGCCACGTCAAGCGCGCCATCGACGCCGGCGCCGAGGCCATCTTCATGGAGGAGCCGGAGTTCTGGGCCCGCTCCGGATACAGCGACGCATTCAAGCGCGAATGGAAGGAGTATTACGGCACGGACTGGCGTCCGCAGCATGAGTCGCCGGAGGCCACATATATGTCCAACAAACTGAAATACCACCTGTATTACCGCGCGCTGAACGAAGTGTTCACCTACGCCAAGGAATATGGCAAGAGCTTGGGCCGCGACATCAAGTGTTACGTTCCGACCCACTCGCTAGTGAACTATTCGCAGTGGCAGATAGTCAGCCCCGAGGCAAGCCTGGCGTCGCTCCCCTGCGTGGACGGTTACATAGCGCAGGTATGGACCGGAACATCGCGCGAACCAAATTTCTTCAACGGCATCCGCAAGGAGCGCGTATTTGAGAACGCCTTCCTGGAATACGGCTCGATGGAATCAATGACGGCTCCCACCGGCCGCAAGATGTTCTTCCTGACCGACCCCATCGAGGACTGGCCCCGCGACTGGGCCGACTACAAGCGCAACTATCAGGCCACGTTCACCGCCCAGCTGCTCTATCCGGGCGTCAGCGACTACGAGGTGATGCCCTGGCCCGAACGCATATACGAGGGGCTGTACCGCACCAGCGCCGACAGTCAGGAGAAGACCCGCATTCCACGCTTCTACTCCGCACAGATGCAGGTGATGATTAACGCGCTGAACAAGATGCCACAGAGCGACAACCGCCTGAACGGCAGCCACGGCATAGGTGTGCTGATGGCCAACTCGCTGATGTTCCAGCGTTTCCCGCAGCATAAAGGTTACGACGATCCGCAGCTGGCCAACTTCTACGGCATGGCGTTGCCTCTCGTGAAGCGTGGCGTGCCGGTCAAGACCGTGCATATCGAGAACTTAGCCTTCCCGGCCACTCTGCGCGACATCAAGGTGCTGGTGATGACATATTCCAACATGAAGCCGCTGGATCCGGAGGCTCACAAGCATCTGGCCGACTGGGTCAGAAAAGGTGGCGTGCTGCTGTTCTGCGGTTCCGACAAGGATCCATTCCAGGGCGTGCAGGAATGGTGGTCGACCAACGGCAATTCATATTCCGCGCCTTCCCAGCATCTGTTCCAGACCCTGGGCATCGACATGAATGCCGGCGACGGCGAGTATAAGGTGGGCAAAGGCACGGTGATGGTGATGCGCCACGACCCGAAGGATTTCATAATCAACAAGGGCGGCGACGCCGACTATGTCCGTAACCTGACGGCACTCTATTCCGGCCGTGCCAAGGCCGGCAAACTCGATTTCAAGAACGATTTCCAGCTGCAGCGCGGTGCATATAAATTGGCCGCAGTGGTCGACGAGAGTGTAAGCGACAAGCCGCTGGTGCTGAACGGCCGATACATCGACCTGTTCGACCCCGAGCTGCCCGTGATGCAGTCCGTCACCGTGAACCCGGGTTCACAGTCGCTGCTGATCGACCTTGACAAAGTCAAGGACCGCAAGCGCGCACAGGTGTTGGCGGCATCCTTCCGTGAGTCGGACGAGACCCGCAACGGCAACTCCTACGCATTCACGGCCAAGAGTCCGGTGGAGACCGACGGCGTTTCACGCGTGTTGCTCCCGGCAATGCCTAAGTCGGTAACAGTGGACGGCAAGCAGGTGTTCAATCCGCAGGACTGGGATAATGCAAGCCGTACGTATCTGCTTAAATTCGAGAACTCGCCCGAGGGCAGGAAAGTCAGGTTCAATTGGTAAATGACGATGAGCGTATGAAACAGCCATTAAAATTCCTCCCCTACTTCAGGAACACAATATGGGGAGGCGATGAGATTTCCCGCTTCAAACAGATTTCTGTCAACTGCCGCAACATAGGCGAGAGCTGGGAACTGTCGGCTGTACCCGGCTGCGAGAGCATCGTGTCGGAGGGTGCCGACATGGGCCTTACGCTGAACGACCTGACGGCCAAATATGGCGAGACGCTGGTGGGACCACGGGTCTACGAGCGTTACGGCAACCGTTTCCCGTTGACCATCCGTCTGATAGACGCCAACGAGGATGTCATGCTGGACACACTCAGCGACCGGACAGCCACCGATTCCACATCAGGGAATCAGGGCAATGCAAGTATATGGTATATACTTAATGCCTCCGATGGCGCCATGATATACACGGACTCCACCTACGGGAACGATGAATTCATGACCGGCACGTACCCTGATACCAATCAGGCCGGACAGATGAAGACCCACACGGGCGACACATTCCTTATGCCGGCACGATATGTCAGGGCCATCGGCGCCGGCAACTTTCTGGTCGAGATTCAGAATGCCTGCGATTCCGCCGGCGTGAACCCCGGCGACATCAAGGTGGAATACGAAGAAGTGACAGGCTCGCGTGTATTCTCCAATCCCAGGCAATCGCTGATGAGCCTGGTGTGCCTCAAGGGAACGGGCAGGCTCAAGGTGTCCAACGTGCTCACCACCGTACAGCAGGGCGAGACCATCCTGATTCCGGCCGCCGCCGACTCGTTTGAGGTCGAAGGCGACCTGTCGCTGCTGAAAGTGGCGATATGACGTAATTGTCGGGGCATCGTTTACGTTTAAACGACAAGAACAACCTTTTTTAGAATGAATAACGATAAAAGAATTGTATTTCTTGATTACGTACGGGTATTCGCCTGTTTCCTGGTGATGCTCGTTCATGCAAGCGAGAATTTCTACGGCGCGCCCGGTTCGACCGACATGGCGGGACCGCAGTCGTTTCTCGCTAACGAGACCGACCGCCTGTGGGTCTCGCTTTATGACGGATTCTCACGTATGTCCGTCCCCCTGTTCATGATAGTGTCGGCGTTCCTGCTGGTGCCCATGCAGGAGGGCATGTCGGCCGTGGCGTTCTATAAGCGCAGGGCCGTCAGGATTCTTCCGGCATTCCTGTTCTTCATGATAATCTATTCCACCGTGCCGGTGCTGTGGAATCAGATCGACCTCGGGACTTCGGCCACCGACCTGGCGCGCATACCGTTGAATTTTCCGACCTTGGCGGGACACCTCTGGTTCATGTATCCCTTGATCAGCCTCTATCTGTTCATCCCGTTCATTTCGCCCTGGCTCGCCAAAGCCAAGGCATCGGAAGAAAGGCTTTTCATCGGACTGTTCTTCATATCGACATGTATGCCTTATCTCACCCGGTTTTTCGGCGAGATATGGGGACAATGCTTCTGGAACGAGTTCCACATGCTATGGTATTTCTCGGGATACCTCGGATACCTGGTACTGGCGCACTACATCCGCGTACACCTAGACTGGTCACGGGCCAAGCGTCTGGCCGTAGGCTCATGCCTGACCGTGACAGGAGCCGTATGGACTATCCTGTCGTTTTACATCCAGGCCGTACCCGGTCAGCTGCACGTGACGCCCGAACTTGAGATAGGATGGTCGTTCTGCACCATCAACTGCGTGATGCTCACCACCGGCGCGTTCCTGCTTTTCACCTGCATCCGCAGGACCGAGGCACCGCAATGGATTTCCGAGCTGTCGAACCTGAGCTACGGCATGTACCTGATGCACATCCTGTGGTTAGGGCTGTTTGTCGGCATCTTCAAGGGGCAGATGCAGCTCCCCACGGCAGTAGCGATTCCGGTCATAGCATTGGCCACCTTCCTGAGCTGCGCGGTCAGCACCAAGCTCCTGTCGCTGATTCCCTTCTGCCGCTGGATGATAGGCATCAACCGCTCCCCCAACAAAGAACGTCAGCTCAGCGTGCTTCGCTGACTTCAGCTGTGCGTGCTTCAATGGCCGCATTAAGCATCTCGCCCTGTATGGCATCTTCAAGTTCTTTCTTGCTGATGCTTACGGGGCGCGCCATGAACTCCGGGATATTGTAAGACTTCATTCGATTGTCGTCATAATCCGGAGTGGCCTGCGGCAACCTGAATGGTTTCCGGGCCTTGCCGTTCCTGTCGAAATATGCTATATAAAGGCGGGTGTACGATCCGTCGTCACGCCGTGAACTGAATATAATCCAGCGGCCGTTTGACGACCAGCTGTGATAACTCTCCACATCCGGGCTGTTCACCTCCGAAAGGGGGCGGACGGCCCTTGTAGCGATGTCAAGCAGGTAGAGGTCGGCGTCGCGGTGCCAGATATGGAATGTTCCGTACGAGCCTGCCGTAAACAGCAGATAGCGTCCGTCGGGCGAAGGCCGCGGGAGGGTCGCGCTTTTTCCTTGTCCGGATACCCGGAGCACCGTGTCTGTCTGGCCGAACGTCCGTGTGGCCGGGTCAAACGGCTTGCGGTAGATGTCGTATTTGAAATCCTCGTAGTTAGTGTTTTCGTACACCTTCATTTCATCGGGGCTCATGGCCGGCACCTTGGCTGATACATACCACAGCGACAGTCCGTCGGGATGCCAATACGGAAATGTCTCAAGTTCGGTGCTGTCGTTGGCTATAATCCTTACACTGTTTTTCTCCACATCGTAAAGAACCAGGTCGGATGCTCCGTCCTGCACCTCCACCTTGTTTCGGTCGCGCGAGTGGAAACTCTGCGAGGTTTCGTTAACGGAGTATGCTATCAGCGGCAACGTGGGGTGCCATGAGGGATAAACTCCGTTGGATATGGTGGCCGGAGTCTTGAGTGTCACTTTCGTAAGGATGTCTCCGCAGGCTATGACAGTGCCTCCGAGACGCCCGCGCACATGCATCTGCATCCTCTCACCGCGATTATAGTCCTGATAGGAATGACAGTTTATGCACTGGCCGTTGCCGAATTCCGACAGCGACTGGCTGTTGAATATCTCGCTTTCGTCGAAGTCTGTCAGACTGCGCTGGCATATCGCCATTGTCTCATAACCGATGTACGAAGGCTCGATCAGTCTGTAAGAGATGTATGGATCTATGCTGTCGGCTATGGCGTTGGGTTCCGTACTGTAGCGTTTCCACTTGCCGTTCCGGCGCACGAAAATGTCTGTATAGACGCTGTCGCCCTTAGCCTTACCTATCAGGTCGTGCCATTCATCGACAGGTATGTCAAGGTCACGGCCTGACACGACAATGCCTTCGGGATTGGCCTTGGTACGCAGTCGGGTCACATAATCGTCGCCCTCTATTCCTATCCGGAAGTTCAGGGGTGCTATGTTGCATGGTATGGTCACCCCGGTGTAATCGGGCGTGACCGCCGCCGTACGGCCCCCCTCCTCGTATTCGGACGGAACTTTAGCGCCACACGACACAAGCACCATCGCCAATGTGGCGGCACTCAAAAGACATGATATGGATTTTTTCATCATTTAGAGTGTGTTTACTTTTAAACCGTTTTAACTAATGAATAGAGTGATTATTTAAACTTCAAATTAATCTTGAGGTCTTTTTTGGCTGATTTTGCCAAGCTTCGTCGGTCACGGTGCCCGCACCGCTCCCTCCTTGGCTTGCAAAATCATCTCAAAAAATCCTCTCAATCTTAATTTGATTTAAAAATAAACACACTCTAAGTCGTCTTCAAATCTTTGACAAAGAAGTAATAATACCAGTAGGTATTGCCGTATCCGCTGCGGAACAGTTCGCTGTTTACGGCATCGCTGTTGCCGGCATTCTGCTGCGCCATCTGCATGAAGCCCTCAAATCGCTTCTGCACATCGGGGTCTATGGCAAACTGACGCCAGTCCACCTTCCCCTCGAGAGCCGAGAACAGAATGGCCGCCTCCTGGTAATGGACGGGAAGACGCTTGTTATGGCGAGCGTAAAGCATAAACCTTGGCCAGAAATTATCGATATTCTTTTGTATCAGATTGAACTGCATTGAAAGCTCCACTAACTGAGGCGGGCCGCCGGCATAATTGGAAATCATGGTCGACACGAAGGCCTCTATCAGCGCGTCGTCGCCCCCTATCATATTGTTATAGGCCATCAACGGCCGGACGGCGGCGAACTCCGGATCCTTGTCCATCAGTTTCAGGTTTTCGGCATACGCCATGTACCTGTCTGCCCAGGCCTTGTGGAACGTGGTGCGGCCCAGCATCCTGAGATAGCGCCTGGCCAGTGCTGTCTCTTCGTTGAGCAGAGCGCATTTCACCATGTATTTTAGGTATTCCACCTTGGGGCCGTATTCCACCATGTCCTCCATGCACCAGCGGTAAGCGTCGTTGATGCGGCCGAAATTATAATTGAGACTGCGGCTCAACACATCCCGCAGCGAGCGGTCGCTGCGGGGCGAGTCGTATTCCACGGCATCGATCGGGAACGTGAACAGGCTGTCGCCGGCCTGTCCCAGCCGGTTAAGGGCTATATGGGTCAGAAGGCCCACGACCCGGGTCGGAATCTCCTTATGCGCACGCGCCACCTCTACGGCCTTCTTATAGTCATTATCCCGGATAGCCATATCCATAGCGATGGACGTATCGAAATTCTCGTCGCGATGACGCATGGCAAACACCGTAGTCATGGCTGCGATGAATGCCAGGACTCCGATAGTGAGATTGCGTCCGGCATGACGGGAGGCGCCCTCCTTACGTTCTGAAGGTGCTAAAAGAGCGACCGCCAGCAGGAAAATGATGCTGACGATATATGGCGTGACCGTGGCGCCCGTGTAACTGTCAATCCTCGGGAGTCCGGAGATGTACAGGTTGCATTTCATCACATGCGTCTCGGTAGCCACATAGTACCACCACGGAATCAATGCGCCGCACACTGCCGCCGCTACAAGCACCACCGCGCCGGTGCGCCAGTTGAGCCGGAGTTCACGCAGCACACACATACCGACACCCAAAAGGGCGTAAAAGCCTAACGGGACATACAGCACGCCGACAGCCAGCACAACATACAGTGTCTGACACCACATCTTCTGTCCGATGTGCCGGCTCACCTCGAATATAGCCAGTGATGACGATAACCCGAGCAAGCCGATATAGGGATAACCCGGGGTCTTGATGCAATAGATCATATATCCGGGAGCCAGCAGGGCCAGCAGCATCATCGCCGAAGGCACGCTTGCCAGACCGAACAGGCTACGGGGCATACGCGCTACGCGCCACACCGCAAGCCACAGGCCCGCAAGCAGAAGTATGAACATCGTGCCGCCGAGCCAGGGATAATAGAAGAATTTGGTCAGGTAACTGCCGCAGTAGGACAGGAAGCCGCCGGGGATATCCACACACTGCGTCCTCCACTGTGCACCGCTCATGAATATGGACTGATCCTCGACCTTGCGCAGATAGCTGTGGTTCAATCCCGGAAGAAGTATATAGGCCACGACCGCAAAGACCGCCACAAAAATCCAGGGCATGAACCTGCTGTCGGCGAGGTTCAGCCACAGGTTTCCCTTCTTGGGTCTGGCACTTGGCTTGGCTGATGATTTGCCGGATTGTCTGGACATATAGTTAGGCTGATAGATTTTAGGTTTTATACGTAAGTATTCAGAATGCAAAGGTATATAAAAAATGTGATTTTCTATATACCCTTGCATATATTTCGGACGAGTCCGTGACTCGGTTATCTCACTGCGATTTTCGCAGAGGAACGGGCTGTTTCCGTCTCTACGGCAGCGACATATACGCCGGCGGGCAGTCCGGGCAGTCCGACTGCCGTATCACCGCCGGCAAGCGTCACGGCCGATTCGTATGCGAGTCTGCCGCCTGCATCGTAAACGCGCACCGTGGCCGGTCCCTCCTGGGCCGAATGGATGTAAAGCGCCCCGCCTTCCTGCCAGACCGCCAGACTACCGTCAGCCATTATGTCACGGATGCCGCTGCTCTCGTAATTTTCCTGTTCATCCATTTTCCTGAGATTCTCCTCGCGGTATCCGGCACTGAACATGTCGGCGGCGTGATAATCGTGGGCGCGGCTGTCGAAATACACGCCGAAGCTCTGAGACGTGCTGGCTCCGTCGCGCGCCATGAATATCGGAGACCCGGCGCCCTGGGAGCCTCCGGACACGGAGAGGAACTTGCCGTCGGCCACGCACTGGAGCCTGTAACAACCGTCCTCTTCCAGCTCAAATCGCCATGTCTGTGTATCGGCATTCTTGGGCTGCATCAGCATCAACGCGCCATACACCGACTCCAGCCTCTGGCCGGACTTCACTTCGACTATGCGCCACTGATACGGATTGTCCGTGGCCTCGAGACGGAAATCCATGTTGGTGGCATCGTCATCGTTATCTATATAGAACCCGTTGCCCTTGGTAGACATCCAGCGGTCGGAATACTTGTCCAGCAGACGGACTTCCATGCCGTCGGACAGTTCCGCGGGCCGCTTGAAGCGGTCGCAGTCGGCGAACACGTCGAGCGACCAGCTGTCGTACCATTTCACCGTAGGCGCACCGGAACGCACGCTGAGAGGCAGCCATACATATTCCGACCTGCCGCCCACGTCCCCGCTGTCCCAGCGGTCGCCCATGTAGATATAGGCTCCTTCGTAGCCTTCCACCTTCAGCACGTATGTGCTCTGGCTCCGGTAGGTGGTGGAGGCTCCGTTGTCGATGGCGAAATTCCGTCCCGGCTCCCAGTAGCCCAGTATCTCGGTAGACGTGGCGCTGTGACCGGGGTTGGGATCCCAGCCCGTACAACCGGAAAAAAGGCCGAAGTAGATGTCGCCTACACGGAAGATGGCCGGTGCCTCGTAACGAAGTCCGTTGAGTATCTTGGTCTCGGTCACCGGATTGGTCTCGGGCACGAGATAATCCGGAGCCATCAGGGCCACGTGCATGTTGGTGTTCATGTCGGTCGAGCCGAAATGATAGGCTTTGCCGTCAGTATCCTTAAAGAGGGTCTGGTCGCGCGAGTCCTTGTTGTTCGGTCGATAGGTGCTGACGAACTGATAGTTGCCGTCCACTGCATCGGCCGTGGCCACGCATATCCGTGCCTCGCCGTAGCCCAGACCGTTCTCCCAGTGTATGTGCATCACCCACTTGCCTGTATTCTCGTTGTACACCACCTTGGGGCGCTCCAGAATACACTTGCCCGTCTCCGGGTCAAGAGCCTGCGATGCCTTGAACACCAGTCCGCGGCGTTTCCAGTTGTAAAGGTCGGTCGACGTGTAACAGCTTATGCCGTTGCTGACGGAGCCGGTACGGTCCTCGCCGAACCAGTAATATGTCCCCTCGTGAAACACCACGCAACCTCCATGAGCGTTGATGTGTTGTCCCGACGTATCGTTCCATCGTGCGCCGGGTGTTATAGTGTTCGCGGCATGACCCGCGGCCGGAGCCGCCAGGACAAGCGCTGTCAATAGTATTGACTTGATATCCATATTATATCATGTATTAATCAGTGTCGTTTGTTATGTCACCTGTCATCTATAAGGCTATTCATAGTAAAGGTTTTAAGAATTAAGAGGGTGAGTCCCGGAGGATTCTGTTCCGGGACTCACCCGACGGATTAAAAATTACTTACGCTTGCTATGTCTATCTAAGAGTCCTAAAATACAAGTTTGAAGTTGCGGTCGCCATTGCTTCCGCGCACCACGCAGATATAGACGCCACGTCGCGGCAATGCGACGGTGGATCCGGGAGCATAGTCACGCACCTTGGCCACGATTGCGCCCATTGTGTCGTATACCGTCACCGTAGTGCCGTCCTCGACATTATACACGGCCAGTCCTTCGGCATTGGCCACGGCGAACGCCTTCGCATTGACGTCGATATTCTCGATGCCACTGACGTCATCGCCGAATCCGGGAGCAAGAGGAGCGTATGCGCCGGTAGGATCGTATGCGAAGTACTCGACATTGACACCGCCTCGGTTGAAGCCCACCAGCTGGTCGAGCGTGCGGCTCTGGCCGGCAAGTGTCATTTCGTCGACATAGAAGGGCTGCGGGTTCGAGCCCCATCCGCCACCGTTGAGGAAGCGCTCGTTGTAAACCACCACCTTCAGCTGCTTGCAGTCGGCCGATGTGGTGTAGTTGAGTCCATAGTTCACCAGACCCTCCTCGTTCGTGATGTCGACGGATGTGCCGAGCTGGGAGTTCTGAACCTCCTGCAGTTTCACCGAACTCATGATGGCGCCACTCTTGAGGTCCATGCCGCCGCCGGCCAGGAAGCTCAGGCTGTAGGTGCTGTTGGGAGCCACGTCAACGATCTGCGATACGGTTCCCGAGCCCCAGCCGTCGTTCCAGTTGTAACGCTGCAGCTTCAGCACATGGTTGTTGAAGTCAAGCTCGTTGTTGACCTCAAGGTTCGGCACCTCGTACGTACAGTTGTAGCGGTCGATGGGATCCACAACCCAGCCTTCGATCTTGTTGACGAGGCTGTCGGTGGCACGCACGTTCCACTCGCCCTCAAAGTTGCCGTTCTTCAGCAGGTTAGTGCTGACCTCGCCGTTTGCAACGGCCCATTCAGGCTGCATGCCGTAGTCCTTGGCGCGTACGCGCGCTATCTCGATGCCGTCACGGTATGCCACCACACGACCGTCGGATGTCACGGCATAGCGGTAAGTATGGAACTTGCCGTCGGTGTTGTAGAACTGTGACTTGCCGCCTGCTGCCGATGTCGCGGGATTGGGAATGCTGATCTTGCTGCCGGAATTATAGAAACCTATCTCGCCGGAGTTGACGTATGTCTTGAACGCGTTGCCTTCGGGTGTCACTGCATACGCATTGAACTCGTTGCGGTCGCTCTTGACCTTGACACGGAATTCTACGGTATAGCCATCCTTGCCGGGCGTAAAGCCGTCGGCCGCGCGGTGGGTGAATGCATTGCTGTCATCGCCGCTGCACACCGTATTGGCCTTGATGTCCTTGCGTTCCAGGGCGGAGCCGTGGCCGGTGAGGCTTATGTACTTGCGCAGATCGCCGGCACGAAGTATGATCTTGCCGTCCACGTTATCCAGAGTGCTGTTGAGCGTCACCGTTATCTCACCGTCCTTGTCGGCGTCCAGGGTTTCGGGCGATACCGAGAATCCCTTCGTGGCGGTTACACTGATCTTGTCGGCCGATACCAGATCGGCGATTCTGACCTTCACGGTCTTCGAATTGCCGGTGCCGTCGATCACCAATGTCTTCTGAGCGGGTTCAAGCACGGGGGTCACAGGAGCGTACGCACCTGTAGCGTCGTATGTGAAGTACTCGAGATTGCAGTGGCTCTCGAAACCCACCAGCTGGTCGAGCGTGCGCGACTGGCCCACCAGAGCCATCTCGTCGACATAGAAGGGCTGCGGGTTCGAGCCCCAGCCGCCGCCGTTGAGGAAGCGCTCGTTGTATACCACCACCTTCAGCTGCTTGCAGTCGGCCGATGTGGTGTAGTTGAGTCCGTAGTTCACCAGACCCTCCTCGTTCGTGATGTCGACGGAGGAGCCAAGACGTGAATCCTGAACCTCCTGCAGTTTCACCGAACTCATGATGGCGCCACTCTTAAGGTCCATGCCGCCGCCGGCCAGGAAGCTCAGGCTGTAGGTGCTGTTGGGAGCCACGTCAACGATCTGCGATACGGTTCCCGAGCCCCAGCCGTCGTTCCAGTTGTAACGCTGCAGCTTCAGCACATGGTTGTTGAAGTCAAGCTCGTTGTTGACCTCAAGGTTCGGCACCTCGTACGTACAGTTGTAGCGGTCGATGGGATCCACGATCCAGCCTTCCACCTTGTTGACGAGGCTGTCGGTGGCACGCATGTTCCACTCGCCCTCGAAGTTGCCGTTCTTCAGCAGGTTCTCGCTGACCTCGCCGTTAGCCACGGCCCATTCAGGCTGTGTACCGTAGTCCTTGGCACGAAGCGCGGCTATCTGTATACCGTCGCGGTATACGAACACACGCTTGTCGCTGGTCACGGCGTAGCGGTATGTATGGAATTTGCCATCGGTGTTGTAGAACTGCTTCTTGCCGCCGTCAGCTGTTGTCAGCGGATTCTCGAAACCGATCTTGGAGCTGCCGTTGTACAGACCCATTGCCTCGGGATCCACGTATGCCTTGAACGACGCTCCCTCGGGAGTGACACCATACACATCGAACGCATTACGGTCGCTTCCGAGCTTTACGCGGAATTCCACCGTATATCCGTTCTCGCCGGGCTTGAAGCCGTCGGCCTCACGATACGACACCCTCTTTTCAGTGCCTGTGAATACCGGATTCTTGCTCAGGTCCTTGGTCTGCAGGGGTGTGGGATTAGCCTCGACATACACATAACCGCGGAAGTCGCCGCTGCGCAGGATTACCTTTCCGTTTTTGACGGGCAGCGTGCTGCGCATGGTCACATATACCTTGGCGCCCGTGGCGTTGGCCGGCAACTTGGTCGGGAATACCTCCAGACCGGGAGAGGCCGTGATGGTGATATCCTCGGGGAGATTGGACGCATTGACCTCAAAGCTCTCGCTTGCCCCCGTCCCGTTGATCACAAGACGCTGGGCTGCCTTGGAGGGACCTTTGACGGTTTCCGACGTCTGGTCTCCGAGCGTCACCACCGGCGTGGCCGAGGCCAGGCCGACCGCAGTCGACAGGGCCAGAGCCGCCAGCAGGATTTTGCAATACTGTCTTTTCATGAATGTTATTATTGATAATTGATTAGTTCCTTTTATTATTTCACTACTATCACCTTGCGTGCGGCATAACCTTCACCCTGGATTGCCACTACATAGCATCCAGCAGCGAGGCTGACCGAATACTCGGAACCGACGGTGCGCACGTTCGACATGAGGCGTCCGTCCATGTTGAATACCATGACGGTGCATTCTCCTCTGAGACCCGATACCACCAAGGCACCGTTCTTGCTCTCGATACTTACACCCTGTGCTTCAAAGCCGCTGACGCCACTGCTCTGCTTGGCAAAATCGAGAGCCTTGCGAAGATTGTCGCAGGCAGTCTGGATTTCGGATTTGGTGTGATTGTCGGCATCCGCCACAATCTCCCTGGCCTCTGCGAGCATCATGTTGAGAGTGAAGTCATCGGTCTTGGTCTCGGCGATGAAGGCCTCGGCCTCGGCGATGAGAGCGTTTATCTCCGTGAGATCGTGCGGCGGAATCACGGCTGCCTTGAAAGTTTCCACGGCTTGATTCAGGGCCTGAACGGCCTGGATCAGATCAGTCTGTGCGGCCTCGTCATTTGATGCTATCTCCTGTGCGGCTGCTATTGCTGCGGAGAGAGCCGCTGTGGCCGATGCCGGATAGTTGCCGGGCTTGAAGCCTTCGGTGGCGCCGGCCAGAACGGCTTGTGCAGAAGTGATGGCGGCGGTGATGCCGGTACTGTTCACCAGTTCGGTGCGGAACGTAACCACGGCCTCGTTAAGCTCCGTGACCTTGGCATCGACATTGGTCTGATTTATGGCTGCGCGATCTATGGCCTTGGCGGCATCGATCACGTTCTTGAGAGCATCCACTACACTCTGCGGGCACTGGCCCGGCTCGCTGCCGATCACCACAGCCTTGGCCAAAGCCTGGTCTGCGGCCTCAATAGCGGCATCCAGAGCCGTGAAGCTAATCACAACCTTGTTTCTGTCAAGAGCCACCATGGCATCGTTCAGAGCATTGGTACATGCGTTGATTTCCTCCTGAGTCTTGCTCATGTCGGCCTCGGCCTCCTTGGCAGCTGTCAGAGCCGCATTGAACGTATCGATGAGATTCTGCGGATAATATCCGTCGAAATCACCGCCCTTCAGGTCGGTGTAAGGCTCGGCCTCAGCTTTCTGGATTGCCTTGCGGAGGGGTGTGCGGTCGATGGATACCGCACCGTTCAGGAAAGCATAGCGGGCGTCGAGGAGAGCCTCGATGTCGGTAACCTGAGCCTCCGTTACGGCCTTTGCGGCATCGATGGCGGCCTTGAAGGCATCCACCACGGACTGGGGACGCTGGCCCTTGTTGTCGCCGACATTGTCTTTCTCGGCCTCGTACAGTGCCTCGCACCAGCGGATCACGTCGGCGAGCACGTCGCCTGCGGACTGAACCTCGGTGTTGCCTGTGAATGCATCGGTAGCGGCAACGATTTCAGCGGCAAGAGCGTCGGCTGCTTCCTGCTCGGACACAGTCTTGGCTGATTCCTCGAATCCGGCTATCCTGGCCTCGAACGCCTCGATATCGCGCGGATAGTACTCCCCTACATTCACACCGATCTGAGCGGCTGCGACCTTGGTCTTGGCGGCGGCTATCGCGGCGTCGATGGCATCCTTGTTCACCGTGTTGGGATTCTGCAGGAAGTTGACGCGGGCTTCGTTAAGCTCCGTCACCTTGGCGTCAACTTCTTCCTGTGTGGCGCCGGTGAGGGTCTCGGCTGCCGTGATGATGGCCTGGAAGGCATCGCACTTGGCATCACTCCACTGTCCCAGTTCGTTGCCGCGGGTGACGCTCTTCAGTGCTGCCTTGGCCTTGGCCACGGCATATTCCAGATCATAGAGATAGGGGTCGTTGGCGGGATCCACACGGAGGAAACGTGCCTGATGGGCGTTGCTTCCCTTGTCCAGATTCTGGATAGCGAAGTTGTTGCCGCCTCCGAAAGTCACGACCTGGGTGGGGTTGTCGTATTCCACGAGAGCGAAGTAATCGAGGTCATCGATGGTCCGGCAATATACCACGGTCCATTTGGGAGCGTCGGCGTCAGCGACCTCGCTGACGGTGCCGTCGTACGACAGCGCCTTGCCGTCGTTCTTGACGATGAAGGTATGCTCCAGACCCTCGACAGGCTGGAACGTCCAGTGCTGGGCCGTCTTGCCCGATTCGAATTCGGATGTGGTCTTCGCATCCGTGCCGTTGTTGGTCAGGAACTTGGTGTTGTACTTACGTACCGAGAAACGGTAAGCCGTATTGGGCAGAGGCTCGAACCAGGGGTCGATTTCAGCGGCAAGGAAGGCGTTGATGGCCTCGTTAAGCGTAGCCGTAATAGCGTTCACCTCATCCTGTGTTGTATAGGTAGCGGCCTTGGCCGTGGCGAGAGCGGCAGAAAGCGCGTCTACGGCACTCTGGGGATACATGCCCGGTTGTGTACCGACGACAGCCTCGGCGATAAACTTCTCGGCGTTGGCGATGGAAGCCTCCAGACCGAATGTCAGGAGCTGGCCTTCCTCTACGAGGACCACCTTCCAGTTGGAAGTGGCGCGGGTATCCTTGTCAGTATATACAAGCGACCCTTCGGTCGTGCCGTCCGTGGCACAATAACCCCATTCCTGGAATTTCTTGAAGCGATATACTGAGTTCGCGAGATCCGAGATCTCGAATTCAAATTTAGCGACATTAGCGGTGGCATCCGTGCCCACCGTAGTGTTCCAGCCACCCTTGCGGGTCAGGAATCCTGAGCCGTCTGCAAGTTTGAGGTTGAACGCGTTCCGACATCCTTCCACCGGAACTATCTCGAATTTCTGGCGGATATTGCCTGTGGGCGACTGCAGGGCTGCCTCGTTGGTATCGGTCATGCCCATCACGAAATTCGTTGCGATATTGACGAATACATACTGCTTGCCCTCCTGTGCGTTGAACACGATACGCTGCGCCGCGAACGTCGATATGGCCTCGTTGAGGGTCTTGGCGGCCTCGTTCACGGCCAGCTGGTCCTGAGATGTCAGGAAACCCTGAGCAGTCGCAATGGCGGCATTGAGGACATCCACGGCCTCCTGCGGATACATGCCGGGCTCGGCGCCGATCTCGATTCCTTCCAGAGCGGACTGAGCGCTCGATATGGCATTGGTCAGCGCATCGTAAATCACGCCGTCGGTAGCCTCTACGAACTTCCAGGCATGCTTGCCGTCGTTACCGCTCTTGTTGGTATAGACTCCGGCACCCTCGCTGTTCTGGTCGGTACCGACATATCCCTGACGGCCCTCGTTGAACATCTTGAAATGATCCGGTTCGGTCGACTGCCAGAACGTATACTGCGTGAAGGCATCCGAGGGATCGTCCATGAAGATGACGGTCCAGCCTGAGTCACTGCCGAAATAACGGCCATCCTCAAGCTTGATGTTGTAAGTAGCCTCGGCGCCCTCCACAGGAGTTACGGTAAACTTCTGCGAATCACCGGCTCCGGCTGGCATAATCTTTGCGGAATTCCCGTCGACCGTCAAGAACAGACCGCTTGAGTGCTGTATCATGTAGGTCTTGGCAGGATCAGGCGTGAGGAGCGTCTCCGCGCATACGGTCTGCACGAGGAACCCCAGCATCACCATGAGCAATGCATAGATTTTTTTCATGATAATTAAGTTAATTGTTGGTTATTTTGGGTATATGGATAGTTGATTCTTCCTATGGATATGGGATAGGTGACTCATCTTATTATGAGTTTTGCATGGTATCGTCTACCCGCAGCGTCCGCGGCCACCACAATGAACACGCCTTTCGCACCCGGATTCATGACGACGCTCCCCGGGCCGGAGACAAGCAGCTCGCCCGATATCGAGAACACCTTTATATCCGTTGCATAGGCTCCATTCAGGCTGATAAGTCCGCCATCGGCAACAATCCTGCCCGATACGTCCCGTATGGATCCGACCCCGCTTTCGGGCAATGTCTCCAGACGCCAGTAATGCTTCACGTCCGTACCCGACTTGTCGGTGTAAATGCCGCCGCCACGGTTGTTGTCATCGGTGCCCAGATAGCGGTCGCGTCCTATGTTCTTGATCAGCACCGACCCGGCCTCCGGCGAACGTTCCACAGCAAAATGGGAATAAGGACTGCTCAGATCGGAGTGGAACTCGAACATCCAGCCCTGATCGCTGGCAAGATAGCTGCCGCTGCTGCTGTGCATGCCGTACACATAACTTTCGGCCTCAACATTCTCGAACTGTATCAGCGAGGCTTCATCCTCATGGCCGAGCACGCACTTCCCGTTGCTTTCCGAGAGGTACAGTCCGCTGGAATGACGTATCAGGTATTGCTGCGTCACGTCAAACTCCACGTTCTTCAGTGCCGGATCCGTCTCTGCGAAGCTTTCGGTAAGGACATCGCATCGCGCGTCGATATACCATTTCAGATACTCCACCCCTTCGCCGTATGTCGGAAACAGTTTCACCTCGAGATACACCTGGTTGGGCAGAATCTTCCATGTGTTGAAATTCATCTTTTGCGAGGCATCTATAAGCTGCGCATATTCGTCGGCTTTGTTTAGCAGGTGCTCCCGCAGGCCCCCCTGCATCAGCTCGGTCCATCGCCGGTTGACAGCGGTGCGGAACCAGTCGTCCTTCCACATCCTGTGTATCCAGGTCTTGGGTTCATGGGCGGCGTCGCGCATCATGAGATTCACTGCATTGCCCAGCCGGTTGTCGTTGTTGAAGGCTATGTCGAAGTCCCACAGAGGCCCGAAAAAGATATGGCCGTCGTTGCGCTTCTTATAGACGTATGTGCTCCAGAAGCTGTCGCTGTTGCCCGTAAGCTCACACGCTATATACCAGTCTATAAGCGACTTCTCGTCAACCAACGCACGGTAGCCGGTCTCGGGATCGGTATAATTGTCGGAAAACAGCCGTTCCTCGAAATCGCAGATAAAATCGGAGATATACTGTCGCTGCTGCTGGTTTATCTCGTCATCCTTGGGATACTTGATTGTGACCTTCATGTCGCGAGGGGTCTTAAACCAGACAGGCTCGCCATCGGCAAAGCCATCGATTTCAAGAAGATAGCCGCCCGTTATCTCCGGTTCCGTCACATCGGTCGGCTCCTGTTCCTCTACCGGAACACGGTTTTTGTTGACCTCCACCTGGTCGGAAACCATATAATTGCCTAAATATCTGTCGTTCAGCACTACGTCCACAAACTTGATGGACGGAGTGAACTCGAATCCCATGAATTTGCTCATCTCAAAAGCCATGGCGTTACGAAGCAACGTCTTGTCGGCATAGTTGGCCAGCAACACCCAGTTCTTGGCCTTGGCTTTCAAGCCGAGGAAATTAGTCTTGGAGTCGAATTTGATACGGAATGGCTTCTTGGGCATATTCCATGTGGAGTTGCCCCGGCCCCGGATGCCCATCGCAAGTGCGGTGGCGCACTCGTTCTCGTCCGAACTCACTACCGTAACCGTTCCCTTCACATAATCCTCCTTGCCGTTGATCGGGGCATGGTTCTCGGTATCGATATATATGGTGGGAATGTTGGTAAGCTGCTCCCGCGCCGTCACGAAAAGGGCGCAGCACACCATCGCGGCGATGATGCAGAACGTGCGTTTCATCCGGAATTCGGTCTTGCGATTCCGAACGGATTTCCGATTTCCGGCCACAGCCATCCCATAGGCGGATTCCTTCAGGTCAGTTGCGAATTTCATGGTGTAAGGTTTTATTGTTGATTAAACCACTTCTCTGTTTGTTTCAACTAAACCACTTCTCAGTTAGTTTCAACCGCAAAATTACAACAAAGCCTACGACAAGTCTTCAACTATTCATTCAATCTTGTATAAAAATCGGTCAATCCTTTATTTCTGACGTCCCACGACGTCGCGCGGCGAGATTCCGAACTGTTCCTTGAAGCATGTGGAGAAATATTTGGGATTTGAGAATCCTGCCGCGTATGCCACTTGCGAGACGCTCATGCGGCCCTCCCTCAGCAGCTCGTAGCTTCTTTTCAGCTTGATGTTCCTGACCAGTTCCACCGGCGACATTCCCGTTATGGCCTTGACCTTCCTGTACATCGACGAGCGCGACATGCATACCTCACGGGCAAGACTGTCTATGTCAAATGCCTCGTCGTCGATATGCTCGTTGACAAGCGCTATGACTTTATCAAGGAATTCCTTGTCAAGAGAGGAAAGTTCAAGCGATGAGGAATCCACCTCCGAGGTGTCCTTGAATTTCTCCTGCCGGCTCTGCTTGTTGGTGATGAAGTTGTCGATGCGTGCCACGAGCACGGGCAGTTCGAAGGGTTTCGAGATATAACCGTCGGCACCGGCCCTGTAACACTCCACACGGTCCTCCGGACGGCTCTTGGCGGTAAGCAGGATGATGGGGATATGGCTGGTCCGGATGTCCGATTTCAGCAGATGGCAGAACTCGAGGCCGTCCATCTCCGGCATCATCACGTCGCTGACTATTATGTCCACGTCGTTCTTTTCCACTATGGCCAGAGCCTCCTTGCCGTTCCGGGCCACAAGGACATGGTATGTCCGTGCAAATATCTTGCTCATCACAAGCAACAGCTCCTCGTTGTCCTCCACCAGAAGCAGGGTTATGTCCCGGTTCACCGGTTCGTCCGACGCATCAAGCGTGTCGAGGTCCTTGGGCAGACTGGCGCATAACTGCGAATCCACCATATCGAGATCGGCAATCTCCTCGTTGGCGTAACATTCCCTGGACACCGGGATTCTAAGCGTGAACACACTCCCCTTGCCGGGCGCGCTTTCAACCGAAATTGACCCATGATGCAGTTCCACGAGATCCTTCACCAGTGAGAGTCCTATGCCGTTTGACTCCACACGTTCCTCCCGGTCGATGGTGTAGAAGCGCGTGAATATCTTGTCAAGGTCCTTTTTAGAGATGCCTACACCCGTATCCGACACCCTTATCACCGCCATCTCCCTGCCGTCGGCTGTCTCATTGTTGACCTTCACGTCGATGGAACCTCCCTCGGGAGTGTACTTGTAGGCGTTGGATATGATGTTGAACAGTATCTTCTCCACCTTGTCCACATCAAAATATCCCACTATCGGCTCGCAGTCATGCTCATAGTTGAAATTGATGTGTTTCTTGTCCATCAACGGCTGGAAATGATTGCGGCATATCTGGTCCACGAAGTCGCAAAGTTCGTTCTCGGACACACTCAGGCGCATATTGCCCGTCTCTATCTTTCTATAATCCAGAATCTGCTGGATCAGAGCTTTCACTTTCGCAAGATTGAACCTGATCTTGTCCAGATGCGGACCAATCTTGCCGTACACCGTCTCCACGTCGTCCACCAGGCACGATATTATGGTGATGGGCGTAAGGAAATCGTGCGATATGTTGGCGAAATATTTCAGTTTTATTTCAGCGAGTTCCTCGGCATTCTTCTTTTCAAGCTGTGCCGCGCGCACGGCGTTCCTCTCCCGGTTGCGTCGACGCACATATATGTAGATACAGGCTATTGTGAGACATAAAATCAGGAAATATGCGGCATAAGCCCACCATGTCTCGTACCATGCGGCTTCCTTCCGTATGCGGTATCGGGCCGGAGCGCCCCACTGCCCGTTGTCGTCCGTGGCGCGTACCTCAAGGACATAATCCCCGCTGGGGATGTTGTTATAGAAGCCTATGGGCGATCCGCCGTCGACCGACACCCAGTCCTTATCCACACCTTTCAACCGATAGGAATAGCGGATCTTGTCGGGGTTGGCATACTGAAGGGTCGAGAATTCAAACTGTATATCCTTGGCATAGGCCGGAATATAGATTGTCTTGCCGTTAAAATCGGTGGCGTTGTCCGGATCTCCTATAAGAGACTGCCCCGACAACTTCACATCCGTGATTCTGGGCGGGAACTGTGATTCGGCACCTGTGGCCACTGTTTCGGCGCTGACGTTCAGATATCCGCCGTAGCATCCGTAATAGATCGTATTCGTATCGCCATCATAATACACAGCTCCCTTGTTAAGCCTCGGGTCGCCGCCATGGGCATCACGAACGCTATATTGAACGCAATTCTTGAAATCAGGACTGAACCTGAATATGTATTTGCCGGACGACAGCCATTTGTTATTGTTCTTATCCACCACAATATCCTGCAGATACTCGGAATTGCGGAAATCAGGCATTTCATCTATCTCCACCTTGCGGCCCGTACGTCTGTCAAGCCCGATGACATGTCCCAATTTGCCGATGGCCCATATCGTGTTATGGTTTCTGTCCATGGCCATGTCCACTATGGAATATTGCGATGTACCGGCAACCGGTATGGCCCGAATGCCCGCATTTCCCCTCTTGGCCGACACATTCAGCTTGAAAATTCCTTTGGAGGGACTTGCGATCCATACGTTTCCATTCTCGTCAGGCAACATGGACTGCACGTCCCGCAGGCCATCGATGGCGTTGACAATCCTGCCGTCCGCGCCACGGAACAACACATGCTTGTCCGTGGCTATCCACAGGTTGCCCTGTCTATCCTTTACGATATGTCTCGGCGAGCCGCCGTCAAAGCCATCGGGATTCAGCATTATCTGATCCGCGATGTGAATGCCGTCCCTCCTGTCGAAGATGTAAATCATCGGATAGTGTTCCGGACCTACATATATACGGCCCGGTTCATCGGCAAATTCAGTAATGACATATACTTCCGTCAGACTTTCCGGATCGGCTACCGATATCATGCCCTGGACCGGCGACACCTTACCGCCGTCTATGTCATATATCACCAGACCGATCCTCGGTTGATTGAACCATAGCCGGCCGGCGTAATGATACAGTGCCCTGATCGACGGTTTTATTTTCTTATTTCCCTTTGAGAATGCGGGAATCGATACACGGGATATGACGGCATCCTTCTGACTGATTATGTATGCGGCCTCGCTGCTGGCCGTGATCCATATATTCCCGTCTTTGTCACACATGATCCGGTTGAACATATTGTTCATCGGCTCGCTCAGCTTGGATATGTCGTCAAGGTAGAGCGTGTCGCCTTGCAGCCTGCCCGAGTACACGCCCGAATGACTTATAAGCCATACATTGCCATGTCTGTCGGAAGCGAGGCCGAATATGATGTCAAGATTGTCGTCCGTTCCCACGATATGTACCGGAGCAGCCGCATAGCCTCCAGCTGCCCGGCCTGACAGACGCCATAGCCCGTTGCCCCATGTCCCGATCAGATACGAATCCCCTACCTGGAGCATCCGCATCGGGTTATCGTCCCTGCCTATCGCAGGGCCTTTCTCAAACCTGTCGGTCCCAGGATTATACCGGTATATGCCTTTTTGCCATAGCGACACCCAGATGTTGCCGTCATGGTCACGATACACGGTGTTGACACTCGTAGTGGGAAGCGAGGATTCATAATTCCACACGCTGTCAAGACGTTCAGAGGCCCTGACCAGCCTGCGGTAAGTGCCGATCCATACCGTGTTGTCCTTATACGGAACAATGTCCCGTATCTCATAATCGCGCAGATCGGGGTGAGAGGGATGCGACACAGCGGTGCGTGCGGCGTTCAGAACGTTCAGACCATGCCGTGTGCCTATCAGTATGTTCTTTCCGCGGTCCTCCGCGATGGCCGAGATGTCATTGTCGGTCAGAAGGCCGGGATTCCCTCTGTGCGAGCGCCATGTCTTCAGCCTGTAGCCGTCATATCTGCACAGTCCATCCTGGGTGCCGAGCCAGATGTATCCGTCTCTGTCCTCGTAGGCCATGCTTACGGAATTGGAAGGCAGATCGTTAATTACCGACAATGGAGTCACATACGAATTAATCCCGCTCGCCCCGGCATGGACCATCGTTACGATCAACAGGACTATAGCGAGAACCGGCATACGAGTCCTTGACATGGGATTCCTATTTGGTTTAGGCCGCACTAATAAGGTGGTATAAGTTTAAGGTAGTATAAATTTAAGGCGTTACAAATTTACACATTATACCTCAAAGTGCCAATACCATTTGGAACGCGATATGGAATATTACCAAAAACCGAACCTTTTGGCAACATTTTCAAACCTCGCGACCGGCCCCGTACAACGTCTGTCCCATATTATACAGCTTTCTATCACCGGCAAGGACACCGGGCGTTGACGGGAACCGGTCATAAGGAGGTCGTTATCCCCTACTATCGATCCACCACCTCTGAGAGATAATGATCACGCAGCTTTTTCAGATGATGTTTTCCTGTAAGCTCTATTTCCTGCTCCAGACGTATATCCTGCGATGATGCAGCCACCTTGATCAGATAACGTCCCGGCGCTATGTTCCATGCGCCATCGGCATAATATCCCAATTGCTCCGGGAAAAGTCTGAACCTCACTGTCCGTTTTTCTCCGGCCTTGAGGCCAATCCGCGCGAATCCTTGAAGCTGGACAGGTTTCAACCGGGATTCGCTGTCAATCGGAGAAACATAAATCTGCACCACTTCGTCAGCATCGACCTTGCCCGCATTTTTTACATCAACTTCAATATCAAACGATTCAGCGGTAGTTTCTACCTGCCTGTCCATCCGCATCCCGCCATATTCAAAGGCAGTATAGCTCAAGCCATAACCGAACGGCCATGCAATACGGGAGTCATTCTCCATGCCGTAATTATAGCATACAGGCTCATGAAGCTCGACAGCCGGATAGCTGACACATAGTTTGCCGGACGGAGACACGTTGCCATAAAGAATGTCGGCCACCGCATTGCCTCCTTCTTCGCCCGGATACCAGGCCTGAAGCACCGCCGTGCATTTCCTTGCCAAATCGCTGATTACCTGTGCGCGTCCGCCGAATACCACCAGTATCACCGGCTTCCCCGTAGCGATAAGCTCATTTACATATTCTTCCTGTCGTCCGGGGAGCATGAGTTTCGTGCGGTCGCGGTTTTCTCCGCTAAGCATCACATTCTCGCCCATGGCCGCTACTATCACATCGCATTGACGGGCCATCCGCAACGCTTCGTCCCAATCGGCAGGTTCACGACTGTCCACCATGCGGCTGTCGATGGTCTTCTGCGCCGCCACCCTCGGATCGCCGCCCACTTCCATCACGGTTTCCGGCACTTCCGTCCAATCACATCCGCGGGAATATAACAATGTTCCTTCCTTCGGCATCTTACGCTCCATACCGTCCTTCAGGAATACATAACAGGGATGCAGCGGGCTTTCCTCCTTTTTCTGCCAGAAATAGTGCATTGCCTGGAATGTATAGTCGCCGGCAAGCGCCCACATTGAATTGGCATTCGGACCGGTAAGAAACACGCGGCCGCCCAATCGGGAAAGTTTTTCGGCCGTCAGGGGCAGAATCGGTTCCCTGCCGTCCGCCGTCGTGTCATTTTTCAACAATACGATGGATTGGGCGGCAAGCCGGTAGGCGGTTGCGCGTTCTTCTTCGGTGTCAAACTCTATATGTCCGTTGTCGTAGAGCCGCGCGGTATTGTCGAGTATGCCAAGCCTTGCCTTGAGCGTCAGCACGCGCTTCACTGCCTTTTCAAGCGTCACTTCACTGACAAGTCCCTGTTCCAATGCTTCCGGGATATAAGCGTAGGTGTCGCCGTTAGGGAAATCCACTTCATTGCCTGCATTCATTGCCGCGGCACAGAGATCCACAGGCGAAAGCGTATCGCCGACCTGCGGGATTGAACCGTAATCGCTCACAAGCAGCCCGTCGAATCCCACATAGCCACGCAGCAAATCCTGTTGAAGCCACTTATTGGCCACACATTTCGTACCGTTGAACGTATGGTAACCGGTCATCACGGCCTGACTGTCCGCCGTGCGGATGATGGCTTCGTGAGGCAGCAGAATATCCTCCATCAGTTCCTTTTCGGGAGCGTTCCCTCCGCCGCCATAGCCAAGGAAATGCTTAGTGCAGGCTGCCACACCTTCATGCAGATTTCCTCCGTGCTGGATGCCGTTTACAAAAGCTACTCCCATTGCCGCCGATAAATACCCGTCCTCGCCGTAAGATTCCTCCAGCCGGTTGAACGATGGGTTGCGGACCACATCCACCATCGGGGAGAGCGCAAACGTTCCGCCCATGGCACGCAATGCCTTGGCCGTAAGCCGGGCTTTCTTTTCCGCCAGTTCAGGGTTCCATGTACACGCCATGCCTATCTGCTGCGGATAGACGGTGGCATCCAGGGCATTCACCCCGGAGAGCGCTTCTTCATGAACCAGAGCCGGAATATGATTGGGCGTGTTTTCAATAAGCCATTTCTGCAGCCGGGCCACCCTGTCGCGCTGCTCATCGGGCGACATGCCCAGATCCATGGCGAATTGGGGAATATGTCCGATGCCGTCGGGAATCAGTTCCCGGCACTTAGCCTCGTCGATCATGCCTTCCGGCGTAAGCAGCGCCGAAATGTAAATGCTTCTCAGCTGGGCCACACGTTCCGCACGGCTCATACTGTCGTAAAGTTGATTTACACGTTGCTCCAATGTCTGTGAGCCACACTCAATCGCGGATATACAGGCCATCGCTACAAACAATATTCTGACACACCTCATAAACCATACGATTAATGATCAGTTACTATATTTCACTTTGCCACGAATGTCAGCTGCCGATGCTCCGACATAAACGGTGAAGGAACCGGGTTCGGCCACCCATTCATGCCTTTCTTCATCGAAATATTTCAGGTCATCGTCATCAATGGTATATGAAATCTGCTTTGTCTCTCCTGGCGCAAGTGCTACTTTCTCGAAATGCTTGAGTTCCTTCACAGGGCGAATCACGGATGCCTTGTCATCGCCTACGTAAAACTGCACCACTTCCTGACCTGCGACTTTTCCGGTGTTGCTCACCGATACCGAAACGGTGCGTCCGTCAATGACGGGTTTGCCGTAACTGAATGTGGTGTAGCTCAGACCGAATCCGAATGGGAAACGCACTTTTGTCTTGAAGTAGTCGAACCAGCGGTAGCCTAAGAGAATGTCTTCGCCATATACCTCTGTCTCGTCCTTCATTGCCCCATTGCCCGGCTCGTTGCAGAAATCAATACCTTTCCAACCTTTGACAGCGGCTTTCAACAGCCCGGCGGAACTCATCGGTTTCCCTTCCTCGCCGCCGAAAGGCTGAGGCAATTTGTCAGGCGATACGCCGGGATAGCCCACAGCACCCATTTTATGGGCAGGGTAGTCGGTGAGCTGATATGCGAATGAGAACGGCAGCTTTCCGGACGGGCACACATCGCCCGAGATGATGTCCGCCAAAGCGTGACCGGCTTCGCTGCCAAGATACCATGACTGCACCAGAGCGGGAGTACTGTCGAGCCAGGGCATGTCGTATGCGTTTCCGCTTACAATCACCAATACGGTATTTCTGTTGGCCGCAAGCAGTTCCGAAATCAGGCGGTCCTGATAGAAAGGCAGCTGATAATTTTCGCGGTCGCCACCTTCACTGTCCTGTGCGTGATTCTTGTTCAAGCCTCCTACATAGATGACGTAATCCGCATTTCTTGCCTTTTCAACCGCTTCATTACGAAGCGAATCGTACAGAGATTGTGGCAAAACGTCCACTTCACCGAACATCGACCGTCCCGATTCATAGCCTTTAGCGTATTCCACGACGCAATTGCCGCCGAACCGTTCCCTGATGCCACGCAGCGGCGACACCTCATCGCGGGGTTTGAGCTCACTCGACCCTCCGCCGGCGCATAGGCTACGTGTGGCGTTTTCGCCTACCACCAGGATTCTCGCACCGTCCTGCGGCCGGAGTGGCAGGATGCCGTTGTTCTTCATCAGCACTATGCCTTCCTGCGCTATCCTGCGTGCCGCCGCAACATGTTCGGGCGAGTTCATCGAGCCAAAGTCCCGGCCGGCAGCCATTCCCGTACGGAGTATCAGACGCAGCATACGGCGTGCCTTGTCATTGATTATCGAATCAGGGACCTCTCCCCTCCGGCATTTCTCAAGATAGGCTCTACCAAGATAGTAATCGTCATACGAATTTATCGGCGCTTCGGTGGAAAGGCCGTCGGTATAACTGCCCATTTCAAGATCAAGACCATTAAAGATGGCTTCGTCCGTGTTGTGCGCGGCCCCCCAGTCCGTTATCACTGCACCGTCGAATCCCCATTCCTTCTTAAGGATGTCGTTGATCAGACGTGCGTTATGAGTAGCGTGCTGATTGAGGTATTGGTTGTAGCTGCCCATCAGAGTCCATGCGCCACCCTCGACCACAGCGGCATGGAACGGACGCAGGTAGAGTTCGTGCAATGCGCGGTCGGAAACACGCACGTCCACATGGCCGCGGAATGTCTCCTGTTCGTTAAGGGCATAATGCTTTATGCAGCTTGCCACGCCGTTCGACTGAAGTCCCCGGATATACGGCACGCACATTCGCGAGGCAAGATACGGGTCTTCTCCCATATACTCGAAGTTGCGGCCATTCAAGGGCGTGCGGTACAGATTCACGCCGGGACCCAACAGCACCGTCTTGTTGCGGTAGCGTGCCTCCTCACCCACCATCCGGCCGTAAAGGGAGGCCAGTTCCGGCTGCCATGTGGCGGCAAGACAGGTCAGGGCCGGGAAAGCCGTGCACGAATCATTTGTCCAGCCGGCATGACCCCAGTCGTTCCAGTTGATTTCCATGCGCACCCCATGAGGACCGTCGCTGGTGTAGACCTCCGGAACACCCAGGCGCGGCACACCCGGACTTGAAAATTTAGATTGCGCGTAACTGAGGCGCACCTTCTCCTCAAGTGTCATCTTGCTCAGAAGGTCCTCGACCATTGTCTCGATATCATTATTTTTATCGGCAGCGTTTGCAGCCAACATACCAAACATAAAGAACGGAATAAGTAATTTTTTCATACCTGACAGTCTTGTTCATTTATATAAGCGAGTGAATACCGGCGCTGTCCCGGTGGGGCGACAGCCTGTATTCACTCGCTGAATAACAGATCACCTACCTGTAATGTACATAACGGATAATATCGGGATTCCTGTATCCACCGCAGGATAAGATATCACATACCGTTGTACAAAGCCGTGCGGTATTATTCCCTGGTGATTTTTACAATCGTATATCCGTTACCTACAAACAGAGCTCCGTCCTGTTCGTTCATGAGCTGCATGGAGTAGTCGGTAAGGACGAACTCCAGCACCATGGATCCGCTGATCACCACGTCATCGCGTTCAGGATCTCCTTTCCCCGTAAGGATGTTGTTCCACCAGGCTGTGGTCATGGTTCCCTGTCCATCTCCGTTAACATACGCGCGGACCGTATCACCGCTCTTGACCAGATCCTTGAACTGTGTCTGCAGCAATGCGAAGGGATTGTCCCATGTGACATTGAATTCGCCTTCCCACAGAATCTCTTCCGTTACCTCAGGCGCCGTATCGCTGATTTCAATCTTGCCGCCGCCATAGACATTGCCTTCACTGTCCGTGAGAGTCACGCGGTATGTGCCGAGAGCGAGACCGTCAGGAACGGTATATTCCACATAACTTTTTTCACCCTTGTCGACGAAGGTGGTGGCTGCCTCCTTGTCTCCGATCGAGATTTTAACCACCTTCTCCATGTTTGTTCCATGGAGCTTGACAACTGAGCCGGGCACAACCTGCCGGTCACGTATATCGTTGCCCGGAATCGGATCACTGTCAAGTGCCCGGACTATAAGTTTACCGGTACGGGATGTCGATTTGCCCTTTGTCGTGGTGGCAACGACCTTCAGTATATATTCCCCGGCCAGGAAACTATGCTGAATTTTCTTGCCCTCATGGATTTTCTCATCATCAATGAACCATTCCACCGTGGTGTATTGAGCCGGAGTTACCGTGACAGAGTCTTCAAACTCTATGTCACGGGAGATATTCTTGTACACGGCGGGTTCGCCGTTCTCCCAGTCACCGAACCAGGGCAGGAGTATCTGAGGGAAGTCGTCCTCACCGGCCGTGATGAATCCATCTTTATCTTCGGAGCATGAGCCGAGCGTTCCCATCGAGAGAACCGCCATGAGCGCCATTAAATTATATAATATTTTTTTCATCTTGAGTCAATTTTGTTCCCGGTTCCGTCCTCCCCCGAAAGGGAGGCGGAAGGAGGGAAACGGATAAAAAACCTTTTAAACCTATTTGTCGAATTCCTTGATATCCATGAAATGCTGGTCGGCAGTATCCCACCACACCCGTGTGTGCCAGTTGTCATTGCCTCCCATACGTTCTACGGCTTCCTTATAGTTCACGCTGTTGTACTTGGCCTCAAGCAGAGGATAGCGCAAACGCACGGGAGTCTGCATGTTCGGGTCCTCGTGGGGGAAATCGCCGCGCACGGGAAGCAGAGTACGGTCAGCAAGCGCAGGATAGTCTGAACGACGGAGATTGGCCCAGCCTTCGCTTGGATTGGTAAGATGGAGAATCCATGCCTGGGTGTTGATAGCCTCGCGAGGGTTGTCGCCCAACGGATTTGCCGCTATATACGCATCTATTTCCTCGTCGGAGATCTTCGTGACGATGTCGTAGTAGCTGTTCAGCATCTGCATGGAGGCACGGATACCGGCTTCATAGTGGCTGTTGGCGTCGCCCGGGACATTCCATCCCTTGGACGCAGCCTCGGCAAGCAGGAACTCGACCTCGGCGGAAGTGATGAGAATGCCGGGACAGTCGGCATTGCAGAATGCCACTGCGACTGTGGGACGAAGCATACGGGCCGGATAGTTGTTCTTGTCATAGCCCTTGTCGGGATAAAGCTTCACGAGGGAGGCAAGAGTGGGAATCTCCTCGGTAGCCGGGCCGTTCACCCACTCGTTCCACCAGGCATCGCCGACATTGCAGGGCACGATGCCCGTGCCGCCGCGGTTACCCCAATCCATCACCTCGTCGGTGACATCGAAGTTACCGGACGTATCGGTCTGGCTTCGTGTGGTGTGGATGTAGCATCGGGCCACACGGTAAAGGCGCGGGTCGTCCATCTTCTTCATATAATTGAACAAGGTAGAGCAAACGAACGAAGGAGACTCGGGATCCTGGCCATAAATCATCTCGCCAAGAGCATTGGCCCTGAAATCAAGGTCATTGGCACCATCGTACAGCGTGAACGGAGCGTCGATATGTTTCACATACGCATCGTCGCCGGCCGACGAGATGATTCCTCCGTCAGCATGGAGGGCCGACTCGAATTCCTGACGGGCTTTCTCCGGAGCGACATCAGATATCCGCATCGCATAACGCAGCCGGAGTGTGTTGGCATACTTTTTCCATGCGGTCGCGTCGCCGCCCAGGGACGTGACGTCGCCCGAGATGACATCCGTACCCGTGCCCAGCTGTTCGGCGCACGCCTTCAGTTCGGAGAAAATGAAGTCGTACACTTCTTCCTGTGTGTCGTATTTCGGGTTGGCGTTGCCTTCGATATATGACATTCCCGCCTCGGTGCAGGGAATATCGCCGTATATGTCGGAGAGTACCGCCATCATGTAAGCCCGATGGATACGCAGTGCGGCATTGGTGTTAGGCATGTCTTCGGAGCGATGGATGGCATCCACGAGATTCTTGACGCCTATCGTGTAATAGCGGTTCCACACATGAGACATCTCGGAATCCTTGGGATAAACGGCCCCCGCATAATTCGACACGTTCCATCCACCGGCATAATACTGTGTGAAACCGGTGATATAGCTGCGGTAGGTGTCCATGAGGGAGAAATCGCCGTATGTCTGCAACAGCGCCGTGGTCAGCTGAGTGTTCGGATCGATGGCGTTAGCCTTCGAGTCGTCGGTATTGACATCCTCCATATAGGCGTCCGAACATGCGCCGAATCCCAGAAGCGTGACAGCCGTCACAGCCGATACCATGTAATTATATATTGTCTTCATAACTGTTCAGATACCATTAGAATTTTACATATACGTTAACTCCGAAACTGCGGCGCGACGGGAGCGACCCGTACTCAAGGCCCATGCCTGACGTGTTGTAGTTGGAATCAGGATCGATATTCGGAATATTCTTCCATACTATGAATGGATTGCGTGCCACGAATGAGATCGACAATGACTTTACCGCCTTGCCGAGAAGGCTTGTCGGGAACGTATAGCCGAAGGTGATTTCACGACATTTGATGTAGGAATTGTCGTAAATAAAGGTAGCAGGCGCCTTCTCAGCCACACTTTTCCAATAGTTCTGCGGATTTACGGGATAAGTGTTCTTGCTGTAGGTGCCGTCGCCGTTGTCGACCACGCCCTCCGCGATATATCCCTCGCACTTGCCGGCCGCGCGCCACTGCGCCTCGGTCATGCCGGCGGCTTTGCGCGCCTCCTCCGAACGGTACCATTCCTCGCGGCCGGCAAGCGTGGCGTTTGCCTTACCGGTCAGATATGCCGACCGCATTGAAAATGAATAGAGGTCGCCGCCCATCTTTATATCGAAGCCGGCATACAGATGGAAGTTCTTGAATGTGAACGTAGAGTAGAAACCGCCGGTCCAGTCCCACGTCGAGTTGCCGAGGGTCTT
The DNA here is from genome assembly GCA_900542185.1 of uncultured Bacteroidales bacterium. GTDB lineage: Bacteria > Bacteroidota > Bacteroidia > Bacteroidales > Muribaculaceae > Lepagella. Next base: position 60,845 of record UQMZ01000006.1, read on the forward strand.
GAGATTCTCGTCATACAGAGGCAGTCCGGTGTTCCTGTCAATCAGGACATCGCCATTCTCGTTGCGCTTGAAATCCGTGCCGAGGATGGAACCGAAATCCTTTCCGACCTCAGCCCCGACGGATACTCCGGCCCAGCTCGCATCGGCCAGCTGGAAATAGTCCATACCCTCTACCAGCTTCAGCACCTTGTTTGAGTTCTTTGAATAGTTTATACCTGCGTCCCATGAGAAGTCCTTGATCTGGAGTATACGGCCGTATACCGCAAGCTCGACGCCACGGTTCCGGATCTTGCCGGCATTGATGAGGCGCGAAGGATATCCTGCCGCCGCGGAAGATGCAAGCCCTATGATCTGGTCTTTGGACACCTGGTCGTAGTATGTGAAGTCTATATTCAGGCGGTTGGTGAAGAACTTGGCCTCAAGACCGAGTTCATAGGAACTTGTCATTGTCGGCTTGAGGTTCTTGTTGGGCTGTATGTCATTGTTGATCATACCGATTGTAAAACCGGGATATGAGTATTTTCCCGTGGCATAGTTCAGCGCAAGCTGATACGGGTCCGTGTCGGAACCGACTTTGGCCCATGAAGCGCGGACCTTACCGAAACTCAACACATTCTGGGGCTTGAGGAATTTGGAGAATACGATGCTTCCCGAAACGGAGGGATAGACATACGTGTTGTTGGCCACCGGCAGTGTCGACGAACGGTCGCCGCGCACGGTGCCTTCAAGGAAATACGTGGAGCGGTATCCGAGGCTCGCACTCGCAAAGAGCGAGTTGATCTGCTTTTTATAGGTGTATGGCATTACATTCTGCTCGGCATAGTTCATGATTGAAGTCACGCCGTCCATCTGCTGGTCGGTGCCGGTTATGATGGTCGTCCTGTTGTTCACCCTGTATATGTTTCCGCCAAGGGTGGCGCTCAGGTCGAAATCGCCCCAGTTGTTGTTGTATAGGGCAAGTATCTCGGCATTGAGGGTACGGTTGTTGAAAATCGAGTTCGTCAGTTTACCCGGAAGTACGCCCGGAGTGGTGCGGGCGATGAAATCCTCGAAATTCATGTTATTGATGTCGGTTCCGATTGTACCCTGCACTTTCAGATGCCTGGTTATATTGTAAATTACCCTTCCGGTGAACCGGAACACATCCTTGGTCGATGTATTGTCGCACTTATAGAGGTCCCAGTATGGATTCTTGTTGTACTGGTCGTTGCCGTTCCAGCGGGCGTAACTGCCGTCCGGATTCTGATAGTTCTTCAGCCATTCCTGATTGTAGGTGCTGGCCAGGGTCATGAGGTTCTTACCGACATTGCTCTGGGAATCGCCGAGGGCAGGACGGTTCTTCACATCCTCGCGGGTGTAGTTGGCTGTAAAGTCCACATCCACCGGACCTATGGATGTGTTGACCCGCAGGTTGAAATTGTCACGGCTCATGTGAGTGTTCGGAAGAATATCCTTGTTACGCATGTCGGTGAATGAGAAGCGGATACCGGTCTTGCCGCTGTTCACGTTCAGAATCACGGAATTCTGGGCCGTCAGACCCGTGCGGAAGAATGACGAGGTGTTGTTGCGGTACATCAGGAACGGGCGCACCGATCCGTCATAATATGTCTTGTCGATCATATCCGCCTTCACGCCCCAGCTCTGGTTTGTGCCTGAAGACGCATCAAGTTCATACTGTCCGTTGTTGCCCATACCGTATACATGCTGCACGTCATCCCATTTTGCAAGCTGGGTGTCGACGGTAAACGAGCCGTTGTACTCTACCGAGAATTTCTCTTTGTCCGCCTTCTTGGTGGTTATGAGTATCACGCCGTGCGAGGCACGTGAACCATAAAGCGCCGAAGCAGCCGGACCTTTCAGTACGGTCATGGTTTCGATATCGTCGGGATTGATGGCCGATATGCCGTCGCCGAGATCGTAACCGCCCTGTTCGCCGGCGCTGCCGAAATTGGTATTGTCCAGAGGCACGCCGTCAATGACATAAAGAGGCTGGTTGTTGCCCGTCATCTCGGTAGTGCCACGCAGCATCACCCTGGTGGAACCGGCGGCTCCGCCGGCGGTGTTGCTGACCACAAGACCGGCGACTTTACCGGCGAGCGAATTCATGACATTGGTTTCCTTCGCCTTGTTCAGTTCATCGCCCTTCACTTCGGAAAGCCCGTAACCCAGAGCCTTGCGGTCGCGCTTTATGCCGAGTGCGGTCACCACCACTTCACTCAGTTCCGTACTGCTTTCCTCAAGTTTAATCGTCATATTCTCCTGCGCTTTCACACGCGCGGGCCTGTATCCCACGTACGACACCTCAAGTTCGTCACCGGGACGGCATCTCAAGGTAAAGTTTCCGTCTATGTCCGTCACGGCTCCGTTGGAGGTTCCGGCCACTTTCACAAATGCACCGATCAGAGGTTCCGACCCGTCGGTGACACTGCCTTTCACTGTCTGTTCCGCTGTTTCCGCCGTCTCCACTCCCGTTGTGCCAGCTGCCATAGCCGGGAGGGGCGCCAGGCCGAGGCCGAGCACATAAAGCGTTAATATCAGTCGCTTCGTTATCATGATATATGGTTAATTGGTTTACCGAATCGTTTAGAGTATGTTTGCCTTTACATCCGTTTTTCGCTTGCTTCTACTCCCTCTTTTATTCCCTGTATCATCCAGGGCGCCTTAACCGCCATATTTCTGTCGCGGTCGAAAATCCCGAACTGGTCGGCTCCGTTGCCGAACCGGTTGTTGTCCCATACGAACGTGGAGAATCCGCGTCTGCGCGCCTCGGACACCAGCGTCTTGCAGTAATACGACATATTTTCACGCATACGGTCGGCTTCATTGGCCTTGAAATGGGTAGTGAGCCCCCATTCGCCGATCACCACGCCCAATCCTTTCGCGCCCCATTCGTGCGACAGCTTATCGAAGAAATCCGTCATGGTTTTTTCGTCACTCTGTGACGCGCCGTACTGTTTATACGGCTCGCCCCAGTAATAACATTCGCCGCTTCCGGCATATTCCCAGGGATTGTAATAATGCAGCTCCACGCTCATGTAGTCATTGCCGTTGCCCTCTATGTCGGCAGGAATGATGAAATCACCGTTATAAAGACCGTAATCCGCATTGCATACATACGTCTGCACTATCAGATGGCGTTTTGTATTGTTCATTCCTGTGGCTCTCACGATATCGACGAAAGTCTGGTTGTAGGCATTCTGCACATCAAGGTTTTCAGCCGTCGGTTTTCCCCACTTGTCAGGTTCATGGACCTCGTTGGTACCGGCAAACGCCACACGATAATCATATTTGTTAAGCTCATTGGCTATGTTCATCCACAGCAATGCCAGCTTCTGACAGTTTTCCTCCTTGTTGGCATATAGAGGACGGCTCTCGAGCCACTTGTCATGGTGGACATTGACAATTACCTTCATATCGTATTCCAGACACCAGTCTATCACTTCCTTTATCCGGTTCATCCATGTCTTGCTGACAGTCATTGCGGCAGGATTGGTGATATGGCACTGCCATCGCACCGGGATGCGTATGGCGTTGAACCCGGCATCATGCACTGCCTTGATGGTTTTTTTTGTCACCGACGGATTGCCCCATGCCGTTTCCGCTTTGTCGGCGCCATCCGGGTCGCCGATGGCGACAGACTCTCCGTCCTGGCCCGGAGCGGAGCATTCAAACTGGTTTCCGAGGTTCCATCCGGCTGTGACTTCGCTGTTCCATTGCCGGGCTGTCTGCTGGGCGTGACATGTAACCACAGCCGGCAACAGCCACGACAGCACTAAAAAAATCCTGAAAAAGTTTACGTTCATGAATAATAGATTTTTCGTTTTCGGCAAAATTAGCAATACATGACATATCAAATGGTTAGCTGTCTGACGGAAATAGGTTTGATATGTGTCTTTAGTCAGAAAACAAACCTTTTTCCGCGAGATAACAAACCTTTCGCCCGCAACAACGTGTACGACCGGCAAGTCAATTCCTGACATTACGTGTATAATAAAAGACACCCTCCACATAGGGAAGGTGCCCTTAAATCCAATGAACAGGACTTTGCCTTATTTGTATTTTGACGGCGAGACGCCGAAGTATTTCTTGAATGCCGTGCTGAAATACTTGGCGTTATCATAGCCTACCTCACCGGCCACGTCGCCGACATGGTGACCGGCACGCAACAGGACGGCCGCTCGCTCAAGGCGCACCGCTCGGATAAATTCCTGAGGCGATTTTCCTGTATATGACTTCAGCTTTACGTAAAACACCGTACGGCTCATTGCCATTTCCCGGCACAGGCTGTCGACGGTAAATTCCGATTCCGATATATGGTTAAGAAGATGTCGGGTCACATTATCCATAAAATCGGACTTCTGCTTCATTTCGGCCGCGGCATTGGCTTCATCCGTCGCACCTCCGTCGGTTACGCCACCGGAAACAGGGGCAGGCTCCGTGTCGGCGGAAATATCCGGATCGGCGTCATGCTTCTTAAGCCCCGATCGCGAGGTCTCGGCCGAATCTCCGTTGTCGTGTTCCAAAGCATTCACCACATGACGCATATACCGGGTGTGGAGCCCGTATGTCCACCATGCTCCATAAAACAGGGATATTATGAATAGAATATAGATGCTCCACATCCACCACGAATTCCACCAGGGACGGCTGACGGTGATTGTCAGATGCCGTTCGCCGAGCACGACGCGGTTGGATTTGCTTACCGCACGGACCGTGAGTCTGTGGGTGCCCGGCTCAAGGTTGACGAACCGGATATATTGCTGCGTCGTAAGGGGACTCCAGGTGCCGTTTCCTACCTTGTACTGATAGGCTATGTCAAACTGGTATCGTAAATAGATGCTTTCGAAATACAATTCAAAGGTACGCTGTCCGTACGACAGGCTCAGTTTCCCTTCACCCAGCATTTTTTCCGCTTGTTCCTTGAACTTTTCCGAGTCGCTTTCATTACAGCTGATGCCCGTGAAGCGCAATTTGACTTTATAATTGTACGGCTGGACGTAGTGCGGATTGACCAAGACGGCACCCGCTTCGCTTCCGAACAGAAGATTCCCGTTCTGCAGATGGAGGGCGGCCCCATGCGAATATTCACGCTGCAGCCCGTAATGATAGTTTACATTTATGATCTTGTCAAGACTGTCGGGATGCGCGAACGACAATCCCCTGTCCGTGGCAAACCACAGATGCCCCAGATCGTCCTGCGTCACACCGGTAACCGTATTTGACGGCAAACCGTCATTCATGGTGAACTGCCGGCAGTTCCCGGTGCGGAGATCATATACATACAGCCCGCCGCCATAGGTGGCTATGTCTATATAATGTCCGTCATGAACAAAGAGATCGAGCACATAACAGCTCGTATGGTTGGGGTCTGACGAAAAATAAGGCAGTTCCTTTACCTCATTCTGTCCCGGAGTGACCATATAGAGGCCCGTTATGGTTCCCGCCGCTATACGTCCGTCCGGCAAAAGTGCCAGAGATTTCACGTTGTCGACGGGATAATATCTGAAGCCTTCCTGTGTCACCTCGACGAGCCTTGCATCCTGACAGCCTATCCAGAGATGGCCATTCTTGTCGAACAACAGGTCATGGACATGGTTTTCGCCCAATACGTCGGCATCATAAAGCTTCCTCACTTCTCCGGAGGCACTGATTTCACACACGCCGTTGCCATAGGTGGCAGCCAGGAACCCTTTCCCGTCCGGCCTGGGACATAAGGAAAGCACCACAATGCCACGGGCTGTATGGCGCCACTCTCCGGTGAGCGGGTTCATTATGCTGATGCCGTCATCGGTTCCTATTGCCAGCGCCGACGATGACAGCTGCGCCACACAGTTGACATGGTCATTCAGCAATGTCCGGGGATTATTACGCTGATGGGTGTATGTTTTGACGGTATTTCCGACAGGCCGAGCCATATCGATGCCGCCGGAATAGGATCCTACGAATATGTCGCGCCAGGCGTCTACCAGCAGTGCATATATGCCGTTGCCATGAAGCACCCCGTTTTCCCCGTCGTTGGCATTGAACAGCACCGAGGCCGTATCTTTAACCGAGGGCAAGCGTGATGCCTGATACACGCCACAGCCGTCTACCCCGACCAGCATCGTCGAGTTGTCGTATGCCACAATACTTCTGACCGGATACTGAGGAATTCCTTTCACATTGACAGCCATGCCTTTGCCGTCAACAGTTATAAGCCCCCGGTCGTATGTGCCCAGCCAGAGCAGTCTGGTGTCGCCATCATAGTAGCCGCTCACCACGTCGTGCGGAAGATAATCCTGCAATCGGACTCCGGACGCTTTCCCATCGTGTCGACCGAGCGACTTCACTCCCTGGCGCGTGCCGAACAGAAGCAACCCGTCGGCACCACGTACAATGCAACTGGCATAAACATTCTGCAGTACCGGCAGGACCTTGCCTCTCCGCATCATGTAGATGCCATGGCTTAAGGCCATCCAATAGGTATCGCCTTCTCTGTAAACGTCATTGAGTTGAAAATCATAATTAAAATGCCTGGAAAGGTCAAATACCGTGTCAAAACGGTTTTGCACGGCATTATATTCATAGACACATCCGCCCGCATCAAATACCTGCAGGCCATCGTCTTCGCGGGACTGGACAAAACGAGGATTGCGCCCGACCTTATTGCGGGTAATGCCGTTTTCCGTAAGATTGAAATTCTCTATTCCCGAACCATTATACCGGGCCACGAAACTCTCTGTGGTCAGCCATACTGCCCCGTCATCCGTCTGTTTAAGCGAATATATGCGTTGGCTGTTCAATCCATCCGCCAGGCCTAAGTGTGAGAACGTGAAATCGTTTACGCCCAAAGCCGACGTAACAGAAGGAAACAGCAAGATGATTGATAACAGAAGGAGTATTCTTACGACATGCAATCCACCGTGACAAAGCGAATATGGCCTGTCATTTATCTCAGTTGTGGATTCTCTGTCCAGAGGAGCGATACTTTTGTTCATTATGATAAGAAAGCCGGCAAGCAGCCTGTCAAATGCAAAGTTAGCAAAAAATCCCGAATCCGGACAATTATATTGCACTATATTGCACTATTTGCCAACTTCACAGATTCCCCGCCTTCCGTCGTCCTTTATCCGATAGGCACCAGTCGGCCCCCCGACAAAAGAACAAAAATCAACGTCTGAGCCCCTGTCATAATGTAATCCTGTTCTGCTTAGTTGCGGATCAGTCGCGGACGGTAAGCATATAGCCGAAGCCGCGCTGGTTGATGATCGAGATCGAGGGGTCCTGGCGAAGTGCCCGGCGCAGCTTGTGGATGTAGCCGTGGAGGGAGTTGCGGTTGCTGGGCTCGTCTCGCTGCCATACCGCTATCATCAGTTCCGAGGCGTCAACCGTACTTCCGATATTGGTGGCAAGTCGTTCAAGTATCCTGGCTTCGAAGTGTGACAGTTCTACACTTTGCCCTCCCAATGACAGCGTCTGAGTGGTAACATTGAAGATATATCGGCCAATATAAAACCGGATATCTTCGTTCCGGTCAGTTCGGGCTGTATGGTGCCGACGGAGCAGAGCCTTTATCCTCACTATCAATTCACGGAGTTCAAAAGGCTTCTTGAGATAGTCGTTGGCACCGATTTCAAATCCCGCTTCGACATCCTCAATCGTACTTTTGGCTGTGAGGAACAGCAACGGGACTGTCTGCGACAACTTCCTTATCTCTTTCGCCATGGAAAATCCGTCCATCTTAGGCATCATGACATCCGCCACGACAATATCGGCGCCTTCGGACCTGAATTTCTCAAGTCCGGCTATGCCGTCGGCTGCCGTGATGACTTCGTATCCCTGTCCGCGCAGTGTGTCGGCTACAATCAAAGCGAGGTCTTCCTCATCCTCGACAAACAATATCCTATTTCCCATCGTTACCGGTTTTGATTGTGAATACCGAGCCTTCCCTTTCCTTGCTGTCGACTTCTATGGTCCATCCCATTTTGTCAAGAATGCTCTTGACATAGTATAACCCTATGCCGTACCCACGGACATCCTGACGGTTGCCGTGCGGCACGCGATAAAACTTGTTGAACAGATACGGTATGGACTTGGCGGGAATGCCGATGCCGTTGTCGGCGACGGATATTTCCTTCCCGTTGCCGCGGACGGTTATGACGACGCTGTCGCCGGAGTATTTGACGGCATTGTCAATCAGATTGTTCAATATGTTTGCCAGGTGTGTCCTGTCTGCTTCTATCGAGACATCCTCGTCTACATCCACATTTATCGTTATCTCCTTCTCCCCGCGCATGCGTTGGGCTGCGGCGATTTCCTCCACAAAGGGCCGTAACGGCACTGTCTCCGGTTTAAGCTTCATCGTATTGCGCCGTTCCATACTCATGGCAAGGATATTCTCTACCAATTCCCGGAGCCGAACAAGCTGTCTATTGGCGATATTGAGGTATGTCTCTTTTTTCTGCGTGTCATTGGCCGTGTCATAATTGAGCAGCGCGTCATTGGCTGAATAAGCGATGGCGATAGGTGTTTTCAGCTCATGCGTCATGTTGCTTACAAAATCATCTTTCATTTCCTCAATCGTCCTCATCTTCGACACCGTGTGAAACAGGTACCAGAACGCCAGGGCGAACGATGTCATCAGAAGAAAAATGGTCACGATGACGCCTGACATTTCCGAAACAATATGGCGTGTCAGCGGCGTCATATACGCTTTATAATATATTTCCTCGTCGGGATTGATATTAAAACGGAATGAATCCAATCCTGATTCTCCGTTGAATTTAGGATTGCCGCAGATTACGGAATCCTTGCTGTCGACAACCTCCACGCATAAGAAATCAGGATATATGAACCGATGAGACAGCTGATTGCGTAAAACACTATCCATCACCGCCATGTCATAAGGGATATACTTTTCCATTATCGCATGAAACTGCCGGCTCATTGCATCGACCATCTGATTGGAATATGGACTGTTTTCCGACAGTTTAGCCCGTTTTTCAACAACTGTACCGTCGGCCTCGGTCCGGACAGAAATCAGTTGACCGTTTTCATCCCTGTATGTAGATGCCTCAGCTTTTCTTGGAACATTGTATTCTTCAATATCCTCCTGCACCTTTACGTTTGATGCCAGTCCTTGCGCTCTGCCGGCGCGATACATAAGGTCGTCGATATCGGCATCAGCCAAGGCGGTCATCACATCCCGTTCGACATTGGCCTTTATCGAATTGTAAAGGGATATGAGATAATAGACATTACAGCCGAAAATGACTGCAATGACAATAACAAACGTGGTCGATATTGTCTTAAAGCGTTTCATAATGCGAATTTACTAATAATCCGTCATACAATCGATTAACATTGCATCGATTTAAGACTAAATAAGACTCCAAACTCGTAAGAAAATCGGGCAATTTTTCGGAAATCTAACATTTATAAATGTTTAACAAACCTCGGATTTCCTATATAAACTCTGGAACTTCTCGGGACGGCTTAATTTGCTCCCCTCGTTACAGACCTTGAAATTTCAAAACTTGATTGTAAATTTAGCGTTGCTTTTGTGTAACTCTAAAAAACGATAAAATGCTAACAAGCAAACTTACTCCCAAACTCTCTTTTCGCAAGGATAAAGTAGATTGCGAGGGGCGCATGCCTCTCTTTATCCGTTTTCCAAGATTGGACGGAAAAGAACCCAAGTTTTCAGTTGGTAAATTACGCTTATCCTTAGATGAATGGGATAGCAAAACCAATTTACCAAAAGATGAAATGCTGAGAACGGAAATTGAAAAGGAAATGCAACGCATCAAGTTAGAGATACATCGTTGTATTATTGATGATGTTCCGATAACATTCTCCAAACTTAGAGATATTGTAAAAGATAAGAAAACCGCAGCCCCTTTGGATAATCTGTTTCTCCAATATTATAGAGAATATTTGGGGATAAAAGAACGAAATGGTCAGATAGGTCAATCCACGATGAAAGGTCATATTTACATGATGTCGGCTATAAAAGAATTTAATCCAAGATTGCGTGTAAAGGATATTAATGCCGACTTCATTAAGAAATTTGTAGTATTCCTTAGAAATCGAAGAATAGCAAAAGGCAGAATCGTTGAAAACTTGACTTTTAGTAAACAACTCGTTCAAATTCGGACTATTGTCCGTTATATCTCAGCCAAGGGGATAATGGTTCAAGACCCTTTCAAAAGCGGAGAAATTTTCATAAAGCCTTGTAAAAGGAGTGAAGTTTATCTTGATGAAAAGGAATTATCTAAAATGGTAAAATTGTCCTACAATAATAAATTGACAATCGTAGAACGTAGAATTTTGATGATGTATCTCCTTTCATGTACGACAGGAATACGCATCAGTGATATGCGTGCCTTGAAATGGTGTAATTTAAATTTGAATTGCAGTAATGGAGTGTTTGAATTTATCTGTAAGAAAACCAAACGAAAGGTATTTGTACCATTAAGTCCAATGGCACGTGATATAATATGTTATACTCCTGAGGGTGATTTGGATAATGTCGATAATAACCTTAGCGTTTTTGTCAAAGTGTACTCCCCGACCAAAATCAATGGCACTTTAAAGTCGTTGGCGAAAATGGTTGGAATATCAAAGGGAATAACATTTCACTCGGCAAGAAGGACGTTTGCAACACAATGTTTCATGAATGGCATTTCGGAAATAATCATAGGGTCATTTCTCGGGCATAAGCCTAAAAACGTTACTGACAGATACCGTCAGTGGAATACTTATGAAGCGAATAAAGTCGCACCTAAGTTGTCGTTTCTTGACCTCAAAAAAATACGAAAATTAGCTTAATTGTCAATAAATTAATGCTTTACTTTAAAATTCTTTGGCGGAAATTTTGCCCTTTGCTGACAAGCCAATAACTTCGCCCATAGAAACAAACTGTAAAGCAAATTGTAAATGGCTGATTATTCAATATCTGCATTCATCAGAAACGACAAACCGATAAAGAGGAATAACAAATATCCAATCTATCTTCGCGTCAGGGTATATGACCGAGAAACCAAGTTGCCTACCAATTTGGATGTCGCGCCAGCAGATTGGAACGCCAAGAGAAAAGAGCCAAAGGAGAAAACCCTCCGATTGGCTCTTGTTTCAAAGTTACTTGCCATAGAAACCTTTCTGAATACTTGCATAGCTACTAATGTTCCGATTTCAGTTACGAGTGTCAGAAACTATCTATCAACGTCAAGTCCTCGCTCACGAAAGTCTGCTAACGGCACGTTCTATGACTATTACAACGCTTTCGTGGAAAGAATGAAGGTTACCCTCAGTCAGAGTACGATAATGGCTTATATGAATACTTACAATGCTCTTAAAGCATATCGAAAAGTAATCGATATTTCGGAAATCAACCTATCGTTTATTGAGGATTTTGATGTCTTTTTGCGTGATGTGAGAGGAAATGAAGACGGTGGACGTGCCAATAAGCATAAACACCTTAAAACTATCATATTGGATATGATAAAACACGATTTACCCGTCAAGAATCCCTATCCTCTTTTCAAGATGCCCAAATGTAAGGTCAAAGAAACCTATCTTGAAAAGTCTGAGATTGAACTATTCCGAAAACTATATGCTAAACTTCCAAAAGACGGAATGCTTTTTCAATGTCTGGAAATGTACCTCTTTGCGTGTTATTGCGGATTGCGATTATCCGATGTCGTAACATTGCAGTGGAACCATATTGATTTTGAGAAGGGTTTGATCATCAAAAAACAAGTCAAAACGAAAGCAGAGGTAAAAGCACCGCTGTTTGAGAAAGCGAGGGAAATACTAATGCGTGTGTTGCCGAGCAAGAACAAAATCGGAAGCGAGGATGTGGTCTTTGGCAATTATTGCTATCCCTATATCAACAAAAAGCTGAAAGAATTGGCTGTTATGGCAGGGATTAAGAAACATCTCACATTCCATTCAAGTCGCCATACTTTCGCGACATTGCTTGTAATGGACGGAGTTTCAATCTATAAAATACAGAAATTTCTCGGACATAAGTCCGTCAATATGACCGAGCGATATTTGAAATTCGACCTTAAAGTTGCGCAAGTCAATATGGAAGAGATAGATACATTCAACTAAAACACTTAATAATCATTGGCGCACAGGATTATACTCTTGTTACTCTCGGAATAAATGACTAATTTTGTACCGTCAAGAGTGACAAAATAAAGGAAGTGCCTCTACATTGATAAATCGCCAATATATCATTACCAACGAGGCGCAGTTGAACAGCTCATACATCATGGGCTGCTCTCTGTGCGTTGGTATAGGCGTTTGGCGATGCCTTCAATGTAGCATAGGAGCAGCCCATTTTCTATGTATAATCCGCTGTGTTTCGGTTGCTGACGCAGGAAACTCTAAATTCGCCAATGATTGATTACTCCTTACGCTATGGCTCTGGAGAAACTTTGCATCTGCCATATCCAATCCGTACTTATTTTGATAATGGAGCGGAAGAATGGAATGATTGCACCCCAAAGCAAAAGTTGCTTGACTTAGGTTATGTGACTACAATGGGTTATGACATTACCCAAGATGTTCGTGAAATCTTGAAAAACCATTCCTATATCTCAGAAGAAGACATCAAACATTCCATAGCTTTACTTCTGTCTGAGTTATTGGGAAAAGGGATAAGATTTGTAGAGGCAAGGTATGAACGTGTTTCAGTAAAGGATATGGCAGCAGATTTGAAAGAGTATCTTGTCATGTTCTATGTATTGCCGTTTGATGATTCGGAACACTATCTAATTTCTCCCAAACGGGAAACAACCTATAATGATATTCTTGTTGCCAATCACTGGAACATCGTTGCTGATGAATGTCAAGGCAACGATGCACTGTATAGCGATTGCAAGGAATATATATATCCAGGTGATGAGGTCTGTGTTGAAAGGTATAACGCGACTGCTACCGATGAAACACGCTTTATTCTGAATACCATACCTTATCCGTTTCAAGGCAATCCTTTGACCGCAAAGGTTATAATACTAAGCCTTAACGCAGGCTATGTTCCAAGAGTTAATCACTATTTTGCTAAGATACTTCAACACTATCCTCAGTTGGCGGAAGGCGTTATGTGCTTCATGCGTGAAAATTTGCGTCTGAACGTAAAAGGTTTTTTGCCAGATACACGCAGTTTGGCAGAAGAACACCCCAACTATCAAGACGCTTATAATATGCTTGGTGATTGGTATTGGTTTGATATTCTCTCGAAATGGCAGAATGAAGGATTAAGTTTTGATGAAATATTCTCAAATGTAGCCTTGATACAATCAATACCATATGCTTCGATAAAAGCGAAAAGCCTTCCTAAAGGATGTGTACTACCGTCCCAAGTTTTCATCAAAAAAATGATAACGTATATCGCCAATTACACAGACGCAATCTTTGTGGTGCCAAGAGCCGTGAAAAATTGGCAAAAGTTACTTGGGGTGACTTGGCGCCAACTGGAGCGAGAGGGTAGATTAATAATCGGGAAAAATCCGCTCAATCAATCTCTTACAGAGAAAAGTCTTGGGGAGGAACAATATAGTAGAATTATTAGTCATATCAAAAAGTGAAAAAGATATGAACCTTAATCAACTCTCAAAGCAATCGTAATCGGATTTTTGTTCGGTGTCGGTCTGACGTGGCTTTTAGCCCATATCATACCATTGACTATGGGCGTGAGCAATGTCGGATAATTAATATACGATTGTTCAGATGATATATCTTCGATGTCTGTATTGGCAGGAGGAGTATGTTCGGTCTTATGGATTATTCTCATCGCTCGTGCGCAGAAGAAGAAAAATAAAGAAGAACTTGAAAACGAAATGCTGGAATACTTCCGAAAGTAAAAACGAGAACACAGAAAAAGACTGAAAATTTCAAACATAATTAGCTGAAAGTTTGTTGATTAATAATATTTAACAGAAGGCGGCGTAAAATTACGTTGCTTTCCGTGCTATTATATAGGTAAGAAAGCCAAAGTAGGCTTCTTTAAATTTTATCAGTAATTATGATAGACGGTACTAAATTTTACTTTCCGGCAAATCAATTCAAGGGCAATTTTTCTAATTGTATCTTGACTGAGAAAAAAGGAACCAGAAATGAATGGAGATTGAATAATCCCATGAATAATTCACATATGTCAGTTTGGGAACATCATAACGGTGCAGTTACAGTTAAAGGCAGTTTGCGTAAGTGGCAATTCGGTGATTATAGCATTGCGGATTTGACGCTTTCATCATTCGTAGAAGCGACTAAACTGCTTGCAGAAATGCTTGGGATAGCCTGGGAAACTCTTTGTGTTGCTTCTGCTACGCAAATTGAGTTTGGTTTTAATATCCCGATTTCAATTCCTTATTCCAAGCTAAGTATAAAGATTGTTTCCTATGCTACATTTAGGGCTAAAAAAATTCGAGGCAGAGGCAGAACCAAAGGAAACTACGGAACTTTATATTTTGGAAAAAGAGAAAGTGACTTTCGATTGAAAATATATGACAAATGCAAAGAAATAGAGGATAAAGCAGATTTTACGGATGATATTATATCATCTAATACCTCTCCAAACATTATGCGAATAGAATTTACGGCTGACGATAAAGATGCATTAAAACGTAAAGGACTGTCAAAGATAGCCAGTATAAATGATTTGATAAATCATTGGGAGGAGTTACGCGAATTATGGGCTTATGAAGTCGGAAGAATTACCATACAAAGCGTCATATCCGATACTGCCGATTTTTCGTTAAAGGATATTCTTTGCGCAGAAACCTTGAATTTATATCCTTGGAAAGATAATATCAACTTTTTTGAAGAATATATCAAAGAGCATCATAAAACGCAGTCATCTGTAAATTCAGCAAAGACGAAATTGTATACAAGGATAAATTACCTCTTTGATAACCATAGTGATATAAATGATTATCGCAAGATTGATTTATATAGAGATATTATCCGATATTTTGCTGATATAAAGGCAAATGGAGAGAATATAAACCTCTCTCGAATTATTGTTATGCTCCAATCTCATACTCGATATGGTGGTACAGAAATATAAATGCTAAACCTGCTTAATAATAAGGGGGAATAATAACCTATATAATAGTAATATTGCCTATATACCTGTCCATATATGCCTAAATGCTATAGATAAGAGATTATAAATAATATCATTGAATTTATGATACTGTAATATTGGCTATTGGCATATGATTATAGTTTTGAATTGGCTGGCAATGGTAAATAGAGGGATTGCACGTGCAATCCCTAATTGCTATAAACAGCAGGGGAATTGACGCTCCGTATTATACGCTTGAGCGAGGAAATATGACAGAGATGTTGTTCTGCCATTTTAAAGCATTGTATCCTCTCGCCGTTACCTTCTACCTCTCCGTGCTTAAAGTGGCTTAGAACACTTGCTATTCGTTAAATTCATAATCTTTTTTATCCAGTAACTATCTGTAATAAAAATTAGTGACTCTCTGTAAATGAAAAGTAGATGACAAGGCATCTTGCCCTCTTTTTTGTTGTCAGCACCCCTATATGCGCCCCTCCAATTTTGAGAATATTGGTAAAGGTGGTTATTCCAGCGTGTTATTTTCGTAGTTTTAAGACTAAATAAGGGAGCGGTTAAGACTAAATAAGGTTGGTCATGGTGATTATGAAAGTAAGTAAATATAACTTTGTCGCAGAAAAACAGCACGGCAATGAGGAAAACTTTACTTTTCATAACGATTATGCATGGCGTGGCGACTTATGCACAGACAGTGACACCTGATACGATTTCCACCCGGCAGCTCGATGAAGTTGTAGTGAAAGGTGAGAAACCGCAGGTCAAAGGCGAGGACGGAATGATGGTCGTCGACCTCCCCGGAATAGTCAGGGATAAACCTGTAAACAACATACTTGAAGCGCTCAGTTATTTACCGGGCGTGACAAACGACAACGGCATGATCGGCCTAACCGGAGCCTCGAATGTCACCGTTATCCTCAATGGCGAGCTGACAAATATGCCAGTACAGAATCTGTATCAGCTCCTCTACACCACTCCTATCGACAGGCTGAAAAACGTGGAAATCATGTATTCCGCTCCGGCTAAGTATCATGTGAACGGTGCGGTAATCAACGTGGTTCTGAAAACGCCGACGCCTCTCGACGGCCTGCAGGGACAGGTCAGAGCCGGATACAATCAGGCTCACTATGCTTCGTATGGCGGTGTGCTTGCAGCCACATACGCCATAAAGGACTGGACTTTTGACCTCAACTACGGCCTGACGCGCAGCAAATCGTGGAGCCGCGAGGAAACATGGTCGAACCATCTTTACGATGGCAAGCGTACCATGATTGAGGATGACATGCGCCGCATCGGCCGGAACTGGAGCAATACCATATTTGCCTCCGCATCATGGAAAACGCTCAAACTCACTTACAACGGTCAGATAATCTCCGATTCAAAAAGTTGGGGACTATCATCGGGGACATTGGGCGACTATACAAACGCATACAATATGCTGTCGCCGGTGGGCTATCATAATGTCGCCCTGCGCTACACAGCCCCGTTCGGCATGACTGTCGGCGGCGATTATACCCGTTATTCCGAGAATCGTTCACAATCATTGTTCAAGGGTGCGGATTATCTGCTTGGCTCCGAAAACCGTCAGAAGATCAACCGCTGGCATCTGTATGTCGACCAACAGCATCAGCTTGGCAACTGGCAGTTGAATTACGGCGCGGAATACCAACATTCGAACGATCAAAGTTCGCAGCATTACGGCATCGTTGATGTGGCCGATAATACTGACTTCGATGACATTCTCAACGAGGATGTGGCAAGTTTTTATGTCGGTACGCAGCGGTCGTTCGACTGGGGTCTGTCGTTCAACGCTTCGGCAAAGGGAGAGTATTATCACAATAAGTATCAGCACAATTGGAATTTCATTCCTCAACTCGGAGCGACTTACTACAAGACTCCCAAAAGCATATTCCAGCTTAATCTCAGCACCCGACGCGTATATCCCTCATATTGGGAACTCCATGGCGGCACAAGCCACATCAACGACTACTCGACGGTAATAGGCAATCCGGAGTTACAGCCATATATCCAGTACGATGCGCAATTCAACTACATTCTGAGGCAGAAATATGTGGCGACACTCTACTTCCAATACGGCGACAAATCCACAGTACAGCTGCCCTACCAGTCGCCTGACGCCCTCAATCTCATCTATCAGACCGTCAACATGAACTTTGAGCGCGTGTTCGGACTTAATCTATATGCTCCGTTCGGCGCAGGATATATCTGGAACGCCACAGCCACCGCCAACGTGATGAACAGGCGTGCGAAGGCCAATCATTTTCATGACATAAGTTTCGACAACAGTAAATGGATTTTCTACGGTTCTCTCAGCAATTCCTTCAGGTTCAGTCAGAACTATCCTGTATCGTTGTCAGTTGATTTCAGCTACATATCACCGTCACTGCAAGGCATCGCGGATTTATCCGCTATATGGAAGATTGATGCCGGAATCAAGTGGCAATTCGGAAAGAGCCGTTGTTGTGAATTAGACCTGAAAGCCGATGACATATTCAACCGATGGTCGCCGACCATGACCATCCGCCACGCCGGCCAGGACTACCGGATGAAAGTCCGCGACATGTCGCACAATCTCAAGCTGACCTTCATCTGGCGCTTCAACGGCTTCAAATCCCAATCCCCCGACATCGACACCTCCCGCTTCGGCACTGGAAAATAGCAAATAGCGCCACGACATATCGTTACGGCAATATCGGAATATAGACCAACTTGGTTGGTGCTTGGGAGGGAGAGTGTCTGCGCCGCCTCCGATATGATTTTCAAAGAGTAAACTGAACGCCTATCTGAAAGCCGCTGTTGATGGCGAATCCCATGCCGTTGACTCCATTGATATAGTCGTATTCAAACAATGTGGTCTTTCCAACAATTCCGAATTTATCGGTAATGTGGGCTACGAATCCCGGACGCAAAGCTATAGAGAAGCCACTTAAGCCCTCGCCTCCGCTGAACTGACAGATATAACCGAGTGCTCCCTCGCCAAAGAAATCAAAAACACTGACATGTGCAAAAGTACCACGCACATAAGGCAAAACGCTCAATGTGAAGGCATCTACCGGATTCTGATAACGCAGGTCAATTGTTCCTCCTACAGCCCATATAGAATTGAAATTATACCCTACTTCCGGAGAAAGCACAAAAGATACATTTGTCTGGGACTGATATTCTCCGTCCCAGTCATCCTCATAACCCGCATTAACAACTCCAATTCCCAGCGTGCCCCCGGCATAAAACTGTGCATGGGCCGCAATTGAAGCTATAGTCAGCATCAATAAAACCGCTATTTTTTTCATGACATTAAGATTTTTGATGTTTACAACGCAAAATTACTAAAAATGTCCTAAGTTTAGGCATTTATTAGACCTAAATTTGTCCCAAGTTATATTTCTGATTCTCAGCTGAATTAAAAATATATTAGGAAAGATTACCGTTAAATGTATAGCGAATGTCCTAATTAGGGGAGTTCATTAGACAAAAAAGTGTCCTAATCCGCAAGTTTATATCTCATGCCCTGAGTTGCACCTGTAGAAATAGCGATTCCGGATTCAATTAAATCCTTAAGCATTCATTGAGCAATTTTATCGATGACTCCAACGCCTATCTATTAGGATATAATCTGACATTAGCAAGATTTTTCAAGAATGGCTCTAATTGATTATCATCTTGCACTCTAAGTTTACTCAGAAACAGTTCGTCGTATGTGTAATCGCGGTTGTTGATATAATGTTTGACAATATCTTCATATTTTGTTTTATATCTCTCATCTTCAGAGGGCATATTATGAATATCCCATACGGATGCAACAAAATCAGCAAACGTTCCCTCATTTGCAAATTCTTCAAACAATGGTGTTTGCTCTATAACACGATATATTCGTAAAATCTGAGTTGATGAAAGCTTACTAAAACCTGACATTTTGCTGCTTAATACTTAATTTATAGCAATATTTATTGAGATTCTGTTAATTATATCACTCTAATACAGACAATGGTTGCATCATCTTCCACTGTGATAACTGATTCTATCGGCGATCCTATTTCATTATAGATATAGTATCCGTCCGTGACTATAAAGATTTCATTATTGGCACTTATTGCCAACTTTACGACCTCCGGTGAATAGCGAAATTTCTTGCCGTTTATGCAACGGGAAAGGAACGAATGATTGCCCTCAATGGCTAAGTGATCTCTCGTCAGCAATTCAACATTCTCTCCTTGGGCATGATATATTCTGACATCTCCAAGCCATGTGTAATAGCAGCGATTATCTGCAAATAAGGTCAAGCCAACAGATGTGCCCATTTTTGAACTATGCCGTTTGATTTCAGTAGCTATTATGTCATTGGCATATTTCAATCCATTGATGAGAGATTGGTCAGGTGATTCAGCTCTGTAATGCGATTGAATATACTCGGCAATACTGTGAGCGACTAATTTCGCCGCTTCCGCACCATGAGATAACCCACCCATGCCATCGCAAACGATAATCAGCGACACTCCGGGCATAATCTCTGCGTGCCAGACATAATCCTCGTTTTTCTTGCCTTTTCCGGGCTGTGAGAATATTTCTAACTCAATCATCACCTATACGTTTAGTGAATATGTCAGCAATGGTGCTCAGCACTCTTACAACATCATCAGAGGTCAATGTCCTGTGCGTTTCGAGTATTTGTATCACAAGGCGACTCTCTTCAGCAAGTGACGCTTCTTTAGCCAGAATGTCCCGATAATATATCAGTTGCTCTTTTTCGAGAATATCAGCAATATCGTGAGCCATCCAGTATGCACCTCCGACTGTCAGGTCAAAATCTTCAAGCTCATAAACTTCCGGATGCACGCCTCTTTGTTCGTTGGCAAAATAGTAATTATCAACAATGTACCACATATCTTCGGCATCTTTATTAGTGCCGATATTGCGATCAAGCCACGCATTGAGTTTCAGAAGGAACAGGCCATGAAGCGAGGCAATCCTAATTTCAAACTCATTGTTGACGCACACCGTTATTGCCTCTCTCAGCACCTCGTCGAACCCTTTGACCGACATGGCGATTGTTTCCTCCGGAGGCCAGTATATATTGTCGTCAGCCTTTGCCAGAGCACCATACGGCACAATGTCCACTTCATAATCACCGTAGTAAAACCTCTGGGCCTGATGTATGGCTTTCTCAAAGCCGTCATCAATAAGTGCCTTGCAGATTTCACTATACCTGTTCCAGTCCGGCACAGCAATAGCTATATCCAGGTCTCGGGTTTTTCTTCTTGCGGATGTATCGGCAAGAACCTGGAGAATAAAATCGCGGGCTGTCGCTCCGATTACAAAGAAATCGTTCCCGATTCTTGAAAACGTGTGATTGAGTTGCCGCAGCAAGTCAATCAACAGAGGATTGTCAATCTTTTCAGAGGAGATATTTAAGCTCATTTTCCTTTATCTTTTGAGCAGCCTCGATGCAGCGACCATTGGCTGTGTCCATCAAATCCGTGTAAATCAATACGGCAGGAACGGAATTTGCACTCCCTCCTGTCCAAAACTTCCTGTATACGGCAATCTCGCCATCGGCGTCAGGTACCACGGCTCCGGTCTTCATCAGTGTGGCTGCAGGTACATCGGCATAAACAGTGAACTCTCCCGGAACGATAAAACCATCATTTAATGCAGCGGCAGGCTCTCCGCCCCAAAGCATACCGTCCGGCAGTTCCAAATGTTTCCAATTCCTGCGTTTCCCCTCCTCTCGAAACGCGAACCGGGCCTGAAACAGTCTCGGTTTAAGATTCAATCCGTAATTAGTAGCCCAAAGCATCAGCAGTCGGTCTGTATTCGTCAGGAATCGTTTGTTCTTTTCAACGCGAACAAACTGTTGATATATCATACCGTCAATAACGTTTTTGACAGTTCCGATTGCAACACCTGTCGCATGCATTATTTCACGGTAAGACCGTCCGACATTTTGCTTATCCATCAGCAGATAGAAAATGACTTTCAATCCTTTTTCCCAAAAGATCGGATAAGCTTTGGCGGTTTTGTCCTCAACTGGCTTTTCACCTTTATTGGCGAGCATCAAAACTATATTCCCGTTCTTCAGCTGGTACTGAATGTTGAAATTCCCCGCACAGTCAAGCACGTTGATATCTGGAATCATTGCAATATCCAGCATTTTAGGCGTTGCATTGACGGTGACGAAAAGGATTCGCGTGTCCTCATCTACCGGCCCGTAATGGTCAGGTATCTTGTCAATCATAGCGCCAAGAGTCAGATTGGGTTCTACAACACAGAGAAACCTCTTGCCCATGATGGTAAGATATGGCATTTCGCCATAATAATCGACAGTCGCTTTTTCCCGGCGAAGATTGCTGTTCAAGGCTGCAACGGCCCTATTGAGTATTTCTTGATTGCTCATTTGTTCAATTATATAATCTTGTTCAATATCATTGAACGATGCAAAATTACTGAACAAATGTGACATCGCCAAATTATTTGTTCAAAAATTTCAACGTGTTCAATACGATTGAACATAGTTGTTGCTTTGAACAGACTATACGAAAGACTGAAGGAACAGTATCGCTTTTGTGCATAAAGGGAGGGAAACCGAGCCATGGCAATGCTTGAAAAGGATAGTCAGTTGGAAAATCCAGAGCGGACTGACCCCATGCGCCAAGTCTTGATTGACCCCTAAAAATTATTTTAGATTGACCCCTTTGAAGTCCTGGCCGACGGGGTCATTTCAATATGAACTGCACCCCAAAAGTTTTTGTCTAACTTTTGGGGTGCAGTTCAAAGGCACACCCAATTTTGTCCTTATTGTCTGATCTCAGAGTAACGAGCGGTAGATATTTGCCACTTCGTCGTGTGTTACAGGTCGGGGATTCCCGGGAGTGCAAACGTCTTCGAGAGCCTGCTGCGTCAGAGCCGGGATGTTTTCTTCGGTAATACCCAGTTCAGTCAGTGTCGCGGGAATACCGACATTTTGTGATAACTGTTTTACGGCGTTGCAGGCGGCTTGGGCGGCCTCGTCATCGTTCATTGATGATGTGTCAATGCCCATAGCTTCGGCAATGTGACGGTATTTGGCAGTACAATACGGCATATTGAACTCCATGACAGTGGGTAACAGCACAGCATTTGCGACACCATGAGGAATGTCGAATAATGCACCTAACGGATGTGCCATGCCGTGAACCAGTCCCAGACCGACGTTGGAGAAAGCCATGCCTGCCACATATTGAGCGACGGCCATTCCGTTACGCCCTTCAGGATTCTTCGGGTCTGAAACAGCCATAGGAAGATAGCGGCTAATCATTCTGATAGCTTCAATCTCGAACATATCAGACAGTTCCCATGCGCCTTTTGTAATATAGCCTTCGATAGCATGGGTAAGGGCATCCATTCCTGTTGCCGCTGTCAGACCTTTTGGCAGTGAATACATCAGTTCTGCGTCGATTAGGGCAACGGCGGGGATGTCGTTAGGATCGACACATACCATCTTCTTCTGCTTTCCTTCGTCAATTATTACATAGTTGATGGTTGTTTCGGCTGCGGTTCCTGCTGTTGTCGGCAATGCAATTATGGGTACGCTCTTGTTTTTGGTAGGCGCACACCCTTCAAGGGAGATTATATCGCTGAATTCGGGATTTGCCATAACTATGCCGATAGCTTTTGCAGTGTCAATCGACGATCCTCCACCGATGGCGACAAGTATATCCGCCTGAGCCCTTTTGAAAGCGTCGATACCGGCCTTTACATTGCTGACAGTGGGATTAGGCTTGACTTCACTGAAAATTTTATAAGGGATTCCGGCTTCATCAAGCACATCCGTCACCATCTTTGCCACGCCGAATTGTAGCAGTCCCTTGTCAGTGACGACCAACACTTTTGACTTGCCGAGACCTCTGATGGCTCCGGGCAATTCTTTTCGGGCTCCCGGTCCGAAAAATGATATTTCGTTGAGAATGAAACGATGAACCATACGCGAATTATTTAGGAAGGTGAAATACGTCTGTGATTTCCTGCATCTGGGCCGGAGTCATACCGTCGGGAATGAAGCCCATTGAGCGGGCGCACATATAGATATTGGCGGATTTGTTGAGTACGTCAACCTGATCGAAAGCCGACATTATATCGTTTTCTACGGCAAAGACGCCGTGTTTTTCCCACATCACCACATCGTAGTCGTCATCTATGGCCTTGATTGTGGTGTCCGCAAGTTCGTTGGAAGAGGGAAGCATATAGGGAACGATGCCGAGACCGCGCGGAGCGAAGGCTTTGGTTTCGGGAATCATTGACCAAAGAATCCGGGTCAGCACATCCTTTTTGAGAAACTCCGGATTGTGGCTCATAGCCACCAGTTCGATGGGATGCGTATGGAGCGAAGCCTTATAGGTTGAGCCTTTACCGATAAGGTAATTGTGAACGGCGAGATGCGACGGCAGTTCTGATGTAGGCTTTACAGGGTTGTCGGCTACAATCTCATAGTGGGCACAATCGTCTGTAATACGGATAATGGACCCGTTGTCCATCGGAAAGCGGGCAAGATCACGCATACGTTTCTGGGTGCCTTTGCAAAAGAACCAGCATCCCTTCAGGTGGGGCAATGTCAGTCCGATTGCAATCGGCTCACTTATTGCCGGAAGTGATCTCATTGTGTCGTCAACGTGTTCCGTGATATTGACGGTTATGTTGCCGCCGTTACGCTCCGCCCACCCTTTTTGCCATAGATAGCCGGCGGTTTCGGCAACTTTCTCCACCTCGGCTTTCAATGCCGGGCGATTTTCAAATATTGATGTCATATTATTTGCGGTAAGAATGATGAGACGATTAAAACGATAAGACCGCTAACAAGAACCGTTTTGGTCTTGACGTCCGTTCCCTGCCACTCTTTCAGTATTATGCCCCATACATTGGAGAATGTTACGTTGAGTGACATAAGTATGCACCACGAGAATGTCAACAATGTTGCGGAATCGACAAGGAAACCTTTTCCAAGAGCGAGACCGAAGAACTGGCTGTACCATAACAGTCCGGCGAGGGCGCAGAACAGAATATTGTTCAGGTACAGTGAAGTTTTGCCGTAATCTCCGAATGTCTTGTTCCTGCCGTTTTGCCAGAGGCAATAGACGGCATTAGTAAAGAATCCTCCGAGCGTCACAAGGAAAGTCGCCGGCAAGGTGCGATAGATTTCGGGTGTATTCTCGAAGCAAAGCGATGAGCCGAAACCGAGACCGATACTGAAACAAGCACTCATAAGTCCGGCAATCAGTGCAACGGTTATGCCCTTGCCGAAATTGAAGTCCTTTACTGTTTCTCCGGACGTTTTTGCCCTCATGCTCCCTGCCACGCCTATAATGGCAATGCCAATCAATGTAACGACAACACCGACGATTACAGGCACGGTGAGTTCTCCCGGCTTACCCATGAACAAGGGCGTAAGTATGGTGCCGAGGCCCGCACAGGTACCCAATGAGATTGACTGCCCGAGGGCGACACCGAGATAGCGCATTGACAGACCGAAAGTGAGACCACCGACGCCCCATAGCACACCGAAAAGAACCGCAAGGAGTGCGTCAGTCGGATTTTCGCTGTAAGCCTCCATTAAGGTATGGCCGGAAGGAACTGCCAGCATTGCCCCCGACAACGGAAACACGAGCCATGCGAAAACACCCTGAACGAGCCAGAAGCTCTCCCAGCTCCAGTCGCGCACCTTCTTGATAGGCACATAAGAACTGGACTGGCAGAAACTTCCGGCTGCGATTATCAGTAGTCCGATAATTATCATCTTGTAATTGGTTTATAGTTTATGTTTAAAGTTTAGATAAATCCTTTCTATATGTAAACTTTATTTGTTATTTTTGCCAAAAATATTATTATGGAGTTTAGTTTTGAAAAACTCAAAATCTGGCAGAAATCGAGAGTGATTGTACGGGAAGTATACAAAATCGTGTACAAATTCCCTCCACAGGAAAAATATGCACTGTCCGATCAACTTCGAAGAGCTGTGATATCTGTATCTTCAAACATCGCAGAAGGCACAGGTCGCTTTTCAAACAAAGAGAAAGTTCATTTTTGTGAGATTGCCTATGGGTCTCTAATGGAAGTTATATGTCAGCTTACATTAGCAGTAGATTTAGGCATGGCTTCTAATGAAGATGTAAATAAGCTAAGGCCTATATTTGAGGAGTTAGCCAGTCAACTTTCTGCATACCGCAGAGCCATGCAAAAAGAATAGGTATTATCTAAACTTTAAACCTAAACCTTAAACCATTATCTATGTGATGTTACATCCGCCTCATATTTCTCTACCTCCGCGATGAATGATTCACCTACAGGTACATTGTTCATAAGGCAGAACATATCATAGACGGCGTTCCACGGGAGGTTCTTACACTCTTCAAGAAGGGCGAGCCGCTGGAACTTCTTGTCGGCGAGTTCATACTCGCGCAGAGTTGCAAGAGGTTCGAGCAGAGCGCGGAGCATACATTTCTGGGCCGCACGGCTGCCGATGACGTATGCGCCGATACGGTTGAGGGTTCCGTCGAAGTAGTCAAGACCGTAATGCACACGGTTCAAGGCTCCGGCCCGTACTATCTCACTGAACAGATCCATTGTCGGGTCGTCCATGATGGTGACATGGTCCGAATCCCAGCGGACGGGGCGCGATACGTGAAGCATCAGTTCCGGCACGAAAAGGAGCATGGCCGATACCTTGTCGGCGACACTCTCGGTTGGGTGGAAATGACCGGTATCGAGAGTGATCATCATGTCGCGCCTGGAGGCGTAGGCGGTGTAGAAGTCGTTGCTGCCGACTGTATAACTCTCCAGACCGATGCCGAAGACCTTGCTTTCCACGCAGTCCTTCATCCAGTCGTACTTATGTTCGAATACCTGATCGAGTGAGTCCTTCAGCAGCTCACGGTACATATAGCGGTTGACGGTTATGTCCTTGCTACCGTCGTGTACCCATGTGTTCATGATACAGGGGTCTTGCTGAGCCTCGCCGATAGCTTGTGAAATGGCGCGGCAACGCTTGGAGTGTTCTATCCAGAAGTCTCGGATGGCTTTATCGGGATTCGAGAGGCTGAGGTCGCCGCTCCTGGCGTGGGAGAACGATGTGGAGTTGAAGTCGAGCTTGATGTCATTCTCCTTGCCCCACTGTATCCAGCTCCCGAAATATTCGGGGGTCACCTCGTCGCGGTCGACGAACTTTCCCTGAAAGTCGCCGTATATTTCATGGAGATTGAGGCGGTGCTTGCCGGGGATGAGCGACATGGCATAGAGAATGTCGTCACGCAGTTCCTGGATATTGCGGGCTTTGCCGGGATAGTTGCCGTTTACCTGTATTCCACCGGTGAGGCCCCCTTCGCGAGCCTCGAAACCGGTTACGTCGTCTGCCTGCCAGCAGTGCATGCTCAGATGGAAGTCCTGCATCTGCTTAAGGACTTTGTCGGTATCGACTCCTATAGCGGCGTAGCGTTCCTTCGCTATCTCGTAAGCCTTGCGGATTGATTCTTCTTTCATGATTATTTGTTTTTAGGGTAATAAGTTGTTGTCTCGATATTGCCGGCGATGACTTTGCGCATTTCCGCGAGATTTCCGACATCGCCGGATGCGACTGCCTGAATCATTATATTGCCGAGGGCGGTAGCCTCTGCCGGACCTGCGACAACAGGCACTCCGCAGGCATCGGCCGTAAGCTGGTTCAGGAAGGCATTGCGCGATCCCCCTCCGATTACATGAAGTCGTTCTATGGAATGTTCGGACAGCGTGCGGAACACGTTGAGAGTCGCGGCATATTTTTTGGCAAGGCTCTCGAAAATCGAGCGGATATATTCTCCGTGCGTAGCCGGCACCGGCTGATTGGTGGCTCGGCAATAATCATCAATGGCTGCGACCATATTCGCAGGGGCGGTGAAAACACCGTCGTCAGGATCGAGCAAACATACGGCATCGGATTTCTCCGCAAGTTCCACCATCTGAGGATATGTATATGACGTGCCTTCCGATTTCCATTGCTTCAGACATTGCTCCACAATCCACATTCCCGTGATATTCTTGAGCAACCGGATAGTCCCTTCCACACCGCCCTCGTTGGTGATGTTGTGACTCTCGGTCGTTTCATTTATTACCGGTGCATCGGTCTCTATGCCCATCAGCGACCAGGTGCCGCTACTGAGATATGCGAAATTGCGGTCCAAGGCCGGTATGGCGGCGACTGCCGACGCCGTGTCGTGTCCGGCAACGGCTACTACAGGCACCGGCTCCAGTCCGGTCTCTTCCGATATTTCAGCTTTCAGATTGCCGACAATATGGCCGGGCATGACGAGTTTCCCGAAACGCGACGCGTCAAGTCCGAGTTTTGCAAGAATCCGGTTGTCCAGATCCTGTTTACAGGCATCTATCAACGCTCCGGTTGAGGCTATCGTATATTCGGTGACGATATCGCCCGTGAGCATATAGCCCAACGCGTCCGGCAGAAACACAAACTTTGCAGCGTTCAGGTGGGAGAAATCATTACGGTGCTCGTTGAGCTGGAACACGGTGTTGAAATCAAGATGCTGTATGCCGGTATGCTCATATAACTCCGAAGCGGGCATGACATCCCTGAAATATCGGCCGGAGGCGCCGATGGTCTGTGAATCACGGTATGCGTACGGCTGGCCGATGACAGTGCCGTCGGGGGCGATACATACATAATCCACGCCCCATGTGTCGATGCCGATGGATGTCGGCGTAATGCCGAGACGCGCCACTTCCCGCAGTCCGCGTTTCAGTTCATCGTACAGTGCGTATATGTTCCAGTGCAGATGACCGTTCAGCGACATCATCTGATTCGGGAACCGTGTCAGCTCCCTGGTGGTGAGCTTGCCATCTGCCGTCAGCTCGCCGAGTATGGTCCGCCCGCTGGTGGCGCCAAGGTCAAATGCTATGTAATATTTAGATTCCATATTAGAACTCGTTCCTTAAAGCCGGTTCCTTAAAATGTCAGAGTATGACTTCCCGAAGTGAAGGTTTGCGGAGTGGCACCTTCGACAGGAAGTGTCACCGTGGCGGTCGAGCCTTCAGGAATGGTGAAACGCCATATACAACGGTCGCCGTCGTATTCCCATTCACTCTTAATCTCGCCAGCAGCCGAGACATAGCGGGCTTTCAGCGAACCGATGCGTTTGTCCGGCACCGGCTTCATGATTATGTGACGGAATCCGGGAGCCGCCGGGTCTGCCTGAATGCCGGCCATGGTGTTCCACATCCACTGGCAAACGCAGCCGTATGCATAGTGGTTGAAGCTGTTCATGTCGGCCTCGCCCATTCCCTTCTCGATTGTGTAACTGTTCCATCGCTCCCAGATGGTGGTGGCACCATTGTCCACGGAGTATAACCAGCTGGGATTCTTGTGCTGCAGAAGCAATTCGTATGCGATGTCGGTCATTCCGTTTTCGGTCAGTGTCGGCATTAGAATCGACGTGCCGAGAAATCCGGTCTGAAGGCAATTGCCATGCTCCTTGAAATTCTGACGCAGACGCTGCTTCATGTCCTCTTTGGCTTGTCCCTCCACAAGATCGGTGCGCAAGGCGAACAGCGCGGGGGTCTGCATGGTGTTGAGAATATCGATACGGAAAGTTCCGTCGGCCTTGAGATGACGGGCGCGCACATAGTCGCGGGCACGCTGTGCCATTTCTGTGTATTTCGAGCTGTCGCGGCCGGTGCCTCTGGCCATGGCGGCCATCATGTCGGCGTTCGTAATCCAATAGCATCCCTGCAGATACGACCAGTATTCCCTGGCTTCGGGCCGCTGCACCTTCTTCCCGTTCACTATCTGATCAATTCCTCCGCCCTTTGTTTCCAGCGGCTCATAGCTGAGCCAGTCGGCCCACTGAAAGCTGTTGTTATAGTTCGTAAGCGCGTTATGTTCCGCATTATAACCATCAAGAAGATTCATGTATTTTTCCATCGCCTGCCAGTTTTCACTGACCATCGCTGTGTCAGCGTACTGTTTCCAGATAATGTACGGCACTATGACGCCGGCATCGGACCATCCCGCGTGCGTCGTTTCCTCCGGTGTAAAGGCATACTTTGCGCCGGGCGCCACCCCGGTATAACCGCCGTCAGGATGCTGCGAGTCGCGCAGGTCGCGCGTCCATTTGTGGAAAAACTTATCGGTATCGGCGAAAAACGATCCTGTTTCGGCGAATACCTGTGTATCGGCGGTCCAGCCCAGACGCTCGTCGCGCTGCGGGCAATCCGTGGGTATGGAGAGATAGTTCGACAGCTGTCCCCAGCGGGTGTTGGAGATGAGGCGGTTGATGTCGGCATTGCCCGTAGTGATGGATCCCCTCTCCATTTCAGACGCGATGGATGTCACAGGCAATGACTTCACAGACTTGATGACGACAGGGGCATCGGCCGTAAGGCTGAGATACCTGTATCCGTAAAACGTACATTCCGGACGGTAGCTGACTGTGCGTCCGCCGTGACCGAAAGTGTAATCCAGACGAAGGAAATCGCTGCCGAGGCGAAGATTGCGCAAATGCGCCGAGCCTTCCGGTCCATCCATACCCCGGCTGTGCGCGCCGTTGCCGTCATTCAGGATTTCCGCGAAATGACATTCAAGTTTCGTTCCTTCGGCCGCGCTGAACTCAAACACCGGCACGGCGGCGGCATTCTGTCCGAAATCCACCACCAGGGTTTCGCCCGGATTGACCCTGATATTCTTTCCGGAGGGGTAGTCGCGCCGGATTGTGACTGTGCCGTAGTGGGTGTCGTCCGCACCGGATATCCCTTGCCATACGTATGCCGTCCGTGGCCTCAGCATCAGGTCAGGGCGGGTATAAACCTCGCCTCCGTCGGACGGAAGTATTTCGCCGTCATACCGGGTATAGATCTCGGCATTGCCGAACGACGAGGCGGTTTCGTATCCCATAGGTATGCGGGCATCGTACGCTTCGCCGTCGTAAATGCCGGCATGGGTCACCGGACCCGCCACACCAGCTTTCCAGGACGTGCCGGTACCCAGACGGGACACTGTGCCGTCGGCGTACGTGATTTCCACAACGGAACGGAACGCAGGTTTGCCGCCGGTCATTCCCATAGTGCCACCGGGGGTGGCGATACGGTCTGCCCACCATCCCGGCGTTGATTGTACGGCGAGTCGGTTTACTGCACCCTTTTTGCTGTTTATTGCATCAGTTATGTCGTAAGTAAACGACCGGCGCGTCTTTACAAGATGAGTGAATCCCGGTCGAAGCACTTCTTCCCCGACCGGCCTGCCATTGGCATATAGCTGATATACTCCCAGCCCGGCCGTCATCCATACAGCTTTCTTAACTTTTTTATCATTGGGAATGTCCAGACAGAACCAGCTGGCGCCGTCGGCGGCGCGCTGGCTTCTGTCATCTGTCACGGTAGTCTTCTCAGGAGCTCCGGGCACCGATATCCATTCCGAACACTGCCACGCTTCCGCCGGCAAGGCTGCAGTGCGGTGTCCTACGGTTTCCGGGAGTGCCGGTACGGCCGATTGTGCGGTGAATACACTCGCCGAGACTATTATAGATACAAGGGTAACTGATTTTTTCATGACTGTATGCTGATTGTGATATGTCGGTTTCATCTATTAAAGTTGTCTAAACCAATTTACGTTTATAAAAGAATCTGAAGATGTGTAAACTTTATGGCAACCTTTAGCTCGGCGACCGTATGGGAGCCAACCTTTATTAATCTTACCATAAAAATCAGTTTAGACAACTTCATTTAATAATTACTTTTTGTGACTCCGGATCTTGCATCCTGGCACAGGTGGCGCAGACAGTGTCTGCAGGTGCTGTCCTGTCCAGATAATCCGAAGCGAAGATAAACGCCCCCGCAGTCCAGCCCATGAACGGCGGCATTTCGTATTCGTTGTTTACTTCCAGATTGCCATGTTCCGCGTTGAACTTCTCCCACAGATTGCCCGTCGACCGGTAAATCCCGACAATGCTGTCAACATATTTCCGGGCAATTCTGCGTGCTTCCTCCTTAAAACCGTAATTGTCCAGACCTGCGATCGCCATGACATTGAAGCTTGCCCAGGCATTGGGGTAATCCCACTGATAGGCACGCTCCCGTCGGCCGCGTTCACATGCCGCCACTCCGCAAGGATATTCCAGCCTTTGAAGATTCCCTACCACCTTCGCGGCCTGACTCCGGGTCAGAGCCCCTGACCAGAGCAGATTGAACATTGCCGACGAACAGACCGGACTCAACCGTTTATTTACAAAATCGTAATCATAAAAGCAACCATCCTGAGGGTTAAAGCAATACTTGTCCAGTAACTTTTTCCTCTTGTCGGCGGCTTCAATCCATTTGTCCGAATCCTTCCAGTTCAATTCCTTATAAAAATAATCGAAATTCTTTTCGTACAAATATAAATTAGCGTTCAGATCCACCGGATTAAAATCCTCGCAACGGGAACTGAAACGTGGCGTAAAATCCCAGCCGGACTCCGCCTCAGCCAAAAAATGAGATGCCTGCTTCAATATTTCCACAGAATCCGTCAGTATCGGCAAATCGGGGAAACGCGACTTCATGTATTCATAGAATGAAATCAGCTCCTCTTTTGTCGCATGATTGGAATAACGGTTCAATCCTGTCGGCGTGATTCTCTGCTTCATCCAGAAATCGTATTCCTTTTCCAATGTCCTGCAGGCAGATGCAAGCCATTTTTTATCCTTGTTTATTTCGTAAATGTCCCGGACCATCATGCTGGCAAACGGAGGTTGGGAACGATTAAGGTACATGACATTGGATCCATTGGGCATGAATCCGTATCTGTCTATCAGGAAAAGAATATTGTCCACATTGTTTCTTGCCTGCGTAAAGTCGGAATCAGATATAAGCGCAATATTTGTAAAATATGTATCCCAATAATACATATCCTTCTCAAACACTCCGTTCAGACTCGGGACACTATATGGTTTGGGTAAGGCTATATGTCCCAAGGTGTCTTTCTTACACTCCTTTACGGTATGCCCGATATATTCCCTGATGAACATCCTTACATCCTGAATGCCCCGATCAGACTCCCTTCCGGCATTCGCCAATGGCAAAACCAGGGAAATCAATACCATGGTCATTAGCTTGCGTAGATATAGGTACATGATGTTATGTGTTTATAATTCCGTTATAAGCCCCTATCGCGCCTCAAACCTTACCGTTTTCACATCACGGCTGTTCGGTCCGACCATAAGTTCAAACTCACCGGGTTCGAAGATATGTTCGAGATTGCCGTTATAGAACTTCAGATCATCCTCCGTGATAGTGAAGGTCACATCCTTGCTCTCCCCTTTCTTCAGATCGACACGGCTGAAACCTTTCAGCTGCATCACAGGCCTTACTTCCGATGCGAACACGTCATGAAGATAGAGCTGCACAATCTCCGTGCCATCCCTGTCGCCGGTATTGGTGACGTTGACCGTTGCAGTCAGCTCCCCTCCGGAAGGCAGTGCAGACGAATTGAGCCGTATCTCGCCATAGTCAAAGGTCGTGTAATTCAACCCATATCCGAAAGGATAGAGAGGCTTCACACTCTCATCCACCCAGTTCTGATTGAATATATTGAAGATACCGTCTTCGGGATCGGGACGGCTCGTGGGAAGATGGTTGTAATATATCGGGCACTGTCCCACAGAACGCGGGAATGTCGCGGTAAGCTTGCCGGACGGAGATTTCTTGCCGAACAGCACGTCTGCTATGGCATCGCCGGCTTCCGACCCCGGGAACCATACATTCAGTATCGCAGGCACATTCTCGTCTTCCCAGGTCAGAGTCATCGGACGTCCGGTGAAAAGCAGCAGCACCACAGGTTTGCCCGTGGCCACGAGTTCCTTCAGCAGACGTTCCTGCGCGTCAGGCAGTCCGAGATATGTGCGCGATGCCGATTCTCCCGACATGTCCGCGCTCTCTCCCAACGCCGCCACAATCACATCGGCATTCCTCGCAGTCTCTAAAGCCTCACGCAGAAGAACCTCATTGTCGCCGCGTGTCAGCTTCCCTTGCGAGACACCACGCTCCATCTTTTCATCAAGATAGATATTGCTGCCCTGCGCATACACGATCTCGGCCTGATTGCCGACTGCGTCACGGATTCCGTCGAGCACAGTGCGGTGCCTGTCGAGTGTCGAGCACGACAGCACCCATGTGCCGGCCATGCTCTTGGGCGAATCGGCAAGAGGTCCGATCAGCGCTATCTTTCCCTGCGGTTTGAGAGGCAACAGGGACTCGCTGTTTTTCAGAAGCACAAAGGTTTCGGGAGCAAGTTCACGCGCTACCCTGCGGTATTCCTTGCTGAAAGGCTCATTGTCGGCACGCCGGATGTTGCAATAGCGATAAGGATCCCGGAAAAGTCCGAGCTTATATTTGGCTTCAAGCACCCTTCGGCAGGCATTGTCGATTTTATCAAGACTCACTTTCCCTTCCTTCAGCAGGTTTTCAAGATTCAGGAGATAAGCCTCGCTCACCATATCCATATCCAGACCGGCATTGATGGCCATCTCTCCGCATAGCGGTTGCGGGCCGATGCCGAGTGTCGTCATCTCTCCTATGCCATTGTAATCGGAAACCACAAGGCCGTCAAAGCCCCAACGATTGCGGAGGACATCGGTAATCAGCCATTTATTGGCTGTCGCGGGCACGCGGTCAACCACGTTGAAAGAGGTCATCAGACTTCCTGCACCGGCATCGACAGCGGCTTTATAAGGAGGAAAGTAGTCATTAAACATAGCCACGCGACTCATGTCGACATAATTATAATCCAGGCCGGATTCGGAGGCTCCGTAGAGAGCGAAATGTTTCACGCAGGCGAGTATGCTCTTCTCATCCGACAGATCGCTTCCCTGATAACCGTTCACATAGGCTTTCGTCAGCACCCCTCCGAGGTAGGGATCCTCGCCGTTACATTCGGCGATACGGCCCCAACGGGCGTCACGACATATATCGACCATCGGATTGAATGTCCAGTTGATGCCGGCGGCGGAAGCTTCTGCGGCTGCAACCTCAGCCGACTTGCGCGCTGCGACTGTATCCCAGCTGCAAGACATCCCCAGCGGGATGGGGAAAATCGTTTCATAACCATGAATCACGTCCGCTCCGATCAGAAGCGGTATGCCCAGCCGAGACTCCTCGACTGCCATTTTCTGAAGCTTAAGGATACGCTCCGCTCCTTTGATATTGAACACGCCACCCACAAGGCCCTTGCGGATACGGTTATGAGTGTCATTATTTGCCACCACTCCCGAACGAAGATCGGAATAAGACGGAAGATTGAGCTGTCCGATCTTTTCCTGAAGAGTCATCCGCGACATCAGGTCGCTTACGAACTTATTCATCCCGGCATCGCCCGCAGCCTCGGCGGCACAGGCCCCGGTGGCTAAAGTCAGCATCGCCGCTATTATCGTATTCTGTAGTTTCATATCTTTTATCTCACGGAGTTGACGCTCAGAAAAGAACTGAGGGACAAACGCGAATATGTTCTTTAATATTTGTGATAGGGTTCCGACATCATGTGAAGCGTGCGGGGAATCCAGACTCTGTATCTTTCCTTCGGATTCCAGTCGTTGCCGGCAGAGCCGAAGTCACAGAATTTCACGATCTTTCCCTTCTTGTTTTCCGGATCCTCAAGATCCGTGCCCAGCACTGCCGGCACATCCATCTCTATCCAGGCGAATGAACCTGCGGGATTCTCCGTCAGCGTGGCGGCGACCACACCCTTTTCATTGCATTGTATCACCGCGCATTCGTCTACATCCCCGTCGCCGTATCGGCTGTCCCGCGCCATCACCAAAGGTCCGTGGACCAGAGCCTGATGTCGGTCGAACTCCTCTACTTTCGTCTTTATATTGAAATCTGCGGATATTCTGTCGCCCTTGCTCCATTTCCTGCGCAGCATGGCGTATCCACCTTTGGCAATGTCTTCCACCGGCTCGCCGTTTACAGTCACAGCGCAACTGTCCGCCCATAGCGGAATCCGGAGCGCCACCGTGAATTCTCCGCTCCTGCGCGGATCCACAGCTATCTCCACTTTGCCGTCGACAGGATAGCGTGTCGACGTGTGCAGACGCACTTCATTATTCCCGATCCTGACCCCTGCATCGGAATCAAGATAAAGGTTCACGTATATCCTATCGCCTTCACTCTGATATGCCGTTGCCGGAATCAAAGCAAACGCACGGGGGCCGTTGGCATTGCAGCAGTTGATATGTATGCCGCATTGCTCCTCTCCCTCCTGGCGGCGTCCTTCGAGAGGACTGTATTTGGAAATCTGCGAGCCGTCGCACTTCATGGATGCCATCAGGGCGTTATACATGGTGCGCTCGAATTCATCGGCATACAGCGCGTTGCGGGTATGACGCAAAAGCCGCGAGCAGAGCTGCATCCACGTGAACGTGACGCAGGTCTCCATTGTGTGATACGCAGGCACTGTCTGAAGGCGCTTCCCTTCATACCAGCATTCGAATGCGGCCCCCGAGCCTGCAATATTGATTTCATCGGCGAGTATGGACGCCACCGTGCGCTCCGTAGCCTCAAGATACTGCGGATTATCCAATACTCTTCCAAGTTCCGTCAATCCTTCATAGCACGACATCATCTCGTATGCCTTCTGGCCATTGTCATAGCTCCACCATGTCCCGGGATAAGGCGACCGGCGGCTCACCGGCACATTGCCAAGTGCCTTGCTCACAAGCTGCGACCTCCCTTCTTTCTCGATATTCCCTACAATATCCCTGGCAAAATCAAGATACCGTTTTTCTCCCGTGGCTTCATAGAGCATCACCACCGGTTCGAGCACGGAACAGCTTGCCATGCCGAAGTAACTTCCGGTGGCTGCAATGTCTGTGCCTGTCTGCTTAAGTTCGGTAATCAGGTGGTCGATAAGACGGCTGCAGCAATCCAGCGCACGCTTGTCGCCACTTATCCTATGATAAGCCAGCAGGGCTAGAGCGGTATATTTTCTGCCCCATATATCCCAGTTGGAGAGATGCGCTTCAGGCGCATAGTTGCCGATATAACCGTCGGGAAGCTGAGTAGCCATAAGTTTCTCCGCAGCTTCCCTGACCTTACGGAAAAGTTCTTCATCGCCGGTATATTCATACGAAGCCACAGCCCCGAGCATCCATTTGCCGAGGAACTCCGATTGCCAGAGCCATGTCTCGGTCTGATGCCTGAACGGCTCCACAAGCTCCTCCACATCCTGAGTCTTCACACGCCCGTCGATACACGCACGGATACGCTCCCCTACATATCCCCGCACCTCCACTTCCGGAGACGTGCTCCCTGCGGGACATGTCTGCCGCGGAGCTGCGCCGGCAACAGCCGGCGTAAGCCCCGTCAGCAGCAATATGTATAACAGTTGTCGCATAGCCGATCGATAGAGTTTATTCCACAGTCACATTGCTGACAAATCCGTTGGTCTTTATTTCCGACATGCCGGTAATCTTGGTTCCGTTGACATAATAGTCTTTAATCTTGATATCGGACACCATGTGGTTTCCGTCATATCCGGCGAGAACGACACCCGTATGGTTCGGACCCAGACAGCGGATATTGGTGAACGTCACATTCTTGATGCTGCCGCGGATATTGTCCGTGCTCCAGCTTGTGCCGTAGACTCCGAGATCGATTGTCCGGCCCCATCCGATTGTATTCATCGGCTCCCCTTCGAGAGTGGCGCGTTCTTTAATCACCTCCTCTATGGAGATATTCTCGAAATGCACATCCTCAATGCGGCCGCGGTCGCCGTTCTGCATTGACAGCGCGGTGAAGGTGAAATGAGGAATATAACAATTGGTGACACGCACGTCGCGGATTACGTCTACCACCGTCTCCGCACCGAATTCAACCGCCTTGCCCCAGTCGTTCCAGAGCACGCAGTTGTCAATGCGTATATTCTCCATCAGTTTACCCTTGTCATAGACGTACGCCTGGCCTTTCATGGCGATACAATCGTCGAAGGCACGGATGAAGCAGTTTTTCACATTGATGTTACGGCTGTTGCAGATATCGATACCGTCGGCATTGTAGCGCCAGAAGCCTACGCACTTCACATTGTCATAAGTCACGCCGTTGCAGAGCGTGGGAACAATTGCCCAGCCGGTCGGGTCGCGCACCACAATTCCCTCCACAAGAGCATTCGTGCAACTGTTGAAGGCGATGATAGGGCCTTTGCCGGCACGGCTGCCGTCAAGGATGCCTTTTCCTATGATCTTGATGTCATTGGCGTTGTCACTCTTCACTATACCGTAAACCACAGCGCCTTCGTCAATATACATAGTCTCGCCGCTGCGCAGCTGGATCTCTCCCGCCTCATGTTCGCCGGGGCCATAGTAATAGCGCGCGTTTTCAGGTTTGGGCACACTCAGCTCTTTCGGATTGGCAAAAAGATGGAGAGCCTCATGATGCGTGCCTCCGAACTCCACAACTATCTGACAGGGCTTTGTCAGTTTGAGTTCCACTGTATTGCCGTTCACTGTCGGTGTGATGCCGTATTCCTGCGGACGGACCATGACCTGACCGACCGCAGTCGGAGCGGTGATCTTTATCGTCTGGTCATCATCATAATCAAAATATGCGAAGTGTGCGATCTCTGTCTGGCTTGTAGGACGCTGAAAACCTTTGTATGTCTCGTTCTGGGGATATTTTGACACACGGGCATCGTAGACGGTTACATCCTGTCCTCCGACTTCCACCTTCATTTCGCCGCCGGTTACATCACCAGGGGCTTCAGGCCCTTTGCTCTCGCAACTTATGAACGGAAGACAGGCAAGGGCTACAAGAGCGATTCTGATATTCATCTTGGTTCTTATTATTAATTTGTTTTTGATACTTCCGGCATACAATCATGCAGGCCGGAGACATCCGGAGCTGATCCGTAACAACCCCGGATGTCATTGGATTAATAACCCGGATTCTCGACGAGGTTCGGATTGTTACCGGTACGACCTCCTGTAATCGGCAGATAGTATGCCCGCTCCTGGAATTGCGGACGATTGGTCTGACCGTCGACATTCTCAAGAATCTCAACTTTATATTTCACCACATTGGGATCCCTGTTATAGATGCGGATATAACGTATTCCGGAGAGAGGTTTCGAAAGCTCGGTGGTGGCGATGCGCCATCTGCGCACATCCCAGTAGCGATGACCTTCGAATGCCAGCTCGACCTTACGCTCATGGCGTATGGCATCCATATCTATGCTTGTCTTCTTGGCTATGCCGGCGCGCTGGCGAATCTCGTTGACGGCATCGAGAGCCGTCCTGGTGTCACCGATCTCATAGGCAGCCTCGGCAAGATTGAGAAGAATCTCGCCATAACGGAATATCACATAATCCGTGCTTGAATAGCCCGGGAACTGCATGTTGTTGCAATTTTCGTCAAGATATTTCATCACACCGAATCCGGTGCCGAATGTATTGTCCACGGTCTGGTTGCCCTGAAGAGGAATCCCCTGGAAGGAATCGTTACCTGTCAGGATTTTCGAACCTACGAGCACTCCATTGTGGAAATCAATCTTGGAGCCTTTCCACTCTGTGTCCTGAGTATAGATGGTTGCGAAGAAACGAGGATCCTTGTTGGCCCAGAGACCCTCTTTGGCACCTTCCATGAGCCATTCCTGACTCATCAGCCACTGACGGTTCTCGATCTTGCCCGGTCTGCCGTCGGTATATTCGAATTCCTCTGCCATCTCGAAATATGGAGCATCCTTGTTGCCGGCATTCCAGGACTGAGGTTTCGGGCATTGCGCGAAGTCATAACCCCAGCAGCATCCGCCGCTGTATTCGCCGGAGTTGATTGATGCGGGGGAATTGTCGTGATGACGCGCCATGATGACCTCGTTGTTGTTCTTCACCAGGAATATATTCTTGAAGTTCTGCACCTTGTCGGGATCACTGTCGTAGAGGCTGAAATGCAGCCCGATCTCTTTCGATGCCTTGTATGATTTCTGGAAATATTCGCGTGCCTGATCCTGCGGGATTCCGAGAAGGCCGTTCAGCTGCACATTGCCATACTTGGCGATACTGCCGGCATAGAGAGCCGCACGGCTTATAAGCGCAAGTGCCGCATAACGTGTGGGACGTCCCGAGACTGCATTGTTTACGTTGGGAAGATCGCCGCTGTCGACGATATCCTGAAGCTCTGAGAGCACGAAGTCATAAATCTCCTTTTCCGAATTCCGCTCCCTGTACAGCTCCTCGTAAGGGTCATCAATATTCTGGACTCTTGTGATCAGAGGCACACCGCCGTAACGCTTCACCATCGCGAAATAGTTGTATGCCCTGAGGAAACGGGCCTCAGCCACGCGCTGCGCGCGCAGATCGCCGTCGATGGGCGAGTCGGGTACGCGATCGATGAATTCATTGAGCATACGGATCACGGTGTAGGAACGTTCCCACCATTCGAGCAGTCCGCCACCCGAGTCGATACCGCCGGCCTTGAAACGATCCACCGCCTCTGTGTTGTATTTCCAGTGAGCCATCGCCTCATCAGCGATCTCATTGATCCAGAATACTCCCATTCCCGTGGAGCTCTGCCAGAAATTATCCGAACCACCCGAGAAAAACTGAGGAGCATCGTTCTCAAACACCGATGTCTGGTAATAACACTCCGTGAGGTAGCCGTCGATAAGATCCGGATCACTCCATACCGCCTTATCAGTGATAATGTCGAGTGGCTCTTTGTCAAGCGTGTCGCAGGATGCAGCGGCAAACGCCAGAGCGCACACCCCCGTCATTATTATTTTATTATATCTTTTCATCATATTTTCTTTATTTGAAACTGATTTCTTTCCGATAATTCTACTGCTTGTTTAGAAAGAAACATTAAGTCCTACGCTGAGTGTGCGCTGCTGCGGATAGTAGCATCCCACATTGGCGGCTTCCGGGTCGATACCGTACTTCGCAAGACGATTGATCGTAAAGAGGTTCGTTCCGGAGAAATAAATCCTCACTGCGCTCAATCGGATCTTATGAAGGATCTTGGCCGGAAGGTTATAACCTACAGAAGCCGTTTTGAGTCGAAGGTATCCGGCACGTTTCGAATAGAAGTCGGAGAACCATTTGTTGCTCTCTGCTCCGCCGAGGCGTGCAAATTCGGCATCGGGATTATCCTCGGTCCATCTGTTCTTGTAAAGAGTCGTCGAATAGTTGTCGCTCTGCACAAACTGGTTGTATCCGAAGGCTCCCTGGAAGAGAGCGCTGAGATCGAATCCTTTATATGCGAGGTTGATGTTGAAGCCGTACATCCAGTGTGGTGTGCCGCCCTGACCTATCTCCACCTGGTCGCGCCAGTTGATGATGCCGTCGTCGTTGATATCCTTATATTTCACATCACCCGGACGCAGCGAAGCGTTGCCCCCCAGTGATTCATATATAGGAGCGTCAAGAATCTCGTCCATGCTCTTGAAAAGTCCATCGGAAAGATATCCGAACTGAACGTCGGTCCATCTGCCGGTGCTCAGATAAATGCGGCGTCGGTCGGGATCCGTCTCGTCGGCCTCCTCGAGATATGTCCATTTGGAACGTGTCCAGGAAATGTTCGCGCTGACATCGTAGGTAAGTCCTTCCCAGAAACCGGCCGTTCCGACACGAAGCTCAAAGCCCCGGTTGTCAAGGCTGTTGAGGTTTTCCGCCGGCAGACCGGCGCCGAATGATGACGGCAACGACGCGAGGCGTGTCCCGGGAATACCTGTGCGCTTACGGTAGAAACCGTCAACCTCTCCATAGAGCGCTCTGTTCCAGAACGAGAAGTCGATACCGACATTGGCTATTTTCACGCGCTCCCATGTAAGGTTAGGGTTGGCGATGCCACGGGAAACGAGGCCCTGTGACGGTTCGCCGTCAAGAATTATAAAGTGTCCCAGGTTGTAGCCGGCAAGATACTGGAAGTTACCCACGCCGTCGTTACCCGACTGACCATAGCTGGCACGGATCTTCAGGTTGTCCATGAATTCTGCCTCACGCATGAAGTTTTCTTTGCTGATGACCCAGCCCACGGACACGGAGGGGAAGTATCCCCAGCGCTTGCCGGGAGGGAACTTTGCGGAAGCATCCGCACGGAAGATACCCTGAAACAGATACTTGTCTTTATAGCTGTAGTTTACACGAGCTATGAAACTCTCGCGTCCCATCTCGGAAGATGTGCCGTCGTTGGTCATGCCTTCGGAGCTTCCGGCAAACATCTCCTCGATCGATGAGGTGAGGAAGTTCTTTCTGCCTGCCCTGAGATTGGTGGCCGAGGTGTTGATGATCTCGAAGAGAGCCATTGCCGACACGCGATGGTCGTTGAAGAGATTGTCGTAGCTCAGCGAATACTGCTGGGTGAATGTGGAGGCGCGTGCCGTCTCTTCGTTCAGCTGGGCCTTTGTGCCGTTGAATGTACCGGCAAGTGTGTAAACGTCGGTAGAGGGATCATACGTATAGAGGTTCACCGGCTTGCAGAATGTCTTGCCGAACATGTTCTCCTTTCTTACGCTCTCGAATACGCGCAGTGCAAGTCCGGGCACATATTTGAAACGATAATCGAGAGCGGCTGTGGCGTGAAGGTTTTCGTTTTTTGTGTCGGAATATCCGCTGAGTTCGCGGTTGGAGCTGACATGGATACCGCCTGTTCCGGCACCGAAAGCGTACGGAGTTTTTGTCGGATCAGGGAAATGGGCGGCATAATAGGGATTGGTGTTCCAATAGTCCTGCCACATGTTCGTGTTGCCCGGAGCCATGCTTCGTGTCGCATAGTTGCGGTTTTCCTGTGAATACGCTATGTCCACATGCAGCGTCATGTTGCTGAATATCTTCAGGTCGGCGTTGCTCTGGAAGTTGAAACGTTCGTAACCGCCGCCATGCTTCTTGATCATGGTCTGCTGGTTGAGGTATCCGAAGAAACCGTAGTATTTCACAGTCTCGTTACCGCCGCGCACCGATACGTTGTGCTGCATTTCGGGAGCCCAGTCACGGATCACTTCCTTATACCAGTCGGTGTTGGGATATGCGGGGTCCGTACCTTCATAATATTTCTGTATTGCCTCCAGAGTGAAGGGAGCGTCTGTCTCCGGCTTTCCGGACTGAATCCATGCCTCGCGCTCCATCTCCGCGCGCTGTCCGGCGTTGGCGGGTTTCAGCATTTCGGTAGCTCCCTGCCACGAGAATGTGCTGTTGAGGGTCACTGTCGGTTTCTGGACCACACCACGCTTGGTGGTGACCAGGAGAACTCCGTTACCGGCACGGGCGCCATAAATAGAAGCGGCGCCATCCTTAAGGATCGACACTGATTCAATCTGGTTCGTGTCGATATTGTCGAGACTTGACTCCACTCCGTCGACGATGACCAGCGCGTCGCCGAAGCCTCGGATGTTGAGCGATGCGGAGCTGCTTCCGGGCTGACCGTTGTTCTGCACGGCGATAAGACCGGGAAGACGGCCCGCAAGTCCTGCCGAAACATTAGGCAGAGGAGCCACTGTCAGTTCATCCGACTTGACTGACGAGATCGATCCTGTCAAGGCCTCCTTGCGCTGCGTGCCGTAGCCGACAACCACGAGGTCGCTCAGAGTGGTGTTGTCCATGACCATATTCACATTCAGCTCTTTGCGGTCGCCGACAGATTCAGTTTTCTTTTTATAGCCTACATAGGAAAACTGAAGTTTCGTGCCTTTGCTCACTCCGATTTCATAATTGCCGTCAAGGTCGGTCACCGCGCCGCGGTTCTCCCCCTCTGCAAGCACGCTCACGCCCACAAGAGGTTCCTGCGTCTCGCTGTCGAGCACTTTCCCTTTCAGCATTCTGTCGGGAGCCGTTTCCCTGGGGGATACCGATGCGCTTTTCTTCGCGCTTTTGCCTGACAGCGAAATCTGGTTGCCCGAGATGCTGTATTTGACTCCGGTATCTTTGAACATCTGATCGAGGACCACGGTAACGGGTTTGTTCTTCACTGACACGCTGACCTTGCGGTCGGTGTCGATTGTGCCGCTCGAATAGAAAAAGACATAATCACTCTTTTTCTCAATGTAGTTGAGCACTTCCTTGACAGTCTTGTTGCGCATTTCGACTGTCAATGTCTTTCCCGGGGCTCCCGCATTTTCTTTCGCAGCAAATGAACTCAGCGAAAGGAAACAGAATGCCACAAGGAATAATAGACGCACGATTTTGGTCATCGTGAATATTCCGCTAATATTTTTCATATAATAGCATTGAGTTGTTAGAAATTGTTTTAATGATATCAAGGCCCCGACCCCTTCTCTCCAGACATCAAGGAGGGGGTCCCGGAACTGCTTTATTTATTTCAGAGGATACTGCGACGTCTTCCCGGAAGTAAATTTCAACAGTTGCTTAAAGCCGAAGGATGTGTGCACGGACTGCTTTTGCGGAATCTGTTCCGTTTCAGAAGATTGGGTATTCTTATTCCGACATGTCGAGAGTTTTTTACGGTAAGGTTAATATCAGTTGTTATTGTTATTGTTATTGTTATTGTTATTGTTATTGTTGTTGTCGCTGTTGTCGCTGTTGTCGCTGTTGTCATCATTGCCTGTTGACGTATATCTTCCCGTTCCGCTCCTCGAATGCGACCGGAGCTGTGAAGGAGATGGCGGAAAGCACATTGTCAAGTCCGTATTTAAGGTCGAGTTTTCCGGAGACCCTTATCGACGATACCCCCTTGCCGAGCACGAATTCATTGCCGGAGACCGTATGCAGACGCCCGAACACCGTGCCGAGTGGCTCATCGTCATACACCAGCAGACGATCCACCCAGCTGACATATTTCTCGACATCCACGTTGCGTGGCGCTCCGGGATTGTTTCCCCTCACATCCACAAGCTGTCCGGGAACCATCTCCACCGATCCTTTCCCTGCGCCCGACACTTTCACCGATCCGCGCACCAGCACTACAGATGCGACGCTGTCGGAAGGATATGCCATTACGTTGAAACTCGTGCCGTGCACCGTCACATCAAACCCGCGCGTTTCCGCCACGAAGGGATGGTCGGCATCGGCCGCCACATCAAGGTAGACTTCTCCCTCGGCATATATGCTTCGGGTGCCGCTGCCGAAACTCAGCGGATATCTCAGTTTCGTGCCGGAATTCACCCAGATTGCGCTTCCGTCGGCAAGTGTCACCTTTGCACGCTTGCCGCACGGCACACTCAGCCAGGCCGTCGGGCGCTCGCCTCCGGAAGCCGCGCCATCTGCCACGCGATGACCGTTCACCGTCACCGCACCGTCAAGACTGTTGCTGATCTCCGCTTCGTCCCCCATGATGCGGACATGCCGGTTGTCGGGAAGTCTCAACAGCATATAGCCGAGCTTAAGGTCGTCGGCAGATGCGGCAACTGCCATCTGCGGCTCTGCAGGACCCGCAGGTGCGCCCGTGTGATCCTGGCCAAGCGTGACGACAAGCACCATCGCCACCACAGCGGCAGCTGTCATGGAGGAGGCGAAAACCAGATACCTGCGTTTGCGCATACGGCGTTTCTCCGCGCGTACCCTCTGCTTCACATCTTCCCATTGCTCCTCTATTTCCTCGGGTGTGACATGCCTCTCCAGGCTTTCCACATACTGCAGCATCTTTCGGAGCACTTCTCTTACGGTACCCTTCAAATCCGTCATAATATCAATTATTCAAGGGATTAGCTTTAACACCGTCCATCGTCATCCTGATGGGTTTGATACGTCCTTTCTTATCGAAATACATGCGGTCGATACAAGTGACTCGCCCGTCTCCGTCAGTTTCCCCTATCGGATGCCGGTGATAGACTATATACCATTCGTCTTTACCCGGTCCACGGATCACTGAGTGATGTCCGGCTCCTGTGCCC
Organism: uncultured Bacteroidales bacterium; assembly: GCA_900542185.1. Classification (GTDB taxonomy): domain Bacteria; phylum Bacteroidota; class Bacteroidia; order Bacteroidales; family Muribaculaceae; genus Lepagella. Next base: position 105,748 of record UQMZ01000006.1, read on the forward strand.
ACCTTCGGATCCCGGCGAAGAATCTCGGCCTCACGGCGGAACGGACCGAACGGACTGTCGGCAATGGCGTAGGCAACACAATAATCTGGCCCGCTCCATTCGCCATCCGACCACATAAAGTAATATTTGCCGTTGCGTTTGAACATGAACGGCCCTTCGGTATATTTTTCAGGTGTCACCTCTTTATAAAGGTCTCCGTCTTCAAACGGCACAATACTAAGCAGATCAGGCGCAAGACGCACCATGTTGCAATGCTTCCAGCCACCGTAATACATGTAATATTCTCCATCGTCATCACGAAAAACAAACTGGTCGATGGGCTGCGCGCCGTTAACGATCTCCCCGATCAGCGGCTTGCCCAGAGCATCGCGATAGGGTCCCTCGGGCTTGCAGGCAACTGCAACGCCTATCCCTCCCGTCTCCTCATTGTTCTTGATGTCGTTCGCTCCGAAAAAGAGGTAATACTTACCATTGGCGGCAATCGCAGCCGGTGCCCAGAGCGCTTTTTTCACCCACTTGACACTGTCGTTCGACAGTACTCGTGGATGCTTCTCCCAGTTCACTAAATCTTTCGACGAAAAAGCATCCATAAATGTCTGCTTCTCGAATGGTGCGGAATATGTCGGGAATATCCAATACCGGTTGTCATAGACTACCGCTTCCGGATCGGCATACCAACCCTCAAAGACAGGATTCCCGCTCATGCCGGCAGTTTTGTTCTCGCTCGCTCCCAGCACCAACGAGCAACCCAACACCACAATGGACAGAATGATACCACCGGTTTTCATGTGTAAAATGATTTAAAAGTTAGAATATTTAAAAATCCTGAATTTTATAAAATTGAAACTTATCATTACAATTTTTTCATTATTTAAACGACTATCTCACAAATTCCTACTCACATCTTCACCCGTATCTGTCGATTTTCCTCTGCTTTAATCCCGCAAAAATATTGACGCACTCTTGGAGTGTGTTACTTTAAACCGTTTTGATTAATGAACAGAGTGATTATTTAAAACAGTGACAGGGAAAGCCGCGGTTGACTTTCCCTGTCTTTATTAAAACAATTAGACCTTAATTACGTGGAATCCTGGAATCTTGTCGACTCTTATTTTTTCCTTGTATAAATTCTGTCGATCTTATTTTATCACAACTTTCTTAGCCTTACAGCCTTTGCGGATCACGTAGATTCCCGGCACGGCATTTTCGCGGCTGACGCTTACACCGTTGAGATTATATAACTCCTCGACGGCGCCGGTCTCTTCCGCCTCCAATTCCGATACAGCGCTTTGCACTCCCTTGTATACGACATCGAGTTTGCCACCGTCTGAATTCATCGGGTCAAGAGTAAGGGTCAGAACATACGGACCCTCCTTTTCAACAGCGAATTTCGCATCTGCAGGCTCAACGAGATTTACTATATCATAGGAGCCGTCTGCAGTTGTAATTTTCTCTCCGTCTGTCACAGGGCCGAATGCCGGATACCACGCCCAAGGCTCGCACACGAATTTAAATCCGTCTGTTTCCGCGGCCTTCAATGTGCCTGAGTATTCATATACGTTATAGCCCTTCTTCTCCATCAACATACGGCCTCCGCTAAATGTCGGCCCCTGTGTCCAGTCGTTGGGTGTGCTGAAACCCGTCATCCAGATATTGGTCGGAAGATCATAATTGAAAGCGTCCTCACCGAGATATTCCACTTTCAACGATCCGTCTTTTTCTCCTTCGGGTGTCAGTGTCAGAGTGAATTTGTAATATCCGGCTGTCTGTATCTTGAAATTGTTGTCGGTCTCGAAATACTTCACAGGATATTCCGCTTCTTCAGTAGTAATCACTGTGCCATCCACTTCAGGTGCGAAAGCTATTCCCCATTCGTTGGATGTTGGGAAGAGACGGACAGAGGCTCCGTTGTCAGTGGTGAGTTTACCCATCCACACGAAAGTGCCTTCGCCTTCATTAGTCATCATCTGGCGGCCTGTCACACCCCAGTCGTTAATCCAGTTGGTGAAACCGTTGGGGGTCGCGCCGCCCGACACCCATATATTGTCGGGCATTGTGTAGGCATTGGCGGTGCCTGCGGCTGTCAGTGCGGTGAAGATTACCGCCGCTTTAAATAATCTCATAATGTCTTTGCTTTATCAAAAATCACTATAGCGGTTATTTCACCATGACTTTGCTCACTTTCGAGCCTTTCTTCACAACATAAATGCCGGGGACAGCCGACGCGCGGTCAACCCTTAATCCGTTCAGGTCATACATCTCCTCAACTGCATTGCTGTCGGCATCAATCTCATCTACGGCACTGCCTCCCAAGTATTCCACAACGAGTGTGCCACCGTCCGAATTCATCGGGTCAAGAGTAAGAGTAAGGATATAGAAGCCCCCTTCAGCAACAGCGAATTTCGCATCTGCAGGGTCAACGAGATTCACGACATTATAGGAGCCGTCCGCAGGTGCGATTTCCTCACCGTCTGTCGCAGGGCCGAATGCCGGATACCACGCCCAAGGCTCGCACACGAATTTAAAGCCGTCTGTTGCCGCTGTAAATGTGCCGAGGTATTCATATACGTTATAGCCCTTCTTCTCCATCACCATACGGCCTCCGTCAAACGTCGGGCCCTGAGCCCAGCCGTTGGTTGTGCTGGAGCCTGTAATCCAGATATTCGTGGGAAGATCATAATTGAAGGCGTTCTCACCGAGATATTCCACTTTCAACGATCCGTCTGCTGCGCCGTCGGGCTGCCTCTTATACACATCTGACGCTGCCG
>UQMZ01000007.1 GCA_900542185.1 uncultured Bacteroidales bacterium
TTTAACACTTTAATCTCCCGGTTTTAACAAATGCACCGTGATTTCGGCTTGACCCCAAATTGCTCTGTAGTCCGACTAATCTATCCTGGAATGATAACTGTGATTTCATTGCTTGTCGTTTTAAATGTTTGACTATAAAACAACGCGAGGCTCCAAAAAGTTTCAGTTTTATTTATGATTTTTGAAAATATTTAGCAACACATTGATACAAAGGTAAATAAATATTATATTATTTTCATAGCCGGCGTGCCTCACGGCATGAAGGTGTCCCGTATATGGCGTTCACTTTGCAATACGCTCGTTTTTTGTTAATTTTGCATACAATAACACGAGACCGGGAAGGTTTCGCAGCGGTGTTATATATGCATATATTATGAGATTTGATGAATTATTGACAAACGATTCCGTATTGGACGGTCTGTGGGACATGCATTTTGACGAATGTACGCCGATTCAGGAACATACCATACCGGCGGTGCTCGAAGGACGTGACGTATTGGCTTGCGCCCAGACCGGCACGGGCAAGACTGCCGCCTATCTGCTGCCGGTTATAAATGAACTTGCAGAGGGAGGATTTCCGGAGAATGCCGTGAACTGCGTAGTGATGGCGCCAACCCGCGAACTCGCGCAACAGATCGACCGTCAGTTGCAAGGATTCGCATACTTCATGCCGGTCAGCGGAATTGCCGTTTATGGCGGTACGGACGGAGTGACGTACGACCAGCAGCGAAAGTCGCTCAAGGCAGGAGCCGACGTGGTGATAGCGACCCCAGGACGATTGCTGGCCCATCTCGGCATGGGTTATGTGGATCTGTCGAAGGTGTCTTTCTTCATCCTCGACGAAGCCGACCGTATGCTCGACATGGGCTTTTACGACGATATAATGCAGATTTATTCGCATCTGCCAAAGGAGACACAGGTGCTTATGTTCTCGGCCACGATGCCTCCAAAAATTCAGCAGATGGCCAAGAAGATACTGAAGGATCCCGTTGAGATAAAGCTTGCCGTATCCAAGCCCGCCGAAAAAATCAGACAGTCGTCGTATATCTGTCATGAGTCGCAGAAAATGCCGATTCTGAAAAAGCTGTTTAAGGAAAATCCACCGCAGCGCGTCATAATCTTCTCAGGCTCCAAACTCAAGGTCAAGACATTGGCACGTGAATTCAGGCGCATGCCCTTCAAGGTAGCCGAGATGCACTCCGATCTGGAACAGACGGCTCGTGACAACGTGATGCTGGATTTCAAGGCCGGCAAGACCCAGGTGATAATTGCCACAGACATTCTGTCGCGAGGCATCGACATCGATGACATCGAAATGGTGATAAACTATGATGTGCCGCGCGATCCTGAGGATTACATCCACCGTATAGGACGCACTGCGCGAGCCGACCGCGACGGCCGGGCAGTGACATTCGTATCGCCCGAGGAAACCTTCAGACTGAAACGCATAGAAAAACTGCTGGAGAAAGAAGTGCCTCGCGAGGATGTGCCTGCGGAGTTCGGTGACGCTCCCATGCTCCAGTCAAGGGAGAGCAACAGGGGAGGCGTACGCAATCACGGCCGAAAAGACCGTGGCAATTCGGGCAAGCGCCGCCGCTCGGGCCGTTCACGCCGCAGAGGGCCCAAGGCCGATGAGAGTTTAAAAAGTTAAAAGAGCGAAGAAAGTTAAAATAATGGTGTAGACTTTTGTAAAGCCTGGCATTATTTTAACTTTTTAAACTTTATAACCTTACTAAACTTTAGCAGGTCGCCAATTCGTGGAGCAGCGCGAAGTCAAGAACTTCCGCAGCCGTGTCTACATAATGGAACGTCATCCCCTCCAGATACTGCGAGGGGATTTCTTCTATGTCCTTCTGATTCTGTCGGCAGAGCATCACGTCCGTAATGCCGGCCCGCTTGGCCGCCAGCATCTTTTCCTTGATGCCACCCACAGGCAAAACCTTGCCGCGGAGTGTCAGCTCGCCGGTCATCGCCAGCTTCTGGCGCACCTTGCGGTCGGTATAGGCCGATGCTATCGACGTCAGCATGGTGATTCCGGCCGAGGGACCGTCCTTGGGTATGGCGCCTTCAGGCACATGGATATGCAAAGCCTTGTTTTCGAATATCTGCGGGTCGATTCCGAACCGCGTGCAGTTCGCTTTCAGATATTGTGTGGCAAGTATGGCAGACTCCTTCATCACGTCACCCAGGTTGCCGGTCAGAGTCAGCTTCGTTTCCTTGGAGGGAGAGACGGAGGATTCGATGAAGAGTATGTCTCCGCCCGATTGAGTCCACGCCAGACCGGTCACGACGCCGGCTATGTCGTTGTTCTCGTATTTGTCGGGGAATATGGTGCGTTTGCCTAACAGTTCACGCACTTCGGCGGTGCCAATGACGTGAGGATAGTCTTCGCCCATCACTTTGCGCCGGGCAAGCTTACGCAATACTTCCGCAATCTTTTTCTCAAGCTGACGTACTCCGCTTTCACGAGTGTAGCACTCGATGATCTCGTGCAACCCATCTCGTGCAAAGGATATCTCTTTCTTCCCGAATCCGTGACGCTCAAGAGTAAGGGGCACCAAATGGCGCATGGCTATCTCTATCTTTTCGTCCTCGACATATCCGCCGATTTCGATGACCTCCATGCGGTCGAGCAACGGAGCGGAGATGGTGTCCAGAGAATTGGCCGTGGCTATGAAGAGTATTTTTGAAAGATCATAGTCATGGTCGATGTAATTGTCATGGAAATGGCTGTTCTGCTCCGGATCAAGCACTTCGAGCAGGGCCGTCTGCGGGTCACCCTTGTAATCGGCTCCGAGCTTGTCAATCTCGTCAAGCACCATAACCGGGTCGGATGTGCCGCACTTCTCGAGAGCGGCGATGATACGGCCGCACATGGCGCCAAGATATGTGCGGCGATGACCGCGTATCTCGGCTTCGTCGTGCACGCCGCCGAGAGCCACACGCACATATTTGCGGCCCAAGGCCTCGGCCACGGACTTGCCTAAGGAAGTCTTGCCCACTCCCGGAGGACCTACCAGGCACAGAATGGGCGCCTTGGTGTCCTGGCGCAACTTAAGTACGGCCATCTGTTCGATTATGCGGTCCTTTACCTTGTCGAGGGCGTAATGGTCGCGATTCAGTATACGTTCTACCTCCTTGAGATCGAAATCGCTGTTGTCGCAGTCAAGCCACGGCAGGTTCAGGAATGTGTCGAGGTACGCATACTGCATGGCGTATTCGGGAGAGTTGGAGGCGTAGCGTAATAGTTTGCGCATCTCCTTGTCAAACGCATCACGCGTCTCCTCCGTCCAGTTCTTGGCGTCGGCGCGCTGGCGCAGTTCCTCGTCGTCGTTCTCATCGACTTCGATATTCAGTTCGCGCTGTATGGTCTTGATCTGCGTGCGCAGGTAATCGGTCTTCTGACGCTCGTTGAACTGCTCCATTGTGCGCATGTTGATTTCCTCGCGTATCTTAAGCTTCTGGATATGCTCGGAAAAACGGTGCAGAATCAGTTCCATACGCTTGGATAGATCCAGTTCGGCGAGTATCTCGACCTTCTCCTTGTAATCAAGCGGGGAATGGTACATCATGAACGAAATGCTTGCAAGCGAACGGGCAGGGAGTGCCGCCAGGCCGTTCTGAATCTCGTTGCGCACATGTTCCGGCAGGAACGACATCAGTTTCTCGAACGAAATATCCAGCAGGTCGAGGTATTGCTCCGTGAGAACCGGATTCGGAATGGGTCGGTAATCGCATTCATGGACAGAAACGCCCACCAGGTCGGATATCCACGAAGTGGCGAATACCTCTCCCTGAAACCCTCCTTTCAGAAGGGTGCGTCCGAATTCCATGCCGTTTGCTTCCTTCGGGGCCTCAAAGTTGACGGGGTAGGCTATAATGCCGGCAGTACCTTTGAAACGACTGGCAATCAGATGGTCGTCGGGCATATCGGCGCCGAATTCTGCCTCCGGCACCAGGAAAACGGGCTGTCCCAGCCGCAAGGCCATCTGTATGGCCTCGCGCTGATATTCCGATTGGAGCTCGAGCGGCATGTCGAAATAGGGGAGACCCATCTGCTCGTCAAGCAGCGGAATAACCAAAATGCCGGTGCATTTCAGTTCCTCGCTGCTGGTTACTGCTGATGGTATGAGGGGATGGCCCGAGGCCATATCTTGCGCTATGATTGTCTCTTGCTTCTTGTTCATGATTGGAGAATCCGATTTGGGAATGCAAAATTACAAAAAATAATCGTTATATAAGGAGTATGACCGGAATTATTCGGCCATGACCGGAGGAATGAAAGGAGAAAGGAGAGAGAAAAGGCCATTTCGGTTCAAACAATTTTCGTGCCATCATTATCGCAGCGCGATGCGCATCGGTGTTGACGGCGTTCTGACTGGCGCCTGGTGCGACGTGACGGGAAACCGCATACTCGATGTGGGAACCGGTTGCGGACTGATTGCCTTGATGTGTGCTCAGCGCAATCCTGATGCTCTGGTGGATGCCGTAGAGGTAGATCTGGACTCGGTCGAAGAGGCACGAGGTAATTTCCAGGATTCTCCGTGGAGCGACCGTTTGAGCGTGAAGTTGTGTAGCTTCACGGATTATAAGCCTTTATGTCTATACGACCTGATAGTGTCGAATCCGCCGTACTTTACCTCCGGCGTAGATGCAGATGAATCGTCGCGGATGCGTGCCAGGCACGAAGGCGAGCTGTCGCCGGTTCTGATACTGCGGAGTGGACGCGATATGCTGACTCCTGCCGGCAGAATCGCCATGATAGTGCCATATCTACGGGCTGACGAGATGATAAAGACGGCGAGTGACGTTTCGCTGGCGCTGAAGCGGCGAACCGATGTGAAGGGAAACCCCACTGCGCCATATAAGCGCACGCTGTTAGAATTCACCAACACCGAAATGGCACATGAACCGATATGTGACGAACTGATTCTTGAGGAATCCATTGGTATTCCGACAACTGACCATCGCGTACTATGCCATGATTTTTACCTGAAATTCTAAAAATTCAAGTATTTTGGCAGTTTTTTTGAAGATTTATGTGAAAATATTTGGAGAATAGCTGAGAAATAACTAAATTTGTAAGCTAATCGCAAAATACGCAAGGGGCTGCCTGGCTTTGACAGCGTGTAGAAGCGGTAGGTAAGCATGCAGAGCTTTGATGACCAAGCTCTATAATCGCAAGATCATCGACCTATAATTGGCGAAAATAACAACTACGCTCTCGCTGCGTAATCTGAAGAACAGTAGGATACCTTAATTCTCCTACCAGGTAGGAGAACGAGACATCACTCCATTGCCCCGTTCCGAGACGTTTGGATAAAGTGGTGCTAAGAAATTCGGAAATAGGAAGAGCGGTGTCCCGACGCGCTTCCGAGATTAAGGGACTAAGGTCCGGATTGGCCGTCGTGAGCCTGTCCTGACACGAAAACCAATTCACAGACTAAGCATGTAGAAAGCTTATTGATTCCGCGTTTGGACGAGGGTTCAATCCCCTCCAGCTCCACTATGTACTTCCGAACTAAATCGGAAAATTCGAGACAAACCTCGGACTATCAAGTAGTTCCGAGGTTTTTTCGTGTCTAATCCTATCGGATTGAGGACCGATAAAAGACCAAAAAAGACTTGACAACACATCTTGCGCATCATACTTTTGCCACAACAGTAACACTCACTAATCATGTATAAATAGAAAATGTATCCAAAATGCTTGGGCATTCAAGCATCAGAATGACTCAGCATTATGCAAGAATACTTGAAGCTTCTGTACCTAGCGAAATGCTTGGAGTAGAGAAGCTGGTATGAATGACAGTGTATATAATCCGCCAATTTCTACTGATTATTGGTGGATTATCATACGATGTCAATTATTTATAGAAAACTATTTTTACTGATGATGAATAATTAATATGGCGATATAATAGATACATTGCAAAGGAAAATCAAAACCGATAATAATAGAAATATTATATCCTTAATTTGAAGACCATACCATTCAAATTCAGATTTAAGGATTTTCAAACGCCCCAATGTTGCATCCATCAACATATATAAGCATCCAACGCCAAAGCCAAATGCAGATAAGGTTGATATTATATTGAGCAACGTTTTCATAATTATTGCGGTTTATCCTTATTGTCACTCACTTGTTTCAGAAGAAGAATCATATCCTCAGGCTGTTTTATTTGCAAACTATCTTTATATGAAACAAATATGTCTTTTTTTAGTTCGCGATCCTGTTGATTTGATAAAAATTCATCAATAGCCCTAATTACTCCCGGAAGGCCATCTGTGGAAATTTTAGTTCCATCAGATGTTTCATAGCCACCACCACAAATCAATAGTATTGCACCTAATATCAATGTTGCCTTTTTTATTTTTGACTTTATATCAATCTTGCCAGGGCTATTGACATTAATGGAAACTTGGAAATCTGAAGAGCTAACACCAAAATCAAATTGATGGGAGACCTCGTCTACTAAATCTAATAGCTGTTGTCCTAATCCAAATAAATCCTTTGCCGCAATTTTTTCCGACTCAATATTAATAACAATATGAGCTTCATCATCCAACACGAACATGTCATTAATTGAACGTTCGATAATTTCAGCATATTCATTTACATTATTTACAGCCTGATGAGCAGTGAACATTCGATAAAGGTATGGATCTAATTTCCTGCGTTTGATCTCTTTAACCCATCGGACTGATTTTTTCAAGATCGAAGAATCACCATATCGGGTATAGTCTTCATATATCCAGTTGCTTGTTTCTACAACGCCAAAACATATATCATTAGAATTGTTTGATGGGATAATGATGATGTCGCCTTTTTTTATTTCATATGCAAATTTTGCAATTTGCGACGCAATCAAAGAAATTGTTCTCTTGTCATATTGTTCCAAAAGATGATGTGCTTTAATCTTATCTTTAATTGCATTTATTACTGGCGTGGAATTTTGCTGGTATGCCTTCCTGTTTTCGTTTAGGAACGAAAGAGTAACGTCTTTATGCCCAATAGAAACATATTCTTTCTCGGTAAATACTGGATATAAAGCACCTGCTTGTGTTCTAATGAGCCAATAGTTGCGACTATCGGATATTGAAATTATCTCGTCAACTAGAGAACTAAGTTGTGATGCATATGAAGTCATATCGTACAATATTTTTTACAAAGTTAATCATTTTAAATGAACTTGTCAATACTTTGTTCTAAATGATGGTTAGGTTCAAAATTTTTTCAGAAAATTTTGAACGCTTTAATATTCCTACTCGTACATTCTAATCTAACTTGTTCTCCGTCACTTGTTGACGGCATATTGCCACAGACACGGAAGACCGCCCCGTCTCTCACCGCTTTCTCTAAAGAGTATTTTAGGGTTGAAAACCTAATCCAACCCTCAGATTGTGTATTTCGAGAAAATTTCTCACAAATCAAACTCTATATGGAATTTTATTGTTATCTTTGCAGCAGATAAGCTAATAAGATATGTTGGTAAATTTCACATTCAAGAATTACAGGTCATTCAAAAATGAGATGACACTGAGCATGGAGGCCGCTTCGATTCAGGAGCTGTCGGATGCTGTTGTAAAGTCATGTGATGAGGAATTGCTGCCTGTGGCTGTGATGTATGGTGCAAATTCAAGCGGCAAAAGTAATGTTCTGAAAGCCTTGAAAGCCATGCGCGATGTGCTTCTCAACTCTGTCAAGTTGAATCCAAAGGATAGGCTTGAAGCTGAACCATTTTCTCTTGATCTGACATCAGGCGACGAACCTACATCCTTTGAAATCCAATTCACTCTCAATAACTCCAAATTCAGATATGGCTTCGATTATACCGCAGAGGCTATTGTCGCCGAATGGCTATACGAGAAAAGACCCGGAGAGAGGGAGTTTGAATTGTTCCTACGCAGTGGCAAAGAGTTCAAAATCTCCAAAACACGTTTTGCCGAAGGTCTGGGAAAACAAACCGCTACACCCGATAATCGGTTGTTCGTATCTCTTGTAGCACAGTTGAACGGCAAATTATCACTGTCTATTCTTGACTGGTTTTCCAATATGGAATATATGTCGGGAATGGATGGCAACGGTTATGCCGGGAAAACTCTTGAAATGTTGTTCATGAAACAGAACGGTTCATCTGAAATTACCCGATTTTTTGAGGAAACCAATCTTGGCTTCATGGAATTGGAAATAGAGCCGGAAAGCGGTGATGAGAAAAAGATGAAATCTGAAACGGTACACCGCTTATATGATGCAGATGGCAACTTTATCGGCCTACGTAATTTTCCTACTGAAAAAATGGAATCGGAGGGAACGAAGAAGATCATAGAGATTGCCGGTCCGATTTTCGATGCCATTCTTAACGGCAAGATTCTGATTGTGGATGAGCTGGATGCGAAACTCCATCCTTTCCTGACACGTAAGATCATCGGGCTGTTTATGGACAAAGGAATCAATACTAGGGGAGCGCAGCTGATTTTCGCCACGCACGATACAAATCTGCTCAATATCCGGTATCTGCGGCGCGACCAGATCTGGTTCACGGAAAAGGACAAATCCGATTCTACCGACCTTTATTCGCTTGTAGAATTCCGCGACGATTCCGGCAACAAGGTCCGCAACGACCGCAATATCGAAAAGGACTATATCAACGGTCGCTACGGCGCCATTCCATTTATGAGTTAAGTATGGGACAACTTCCAAAATCTAAAATCGAGCAACTCAAACGGGAAAAGCGCGAAGCCAAAGCTGCTAAAAAACGTAAGGTGGCGACGAGAGATAAAATCGTACGCTTCCTGATTGTATGCGAAGGTGAACGTACCGAACCTAATTATTTCAAGGGGCTTGTCAAGGATAAGTATTCTGAAGTGCGTTCCGAGGATATTGTCGGCGAGGGGCGTTCAACCTGTGCTTTGGTCAAGAAAACTGAAGAGATTAAAGACAGGCTCGAACATCAACGCCAGTTAAAATTTGACCGTGTCTGGGTAGTGTTCGACAAGGATGATTTCAATGACTTCAACGAGGCTATTGCTCTTGCCGAAAGGAAAGGCTTTATGGCAGGTTGGAGCAACGAGGCGTTTGAACTGTGGTATCTTCTGCACTTCGTGTATCTTGATTCAGCAATCTCACGCGCAGACTACATTACAAAACTTGAAAACGAGATACGCAAGGTAGATGGCTACGGGGATTTTTCATATAAGAAAAACGACCCCGGCATTTATGGGATGCTTCAGAAGATAGGCAACGAGCCTCAGGCAAAACTTCGGGCGGCAAAACTCCGAGCCATGTTTGACAATACGCAGGATTACAAAAGTCATAAGCCATGTACCTGCGTTAATCTTTTGGTGGAAGAGTTGGAACATCCCGAAAACCTCTTGAATGGGATTTAATGGACCTTTTAACAATCAATGTTATTATTATCTAAAACGAACCTTCGGACTTGCGCAGGCGGCAGAAATTGACTAATTTTGCTAATACGATGAGACGCTGAAAAGTCAGGGTCGCGGAGTCAGAATCCGACAAAGGATTGCTGAAATCAAGTTTCAGCGAGCTAAAGGTTTTTTGTCACCAAATCGTTTCAAAAGAAATTCGGTTATAGCCAACTATCTGAAATAGGCATATTTGGAGCGTTGGGTTCAAGTCCCTCCATCTCCACAAATAATGCTGATAATCAGCAAAAAATAAAGTGTACGCACGGATTTGCGCACACTTTTTTGCTTTATTAGCAGCTAATGTAGCAGCTTATAATGATTAGTTAATAATAATTACTTGCTATAGCCAATAGGATTATTCATAACCGGAATCTGTCGCGGCGTAAGTCCCAGTAATTTCGAGATGCCTGCGGTGTCCATCGTGGCGCGTGGAACGGTAGCGATACCTTCGGAAACACATGCCAAGTTCAGATTCTCGCAGGCGATGCCCGCGTCAACCAATACCATGGGCTGAGTCCTGTCATCTTCAGGAAGTTTCGTCATATCCCCTACAAATACGATCGACATGGGTGCATTGAGCACAAAATCCTGTGCGAATTCCTTTGTGCCGGCTATAAGAGCGCGATGGTCACCCTCTTTAGCGAGAGATAGAGCATGCTCCTTGGGAAGATACTCCCAAACGCCATTCTTGTCGAAAACGAACACGCGGATCTCCTGCCAGTTCAGTGCAGTAGGGTTGCAGCGGTTTGCCGGGACGCCGAAGCGACCTGGCTCCGCATCCGGCCGGTTGATGCCAACCGCCATCCATAGCAGCTGACCTAATGTGGAGTCGCTGATTTCGCGATTCGGATCGAACTCGCGTACACTGTGGCGCTTGGCCATTACCTCGTTCATCGGCATACCACCCTGAAAGGACGGAGCCGGAAGTTCTCTCACCTGTGCAGTCATACTCATAACAGCCGCCAAAGCCAGCATTACAGCCGCCCGACGACCCAATTTATTTGTGAATCTCATAATCTTCATACAAAGTAGAAACGCGAGGAATGAGGGAATAGTTTATTGTTAAGTCAGAGTTATCTTTCCCACATCAGTAGAAAAATTATATCAAATTAATAGATAAGGAAGCGAGAATTCTTAGTTTAGTAATTTTGCACTGAATTAATAATTCTCAAGTATGACATCAATAAAAGTAAAATTCCGACCTTCGACTATTGCTGATCGAGAGGGGACAATCTATTATCAGATTATACATGAAAGGAAGGTGCGACAGCTTCTGACGGAATATAGAGTGTTCCCTTATGAATGGGATGGGAATCGCTCTATGGTAACGACACATCAAGATAGTGAGCGTAAATTACTCATTCACTCAATTCGTGAACGTATCCGTTGGGATATCGAGCGACTTACTAAAATTGAACATAAATTGAGTTGCGAGGCCTTGAGCTATTCTGTTTGTGATATCATCGAAGAGTTCAGACGATATACGCGGGAATATTCCTTATTTAATTATATGGAAAGGAATATTGCCAGGCTTAAGCAGATTGGAAAAGTAAGGACTGCAGAGACATATAAATCAACTCTTAACAGTTTTAAGAGGTATAGAAATGATGAGGACATAATGCTGGATAGCATTACATCTGAACTGATTGAGGATTATGATGCATGGCAGAAGAATCGAGGAGTTGCTTCCAATACTATTTCATTCTATAATCGCATCTTAAGAGCCGTATATAACCGTGCGGTAGAGGATGAAATTATCGAGAACCACTATCCATTTCGACGCGTATATACTGGAGTGGACAAGACTATAAAACGCGCATTGCCATTGACCATAATCAAGAAAATCAAGACATTGGACCTAACGTTGACTCCATCACTTGGTTATGCACGCGACATGTTCATGATGAGCTTTTATCTACGAGGTATGAGCTTCATCGACATGGCGTTTCTGAAAAAGTCAGACCTCAAAAATAACTATATCACATATCGCCGCCGCAAGACGGGGCAACAACTGATTATCGAGTGGACAAAAGAAATGCAGATGATTCTCGACAAATATCCTGAAAACAAAAGCGACTACCTGTTACCCGTCATCCGCAACCCCGGAGTCAACGAGCGATGCACCTACCGCAACACCGGCTACAACATCAACCACAGTCTGAAACGTATCGCCGGAATGGTTGGAGTAACAATCCCTCTGACCCTCTACGTCGCCCGCCACAGTTGGGCATCAGCCGCCAAAGCCAAGGGTATCCCTCTATCCGTAATCTCCGAAGGCATGGGCCACGACAGCGAGGCAACCACCCAAATCTATCTCGCCTCCCTCGACACCTCCGTCGTTGACAAAGCCAACAGCCTTATTCTCAAAAGTCTCTAACCTCGGCCTCAGTTTCCTCTCCCGGAGATTGAGGCCATTTTTTGTTTAGCAACCATCCAAATCTCTAATTAAGAGATACTTATACATTTTGCAAATTTAGCTTTTTTTCTGCAACTGCGCAAATTCTCTCTAATTAAGAGATTTGGACGGCAGTTAACTGCATTAGAATAAAGAATAGAGAAATGAAGAAAACTTCTTACCCTAAACAAATCTGCTTCCATAATGCAAAAAGCTCCAATAATTGAAAAAAATTACCATAGGATAAGTTTTTTATTTTCAGAGAAGTAAATATGTATCGTCTTAATTCTCAGTCTCTCTTAATTAGAGATACTTTAGCAATCATTATCAAATTACAACAACAATGTCAATTATCAGACGAATAATAATGATGTGGTTATTCCTGTTCGCGGCTACGTTGCCGGCGGTGGCGCAGAAGTCTGCAGACGGGTACAATAGTTCCTCGTTCTGCAATGAATGCGGGTCGTTATCTGTCAGAGCCAACCTCTTGCGGTGGGCGAGTTTGACGCCAGATGTCGGACTGGAATGGCGCCTCAACCGGAATGTCGGCATATTGGTAAACGGTTCCTGGACTACATGGTCGTGGAAAGACAAAGACCGCCGTTATGCACTTCGGGAAATCATGCCGGAAGTCCGCTGGTATCTTGGAAAGGATGGGCGCGGATATATCGGCGCGATGTATAAGGCCGGAGCTTTCAATTATAAGTTCTCGGAACTGGGCAAGCAGGGCAATATCAACGGCGGCGGAGTCACCGGCGGTTATGTGCTTCCACTCAATAACCGCTTGAGCCTCGATTTCTCGCTTGCCCTTGGATATTTGCACGCCTCATACGATACATATCGTGTCATCGACAACGTACGAGTGCGAGACAATCACCATACCAAATCATGGTTTGGCCCGATAAACGCAGGTGTAACACTTGCATGGAAAATATTTTAAACTATGAACAAAGCGAACAATATAATAATACCGACGCTCGCCGCGCTCATGCTGTCGTCGTGCGTCAAAGATACTCTCTTTGACACGCCGCATCCCGACCACGGCAAGATTACAGTGGCGTCGGACTGGAGCGACCGGGGTGAAGGATTGGAAATTCCCGATGAATGGAATGTGGCAATCGGTGATTATAAGGGAATGGAAACAGGAGAACAACATTCTCCTGAATATCTTTTCCCTGCAGGAACATATACACTCCTTGCATGGAACACAGCCGATGGGATCAGCATAGACGGTTCAGTGGCCACGGCAGCATACTCAGATAACACCCCCGGATGGTTTCATACCCATGCGCAGGAAGTTGCTATTGAGAGTGACCGCGACCATTTGTTTACCGCGGTAATGTGTCAGCAGGTTCGCCAGCTTACGATTATCATCAAACCTCAGGGCGACGCGGCAAAGCGTATTACCGGTATAGAAGCTACTCTCAGCGGAGTTGCTTCAACGCTTGACTTTGCCAATAACACTCACGGCAATCCCGTATCAGTCAGACTCAACTTCCGCAAAGGGAAGGAGGGAGACCAATGGGGCGCCACAGTGCGTCTCCTCGGCATAGCAGAAGATATTCAGAAACTCACCGGCACCATCACATTCGCCGACGGGAATCCTCTGCCTCTAAGATTTGAAAGCAATCTGTCGTCGGAACTATCAGAGTTTAACGCTGACAAGAAACTGCCTCTGACACTCAGCGGAAATATACCGGTCACTCCAACAGAGACAGGCGTTACAGCAACCATCGAAAAATGGGATACTCTCGATGACTGGAATGTAGATGCATTCTGATTAAGTCAAAGGGCATAGTTATGAGTGACCAAGTAGCTATGTTTCTAATAATTGAAAACTTAACAATAATAACAATATCATTATCAACACCAATGAGAAAAGCTTTTTTATTCGCAGCGCTGACTGCGACACTGACCCTGGCATCTTGCAGCAGTGAAAAGGACGGTCCCGTGACTCCGGGCAGTTCCGATGCGCCCCGTTTCTCTGCGACCATCGGTGCTCAGTCCCGCGCCTTCGACACAACATGGGAAAACGGCGACGCAATCGGCATCTCCTGCCTAACGGGAGGTAAAACCTACACCAATGTGGCATACTCCACGACCGGCGACGGTAATTTCACTGTCGTAACCCCCGGCACTGAAATCTATTATCAGGACAATAACGAGGTGACATTCACCGGCTATTATCCATACATCGCCAACACCGCAGCTTACGGTGCTGACACGTGGAATCAGGCAAATCAAAAATCGTTCGATTTCCTCTGGGCACAGGCCACAGGCAAGAAGTCAGCTCCCAACGTAGCTTTCAGCTTCGCCCACAAGATGGCGAAAGTGAACATCACAATTAAGAAAGGCTCTGACGTCAGTTTCGATGAGGTGAAGGCAGCAGTTCTTTCTCTCGACGGATTCAAACACGAAGGCACATTCAATGTGGCAGACGGCAACGCAAACGCCACCGGCAACGTTTCGACTTTCGACTTCGCAAATGCAGCAACTGCCGCTCACAACGCTCCGCTGAAAGCTGACGAGACAGCCGAAACAGTGACTTACACCCTTATCTTCTTCCCGCAGGAGTTCAGCGCAGCACTGCCTTTCACTGCCACACTCACCGGCATGCAGAGCTTCAGCGCAGCCCTTGACTTCACAGCCGCCAACTCCGCAAAAGACGCCGAAGCCAAAAACGAATGGGTAGCCGGTCGCCAGTATAATCTCAGCGTAACGCTCAACAAGACTTCTATCACCGTAAACGGCTGCACAATCCAGCCATGGGACGAGGTCAACGGGGGCGAGTTTGACGCAGACTAATCTTCAATCAAGTGAATCATTATCATTATGAAAAAGATATATCTTTTCGCAGCAGCAGCTCTTACGCTGACTGCTTGCAGCAATGACGAGCCGGGCATCAACGGCGAACCCGTTGCTGCCCGCGTCACCGCCAATATCGATGTGCCTCAAAGCCGTGCCTACAACCAGATCTGGGAGAATGGTGACGCAATCGGCATCAGCACGACTTCCAACGGCAAGACACAGTATGCCAACATGAAATACAGCACCACCGGCGATGGCAATTTCTCTCATTTTGGCGGCGACGCTACCGGCATATTCTTCCAGAACAGGGATGAGGTGACTTTTTCGGCTTACTATTCCTTCACAGGCAACGAGGGTACTGCAGCCGGAACAATAGCCGACGTTACTACCGAAAATCAGGCGAATCAGAAGCAATTCGACTTCCTCTTTGCCTCCGGCGCAAAGGCAAGCAGTGCAAACTCCACCCTCAGTTTCACCGGTGACGCCGCTTTCGAGCACAAGATGACACGTCTCATCCTGAGACTTCAGACCGATGCCAGCTCGGGCTTCGAAGCGGCTGAAGTCGCCTCAGGTATATACGTCCTGAGCGGACTGAAACACAGCGGCACTTTCAATACATCTACCGGTGAGGCAATCGCCACCGGCGATGCAACCGACAACTGGACTATAACGGCCACGGCATCCGATGCAGACAACGTACGCACATACAGCATGATTCTCTATCCGCAGACAGATGCCGATCTCACTCTCAAAGCTACTGTCGACGGTATGGACTATAACTGCAATATCACTCCGGCTCTTGAAGCTGGCAAAAGTTACACCTACACCATTACCGTGAAGAAAACCGGACTGACAGTCGCCAACAGCTTCATCAAGCCCTGGGGCGACGGCATCTACAGCTCGGGCACAGCCACAATGTAATTACTCCACAGCCATCCCGCGCGGCAGCGTAAGCGCGGAGTGATACCCTCACAAGGTACCCCGGGCGGGGCCGCATCCGCCGGTGGCACCAATTCAAAATAAGAAAAACAAAACGACAATGACAAAGAAATATTTCCTCTTACCGGCCATAGCCCTCGCTCTTGTTTCCTGCTCTCAGACCGATGAGCCGGGAGTGCTGACGGAGCCTAAGCAAGCGGATTTTTCCGCGCAGATAGGCGAGACAAACTCACGTGCCGCAGGTACCGAATGGGACTCCGGCGATGCCATAGGCATATCCGGCGTTTCGGGTACCAAGGCTTATAACAATCTCGAGTTCGTCACCGAGTCCGGCGACGGTAATTTTGCCGCTGTCGTCGAACATATCTTTTATCAGACTACCGACGAGGTGACTTTCACCGCATATTATCCATACGCGGCTTCGCTCGGCGCAGACGGCATAATCACTGCCTCGACCGCAGACCAGACAAAACAATCCTCATTTGACTTTTTATGGGCACAGGCTTCGGGTAGCTACTCCGCTCCGGCGGTGAATTTCAACTTCACTCACAAAATGTCGAAAATCAACATCGCCTTCACTAACGGCAACGATGTTGACCTGAGCGACATGACATTCTACATTGAAGGCCTTGTCCTCGACGGAACTTTCGACACAACCACCGGCGAAGCCAAGGCCGCTGAAAACGGAACGGCAGCTTCTCTGACAGCAGCACTTTCCCCTGACTCTAAAGCCTCGATGATTGTCTTCCCGCAGGATGCCGACAATCTGACCGTCAATGTCACAGCAGAGGGGCAGCAATATTCATGCACTCTCTCGCCTGGGGTCCTGACGGCAGGCAACGCTTATACCTTCACAATCTCAGTGAAGAAAACCGGAATGTCAGTTGTCGGCTCGATCATCTCCGACTGGACTGGCGGAGGCGAGTTCAACGGCAATGCCACCATGCCTGTTCCAGCCCGACGAGGCGATTATTTCTACTCCGACGGCACGTATTCTTCTACTCTTGATGCTGCAAAGACCTGCATCGGCATTGTGTTCTGGACTCCCGCCGATGCCAATCCTGATCCCAATGCCAAGACTCCAGCATCGCTGACCGATGACAAAATCATGGCTGCCGATTTCCCCGATTGCACTCACGGGCTTGTGATTGCGCTTCAAGGTAATAATAAACAGATTGGGTGGATAGCCAGTTTCTTTTACAATATTTTCGATGACTTTCAGAATACAGACAATTTCCATCCAGCAGACAAGGAGAAATACCGTCCCATTGCCTCCGGATACAATGATACCGATGCCTTAAACTACATTCTGGGATATCAGAACACAAAAATATTGAAGGCATATAAGGAATGGAACAACGGATCAGCTCCTGCTATACATGTTCTTGATGCTCTTGAAAGCTTTTCCGCTCAAATCCCGGCACCAAAAAACACGACCGGTTGGTATATCCCATCTGCCAAAGAATTGAGTCTATTAACTAATAACGATTTAGACAACGTGTATTCATTAAGGGCTGGTGAAAACAATAAGAATTACATCAACTCTCTTTTGAAAATGGCAAATGGCTCAGAACTTCCATCGTCATTATGGTCTTCGACTGAAGGTTTAACTGGTGCCGGTACAATGGCCGAAGCAAAGGTTTATGTGTTCTCGGATCTGAGTCATCTCGCTATTGTAACTAATTATTATATAAGCCAGATTCGTCCTGTCCTTGCTTTCTAAAATATACTATTATGATACGACAATATAAATTCCTTACGATTATACTTGCCGTCACGCTTCTGACTGCTTGTAGCAGTGATGAAACGGGGATGCTCGATGGTGCGCGTCAGGCTACGTTCTCGGCACGGATTGGCAACGGCGCTTCGCGAGCGTCGGGTACTGAATGGACAGTCGGCGACGCCATCGGCATATCCGGAGTGTCCGGCTCCAAGACATATTCCAATGTGGAGTATTCTACCGGTGTGGCTGATGGTAACTTTGCCCCTGTCGGTGATGCAATTTATTATTATGACTCCGATCCGGTGACTTTTACCGCGTATTATCCTTACACGGCTGATGGCGGAATTATCTCCGCATCCACCGTCGACCAGTCTGTGAAATCCTCGTTTGACTTCCTATGGGCACAAGCTTCCGGTAGCAATGCCACGCCCGATGTGCATTTCACTTTTGCCCACCGTATGGCGCAAATCAACATTGTCTTCACAAACGGCAACGACGTTGACCTCTCAGATCTCACATTCAGCATTGACGGCTTAGTCCTTGACGGCACTTTCGACACCGCCACCGGCGAAGCCAAAGCCGCTGAAAACAGCACCGCCGCATCGCTGACATCCACGCTTACAACAGACTCGAAAGCCTCGCTGATTGTCTTCCCGCAAACTGCAGATAATCTGACCGTCACGGCAAACGCAGAAGGCCAGACTTATAAATGCGTCTTTTCTCTCGGCACTCTCAACTCCGGTTCAAACTATAACGTCAGTATCGCCGTCTCCAAAAACGAGATGACCGTGACCGACTGCACCATCATCCCCTGGGGCGATGGCGGCAACGTCAATGCCGAAGTCAGCCCAAAGATTGCAAAGGTCGGTGACTATTATTACTCGGACGGAACGTACTCTACTGAGTACGATGCGGGCAAAAATGTTGTAGGAATCATATTTTATGTGGGGCATCATCCGAAAGACGGCAGCGATTATTCCGCCTCGGGCATAGGCCAAAAAAAATGTCATGGTTATGTTATGGCTGTATCAGGAGCATATCGGTGGAATGTCGCATGGCTGAATAAACAAAATACTTTTGTGGAAATAGAAGGTATCAGTTTTGACACCGATGACTGGAACGGATACGCCAATCAAAAGGCTATAGAGCGCTATGCTGACAATAATCAGAACGGCATCGCTTTTCCGGACTTTGAGGCTGTATATAAGTGCTCGATTTATGGTACGTCTGAATCAGAAGATCATAAACAATTTCATGCGCCCGCTAAGTCAAGCGGATGGTTCCTGCCGTCTGTCGGTCAATTTCTCGGATTCCATGCGGCTAACTGTGAAACCGGAAATCTCCTGAATAATAAGATTGAAGCGGTTAAATCTGCATCAAACCGTATATCGAATTTAAGATATGCGACTTCATGGTGCTCCACAATGAAGGCTAATCACTCGGCTCATTATGTATTCTTCCCGGAGGCAGACAGCGGCAATGTTTCTGTAGGTATCTTCGAACTACCCAGTACTACCTATGTGCGAGCCATGCTTGCTTTCTAATTTTGTAATCAATCATGAAACATCTATATAAATATCTCTCGATAATACTTGCCGGCGGACTGCTGTCCGCTTGCAGCAGCGACGAGCCGCAGGGCAACCAGTTGCCTGAAGGTCAGTATCCGCTAAAAGTGAGCGCAACCGTCGGCGCACCGCAGAGCCGCAGCATCGGCAAAGACTTCTGGTCCGGTGACGGCACGGAAACTTTCGGAGTGCGAATCGGCGAAGATGGACGTGTCGCTAAATATGTCATTACTGATGCTGTCGGAAAAGCCGAAGCCGCTCCCGGAACGTCACTCCTTTACTGGGACAACACCGACAAAGCTTCCGTCTCGGCATGGTTGCCATACGATACTCAGACCGATGTGGATATTTCCGACCAGTCGGCTGGTTTTGCTGCATTTGACTATCTCACAGCTACAGCCGACGGGCAGAGCTATATCGCACCTGTGAGTCTGCAATTCAAACACAAAATGGCAAAAGTCCGTTGCGTTCTCAAACCCGGCAAGGGTATCACAGAAGCCGACCTGAACTCTGCTGTAATAAAGTTTGCAGGCTATGCTTCGGCGACTTTCACAGAGGGCGTCCTCACTGGTAGCGGCTATGGCTGGATATCCCCGGCCTCTGACCGTGAAGCCCTGCTCGTACCGCAGAACATGAACGGCAAAGACTTTATCACCATCGAAATGGGCGGCAATGAATACGTCTATACCCCCTCCGATGACAATGCCGGTAGCCTCAAAGAAGGCTGTCTCTACCAATATTCAATTACTGTCAGTGCCGACGGCATCGAAGTATCCACTATTACCGGAGGGGAATGGACTGACGGCGGTAGCGAAGATGTTCCTGCAATGAAAGTTGTGGAAAAATACACTGCCGAACAAGTAAAAATCGGAGACTACGTGTATACAGACGGCTCGTTCAGCGATGGCGGACTCCGTTATCGTATGGAAAATGGTAAACTATCATATGCATCGGTAAATCCTGTGGAGGGGAAGACCTGTGCAGGCATTGTTTTCCATATGCGTAATAGTTCCTCACCTTTAGACGATTGCCAATATTCAGAATTTGAAAATAAGCTGCCAACAGGTTACATCGTTTCGATTGATCAGAATTTCAGCGCATTTGCAAACCAGATAATCGGGAATAACGATCAGACAAATACTGAGGGCAATATCAGAGGATATATGTATTCAAATTTTTACTATGATAAATATAAGGATGTTTTCTCTCTGTATGCCCTTGAATGGTGTAGGAACCATGGTCAGATAAATTCAACCGATTCATACAATTTTACATCTTGGTATCTACATTCAATGGCGGAAATTGCATTGATGAGAGGAGAAAGCGGTGGCAGCAATGTCGTATTGGATTTTCTCCAGTCAAATCTCAGAAAAGTATCTGGAGCACAGTTTGAAAATTCCGACTATCTGACACCCCAGTTCTTTGGTAATCAAGGGTGGTATGTATGGTCCTATAATGTATTTACCGGCGCGAAGCCGGGAGTACAGAACAATCTCGAACGATATTATCGTGCCGTATGTGCTTTTCGTAGTACAGGATCTTAAAATTATAGAACGATGAAATTTTATTCAGCAATATATACATCAATGGCATTAGCCACAACCATGTTTCTCGCCGGTTGCACCAATGAGGACGAGCCTATTGTCGCAGAAAATTCGGATGTAACTTTTGAAATCACCGACGCCGGTTTCGGAAGTGGCTCCCGCGCCTCTGAGTCAGGTTATGTCACCGAGTTCACTGCCGGCGATGCCTGCGGACTCTACATCGTCCGCAACGGACGGATTATTTCAGATAATATCCGAATACAAGCATCCGCAGGAAACGGCGCCCAAATAAACTGGACCCCTGATTCACCAATATACGGAGGTCTTGAGGGCGAGTCGGTCTTTCTTTATTATCCCTATCAGTCAGACATGGCCGGAAAGATCAATCTCACCGCCGACGATGCCGAAGAATTCTTTGCCCCCCTCGCTGCGTCATGGGAGGTCAAGACCAACCAAAGTGACTACGCCGACTATACGGCTTCGGATCTCATGACCTCAAAAGGGAAAGCAACAGCCACAACCGACGGAAAGCTTAACCTCTCTTTCATCATGACACACCGGATGGCTCTCGCCGTCATTCCCGCACCCTTGGTCGTATATACTTTTAAAGAAATCAGTGGGGTTTGTTACGGCCCGATGCCTGATTTTAAAGCCGAATTGCCGATTGAGTTTGTCGGGAATACTGTTCCGTACCATTTCGAGGAAACCTCAGACAGTGAAGACCGTACCGCATACCGATATCTCTATCGTCCGGATCAATCGACAACGATTTCAGGCTCATTCGAGACCTTCACGGAAAATCCTCAGATAGGGGGTAAAGAGACCCGGGCGTTCTCTATGACAACATCGGGGAAACAGGGGGGAGCATATGTCACCTACAATGTCGATCCAGACAGAGGACCGATAGAATGTAATTTGAGGCCCTACGACTTTTTCTGCAAGGACAAGAACAACGATTGGTATGTACGACCCCGGCAAGAGGGGCCGGGCGAGGAATGTATCGGAATTGTCTTTTATGCAGGCTTCAATACAAGTACGTATAATAATGTGTACAGTCCATACCCGCCGAATGCCGATATGCGCGAAGACTATGATACGCCGCTCTACGACGACGGGCCGTCGCTTCCCAAGGGAGTGTTCCACGGATATGTTGTGGCTCTGGCCGATGTGACTGACATAACCCAAAAATATCGTAAGGAATATGGTAGTTGCATGTTAAATGATATTGCATGGAGTACATCACTATCAACCATTAGCCACAAAAACCTTCTAACCATCGGGAATAAATATTTATATCGCGGATATTACAATAATCTTCAGATTCAGAAATGCATCAAGGAAACCGAAGGTGTAACGAAATATGATTTTCCGGCCGCTACTGCCTGCGAGTATTTTGGGAAAAGAGATTTTGAATGGATGAATTATTCAGGCAGAGAGAACACGATTCGTCAATCAAATGCCTTCGGATGGCAGACTCGCTATTCAGCGCCCAATAATACTACCGGTTGGTTTATTCCATCGATAGCTCAGCTGTTTAAGGCATTACAGAGTTTAGAAATCAGTACAAAAGAAATAAAGGCCCTTGACGGTGTGGAAATACAGTACGGCATATATTACTGGACAAGTGTAGAATCGAGAAAAACCGATTTGGATCCATCGGCAGGTGATGCACACTGTTTACCCTCCGGCTTTTCTCTTTATGGCAGCGACACCCCTCCGGCTAATAGCAAATCCTACCATCCTAATCATACCGTCCGCCCCATATTGGTATTCTGACAAGTATTGCTTATAATTATCTTTTCAGTATAGAATACATCTCAGGAATTGTTTAGCAAATGTCCAAATCTCTTGAAATGAGTTACTTAATTGAAATGCAAATTTACTCAAAATCCTGTAAACAAGCACCATTAAGAGCCCTCTAAATTTATCGACACATAGCGGAAGCACCGATATTGTTTAGCAAACAGTCTCGGTGCTTCTTAAGTTCTTGTTGATTCCTTGGAAGATAGCCATCATCCCAATCGCATTTCAAGAGAGGATGGCTAACAAGAATCTCAACAAGGCTAAGGAAGCCAAGAAAGATGAGTTTTATACTCAGCTTGAAGACATAAACAATGAGCTGCGCCATTACCGCGAACATTTCCGTGGTAAGACGGTGCTGTGTAACTGCGATGACCCTCGCGTCAGCAACTTCTTCAAATATTTCGCCTACAATTTCGAGTTTCTTGGCTTGAAGAAACTGATTGCTATCTGTTATAAAAGTCAGGATGTTAATCTGTTCTCGGAAGGCGCCAGCGAACAGGCTGTTTACCTCATATATGAGGGCGACAAAAACGGCAACCATATCCCCGATGACGAAGAGATAGAAGTGTTGCCACTCAAAGGAGACGGAGACTTTCGCAGTCCTGAATGTATCGAGTTTCTGAAAGAAGCAGATATTGTCGTAACTAATCCCCCCTTCTCGTTATTTAGGGAATACATTGCCCAACTTATCAAATATGATAAGAAATTTCTGATAATCGGAAATGTCAATGCTGTAACCTGCAAAGAACTTGATGAAAGAGGCCGTAAGGGAGTTTACCGATCCGGAGAAAGCCGCTCGGGTACAGTTGGAAATGAAGAACTATGCGACGTTGATGCAGAAGTATCCTCGTACCAGGGCGGCGGCCCAGATCCGCGGCCGTTGCGACAATTACCGCGACTATGCCCTGCAAAAACGATAAGATATCTGACAATACAGGAGTAAATGAGCGGAATTTAGACCAGATATTTGTTATACTCTGTAAAGAGTATAATAACACGAAATAGCTAAGATTATGGAAAGGAAAATAATGGTAAGAAACAGTCTTGTCACGGTGCTGGCTGTATGTATGATAGTAGGCGGTTCGGGATGCAGTTCTATAAAGAATACATGGGACAGCATGAGCCAGAGCGGTCAGGGAGCTACGGCCGGTGGCGCCATAGGAGCTGCAGTAGGCACCGGCGTGGGCGCCATTATCGGCGGAGGCCGAGGCACATGGATTGGCGCTCTGGTCGGTTCGGCCATCGGTGCGGGTACCGGTGCATTGGTGGGCAACAGCATGGACCGTCAGCAGAAGGCATTGCAGCAACAGCTGGACCAGCTGAACGCACGTGCCGATAACGCAAATGCCCGTGAGGATTCGCTACAGAAACAGATAGATCAGCTAAAAGTGGAGCGCGTAAAGGACAGCAATAATCTGGACGCCCTGAAATTAGTGATGGGTAATTCGGTACTTTTCGCGACTGGCAAGTCGACGTTGTCGCCCGAAGCACAGGCAGTATTGAGCAAGGTGGCCTATAATCTCGACCAATTCCCGGATACAGACGTTACCGTCGTAGGTTATACTGACAACACGGGATCCGAAGCCGTAAACGACCGATTATCCAGGGAGCGCGCCGAAACTGTGGTTAATTATCTGGAACAACACGGTATAGCTGCCTCGCGTCTTAAGGCAATCGGCCGTGGATGGAACGATCCAGTCACGTCCAATGCCACCGCCGCCGGTCGGGCACAGAACCGCCGGGTGGAAATCTACATCACAGCCTCCAAGCAGATGATAGAGCAGGACAGCGACGGGCGATAAAACCGAAGTCTTATCGCCCGTCATAAAATACTCCGAGTCCTATTCTGAATCTTATTCTGATTCAGAAATTCCCCATGTCCTGTTGGGTTCCGGACCTAACAGAATCTGTAGTTCTCCACCGCCAGCAAATGTGGAATGAGGCAGACGGAAGGAGTCGTGTTTACGCCCGTTCAGCATAGTACTCTGAATATAGCAATCTTTGCCGACATCGACTATGGAGTGGCTGTCAGCGGCATTTTGATGTTTTGTCGTAATCTTGAATTCCTTGCCGGGGTAATAGCGGGAATCCAGCTTAATCGTGATTTCATCGAACACGGGTGCCGTAATCTCATAACATGGGTTTATGTCGGAACCGCCGTTAACGGAAAACAATCCCAACGCCATCAACGCACTCACCGCGCTCATCTGCCCCTGATCCTCATCATGTTCACCATATCCACGTGATGCGGACACAGATCCATAGGCGCGTTCCAGCACCTGGCGAGTCCAATACTGTGTCAG
This sequence comes from uncultured Bacteroidales bacterium, assembly GCA_900542185.1. Taxonomy (GTDB): domain Bacteria; phylum Bacteroidota; class Bacteroidia; order Bacteroidales; family Muribaculaceae; genus Lepagella. Next base: position 24,516 of record UQMZ01000007.1, read on the forward strand.
CCAAGGTTTGCCCCAATGCGAGAATACATGTGCTGTAGACAGTCCGGGCTGATTCGCATAGCTGACATAGCCATTGCCGTAACTGCCGGTAAAGTTTTGGGCAACACTGTTCTCGAACGCATACTGCAACATGTCGCAGGCACGGTCATAACCTCCCATTTCCCGTGCCAGGCCATCCAGATCATTGGAGAGGCCGAAGGTGGTCTGCCATGCGTTAGCCTCCTCGTATCCCCAGTTGCTCAATGGATCGGTGTGCAGCCAGCTGCCGTCTTCCTGACGGGGTAGCAGCAGATGCAGTTCGGGATGAATACACTCGCGCCATCCTTTAGAGCGGGCCATCAGAGCCTCGGCATCCTTATGCCTGCCCATACGTTCAGCCATGCGGCTCAATGCCCAGTCCTCGAACACCCATTGCACCGTCAGACCCGCGCGTCCGGGAGCATAACCCTTGTTGAGATAAAAGTCGAATTCATGTTCCGAATCATGGCCCAACATTCCTCCGCGTTCGTGATTACGTTTCAAAACGGGATATGCCTTCTTCGGATTCCACTTACGGGTCAGGTCACGCTGGTAGGCGCTGGTGATTAATGATGTGGCCGGACAGCCGCTCATAATGAACGAATAGCCGCCTCCACAGGGTCCGCGGGGAATAAGCCCTCCGTTCCCTGCATATTCCAGCATGGAGGCACTGAATTCGTCAAGCATTTCGGGCCATGCCAGACCCCACAAAGTGTTCTGATTCCATTGCGTCAGCCACAAGGCATCGGAGTTATACATATTGAACAGAGGTTTGCCATCTCTATCGAGCGGAACTCGCTTAATCCTGAAATCGGGATTGATAACATTCTTGCCAACAACGGTTCCACCCGTAGTGCGGTCAGGATAGCTGCCGTCAGCGTCATTAATCTTGTGACGCCCCAAAAGAGTGTGCCAAAGATCGGTATAGAACTTAATCCTTTGCCTGTCGCTGCCACCCTTTACTGAAATCCGGGACAGCCAGTCGTTCCACTCGTCGCGTGATTCCTTGCAGATAGTGTCAAAATCCTTGTCGGCCGATTCTGCATTCAGATTTGCAACGGCATTATCAACAGATGTGTATGATATCGCCATCTTGACGCCTAAAGGCTCGCCCGCCTTGACGTCGAACAGAGCGAGTAACCCTGCCGAAGGAGCGTCATGATAGCTCATGCCTTCATTTCGCGCTATCGATGGATAATCAGTACGTAGCGAATTGACATTCCTGTGAATGCCATCCGGATTCCAGGAGTCGAGAAGTTTAAAAGGACGGTCGAATTCCACTACGAAAAACACCTTGACAGAGTCCGGACCGCCCCACAGACGCCCGACAGTCTGGAATGATCCTTCCAGTCGGGTAGGGGACACGGTCTTTATATCGGCGTTTACCATTGTGGAAGTGGCTACGTGGCCGCCAAGGTTGAAAAGCAGCGCAGCTTCCTTATCGCGGCTATATCTAAGTCTATAGGCAGACGTGCGCTGTGTGGCTGTCTGTTCCACCCATACGCCGTAATCCTCGAGATATACGCGATGATAAGAGGGGTATGCCACCTCTCCGGCATGACTGAACCTCGATTTCCATGACTGCTCGCCATGGGATACATTTACGTGTGCATCGGCAGGCATGAACGTCAGACCCGACAGCATCCAGGCATGAATCTGAGGGAATCCGAGTATGTGGCTGTCATTATAGTTATAACCGCCACCACCCTGGTTCTTGTTTCTGGTGAGTGGGGCAGCCCCTATCATACCGAATGGCTGGCATCCGGAAATGAAAAAGAAATATCGTCCCCTTGTGGTCTCGATGAACGGATTTACCATAGCTACAGGGTCGGTATTATCATCAACAGACGGATATACCTCAATTTCTGAAAGACCTATATTGTCGCCTGTTCCATCGATAACCTCTGCCTTGATATACGATGTCTCAATGCCATTAAGCAATACTTCCTTAGGAGCGCCGTTTTCGGGTATCTCGCCAACATCAATCGTACTGCCGTCGCTGAAATGCAATGCTACGCCGGCAGCATGCGATTCAGGACACATCCGGTCGTATATCAGGACTTTGTCTATCTTCACCGGTTTATCCCAGTCCAGACGAACCCAGGGGAAATCAATCTCGCCCCAGAACATCTGCTTTACATCCGATACCCATTCGCCCCGGCCTTCGATACGGGCGACTCCATCGTTTACAGCTGAAGCAGAGCTGCCTTGAGCGCACGATGAGGCCGATGCCTTGGCCAATGGCGCGATGTTGTATGTCGCCAAAGCAGGGGACACAGCCATAGCCGCGACAATTAATGTCAATAGTTTCTGTATCATACCAAGTGCATTTGTCTCTGTTAACGGTCGCTGGCGAAAGGAGCCACGGGAAGTCCTGTCGTCCCGTATAAATTGCCAACAGGATAATCCGCCCAGTTATACCTTACATAAACCGGCTTATCAACAATACCGGAACAGAGACGGATGGTCTGGTTATCCACCAGGGTCGGGGTAGCCGTGGTAAACTTGCCATCCTTGCCGGCAATTATAAATCCTGTCACGGCAGATGATGTGGACCGAACCGGTGCGTCAAATTTCAGAATCATATCCTTGCCTTGGGACGTTACCGACACACACTCAGGAGCCTTATAGACACAGTCTTTGCCATAATCGCGGTTCAGGGCTATCAGCGCAAGACGGTGTGCCACATCCTGCTTGTCCTTGGGATGTATGTCTGCGGGATTGCCGAGGTCAATGGCTACGGCCATCGCCGTATTGTCCAGTTCAAGCGCCTTGGCCTGGGCATGACGCAATGCCGCCCATTCCGAATCGGGCTGAACGGGTCGTGGCTGCAGATAACCGGCAAGCTGCACGAAGTAGAAAGACATGTCGGGACTCCACAGCTTGCGCCAGTCGTTGATAAGTGTCTTGAACAGAGGCTCGTATTGTCCGGCACGGCCTACATTGGCACAGCCTTGATACCAGAGCACGCCTTTGACGGGCATGTCGGCCAACGGATGCAGCATGGCATTATATAATACGGAGGGATAACTGGACGAGTTAGGGTCTATAGGTTTGGGAGGCAGTTTCGAGAAATCGGACTGAACCAGATATTGCCATTCGCCGTCCAATGGCATAGAGGCATTTCCGCAACGTATTTCGGTAATGCCGGGTGCTATGCCGCCTTCACCGCCGAAATCACTAACTTTAATGGCAATCATATTTTTGCCCGCTTTGACCAGTTTGCCCGGAATTGTGTATGAACGCGGCGTATTATAACCGGAGCCTTTACCGACTTCCGCTCCGTTGAAGAATGTCACATCCTCGTCATCAATGGCAGCAAAGTTGACGGTCAGGTCTTTGGCCGCCCAATCAGCGGGAATGTCTACATTCTTACGCAACCATACTATGCCGTCCATGTCCGGGAGTTCCGATTTTTCCCAATAGCCGGGAACGTTGATGGTATTCCATCCCTTTTCTGCTTTGAGGTATTTTTGATATTGTGACGAATCATTTGCGCCGGCCAATGCCATCCAGTCATCGATGCGCGACTGATACACCTTATTAATAGCGTCGGCCTTAAAGCCTGCTGATTTCATATCGGCTAATTCATGTTCGAATCCGGGAACTGATTGTAATGCCTCGGCCGATGTCCATGCTTCTGCGGGGGTACCGCCCCATGTGGCGTCGATCACACCGACAGGAACATGCAGTTGTTGCGACAGCTCGCGGGCATAGAAGTAGGCGATAGCCGAAAAATCAGCCATGCTTGCCGAAGAGCATATCTGCCAGCCACCGCCATTAATCGCTACATCGTCCTGTGGCTGGAATGCTGTGGATTTCTTGACCTGCAACAAACGTATGTCCGGATGATGCGCCGTAGCCACCTCGCGGTCGTAATCCATCACGGTGGTCCAACCCTGCACCGGGAATTCCATATTGGACTGTCCCGAGCAAATCCATACTTCGCCAGACAGTACGTTCTCGAAGGTTTTTGATTCTTTCCCGTCGCTGATTGTAATGGAGTAGGGGCCGCCGGCAGGTGGAGTGGGAAGCGATATCGAAAAGCTGCCGTTTGCGTCAGCTTTGGTGTCATGGCATTTGGATTCCCATCCGGCACGTATGCTGACTTTGGAGCCTGGAGTGGAATGGCCTTTGAATGTGAATGTACTGTTTTGCTGCACAATCATGTTGTCGCTGATGTAATTCGGCAATGTCAATGCCGAATAGGCCGGCGTCCATGCCATAAGCATGACGCCTGTTAGAATGATTCCGTTTAATTTCATGACGTGTTATGAAACATTATGTCCGGGCTGCGTCAGACGAATATTTGCGTCAGACACAACACCGTTCTACACTATTTAAGGTTACACTGCAAAGTAACGAATATTTTTCCGAACATTTGCGTCCGCGGTCCTGAACAATTGCACCAATTGCTGCAACAAATGCGTCAAAAGCGTGTGTCGGGTCCAAACGTACTTATTTTTGAAGTGAATATTCTTAGCACTCATTATAAAGGAATATAATTTTGCACAGACCTTAAGATTGACCAATTCGGACAACTCATCAGGTCTAAAACGGACAACTACCGAACAAATCTGTATTATGAAAAGATCTCTGAAGAAAATCGCGTTAGCGATTGTGGCAGCAGGATTGACGGCATCGGGTGGTGCCGATGCTGCAAATCGATTATGGTACAAAACAGCCGCCGACGACTGGATGAAGGCCATTCCGCTCGGTAACGGCCGCATCGGTGCGATGGTGTATGGCGGCGATTCCAAGGAGCGGATAGCCCTGAATGAAATCAGCCTCTGGTCCGGACAATACGACCCCACCAGCAACGATCTGTGCGGCCGCGAGGCTTTGGACGAGATGCGTCAGTGCTTCTACGAGGGGGATGTGGAGAAAGGTAACGCTCTTGGCGAAAAATATCTGAATGGCAGAATGACTTCTTTCGGCAGCCATGTGCCTCTGGGCGACATGACGATCGAGTTTCAGAACGCCGGAGGAAAGACCGAGAATTATGTGCGTCAGCTCAACCTCGACGACGCTACCGCAACGGTAACATATAAACAAGGAGGCACGACATACAAACGTGAATACATCACCGACTATCCCGACGACGTGATGGCCATGCGTTTCACGGCCGACAAACCTCATTCGCTGAACGCGGTCATTGGATTCGACCTGCTGCGTGACGCGGTGCTGAAGACTTCGGGCAATGACATGACACTGCAAGGTAAGGTATCATTCCCGATGCACGGACCCGGCGGTGTGAAATTTTACGGAAAGATGCGAGTTCTGGCCAACGGTGGCAGCGTAGAAGGGCTGGGCGACAAGATGCAGGTGAGGAATGCCGATTCGTTCGATATCATTTTCGATCTCCGCACCGATTATGCCGGTCAGGGATACAAGCGTACATGCGACGTGACTGTAGACAAGGCCACTGCAAAGGGTTATGACGAGATGCGTAAATCGCATGTGGCCGACTATAAGAGACTGTTTGACAGGATGTCCATTAAGCTTGGAGACGACAGGGGAGACGCAATACCCACCGACGAACGTTTAAAGGCAATAGCGTCAGGAAAGTCTGACAACGGCTTCGACGCCCTCTTTTTCCAATACGGACGCTATATGCTTATTTCGTCGTCGCGCAAGACTTCCATGCCATTGTGTGCCAATCTTCAGGGTATATGGAACGACAACCGCGCCTGCAACATGCCCTGGACATGTGACTATCACCTTGACGAGAATATCCAGCAGAACTATTGGTCGGCCAACCGCGCCAACTTAGCGGAATGCAACGAACCTCTGTTCGATTATCTCGAGCTGCTTGCCGATCATGGCCGCGACACGGCAACCAAGATGTATGGAAGCCGCGGATGGGTGGCTCATACCGTATGCAACGCATGGGGATACACGGCACCCGGCTGGGGAGTAAGCTGGGGTATGAACGTAACGGGAGGCGCATGGCTCGCCACCCACCTCTGGAGTCATTATAAATATACAGCCGACAAGGAGTATCTGCGCGACACGGCCTATCCGATACTTCGCGGTGCAGCACTTTTCTTCAACGACTATATGGCCGAGGATCCCAAGACCGGACAGCTGATGACCGGCCCGAGTATCTCGCCCGAAAACGGATACCAATACAACGGCAAGCACTATAGCCTTTCGATGATGCCCACCATTGACCGGGTGATGGTATATGACATCTACGACGCCTGCATTCAGAGTGCGGAGATTCTTGGAATCAACGATGAATTCACCGCAAAACTCCGCAAGGACATAAAGAAACTACCCCCTCTGGAGGTCGGCAAGGACGGTCTGCTCAAGGAATGGCCCGGCGACGTACGCCGCAGTGATCCCTCTCACCGTCACAGCTCGCACGTACTCGCACTGTTCCCGCTTGATCAGGTGTCGTATACACGTCAGCCGGAGCTGATGGCCTCCTGCCGCAAGTCTCTTGAAAGCCAGACCAGTGACCCCGCTTGGGAGGATACTGAGTGGAGCACCGCCAATATGCTTTGCTTCTACGCACGTCTCAAGGACGGACAGGGAGCACACGGATGGCTGCAGAACCTGTTCCACCGTTTCATGCGCGAGAATCTGATGACAGTATCGCCGGCCGGAGTGGCTATGGCAGAGGAAGATATATTCAGCTTCGACGCCACCGAAGGAGGAGTGGCCGGTATGTGCGAGATGCTGTTGCAATGCTACGACGGTGCGCTGGAATTCCTTCCCGCACTTCCCTCACAGTGGAAGGACGGGAGTGTCAAGGGCCTTTGCGCCCATGACGGTCTGGTAGTGGACATCGACTGGAAGAACGGACGTCCCGTTACCGCTTCCATCAAGTCAACGGCCAAGGATTGCTCGGTAAAGGTAAAAGGTTTTGACAAGCCTTTCGATATTTCAAAGGGAGACACTGTTAAAATCAAATTCTCATGAAATACATAACAGGAATATTAGCAATAACGATGTCCATGGCATTTGCCATGGATATGGGAGCTTCGGTATGCCGTCGCGAACTGTCCGACGGCTGGAAGTTCCGGCAGGGTCGTTCGGAGATATGGTATCCGGCCACGGTTCCGGGTACGGTGCATACCGATCTGATGGCAAACGAGATAATCGAGGATCCGTTCTACCGTCTCAACGAGCGTGCCGTGCAATGGGTGGATAAAGAGGACTGGATGTACGAGACCACGCTGAATGCCACCCCGGAAGAACTGAAGGCTAAAAACCAGGATCTGGTATTCTACGGACTCGACACTTACGCCGATGTCTACCTTAACGGACAGCCGATTCTTAACGCCAACAACATGCACCGCACCTGGCGCGTGAATGTAGCCGGCAAACTTAAGGACGGCCCCAACAAACTCGAGGTTTATTTCCATTCTCCCATCAAGATAGACCTGCCTAAATGCGACAGATATGACTACGAGTTCAATACCGGGCCCGACCAGTCGCAGAACGGAGGCATATTCAATAAACTGGTAAGCATATTCGCCCGCAAGGCGGGGTATCATTACGGCTGGGACTGGGGGCCGCGACTGGTGACGTCCGGAATATGGCGACCTATCGTGCTCGAGACATGGGATGGCCCGAAAATCAATAACGTGCAGGTAATCCAGAACTCGGTAAATAGCTCCAAGGCCGACATGACACTTATCGCCGAAGTTCAGTCGGATATAGACGATGATTCCGCCACTATCGGCGTTACAGCCGACGGCAAAAGGCTGGCTTCCAAAAAAGTGTCGCTGAAAAAAGGCCTGAACCGCATTGAGATGCCGGCAAAGATATCGCATCCCCGTCTGTGGTGGCCTAACGGACTGGGAGAACCCAATCTGTATGACTTTGTGACTACGGTGGAAAGTAAAGGATATTCAGACTCCGATTCTCAGGAAATAGGGTTGCGTTCCATCAAATTGCACAACGACAAGGACCAATACGGCCATAATCTCTACTTCGAGGTAAACGGCAAGCCAGTGTTCATGAAGGGTGTGGACATGGTGCCGCTCGACAATTTCCTGCCTCGCATCACACGCGAGAAATACGAGAAGCATGTGCTTGACGCCAAGAACGTTAACATGAACATGATCCGGGTGTGGGGCGGCGGCGTTTACGAAGACGACTATTTCTATCAGCTATGCGACCGCAACGGAATGCTGGTATGGCAGGACTTTATGTTTGCCTGCTCCACGTATCCCGCAGACGATGAGTTTCTTGCAAACATCCGCCAGGAGGCGATAGATAATGTGCGACGTCTTCGCAATCACGCATGTATAGCGTTATGGTGCGGCAACAACGAGTGTCAGGATGTGTTCTATGGATGGGGCAACCGCAAGGAATATTATGAGAAGAAAGGGGTGCTTCCACTGTTGGAATCACAGTTCAAGGCAATGTATTTCAAGACATTGCCCGAAGTGGTGAAGGAATATGGCGGAGGAACGTCATACCGGCCGTCTTCGCCATTCGCTTTCGAGGATACTCCGAGTGACGGCATAAACGGCGACGACCACTACTGGGGCGTATGGCATGGCCGTGACTCCATCGGTCATTATAACGTGAAACGCGCACGCTTCTTCTCCGAATACGGTTTCCAGTCGTTCCCGGAATTTGAATCAGTGAAATTATACGCTCCGCAGGAGCGCGACTGGGACATAAATTCAGAGGTGATGATGGCACATCAGCGAGCAGGTTCGTATGCCAACAATCTGATCAGGGATTATATGGCCGACGAGTTCGGAGTGCCCGACAATTTCGAGGATTTCCTGTATGTAGGCACGATACTCCAGGGCGATGCAATCAAGACTGCTATGGAAGCCCACCGTCGTGACATGCCTTACTGCATGGGCACATTGGTATGGCAGCACAACGACTGCTGGCCCGTGGCATCATGGGCGGGGCGCGATTATTACGGCCGCTGGAAGGCTCAGCAATACTATGCGCGCAATGCTTTCCGCGACATTCTTGTTTCTCCGCTTGTCAAGGGCGACACCCTGAACGTGAATATCGTTTCCGACCGCCGGAAGAACGTGAAGGGCAATCTCGTGGTAACGGCCATGACGCTTGACGGCAAGAACATCTGGCAGCAGAAGAAGAATGTCACCGCCGAGGCGCTGAAGTCGGATAACGTGCTGGCATTGGATATCCGTCCGATACTCGGCGACTACAACAGGGGAGAGGTGATATTCACCACAACCTTCACCACCAGCGATGCCGATCCATATACCAATATAGCATACGCGTGCCGACAGAAGTACATGAAGTATCCCAAGCCTGACTTCAAGCTGGATATTGCAGAGGCCGGCGACGGATACGACGTAACTATCGGATCGGATGTGTTCGCAAGGGGAGTGTTCCTATCGCTGGACGGTATCGACAATTTCTTTTCCGACAATTATTTCGACATACTTCCTGCTTCGGAACGTAAGATTCACGTCAAAACGGGCATCTCGCGTGACGAATTTGTAAAACAATTGAAAATCAATTCAATAGGAAATGTATGTAGTGGTAAAATATAGTTGCCAGGTGCAAAATTGCGTCAAAAATTGCATTTTTTGGTGTGTTTCTTCTAACTAACAATGCAAAAACGACATAATTTTGCAGTGTTAACAAAACCTAACGACGCCATTAGACGCCATGAAATCAACACTACTAATTAAAACAACATAATAACCTAAAAAATCATGAAAAAATTCCTAAGTGCTTTGATGTTCATGATTGCTGTGTGCCTGTCGGCATCAGCCCAGATCACTGTAACGGGCACGGTCATGGACGAGAGTCATGAGCCATTGCCCGGAGCATCAATTCTTGTAAAAGGAGAAGGGAAAGGAGCGGCTACGGATATCGACGGCCACTTCACGTTGCAGGCCAAGGTCGGAAACGTACTCCAGGTTTCTTACGTAGGCTACCAGTCTACCGAAGCAAAGGTACCCTCCGACGGTAAACTGACCATCGTTCTTAAAGAGAACAGCGATGTGCTTGACGAGGTCGTTGTGGTCGGCGTATCGATGAAAAAGAGCGACCTGACCGGTTCCGTATCGCACATCGGTTCGGACGTATTGACCCAGAAGCCTGTGACCAGCATCAACGAGGCTCTGCAGGGACGTGTTCCGGGTGTTGCAGTTACCGGTTCGCCCAAGCCTTCGGACGATTCGGGCATCAAGATCCGCGGTACGAACACCATCAATTCAGGTTCCGATCCTATATATGTCGTGGACGGTCTGGTTATGGGCAACGAGTTCGGTTTCTACAACTCGCTTAACGTAAACGATATCGAGAGCATACAGGTACTGAAAGACGCATCGGCTACGGCACTGTACGGCTCGCGTGGCGCCAACGGTGTGATTATCGTAACCACCAAGAAGGGTAAGAAGGGCAACGGAATGGTCAGCTATGACGGCTGGGTATCGTGGCAGACTATGGGACACCGCCCCAAGCGCATGAACGCAACGGACCTCGGCGACCTCCGCAAGCAGGCATACATCAACGGATATATGTTCGAGAATCCCGATGCGACACAGGAAGACCTTCAGAACCATATCGACAATTTCATCATGGCTCCTGACAATGTCTTCGCTTCCGAGGAACTCGACACCTACCTGAACGGAGGCAACTATGACTGGGTGGATCCGTTGCTGCGCACAGGCATAACTACCAACCACAACCTGTCGTTCTCGCAGGCCACTGACAAGACGAACGTCTACATCTCGTTCGGTCTGAAAGACCTGAAGGGTATGATAGTAGGCACCGACCAGCAGCGTTACAACGGCCGTGTCAACGCATCAGCCGAAATCACATCCTGGCTGAAGGTAGGCACCAACACCACCTACAGCTATACGCACGACAACATGACTGACGACAATGTCTATTACAAGGCATACTATTGCGACCCGCTGGTAGACAACCGTCCGTTCATGAGTGACGAAACACGCCACAAGGAAGAATATCTCTGCACCTGGTGGCAGAGCCCCAATACAGAGAAGAACAACAACTTCAACCCCTACAACTCGCGCGAGATCAAGACAGAGCGTTCGCGTTATCATCTGACATCGTCCAACTACATAAACATCAACCCCATCGAGGGCCTGAACATACGCTCCACATTCTCCATCAACCGTGCGGAGCAGAGCTGGAACCAGTATCAGCCCACAGGCATCCAGGAGTCCATCCGCTACCGTGGCGGTGACGCATCGGCCACCCAGCAGCGCTTCGGCGACACGCAGTGGCAGTGGGATAATACAATACAGTATATACGCGACTTCAACAACGCCCATCACATGGATGTATTCTTCGGCTATTCGATGTCACGCAACATCTACAACGTCATCAAGGCCAACGGCCGTCGCTTTGCATCCAACGATTTAGGTTGGGATCAGATAGGTTCCGCAGCAGACTGGGAGAATTCGCGTCCCGAGGGTGACCATCAGGTTACATCACTGATGTCGTATGTAGCCCGCGCCAACTATAACTTCAAATATCGTTACTACGCTACGTTCACAGGACGCTGGGACGGTTCATCCAAGTTCGGCAAGGGACACCAGTGGGGCTTCTTCCCATCGTTCTCACTGGCATGGGAGCTGACCAACGAGCCTTACTTCCCTAAGACTACCTGGCTTGACCAGATCAAGATACGCGGTGGCTACGGTTCGGTCGGTAACCAGAACATCGGCAACTATCTCTACGCTACTATGTACTATGCATCTTCCTCGAACGGTACCGCAGGCTTCTATACCGACGGCCGTCGCGGGACACCGAACCTGACCTGGGAGAAGCAGCAGCAGACCAACATAGGTCTTGACCTGGCATTCTTCAACCGCCGACTCACCGTAACCGCCGATGTATTCTTTACACGTAACAAGGATCTGCTGATGAGCCACTCGCTCGCAACATCAACCGGTTACAGCACTACAACCGAGAATGTCGGAGACCTCGACAACCGAGGCGTGGAAATCGCCATCAACGCCACTCCCGTTCAGGTCAAGGACTTCGTTTGGAACATCGGTTTCAACCTGTCGCACGACCGAAACAAGATCAAGAGTCTGTACGGAGGCGTAAGCCGTCTGTTGAACGTGCCTACCGAAAGCTCGGTTCCCGACCGTGAAGGCAATATGTTCGTAGGAAAGGCTCTCCACAATATATACTGCTACAAGTTCGGAGGCATTGCCAACGAGAACAATCGCGACCTGTGGGAAGGCATCGATTACCGCGGACGCACTGTAGGTCTCGGAGACGTATTCCCGCTCGACCTCTCGGGTCCCGACGGAACCCCCGATGGAGTGATCGACAATTACGACCGCGTAATCACCGCATACAAGGATCCGAAGATCTACGGTGGTTTCAACACCGACCTGACATGGAAGGGTATCACACTGAACGCCATCTTCACCTACAGCGTAGGGGGACATCGTGTCAGCGGTTATTACGAGGGACTGGCATCGTCCGTCGGTCTGAGCCACGCCACTCCCGACCTGATCGGCAACTACTGGACTCCTGAAAACACGGACGCATATTTCCCGCGCCGCGTCACCAACGCCACCGGTTACACTCCGTTCGGAGCAGGCGATACCGACCGCTATATACAGAACACGTCATTCCTTCGTCTCTCAACGCTGACATTAGGATATGTGCTGCCGGCAAAGATCACGAAGAAGATCCGCATGAACAACCTGCGATTCTACTTCACGGCATCCAACGTGTTCACGGCTACAAAGGATAAAGGCTTTGACCCGGAGTTCGGCGACAACCTCTATCCCAACGAGCGCAGCTACACAATCGGACTCTCATTCAGCCTTTTCTAACCAAATAAAACAATCGACATGAAACTCCACAATAAGATAATTACTATGGGTGTGCTGGCAGCGGCGATGCTTCCTATGGCGTCGTGCAGCGACTTCCTTGACGAGCCGAGCCGCACACAGCTCACCGAGGAGCAGATCTACGGTGACACGGAGACGGCCGAGAAATCGCTTCTGGCTCTGTATAAGAACTGGCGCGACCTGTGGGCCGGACATAACTTCTACTACCTGTCCGACGGTACGGACGAGATTCAGAACGGTGCATACCAGGCCCTGAAGGAGGGTGGCGGCAAGAATGGTGCTAACGACCGTTTCGACGCTCTGCTCACATCCGATCATGAGTATGTGACCAACTGCTGGAACTGGCGCTGGCCCAAGATTTCGGAGGCCGCCAAGCTGATCAACGCCCTCGAGCCTAAAATAGACGATGACGAGAAGGCAAAGCAGATATGGGCCGAGGCTTCGTTTATCCGAGGCTCCCTGCTGATGGACATGACCATGATATATGGCCGGATTCCAATCATCGACCTGAGCAAGATCGAAGAACTCGGCACCAAGCGTCAGGATCTGACTACGGTGTGGACATACATTCTCGGCGACCTTGACAACGCGGCCAAGAATGCTCCCGAAAAGAACGACCCGGGCCGCATATCGAAATATGCAGCGCTGATGCTTAAGGGCTACGCCTATATGGCCGCTCCCGAAGAGACAGGTCTCCGCGACTTCGCCAAGGCTGAGGAATGCCTCCGTCAGGTTGTGAACGGTCCGTTCAGCCTCGTGCCGTACTACGACATCTTCGACTACAATACACCTAACACCTCCGAGGCAATATTCGAGTTCCAGTTCTCGACCACATGGCCCGACAATCACGGCAATCAGTTTATGGTCGGTTCGCGAGCTGCCGCGTCGATGGGTGGTGATGCATGTTACTTTGCAGGTTACGACCACGCTGTTCCCACCGAGTGGGCATACTCTGACGTAGATGAAGGCGGTATCTGGGAAGACGGTGACATCCGCAAGGAGGAATCCATCCGCTATGAGTTTGAGTGGAACGGCAAGAACGCCGAGGATTTCATTCCCGGTCTGAGCTGGGAAGGTCTGGATCCCGAGGATCAGGACGAGTGCAAGCCCCATATCAAGAAGTATGAAGACTACCGTACCGACCTGTACTCAGGAATGGGCATCAACAACATGTGGAATGCCGGCAAGAATATACCCTGGCTGCGTCTCGGCAACGCCTATCTGCTCTACGCCGAGTGTCTGAACGAGCTTGGCCGCACTTCGGAGGCCGTAGACTGGGTCAACGATGTACGTGCCCGTGCCTGGGACTTCGACATCCCGCAAGACAAGCTGTGGAATAACGGCATGTCGCAGGAGAAGTTCCGCGACGAACTCATGACCGAGCGTGTACGTGAACTATTCGGCGAGCGCTGGCGTCGTTTCGACCTGGTGCGCACAGGCAAGTTCTACGAATATGTGAAGAACCGCAACAAGTGGGCCAAGCGTTCGGGAACAATCCAGCCATGGCACGTGATCTGGCCCATCCCGATGTCCGAGATCGAGCAGAACCTCGAGATCAGCACATCGGATCAGAACGAGGGATATATCTAATTACCCAACCCGTAATATTTACAATTGCGTCCGGAGCATGGGAAACCGACAATGTTTCCCATGCTCCCCACCAACCGGGAAATTAAAAACAACTTAATAACCGAAAGATATACATGAAATCTTTACTCGTATCATTAGCGGCAACCGGTGTAGCCCTGACGGGCATGGCAGCCGCACGTCAGACCAACTATTCGGAACTGACAGGTATTTCCGACCTGGTGTCCACGGGTCTGTTCCAAGGCAATGCCATTATGGCCGACATAGACAATGACGGTTTTATGGAACTGATAGTTCGCGGCCGCGACCTGAACAGCGGATGGGCCAATACATTGAAAGCACTCCATGTCGACGAGAACGGCACGACATTTACATCGGCAAAGGACCTGACGGCTCCCGACGACGCCATGTGGCAGCGCGTGGCATACGCATTGGATTACAACAACGACGGCAATGTCGATATTCTGTATGCGTCCTCCTGGGGCGCCAAGCTGATGAAAGGCAGCGGCGACGGCAATTTCGAACTTGTTCCTGATTTCGAACTGGACGGTGAGATCAGCATAGACGAGGGCGATAGCGAGAAATGGTACACCGGTACCGTAGGTATCGCCGACTTCAATGGCGACGGCTATCAGGACATAGTGACATTCTGCGGCAATCCCCGCAACGACGAGGGTACACCCGTGGTGTTCTTCAACGACAAGGGCACAGGCAAATTCATCAAGGACGATCAGACCGGTATAAAGGCACAGCGTGGCGGTACCGTCTGCGTAGGCGACTACAACAAGGATGGATACAATGATATCCTTGTTTCGGGATGGGCCGATGATTTCGGCAACGACTGCGTACGCATCTGGAAGAACGATGGCACCGGGAAATTCAGCGAGGTGATTGTAGGCAACACTGCCGGTACGGAGAAGGGTCGCGTCATCTTCGCCGACCTTACAGGCAACGGCCTGCTTGACGTGTTCATCACCGGCGCCTCCTGCCCCAACAACTGGGAGCTGGCTGCCTACATCTACAAGAACAACGGTGACGACACATTCACCAAGGTGGAGGCCGGACTTCCCGGATTCCAGTGCAGTGGGGCCGACTGGTGCGACCTGAACGGCGACGGCAACATCGACCTGGTTTATGCCGGCGAGAACAACGATCTGAAGAACTCCGTATATGCCTTCAACGAGGGTAACGGCACCTTCACCGCAGTGACCGACAAGCTCGGCCAGCATCGCGGCGGCGCCTGCGTTCTTGCATGCGACATCAACAACAACAATGTTCCCGACATCGTGCTGATGGGTTACATGGACGGTGACGGTCCCCGCCACTTCCAGGTTTACAATGGCGCAGGCTCGCGTGTCTCCAACCAGGCTCCCAACGCACCTACAGGTCTGAAGGCCGAGGCTAACGGCAGCAAGACCGTACTTACATGGGATGCAGGTTCTGACGATAAGGCAAGCCAGGGCACCGGCGCAACTCCCGCCGACGCTCTCCGTTACAACTACTACGTAAAGACCACAGAAGGCCAGATCATCACCGCCGTTACCGTTGACGCAGCTACAGGCAAGCTTCGCAGCGGCAATGTGGATGCTGCTTCCACAGCGCGCAAAGTAGAACTCAACGTGCCGATGACTTCCATCGCAGAGTGGGGCGTTCAGTCCATCGACGGCGCCAAGGCCGCCAGCACATTTGCAATGTACGGCGAATCGGGCGTGACCGGCATCGAGGCTGACGCTAATGCCGATGTTGAATACTTCAACATCCAGGGTGTACGTGTCGCCAATCCCGGCAACGGCATCTTCATCCGTCGTCAGGGCTCGAAGGTAGAGAAAGTGGTGATCCGCTAATCTGCCATCTGTCAGGATAATAAGACTCAGAGTGAATTATAAACCGGGGTTGTCGGTGATGTTCGATCCCGACAACCCCAATTCCTTTTCACTTGATTAAAATATAAATTTTGTTTAATTTTGCACGTCCATTATAGACGTGTCCTTAAAAATCCATGATGAAAACAGCCAGATACATGCTCATGCTTCTTGCTGGATCGGCAATCATACCGGTCATGGCGGCAGACAATCTCGACGCACAATACGGAGATTGGAAATTCTCGTTGAATTCCAGTAAAAAAATGACAATCGAACAGAATGGCAAGACACTGCTTGGCGGCGTCACCATGACGGCGAAGGATCAGAACGGCACCGAACTGCAGTCAGACAAGTATGCCGATGTGAGCAAGAAGGAGGAAGACGTGAACGACGCTTTCGGCAAGGGACGTCGCTTCACATGGACCTACACCCAGGCCGGAAGCCCGAATCTGGAACAGATCGTCACTGTATATCCCGGGTTGCCATACGCATTGGTCGAAGGGGCGGTCACAGCCACATCAGGCACCACATCGTCCCGCGAAATCAATCCCATAGTAGTGACAAGCACGAACACTCTGCCGTTGCCTACATCGGAGAACCGAGTGTACAATATGCCTTTCGCCAACGACAACTGGGCCACATTCTCGACAGTACGCTGGTCTACAGGTCAGCCGGTGACATCATGCGAGGCTACAGCCCTTTTTAACGTCGACTCGCGTCAGGGCATCGTGATCGGATCCGTGGATCATTCCGTGTGGAAATCCTCAATATCCGTAACTCCCAACTCCACAAACAAAATCCGTCGCCTCGTGGTAAACGCCGGCTACGTCAGCCCCCGTACATGGGACAACGGCAACTTCGGTAACAATTCGCCCATGCAGCAGCATGGCGCAGTCAAAGGCCAGCGTGTGCTTTCACCCAAATTCATGATCGGTTATTTCGATGACTGGCGCAACGGTCTGGAGACATACGGCAAAGCCAATACGGTACTATGTCCCAAGCTTGAGATGAAGACCGGCGACAAGGCTTTGTTCGGATGGCAGAGCTGGGGAGGCCAGGAAGCTCAGCTTAATTTTACTTCCACGATGTCGGTGCTTGATTTCTTCGACAAGGAGATAAAGGCAACCGGATTTGCAGGAGAGGACGGCGTGTGCTGGATGGTTCTCGACTCTTTCTGGGACAACATGAGCCGTATGGAACGCCGCCAGTTCGCAGATCGTTGCAAGGAGATGGGTTACCGCCCCGGCATCTATCATACGCCGTTCTCACTGTGGCTCGGCAGCGACGCCGAAGTGTCCGACTATCCATACGAGACGGTAGACGGCAAGACATACAGCCGCAAGGACGTAGTGCTGACCGCCAACGGCAAGCCCCGCAAGATCTCCGCATATTCACTCGACCCGACACATCCCGCCGTGAAGGAAGCCAACCGCAAACGCTTCAAGGAATTCAAGGAAGATGGCTTCGAGTTCGTTAAGATCGACTTTATGAACAATGGTTCGCAGGAAGCCGACAAATGGTACAATCCCAATGTCACCACCGGCATGATGGCCTATAACTACGGCATGGACTACATCGTGGAAATGGCCGGCGACATGGTACTTGATTTCTCCATCGCACCCGTATTTCCCGCAAAGGCGCATATCCGCCGCATCGGTTGCGATGCATGGGGCGAGCTTAACAACTCGATGTACACCCTGAACTGCATCAACGGCTCATGGTGGCTCGACCAGTGCTATTCTTTCAACGACCCCGACCACATGTGCCTTTCCAAAGTGTTCACAGGCAAAGGATCGCCCGATGAGAATGAGGCAAAGATACGTTACACCTGCGGTCTGATGACAGGCATGACGCTGTTGGGCGGCACATACGCATACGAAGGTGCCACTATGAACTATAACGGCAAGAACGTAAAGATAGTCGGTACCGACGCAGAGCGTGCGCGCGTCGTTAAGTTCGCATCGAACAAGGACCTGACCGAGGTTGGCCGCATCGGCCGATCGTTCCGTCCGGTGGAGGGTACGTTCAACAATTACATCACCCTCTATTCCCCCAACGACATCTCGACCGACAATGAATTCATCTACGACACTCCGAATGCGTTCTATTACGTGGTATTCAACTTTGACAAGACCGCACAGCTGAACAAGGACGTCGACTTCAACCGCCTGGGCATCAACCCCGCTGAATTCGTCAGCGTCAAGGAACTGTGGAACGGCGCCACTTGCGCACCCTCGGCGCTGAAGATATCGGTTCCCGCCAAGGACGTGCATATCTACCGTTTCGACCGTGACGCTTCCGGCGTTCAGAACATCAAGGCCGACAACGCAAACAAAATATCTATCAAGGTTTCCGACGGCTCGGCACACGTGTCGGCTACGGAACCAATATCATCAGTTGATGTATACGGAATTGACGGCACCACCGTCAATTCCGTATATGCCTACAGTTCAAGCAACGAGCTGAACTTCGACGTGCCGGCTCACGGCATGGCGATAGTAAAGGTCAAGCTCGCCTCGGGAATGACCGAGACATTCAAGACTATTCTGAAATAACTATAACTACCTATATCCATGTTCCGAATATCCATATTAGTCACCATACTTCTTGTATCGGTGATTCCGGGCATAGCGAGAAATAATTCCCGCTATGTCGACCCGTTTATCGGCACCGGCGCTGTTGAAGGGGGACTGTCAGGCAATAACTATCCCGGGGCTACGGCTCCGTTCGGCATGGTGCAGCTTAGCCCTGACACTCACAGGGTTCCTGACTGGTACAATGCTTCGGGCTATGATTATAACGACAGCATAATCTACAGCTTCTCGCATACCCGGCTAAGTGGAACCGGAGCAAGCGATTTCATCGACATCGGTATGTTTCCTACCACGGGACATGCCGACTCCTCACGTTTCAGCCACGCTCAGGAGACGGCATTTCCGGGCTATTACTCCGTCAGACTGATGGACGAAGATATATTGGCAGAACTCGCGGCCACCACACGCGTAGGCATTCACCGTTACAAATATCCGCAAGGGAAGGAGAGGAGGCTGACTCTGGATCTGGATCATTCCGCCAACAAGGGCAGCTGGGGACGCACCATCATCCAGTCGCAGATACGTAAGACCGGACCGAGAACAATAGAAGGCTTCCGGGTAATTACTGGATGGGCAAAACTCCGAAAGATTTATTTCGTGGCTGAATTTTCCGAAGATATCCGGGACATGATTCTGTCTGACGGCGAGACAGTCAGAAACGGCGCTACCGTCATAAACGGCAAAGCATTGAAGGCATCCTTAGGCTTCGGCACCGATAATGCGCCTGTCAAGGTAAAGGTGGCACTCTCCGGTGTTTCCATCGCCAATGCCCGCAAGAATATGGAAGCGGAAGCCCCGCATTTCGATTTCGACAGATATGTGATGCAAGGACGCGACGAATGGGACAAGGCCCTGGGCTGCATTGATGCCGAAGGTCCGGAAGACAAACTCAAGACTTTCTATACAGCTCTGTATCATCTGATGATACAGCCCAATACGTTCAGCGACGTAAACGGGGAATACATGACGCCGGCCTACACTGTGGCAAAGGTTCCTGACGGATCCGGGCAATATTCCACATTCTCGCTGTGGGACACATATCGCGCCGCGCATCCGTTTTATTCGCTTTTGATGCCGGAACGTAACGCCGATTTCGTCAACAGTATGCTGCGCCATTATCAGGATTACGGTTATCTACCCGTGTGGCATATATGGGGTCAGGACAATTACTGCATGATCGGCAATCATGCGATACCGGTCGTTGCAGAGGCAGTGATGAATGACACTCCCGGCATTGACACCGAATTAGCGTACGAGGCAGTCAGGGAATCGTCATTGCAGCCGCATCTCAATTCTCCTTTCGATGTGTGGGAGAAATACGGCTATATGCCCGAGACATTGCAGTCGCAGTCGGTTTCCATCACATTGGAAATGGCATACGATGACTGGTGTGTGGCGCAGATGGCCAGGAAACTTGGCAAACAGGAAGATTACGAACGCTTCCTGAAACGGTCGCAGTATTTCCGCAACCTCTATGACCCGACCACCGGGTTCTTCAGGGCCAAGGATGAAAACGGCAATTGGATGGAGCCTTTCGATCCCTTGAAATTCGGAGCGAACGGCGGATACCCTTACACGGAGGGTAATGCATGGCAGTATTTCTGGTATGTGCCGCACGATATTCCGGCTCTTATCGCCTTGACAGGCGGAAACAAAGCGTTTGAGAAGAAGCTTGACACTTTCTTCTCGCTGACCGAAACGAGTGGTGCGAAGAACGACAACATATCGGGATGCATAGGCCAATACGCTCATGGCAACGAGCCGAGCCATCATGTGGCTTATCTTTATAACTATGTCAATGCTCCGCATAAGGCCCAGAGAATGGTGGCGCTTATCATGAACGAGATGTATGACAACACTTCGTCAGGCTATGCCGGTAACGACGACTGCGGAGAGATGTCAGCATGGTACGTATTCGGAGCCTTGGGGTTCTATCCGGTCAATCCGGCTTCGGGTCAATTCAGCATCGGCACCCCATTGTTCGATAAGTGCACAATTCATTTGCCATACGGCCACGACCTTAAAATAACGGCAAACAGGTCGAATCCTGATAACGTCGAGGTTAAGTCAATATACCTTAACGGCAAGAAACATAAATCGTTGAGCCTGTCCCGTCAGGACCTGGTCCGGGGAGGCTCCCTTCATTTCGAATTATAATCCCGACTCAATGGACAGCAGAATCCTGTACACGATTAGCCGCATCGGCTATGCAGTGTTATTGTTGGCAATGGCCACAGCCAACAGGGCCGGCGCGGCCGATCAGTATAACTTCACGCATGTCGACAGCCGTGACGGACTGTCGGCCAACAATGTGAAGAGTATCGTGCAGGACTCGCTGGGCTTCATGTGGTTCGGCACTAAGAACGGGCTGAACCGTTACGACGGAAGTACGTTCAGGGTATACAAATGCTATGACGAGGAGCGCAAGTGCGGCAACAATAATATAGGGGCGCTGTACGAGGACGAGAACACCACTCTGTGGATAGGAACCGACCGAGGCATCTATCAGTACGATCCGCGTGAAGACCGCATCAGGTTCGTGGACCTGAAACCGGAGGACGGCATGATGCCCGACAACTGGGTACAGACCATAGCAGGCGACGGCAAAGGCCATGTCTGGGCGCTATTGCCCGACGAAGGCCTATATCTGTACGACACCGGCAAGGGCAGCGTACGTCATTTCCGGTTTGAGGAAACCAGCAGGTTCAAGAAGGTGTATGCGTCTGACGTCATGGTAGGCTCGGACGGCGCGGTATGGGTAGCCATCGCCAACGACGGTCTGTATCGGTATAATACGTCTACAGGCAAATTCGTCAAGGAGCGGATCAAGAATCCAGACATGGTGACGGATACATCATTCATGGCCCTGGGCGAGACCGCGCAAGGCACAGTAATAGCCGGCACTACCAATGGCTCGATCTATGAATACAATCCGCGCACTCATGTGGTCAATCCGATAGCTTTCAGTGGCCGTGGCAACGTTTACCTGCGTGACATCCTGTGCTTTGACAACGAACTATGGATTGGCACGCACGACGGACTCTATATCAAGAATCTCGACAACGGAGCCGAGCAGTTCCTTAAGGAAAACCCTCTGGATCCGTTCTCGCTTTCGGACAATACGGTATACTGTATTTATCGGGACAAATCGGGAGGTGCATGGATAGGCAGCATATTCGGAGGCGTCAGCTACATGTCACGGCGTAAATTCAAATTCGCCAACTACGGTATAAAGGACGGTCTTACGGGACGTCTGGTATTAGGCGTGTCGGCCGACCGCAGCAACAGGATCTGGACCGGTACAGAGACCGCGGGACTGAATCTGCTGAATCCTGTGGATGGAAAATTCACTTCTCCATTCCATATATCAGGCGTGAACAGGATAGTGCTCTCCATGACATCGATCAACGGAAACATCTATCCCTCGTTTTCACGTGCAGGACTTTATTGCATCAATCCCGACAACAACAGCCATCATAAGGTATTCCCATTGAACGAGGGCGATGACAGCAATGTGTATTCATATATAGTCGACAGGGACGGCGACGAGTGGGTAGGGACATCCTTTGCCTTGTATTGTCGCAAAAAGGGAGATGCCGACTTCAAACATATCACAGAGACCGGCTACGACTGGATATATTGTCTGTTCGAATCGTCCGACGGTTCAATCTGGATTGGCACGATGGGCAACGGTATATGGAGACACAATAAGAAGAACGGCTCTTTCCAGGTTTATACGTATGACCAGAATTCCACCAATCACAGCGGACTGATGTCCAATTCCATAAACTCGATCATGGAGGATTCCGAGGGACGGTTATGGATATCTACCGACCGAGGCGGTCTGAGCCGATATGATAAGAAGAATGACCGGTTCGTGACATACGGCATAAAGGAGGGGCTGCCTGACGATGTGGTGTACGGAGTGGTGCAAGACCGTGGCAGGAACCTGTGGTTCGGCACCAACAAGGGTCTGGTGCGTTTCAATCCGGACAATTCGTCGATACGCGTGTTCACCCGGCACGACGGCCTGCCGTTCGAGCAGTTCAATTACAAATCGGCCATTTACTCGCCAGACGGAAACATATACATGGGAGGCATCAACGGACTCATATCGTTCAATCCCGAGGATTATAAAGACCTGAATACGCCACTGAATATCTACTTCACTGGTCTCAGAGTCCGCAATCAGGAACTGCGTCCGGGCCAGGACTCTCATCTTAAGGAAAACATACTGTTTGCCGAGAAACTGACTTTACCTCACGAAGACGCTACATTCTCCCTCTCCATAGCTGCCCCGGAATTCAGACATCTCGGACCTATTGCATTGAGCTACCGGTTATTGCCCGTAAGCGACAAATGGGTGGAACTAAAGGATAACGAGATATCGTTCGTCAATCTTGCTCCAGGCAAATATACACTTGAAGTGAAAGCTGAAAGCGAGTCTAACCTTGCCACGCGCAAGATTGAGATCAAGATTCTGCCGCCTTGGTGGAAGTCTTGGTGGGCCTATGGCATCGATATCCTTTTGGTCTTTCTGCTGGCCGCGCTGTGGTTCCTGTGGTATCGTTCGCACAAGGAGAAGCAGATGCGCGTTCACGAGCAGATGATGATGGACAACAAGGACAAGGAGCTGTACCGCAGCAAGGTGAACTTCTTCACTGAGATCGCCCACGAGATCCGCACCCCGCTGTCGTTGATAGATCTTCCGCTGGAAGCCATGGAGGAACTCGACATCAACGACCCTCAGTTCAAGGAATATCTGTCGGTTACGCGCAAGAACACCGGACGTCTGCTGGAACTGACGGGACAGATACTCGACTTCCAGAAAATAGATTCCAGCCGACTGACCCTTAAGAAGGAGAGTGTGGACATACCTGCGTTGCTGAACGATATAGCCGACCGATTCGACACCCCGCTGAAACTTGCCGGCAAGACATTGGAGCGCCACATAGCACCCGACCGGCTTATGGTGATGACCGACCGTGAGGCATTGGTGAAGATGGTGAGCAACCTGCTGAACAATGCCCGCAAGTATGGCGACAGGATCGTAGAGCTGTCATTACACCGCAAAGGGGATGAGTTCGAGATACTGGTAGCCAGCGATGGCGAGAAAATCAAGCCGGAGGAACGCGACCGTATCTTCATGGCATTCTATCAGACCCATTCGGGCGAGGATTCCAAGAGCGGAGTGGGCATAGGTCTGCCGTTGTCGCGCTCGTTGGCTACGCTGATGGGCGGTAGCCTCACGCTTGAAGACAACCCCGACGACAAGGACAGGAACGTATTCAAGCTCACATTGCCCGTCATAGCGCCTAAAGATGATTCGGAACCCGTGGATTCCGAGATAGACGATTATATGCTGACTTCAGAATCCAATCAGTCCAAGCCACGTCAGGATGTGTTCAGCATCCTTTTGGTGGAGGATAACGAGACCATTCTGAAGTTCCTGGCCGATCAGCTGTCACGTTCGTTCATGGTCTCTACGGCCGGCAATGGCGTCGAGGCTCTTGAGAAACTCAAGACCATGCAGCCGGACCTGATACTGACGGACATCATGATGCCCGAGATGGACGGCATGGAACTGTGCAGGTTAGTGAAGTCGGATGTCAGCCTCAGCCACATACCGCTCGTGTTCATCACGGCAAAGAACGACCTGGACAGCAAGATACTGGGACTGCAGTGCGGTGCGGAGGCGTACGTGGAGAAGCCGTTCTCCATCAAATACCTTCGCAATCTGATCAATTCAATCCTTGACAACCGCCGCCGTGAGCGCGAGGCGGTAAACAAGAATCCCTTCATGTCGTCGGAAGGCGCACAGGTCAGCGGCGCCGATCGCGACCTGATGGAAAAGATAAAGGCCGTGATTGACAAACATATCTCGGACGAGAACTTCAACGTAGACTCACTTTGCGACGAGCTAAACATGAGCCGCTCGGCAGTGCTGCGCAAAATCAAGTCCCTGTTCGGCATGTCGCCGATCGAGGTGATACGCACCATCAAGCTGAAACGCGCCACCGAACTGATCAAAGACGGCAGATACCGTATCAGCGACATCTGCTACATGGTAGGCATAGCCACGCCCTCATATTTCAGCAAACTATTCTTCAGGCAGTACGGCATGACACCAAAGGACTTCGAAAAGCAATGCCGTGTCAAGGGAAAGGATACTGAAAATTCGGACATATCCGGATCATAAAAGCGTGTTTTGAAGCGATTGTAGCATATTTAGAACTGTTTGAGTCATTTTTCTTGACCAAATACTGTTAACTTTGCAACGGAATAGAAGTCCGGACGCAGACTTCTGTCCCGTAACGATTCAGAATCTTCATAATAAAACTAATAATCATGAAACTAAACTTAATGGCTCTTGCCATAGCCGGCCTCACAGCCGGAGTATGTCAGGCCAACGAAATCATCCCCATCGAGACGGACAATACCGCGCTGGTGTACACCGTCGGCGACGACGGACGTCTCTATCAGTCATATTTCGGCAAGAAACTCTCTGATTCCTCTGAATATGCATCGCTGCCCCAAAGCAAGAAGGAGGCATATCTGACCCATGGAATGGAGGATTATTTCGAACCGGCGCTTCATATAAACCGTAAGGCGACCCCCAATTCATCGACGCTGCTCAAATATAAGGGACACCAGACCATAGACCGTGACGGATACAAGGAAACGGTCATCACGCTGCAGGACCCTAAGTTTGCAGACGAGGTCAAGATACATGTGGGCGCCTTCGGTCTTGAGAATGTATATAAGGAGTGGACGGAGATAACCAACAACGAGAAGCAGCCCGTTGAACTTGAAAAGTATGCATCGTCTCTGCTTCACTTCACGGCTCCCAAATATGTGCTGACACAATATAGCGGCGAATGGGCCAACGAGGCCAACAAGCTGAGTCAGGAACTGCATTATGGCAAGAAGGTTGTTGACACCAAGCTGGGCACACGCGCCGATATGTTCGTGTCGCCATTCTTCCAGGTGTCGCTCGGCGACGAAGCCACAGAGACCGCAGGCGATGTATTGGCCGGCACTCTGGGTTGGACAGGCAACTTCCGCTATGTGTTCGAGGTCGACAACTTAGGCGACCTGCGCGTAATCAGCGGTATCAACCCTTATTTCTCGTCATATCCCTTAGGCAAGGGTGAGACATTCACCACTCCGGAATTCATATTCACTCTCAGCGACCAGGGTACGGGCAAAGCAAGCCGCAATCTGCACGACTGGGCACGCCGCCATCAGATAAAGGATGGCATGGGCAACCGTATGACACTGCTGAACAACTGGGAGGCCACATACTTCGATTTCGACGAGGAGAAACTTGTAAAATTAATAGGGGAGGCCAAGGAGCTTGGTGTGGACATGTTCCTGCTTGATGACGGATGGTTTGCCAATAAATATCCCCGCAACAGCGACACCCAGGGTCTGGGCGACTGGGACGAGACAGTCTCCAAACTTCCTAACGGCATAGGCCGTCTCACCGAGGAGGCCAAGAAGCAGGGAGTGAAGTTCGGACTCTGGATTGAGCCTGAGATGGTGAACCCCAAATCCGAACTCTACGAGAAGCATAAAGACTGGGTCATCACCCTTCCGAACCGTGACGAGTATTATTTCCGTAACCAGCTCGTGCTGGATCTGGCCAACCCGAAGGTGCAGGACTATGTGTTCGGCGTGGTCGACAATCTGAAGACCAAGTATCCCGACATCGCATACTTCAAGTGGGACTGCAACAGCCCCATCACGAACATATACTCCAATTATGAGGACAAGGAGCAGCAGAAACTGTACGTCGATTATGTACGTGGACTGTACAAGGTTCTGGACCGCATCAAGGCCAAGTATCCCGATCTGCCCATGATGCTCTGCTCGGGTGGCGGCGGTCGTACCGACTACGAAGGCCTGAAATATTTCACCGAGATGTGGCCCAGCGACAACACCGATCCAATCGAGCGTCTGTTCATACAGTACGGATTCTCGCAGGTATTCCCCGCCAAGGTGCAGTGCGCGCACGTAACCACATGGAACAAGAAGGCTCCCATCAAGTTCCGCACCAACGTGGCGATGATGGGCAAGCTCGGCTTCGACCTCAACCTGCATGACCTTACGGCCGACGATCTGGCATACGTCAAGCAGTCCATCAAGGAATACAACCGCCTGAAACCGGTAATACTGGACGGCGACCAATACCGTCTTGTATCTCCGTACGAAGGCAACCATACATCCACAATGTTCGTGGACAAGGGAGGTAAGAATGCAGTGGTATTTGCATTCGACGTACATCCCCGTTACAACGAGAAACTGATCAACGTGAAACTGCAGGGTCTCAATCCCGACGCAAAGTATCGTGTACACGAAATCAACCGCGCCGACTGCTCGGTTGACGACAGCCAAAGCACATACTCCGGTCAGTACCTCATGACGGTAGGTCTGCCGCTGTTCAGCAACAGCGACCTGTCAAGCCGCGTGTATGAAATCAATGCAAAATAAGATAGATATCAGATATTAGATATTGGATGTTAGATATTAGATATTAGATTAGTTATTAGTTATAAGTTAGCAGTAGAAGTACAATAAGATTCAATTCATAGATATTACAATTCATAGATATTAGGTATAGATTGTTATAGATAGGTTATTCTTGGATTGTTTACTCGCGGGAGGTGTCAGTGATGGCCCCTCCTGTCTATTTACATAGGGAATCATCTATGTATATGGCTATTAACGGACTCCGATAAGTTTGTGTGTCTGAAGTGACAGGCGCCACTTCGGGTGCGCCTTGACATAATCTATGGTTTCCGACAGGATTCGGCGGTTTTCCTCGACATCTCCGACATCACAGGGCTGAAGACAGTATTCTTCGGCCTTTATGTCGTCATACAGGCTCATGTCCTGGCCGATGCCTTTGTACACTACCTTAAGTTCGTCGATGTGCTGCAGCTTTAACACGGCATTAGGACAGAACCAGAACTTGGGCGAGCACACCACCCAGTCGATTCCGTCGCACAGAGGCATGGTGCCGTTGGTCTCTATTGCCACGTAGCAGTTATGCTCGTGCAAGAGGTACACCAGCTCTCCTGTGAGTTGCAGGCACGGCTCGCCGCCGGTAATAACGACAAACCGACAGGGAGAATACTTAAGTATTTCCTGAAGTATTTCCCGGTCGGTATATTCTCTATATGTTTCATGACGCGTGTCACAGAATGGGCATTTAAGGTTGCAGCCCGACAGCCGGACGAAAACTGCGGGAGTGCCGGCGTACGATCCCTCGCCCTGCAGGGAATAGAATATCTCGTTAACCCTCATGGCAGATACGGGCTGATCTGAGATGCGCAACTGTCATCGACATACGTAGCGGTGTTGCCTTCCGATTCCCGGACTGACACCTTATAGCACTGCGGCACTTGGTCGCAGATCCATCTGGCTATGTTTTCAGCTGTGGGATTGAAGGGGAGGAGTTCGTTGAAGTTGCCGTGATCGAGATAACCGTGAATCCGTTCCTTGATTTGAGTGAAATCGCACACCATGCCGTCGGCGTTCAGCTCGCGGGCATAGCAGTAAACCGTTACAATCCAGTTGTGTCCATGCAGATTGCTGCATTTGCTCTCGTAGCTCAGCTCCAGCCGGTGACATCCGGCAATCTCCATGCGTTTGGATACAAAATACATATTTCGTGTCTTTCTTCGTTCTGATAATCGCAATACAAAATTAGTGCTTTATTTGGAAGTAGCCAAATATAGACACTAAACAAGATTGCTGCGGAGGGTACGGGCATCGGCGAGAGTGAGCGAATAGACGGTAGTGGCGCCGGAGTTGGTGGTGAGCTGTAGCGAAACGCGGTCCGTGAAGCGCGTGAAGGGAGTGCGGCGAATGCGCACGGACTCGATGTCAGTATAGCGCATGTATTCGCGGATACGGGCTATGTTGCCTCGGTTTATCAGCACATACGATTCTGTCAACTCTATGCTGCTGTGGCGCCGTGTCAGGACGGCACGCCACGCCATTACTGCTATATACAACGAACAGACTACGATGGCCGGCATCACGATGTCGGCTGAGAATATCAGTACAAGCAACGCTGCTGCGGCAATGCCGAGATGGGGCAGGAAAGTTCGAACAAATACTCCTTTACCGGAATGGGCCGTCATTATCGGAGAATTGACATCCTCTTTAGACGCGTCGTCGCCAAGCCACCAGGCGAGCATACGGTTGCCGAGGTCGGAACCATAGATGGTTATGTCGCCGCGCTTCTTCTCATCTGTCACGTTTTCAGCCTGATGTATGGAAACGGTCTCGCAATGAGCCATACGCTCCAGCGGATTCTGCTTTATGCCGAGCACCGTGGCCTTGTCTCGGGCAATTCGACTGGTATAACGAGAGAAGAGTCCTGATTCGAAAGTGAGTTTGTTGTCGGCGATATCGATACTCATGCCGTAATATCTGATTGCAGTCCTGCCGGTCCAGAGCAGGATGACGAACAGATAGATAATGAAGGCAACGAGAAGGGACTGACCTATGGTCATAGATATATCCGTCGCACGGGTGTCGACATAGTCGATGATATGATCAGCAGCTTCACTGTCTACATCCATAATCCTGTCGAAAACATAAGCTGCGGCGGCTCCGAGTATGGCAAAGCCCTTAAGATGGTTCTGGCATAGTGCCCCCTTGATGATGTTTAGATTGCTGACGTGCAACGTTTCCTGTTCGAATGGCGGCGGAACAGCAACTGCGCTGTCTTCGATGTTGGAAAAGTCCTCGCCGATGCGAACTTGTCGCAGCAATGCCTGCCATTCCGATTCATCAAGTATCAGCTCTACCTCCTGCTTGTCGCTGGCGAGTGTATCGAACGCCACGCCGCGCATGTCGACAATACGATAAAAGATACCGCTCTTGGTGCGCAGGTTGTGTATGCGTTCCAACGGTACGCTGGTGGTGTTTTTGAACGCCAGGCCGTGGGTGTAGATCAGACTGTCGCCTTCTATATGGTATTTGCGGAAGTAATATTTAGTGAACGCTACGGCAGCCGACAGTGCCAGGGCACCTCCTAAGATTGCAATCGCCGTGATGATTCGTTGCGAGAATACTTCTTCGTCATCGAACAGGATCATACCGACAAATATCAAAATGGCCGCGAGCAGTTGTTGAAACGACTGCATCCATATCACGATGAATGCAGCCGGGCTCATACGCCGGGGGGTGGTGAAATCATTCATCGCAAGCATCTTTGTTGATTAACAATGCCTTGATGCGCTCAGCGTCATCGTTGGTAAGACCGGGGATGGACATCTGATTTGCAGAGGACTGCGAGCCGTTGATGATATCGAGGTAGCTTAGGCCGAACATACGAGCTATGGGATTGGTGCGTACGGATACCTGCTGTATCTTACTGAACGGTATGGTCTTGACAGATGTGAAGAAGATGCCGGAGCGGTAGGAGACATCCTTGTCGCGAAGCGCATAACCCTTGAAGTCATATATCTTGTGAACAAGCACCAGGTTGATCACCAATGTTATGACCAGTACTGCCTCCACGCCGAGCAGTATCCACCATCTGTAAGATTCCTCAAATGCAAGGATTATGAATGCGAGTCCCATAAAGACGATGTAACTCAATATGATACGGGCCGTCAGCACACGGGTGTAAATTGGTTCAACGGGTTGGAATTCGAGGTCCTCGACGGGCTGGACGTCATCGGGCCATATCTGTCTGTTTATCATACTTAGTCTGTTAGGTAGGTTTATCGTTGTATTATCATACTGCAAAATTAGTAAATTATCACAAATTTTCATTAACTTTGTTGGAGGAATAATCTTTACATCATGAAAAGACTCAGCAAACTGATTATTGCAGCGGGTGCAGTACTTATAACGGATGCATCATATTTACCTGCGCAGGCCGAAGTAAACGAATATGGCACTGAGTGGAACTGGAACAAGGGTACGATCGAGACAGTGTCGCCTGAACGTCAGGCCGGACAAAAAAGCGTGCTCGGACTCGCTTTACCGGCTATGGAATCCGTTCGCGTAGGATTTGTGGGACTCGGTATGCGCGGCCCGGGCGCCGTGGAACGCTTCACGCATATTCCCGGTGTGGAAATCAAGGCACTGTGCGATTATGAGCAGGCACGCGCCGACAGTTGTCAAAAATACCTCCGTCAGTCCTCGATGCCCGAAGCGACGGTGTATTATGGAGAGGAGGGATATAAGGAACTGTGCAAGCGTCCCGACATAGACCTGGTCTACATAGCCGCCGACTGGTTGCACCATGTTCCCATAGCGAAGTGCGCGCTGGAGAACGGCAAAAACGTTGCTATCGAGGTGCCCTCGGCCATGACACTAAAGGATTGCTGGGATCTGGTGGATCTGAGCGAGCAGATGCAGAAACACTGCATGATACTGGAGAATTGCTGCTACGACTGGTTTGAGATGAACACCCTCAACATGGCACAGCAGGGAGTGTTCGGGGACATAATCCGTGCCCAGGGCGCATACATACACGACCTGACGCCATTCTGGAAGCATTATTGGAGGAAGGGACCGGAGGATAAACTTGGCTGGCGTCTGGACTACAACATGCGTCACCGCGGCGACGTGTACCCCACTCACGGCCTTGGCCCCGTGGCTCAGGCCATGAACATACACCGTGGTGACAGGATGAAGACTCTCGTGGCTATGGATACCCGCTCCTACAACGGGCGTGACCTGGTGAAGCAGATGGCAGACTCTACATGCAACAGCTTCCGCAACGGCGACCACACCACGACCCTGATCCGAACGGAAAACGGTAAGGTAATTGAGATTCAGCACAATGTGATGACACCGCAGCCCTATAACCGCCTATATCAGCTGACAGGCACACGTGGATTCGCCAACAAATATCCTATAGAAGGTTACGCTGTGGGAGGCCAGCAGCTTACTGATGCAGGCGTGAAGGTAGACATCGAAAATCTGTCGGCACATTCGTTTCTGCCCGAGCACGAGCATAAGGCACTGGAGGAGAAGTATCAGCATCCCATCCTTAAGAAATACGGCGAGATGGCCAAGGAGGTGGGCGGTCACGGCGGCATGGACTTCATAATGGACAGCCGATTGGTTTACTGCCTGCAGAACGGTCTGCCTCTTGACATGGATGTCTACGACCTGGCTGAATGGTGTTCGCTGGCTGAGTTGGGTTCGCTGTCTATGGACAACGGATGCGCGCCGGTAAGCATGCCCGACTTCACGCGCGGAGACTGGAACAAGACCACTGGATATCATCACGCATACGCCACCGAGGAACAGGAGCGCGCATCGCTGGCCAAGGCCGAGGCGTTTACCGCGGCTCTTAAAACCAAAGCCGCAAAGAAGAGCGGTAAGAAACCGGGTAAAAAGAATCGCAAGTAACCATGACAAAGAGCGAGATTTTAAGTCGGTTCGGCATAGAGGTAGACGATAAGGAAATAATGCCGATTGGCAACGGACATATAAATGATACTTTCAGGGCTGTAGATAGTCGAACCGGCCGCGCCTACATACTGCAGCGTATAAATAATAAAGTGTTCCGCGACGTGGACCTTCTTCAGTCAAATATTGAGAAGGTAACGGCACACATCCGCAGCAAATTGGAAACTCAAGGCGAGAAAGACATAGACCGGAAAGTGGTGACACTGGTTAAACTGACAGATTCCGACAAGACCTATGTAAGGAATGACGATGGCAGTTACTGGCGCGTGATGCTGATGATAGAGGATGCCGATACGCGGGAATCCGTCACGACGGAGAATGCGCGACATGCGGGAATGGCGTTCGGACGTTTCC
Source organism: uncultured Bacteroidales bacterium (assembly GCA_900542185.1). Classification (GTDB taxonomy): domain Bacteria; phylum Bacteroidota; class Bacteroidia; order Bacteroidales; family Muribaculaceae; genus Lepagella. The sequence goes on from UQMZ01000007.1 coordinate 57,180, forward strand.
AGGAGATGCTCAGCGACATGGATCAGGAGATAGGTGAGAGCATTCCGGATTTTCACAACATGGAGCTGCGCTTGCGTCAGCTTGACGATGCCATCATAACTGATGCAGCAGGTAGATTCGATGGTGTACGCGATCTTGTGAATGAATTGAAGAAGCGTACGGACCGTGCATGCCTTGCAGAAAGACTTTACCGCGAGGGTAAGCTGCCTAAACGGATATGTCACTGTGACACGAAGGTAAACAACATGCTGTTTGACAGTAACGGAGAGGTGTTGTGTGTAATAGACCTCGATACGGTAATGCCATCTTTCGTGTTTTCAGATTTCGGAGATTTCCTGCGCACGGCTGCCAATAAAGGAGACGAGGATGATAAGGATCTGAGTCGAGTGGAGTTTGATATGGACATTTACACCGCGTTCAGGGAAGGTTATCTGGAAAGTGCCGGTGTATTCCTGATGGACACTGAGATCGAGAATCTACCGTATGCGGCCGAGCGGTTCGCCTATATGCAGGCGGTGCGTTTTCTGACCGATTATCTGAACGGCGACACATATTACCACATCGCATACCCAGACCACAACCTGGTGCGCGCCCGAGCCCAGTTCAAGCTGCTGCAGAGTATAGAAGCGAACTTCAAGAATATGTAGAATATCTCTACGAACATTACGCTAACACTATTTATAGTACTTGTTCTGCGAAGATGCGGCTGAAAGTCGCCTCAGGGTTGGATGTCAAGCCGGGATGCGGCCGTGAAGTGGCAAGACAGGCGCTTTTAACCGCCGATAGCCATCGGAATCGCTCCTCGACAGGCAACTCGGCCATCGGACCGCCCGAGCGGTCACCGGATGCAACATTCAGAAAACCGTCGAACTGATTGCGGATTTCATTGAGGGTATGAGCGCAGTTAAACACAGCGAGTTTATCAAGGTCGAGACGGATCTCGGCCTTGATCCATTTCAGACGCTTGCACATCATCAATAGTCCCACATTGATGAATTCCTCACGCTCGACACGGGGCACATAGCGGATCACGGCATATTCGTAGACGTATTTCTCTTCCATCATCTCAATTTTTGAGCCTCAACGGCGGCGTTTACGAATATGCTGGAATTTGCCAGACGTGTTGTCAGGAATTTCTTGTATGTATCACGTATCATGTCCGGCGTCAGATCTGTATCCTCCCAGTGAAGCCATTCATCTGGAACCGCATCGACAATTTTGCATAAAGTCCGTGGCGTGATTTTCTGACGTAATTCCTTGTCGGCCTGTGTCATCATAGTGGCGCGATGCAATAAGGCATGATCCTTGATATAAGGGAAAGGGGATAGCGCTGCCTTCTCCGGATCGCTCCATGCATGATGGAAAATGAAGGAGGCGCCATGATCAATAAGCCACAGCTCATGATTCCATATCAGCATGTTGGTGTTGCGGACTGTACGATCCACATTGGTAAGGAACGCATCGAGCCATACCAGTTTGGACGCCGTCAGAGTATCCACATCGTTGACATACGGATCCATCGTCATGGCTCCGGACAAGTAATGAAGACCCAGATTCAAGCCCTGACTGTTCTTCAGCAAGTCCTGAATCTCCTCGTCACCCTCCGAGCGTCCGAAATCCTCATTAATGTCAAGAAAAACGACTTCAGGCACACGGAATCCTAATGCCCTTGCCACCTCGCTGCCGATGAACTCTGCAATCAGGGCCTTGGCACCATGACCCGCACCCCTGAACTTAACCACATATTTCAGCTCGTCCGCACCCTCGGCTAGAGCCGGCAGTGAGCCGCCCTCCCTAAGTGGCGTGATGTAACGTGTCAATTGTTCTCTTCTGATATCCATATCAATATTAACATGTAATAGAGGATTTTATTTCAAGTCTATGACGTTTTGCAATCTATTATCCCACTCCATACAGAATTCCTTTGATGTTCTACCGATTCCCGGTTTGAAAGGCGTACTAAATGCTCCGGGATACTAAGATCCGGGGATGTCGCAGATCCGCGACCCTGATAACAAGAACAGTTTACCTGCTTTTATAGAAATATGATTTGATCCTTTCTATTAGAGATTTTTGTTTGTTTGAATATTTCATATCTGAATCATTTAATTCATCATCATGAAGAGGATTGGCTGCAGATGTGAAATCATACTTTTTAATTTCAGACACAGTATTTAATACAATATCACATTTATCGCCTCGTGATATGGGATTAATTTGTCCGTCATTTGTGGATTTTTCATCTGATGATATAATGTTTACTGAAATTTCCAATATCCGATATCCTTTGATTGATAACACTTTATAAATATAATCATCATAATACGTATTAATCTTTTCTCCATTAACATGAATGCTATCAATTATAGCAATTGCTTCATCATTCTGAGAGCAGTAAATCGCCGGTTGCATTTCAGGCATTTCAGAAATAGCCTGCAACACAAGATGTTCACTTTTCAGGTAATCAAGAATGATACTACGGGACATTATTCTAAGCTCGTATAAACAAAGCTTAGTTTTATCTGTATGAGTTTTTACATAATCGAATATGGAAAATTGTTCAAGATAATTTCCATAATCTAAAGCAAACGCAGGTTCCCGTATCCCTTTTACATCCAAAACTATCACACAAGGAATCAGATTATTTTCCTCGCATATCTTTAACCTTTCTGAATCGCCACAATAATTATCGTAATCAAGGAGACGGAATTGCCAGGAGCCGTTTTCGTATTTAATATCATCGCCTATTGATGTATATACTTATTCTTATTTTAAAAGTTGTTTCACTTCATCTTTTAGTTTCGGAAGATGATTAATGACGATTCCCCAAATGGTAAAGGGTTGAAGAGAATCATACGCATGAATGAGATAGTTTCGTGTTCCTTTGATCTTACGGGCATCGGTAATTGGAATATCTGGCATAATTTGCAGAATCTTTGTCATAGCTTCACCTATTATTCCGATTTGTCGCTCGATTGCATTACGAAACATACTGTCATTAAGAAATACCTGGTATTCCTTGGGCCGCTGGGTAAGATACAATTCGACCTCCCCAATTGCCTGCATGATATCTTGTAGATATTTTTTTATAGTTCTATCCATAAATCAGTTGTTTTGTCTCGTTGAGTTCTTCTATGAAATATGGATTCTTTAGACAATCTTCATCTACCAGGTCAATTCTTCGTCCCATAAGATCTTCGAGATCCATGTAAAAGTTTAGAAGGTTTTCACCGGCAACCAAAGGGTCAGGATCATGATGAAATGTAGCAGAAAAATCCACATCGCTATTTTCATTGAAACGAGATGTAAGGATTGAACCAAATACATAAAGAGTCTTCACCTTATACTTTTTGCATAAGGCAATAATCTTTTGGAGGTTGTCGGTAATCAGATGCATAAGCGGTGGAATTGTTTGAAAAGGATTAAAGGCTGTGAAGTCTTAATCAACTAAGACAAAAACTTCACAGCCTTTCTTATTCAGTTACGTTTAGTATCGAAGGGATTAGTCCTCGATGGCGGCCTGCGCCGCAGCTACGCGGGCAATGGGCACGCGGAACGGTGAGCAGCTTACGTAGTCCATGCCGATCTTGGCACAGAACTTGACAGAGCTGGGCTCGCCTCCGTGCTCGCCGCAGATACCCACCTTCAGGTCGGGCTTGGTGCTACGGCCTTTCTTCACACCCATTTCTACGAGCTGGCCAACACCTTCCTGATCCAGTACCTCGAACGGATCTACCTTGATGATTCCCTTCTCCTTGTAGTATTTCAGGAACTTGGGAGCGTCATCACGGCTGTAGCCGAACGTCATCTGCGTCAGGTCGTTCGTACCGAACGAGAAGAAATCCGCTACCTCGGCGATCTTGTCGGCAGTCAGGGCTGCACGAGGCACCTCGATCATGGTTCCTACCTTGTAGGGAATCGATGTGCCGCGCTCGTCAAACACTTTAGCGGCAGTTTCGTTGATAACGTTGGCCTGGTGCTGGATCTCCTTGAGCGTACCAACCAGGGGCACCATGATTTCGGGATAAACCTTGATGCCCTGCTCCTTGCAGATCAGCGCGGCCTCGATGATGGCTCGTGCCTGCATCTCGGTGATCTCGGGATATGTGATGCCCAGACGGCAGCCACGGTGTCCCAGCATGGGGTTGAACTCGCTGAGCTCGTCTACCTTGGCCTTAACCTCCTGAAGAGTCAGACCCATCTCGTCAGCCAGTTCCTTCTGAGTGGCTGTCTGATGAGGCACGAACTCGTGCAACGGGGGATCGAGCAGACGGATGGTAACACCACAGCCGTCCATAGCCTTGAAGATGCCTTCGAAGTCCATGCGCTGGATAGGGAGCAACTTGGCGAGTGCGGCACGGCGTCCTTCCTCGTCACTGCTCAGAATCATCTCGCGCACAGCCTTGATACGGTCGCCCTCGAAGAACATGTGCTCAGTACGGCACAGGCCGATACCCTTGGCACCGAAGCGACGTCCTGTCTCGGCGTCACGCGGAGTGTCTGCGTTGCAACGCACGTATGTTTTGGTATATTTCTCCGCAAGGTTCATGATGGCGCCGAAGTCACCGCTCAGCTCGGGTTCGGTGGTGGGAACCTGTCCCTCGTATACGTCGCCTGTCGAGCCGTTCAGAGAAATCCAGTCGCCTTCCTTGAAGGTCTTGCCACCCATCTTGACGGTCTTCTCCTTGTAATCAACCTGTATTTCACCGGCACCGGATACACAGCACTTGCCCATACCGCGAGCCACAACGGCTGCGTGGCTGGTCATACCGCCGCGCATGGTCAGGATACCCTGAGCCACAGCCATTCCGCGAAGATCCTCGGGGCTGGTCTCGATACGTACCAGGATAACTTTCTTCTTCTTCTCGGCCCAGGCCTCTGCGTCATCGGCCTGGAATACGATCTGACCTGTTGCGGCACCGGGAGATGCGGGCAGGCCCTTGGCAACGACTACAGCACGCTTAAGGGCGTCCTTGTCGAATACCGGGTGCAGCAACTCGTCGAGTTTCTGGGGCTCCATGCGAAGCAGTACGGTCTTTTCGTCAATCATGTTTTCGCGCAACAAGTCCATGGCGATCTTGACCATGGCGGCACCGGTGCGCTTACCGTTACGGGTCTGGAGCATCCAGAGCTTGCCGTCCTGGATGGTGAATTCCATATCCTGCATGTCGCGGTAGTGGTCCTCCAGCTTGTGGGCGATGCTGATCAGCTCTGCGGCACAGTCGGGCATCGATTCCTCAAGCGCGGGATATTTGGTGCGACGTTCCTCTTCGCTGATGCCCTGCAGGGCAGCCCAGCGGCGCGAGCCCTCGATGGTGATCTGCTGCGGTGTGCGTACACCGGCCACAACATCCTCACCCTGAGCATTGATCAGGTACTCGCCGTTGAATATGTTCTCGCCTGTAGCGGCGTCACGGCTGAAGGCGACGCCAGTGGCTGAATTGTTACCCATATTGCCATAAACCATGGCCTGTACGTTGACGGCCGTTCCCCATTCCTCGGGAATCTGGTTCATGCGGCGATAGATGATGGCGCGCTCGTTCATCCAGCTGTCAAACACTGCGCAGATACCGCCCCACAGCTGCTCCCATGCAGACTCGGGGAAGTCCTTGCCGGTATAATCCTTTACGGCAGCCTTGAAACGCTTTACGAGTTCCTTCAGGTCGTCCACGTCCAGCTCGTTGTCGAACTTAACGCCCTTCTCCTCCTTCACGGCATCCATTATGGCCTCGAAAGGATCGATGTCGGTCTTGCTCTTGGGCTTCATGCCGAGCACAACGTCACCGTACATCTGCACGAAACGACGGTAGCTGTCCCATGCGAAACGGGGATTGCCGCTCTTTTCGGCCATGTTGGCTACAGTCGCGTCGTTCATGCCCAGGTTCAATACCGTATCCATCATACCGGGCATGGATGCGCGGGCTCCGGAACGTACCGATACCAGTAGCGCATTGTCGGGATCGTCGAATTTTTTGCCGGTCAATGACTCTACATGGGCAATTGCTTTCTCAACGTCAGCCTTGATGTCGGCTACGACAGCGTCACGTCCCAGCTGGGTATACTCGGTGCATACTTCTGTGGTGATGGTGAAACCAGGAGGAACGGGCATGCCCAGCAGGTTCATTTCTGCCAGATTGGCGCCCTTACCACCAAGAAGGTTTCTCATGTCCGCTGTTCCTTCGGCCTTACCGTCGCCGAATGTATATATTTTCTTAGACATAAAATGATTAATAAAAAGTATTATATTCGTTCAACAACCATGCCGTAACCCAGAGGGAAAGTTGATCCGACACAGTAGGGTTTATAAACATAACCTATAAAAAGTAACTTCTGTGTGCAAATTTAATAATTTATAGTCGAAATTTAGTATTTTTACCGCAAAAAATGAACAATGTTGTGATTTTTCTTAACAAAACGGTCATAGACTGACTATTGAAGGAGGTTTTGAGGAAGTATCATTTATACAAAAATAAAAAAAACGCGGATAAGCATTGCAAAGTCGGAAAAAAGCATTAACTTTGCAGTCGCAAATCGGAAAGGAGCGATGCTCGAGTGGCTGAAGAGGCACGCCTGGAAAGCGTGTATACGCCAAAAGCGTATCCCGAGTTCGAATCTCGGTCGCTCCGCAGAGTCAATACGCTGTGATCATATAGATGATTTCAGCGTATTTCTTTGTATTACACACAAGCTATATGACCATATAAAGTATGATAGCCGATCTTATAGCAATATTCATAGGAAGTGGCCTTGGCGGAGTATGCCGTTATCTATTGTCAAAGGCCGTGCAATCGCATGTAGCGGAATGCGGCATGTTTCCATGGGGCACACTGGCAGTCAATGTGTCGGGATGTCTTTTAATAGGGTTGTTTTACGGTCTGTTTGACCGATTATGTCCCGAAGGACTTATATCACAGCCATTGAGACTGTTTCTGACAGTCGGCTTTTGTGGAGGATTCACCACTTTCTCCACATTCATAAATGAGAACTTTATCCTGTTTCAGTCTTCCAATATCATAATGTTGCTCGGATATCTTGCACTCAGCCTGCTTATCGGCTTCGTCATGCTATACCTGGGGTATGCCATTACAAGAATCTGACCCTACACATCGTTTACTTATTTTTATATTGATGAAAAATAGTTCTTATCGGATATCATCCTTTTTGTTCTGGGTTTTCGTGTGTTATTGCGGCGTAATATCGGCATTGTATGTATATCAGCGGCCTCTTATAGGCGATGATCTGTTCTATGTATCCGATCTGAATGTACGAGGAGGAGGTCTGAAGGCATTGCCACACCTTATGGCCGGGGTGTTTATGGGTTGTAACGGGCGCTGGGGCGATCTTACCAACACGATATGGCTCACATTGCTTCCGAGGATGATCACAGCCATTTTTGCATTTATTTTTGCCGTCCTGCTGCCATTGGCATCGATGAAGCTAAGTGGACTGAAGTTACGGCAGATCGTACCGGTATCGGGGATGGCCGTGATTATGGCTTTTCTATTGCCGTGGCACGATATAGGACATATTGTGTGCTGGATCAATTATCCCTGGGGTGCCGCGATAGTTCTTGCATGCCTGGTTCCGTTGACAGGTAATTGTAAGTTGCGAAACAAATGGTGGATTCTCGGAATCCCTTTTGCCGGCATGGGCGCAGCGTGGCATGAGGCATCGGGTGTTCCTCTGGTAATAGGGCTGACGATATGGTGCTGCCTGACCCATAAATGGAAACAATTCTCGACTATCAAAAAATGGTGGTTTACCGCCATGATTGCCGGCGGACTGTTCACAATATCTTCACCCGCAATCTGGAATAGGTTGGCGACCAAAGGGTCTTCTGAGGGAAGCATGCTGTATCTTCTTTTCAGTACTGCCAATCTGTCCTTTATCGTCTTTGTTTCCTTAATTGCCTTATTAATTGCCAACAGACGACTGTTAAAACGGCTGTTACGCGATCGTTTCGTCGTTTTTGCCACTGCATCCATAGTGTCCGGCTGTATAGTCATGGCGGGAGGAGTGACAGGTCGTGCCGGATTTTTCGCTCAAATTTATGGAGCCATCGCTCTGATGCGAATTGTATCTGTCAGTGGCTGGAATATGGATTATAACAAGCGATGTCCGGTAATAATCGCTCTTGTATTGTATATCACAGCTGGATATTATCTAACCCGACTTTATATCAGAAGCCTTCCGATTTTCGACCGTATTGAAGAAGCTATCGCCATTTATCCCGATAATCACGAAAAAGCATATTCTATAGTGATGTCAATCCCTGATCTCGGAGAATGGGACGCTGCGTCACTTAAGGTTTATGATCCGAAATATAATTACAAATACGATCGTACAATATCGCTCAAACTTCATGCAGAAGAGGAAACATTCTGAAAAATTTTGTAGATATCAAATAATATTTTAAATTTGCAATTGATTTCTGACTTGCGAAGTAAATCCAAAAAGTCGTATTAGTCATAGATTATATATTACCCAACACACACGCGATAATTTCAACTAAAAAATGACAAGATTCCTTATTTCAATTTTAGTATCGGCCACGATGCTGATGTTCAACTTAAATATAAATGCATCGGACGATGTTACGGAAGATCCTGCACCTTCTGGCACAGTCCTGACAGAAGTCCAAAAGGCACAGCTCAACGACATTGACATTCCTATTCTGAATTTTAACTTGGCAGAAGGAGCATTCCCTGATTTTGAATGCATCTCGCATCCGGAGGGCTGCGTAGGCGCGTCAATTATAAACAACAAATGGGTGGAGGGTGAATTGAAAATCACCCGAAAAGGAGAAGTTCTGTATGAAAGCGGACCGTACGTAGCAAAAGAAAGTGGAATCCGATTGAAAGCCAGAGGTAACGGCTCTTCAAATGAAGGGGGCATCAAGTCTAAGCGACCTTCATATAAAATCAAATTGTCTAAGAAAGCAAATATTCTGATAGGCGACGAGTCTGTAAGCAAATCCAAGGATTGGGTACTTCTTAAGGATAGATATGTCGATCTGAAGAATATCGCAGGCTTTGAAACAGCCAGACTGCTTGGATTGGGATGGCAGCCCAGAGGGTATATGGTGGTCCTGATGATCAACGGGAATTACTTCGGTAATTATTTCCTTATTGAAGCCATATCGGCCGATAAGGACAGAATTGACATTACGGATTCCGGTTTTATAATAGAGGATGACGCATACTGGTGGAAACAGCCAGACGAGAGCTTCAAGACCGATTATATTCAATACGCAATGGGATGGACTTTCAAGGATCCCGACTTCGAGGATCTATCGGAAGAAACCCGTAAGAATATAGAGAATGTCACGCGCATGGCTGAAAACGTGATTTGCAACGGACCTGATTCCGAAGGTCGCACTCTTGCAGATGTTATTGATATCGAATCGTTTGCCACCTGGGTGCTGGCTCAAGATATCATTAACAATCGTGACGGCAATGGAAGCAACATCTTTCTCATTAAGGATGACCTTGATATGACAAATCCATTCAATAGTAAATTCCGCATGAACGCGCTATGGGATATGGATGGAGCTTTCAATACAACACCTGATGCATTTTCATCAGTACATGCCAGTAATATGTTCTGGTATCCGAAATTGTTCGAATATCCCGAGTTCTGCCGAGCCTATAAGGAAAAATGGGATTCAGTGAAATATACTATCTTTTATGATGTCATGAAAGTCTTGAACGAAAGGCTTAAACTGATGCCGGGTCTTGACGCATCCCGCAGATGGGCAGGCTCAATGATAACCACGAAAGATTGTATGCAAGCAATGGAAGATTATTTCCAACATAGACTCCCCGTTCTTGACAATCTAATTGAAAATATAGCTATGGAAAGTGGAGTTAATGATGTGGTCATACCTGTCAATACCCCTTCCTCCATCCCTTCAGACGGAGGTGTGGAATGGATCAGGACTAACAATGCCCGGGTATTTGGTCTCGATGGAGTACTGCGTTCATCATTTGCCAAGGGAGTAAATATCATACGTTTCAGCAATGGACAGACGATAAAGCTCGTATTCTGATTCCGATCCTTCTATGGCTCTAACCTATAAGACTCTATCCTGTAAAATGGGATGGAGTCTTTATAATATAAGCATCGAGTATTTAGGCATCGTTCCTTAATTCGATGCTTTGTTAACAAAACACATGACGGATTAAATTGTTATAACAACGATTCCACTATTAAGCACAACACAATAAGTGGCAGATGACCATGTTATAAAAATAATGGATTATCCTGAAGCAAGACATACAAATCGATTACTGGCTATGGTGGTAATGATGCTGTCGCCATTGGGATTGACATTTATTAATGCATCCAATCCGGCTGTTCAGACTGTCAGAGGAGTGGTCACGGATGCCGGCAGCCATAATGTGATGCCATACGTCTCAGTGATCGGAGGGCGCGGCTCGCGCTCCACAACGACGGACTCTCTCGGGCGATTCACTCTAAGACTGCCTTCCAACACCACACTGAGGATTAAATCGGAAGGATATACTACACAGACTGTTAAAGGACCGTTCCCTACCGATACTTTAAGAATAGCCCTTGAACATGACGTTACCGAGCTCCAGGAATTTGTTGTAAAATACAAGAAGCGGAAATACAAGAAACGCAATCCTGCTTCCGAGCTGATGCTCAAGGTCCGTGCATTCCATGATTCTGTCGATCCCGGCAAAATCGATGGTTATAACTTTGACAGTTACTCAAAAACCGTCATAGGATTGAACAGTTCGGAAAAGCATAGCGGCACATGGGTCATTCCAGTCAAAGACCGGAAGAATCTGAGCAAACTCGTCGATACGGCACGTTGGACCGCCGATAAGATAATGAATATCGCCATCAAGGAAAAGACATCAACGGTGGTGTATAAAGACGATGCGCCTACCGAGATAATAACCGGCAGGAACAGTGACGGTCTCGACCAGAAGTTCAGCACGGAGTATACCAATGTGTTCCTTGAGGACGTGCTGCGCGAAATCGACTTATACAAAAACGACCTTCACATGTTGCGCAGTGACTTTGTAAGTCCTCTGTCAAGCAATGGAATAAATTTCTATCACTATGAACTTGTCGACACCGTACCGATAGGCGACCAGATGTGTGTTGAACTGAGCTTCGCTCCGGCCAACCCGGAAATGACAGGCCTGAACGGCAAACTTTACATTCCTGTCAACGATTCTGTGAAATATGTACGCCGGGCCATGATGCGGATGCCAAAGGCCACCAATATCAATTATGTCAAAAGTCTGATATTGAATCAGAATTTCAAATTAGACTCAATAGGCAAACTCCATAAGACCGTTGACGACCTTATGGTGAATGTGCAGATAGCGCCCGGCACGCCCGTGTTCAGTTTCAACCGTCAGATCAGACGTGACAACTTCAATTACAAGGGACGTCCCGAGTATCAGAAATATGTGGATGCGGTAGGGTCAAGTTTCGTTGAGGATCTTGATCTGAAACGTCCCGACTCATACTGGGAAGCCAATCGACTTGTGCCTTTGACCGCTGCGGAATCCAATCTTATAGGCAAGAATTCCGTGTTCCGTCGTGACAAGGGGTTCCGTGTGACCGAGACGATAATAGACCTGCTTGTCAAAGGATATATTCCTACAGGAGACGACGAGCACAACAAGGTATTCATCGGGCCTATCAATTCCTTTGTAAGCTATACCAATGCCGGAGGGTGGAGATTCCAGCTCGGAGGCATGACCACAAGCAAATTATGGCCGCACGTTTTTCTTCGTGGCTTTGGAGCATACAGTCTCGGCGACCACAAATGGAAGGGGGCTATGGAAGTCGAATACTCGTTCGAAAAACGTCGTTTGCACGCGCTTGAATTCCCTATGAATAATATTCGTATCGGATGGAATTTCGACATGGACCAGCTTGGACAGGAACAGTCCTGGTACAGCACCGCCGATCTGTTGGGATCATTGAAGACCATCAATACAAACCTAATAACGTACCGCCACCATGTTTATATAGATTATAACAAGGAATGGCGCAACAATCTGTCTATGCACGTGGGCTTCCGTTACGTCAGACAGCAGCATTCCCCCTGGGTGGAATTCCGCAATGGCTTCGGCCAGGTGTTCGGTCATTTCGGGCAGGCGGTATTTAACGCCGGCATACGCTGGGCCCCAGGAGAGCGCTTCATTCAGACATTGAACCAGCGTAACCTCATCAACAGGGATGCACTCATCATAACTCTGGATCAGGAATACGGGCCTAAAAAATTGCTGGGATCCAGGTTCACCATATCCAAAACTGAAATCGGAATAGAAAAGACACTGCGCTTCTCGGCATACGGATATCTTGAAGCCGCCATACGTGCCGCCAAGATATGGACGCAGGTACCCTTTACCGAACTGTACTGGCAGGTGGCCAATACATCATATCTGACCAATCCACGACAATTCTCCATGATGAATCCGATGGAATTCGCAATGGACGAATTCGTAAGCTGGTATCTTCAATACAACATGCAGGGGCTGCTGTTCAACCAGATACCGTTCGTGAAACGGGCACGAATCCGCGAGGTGTTCAGTTTCAGAGGCTTCTGGGGCAATCTCACCAAGCGCAACAATCCGGCCAGAGCGCAGAATGTGTACAAATTTCCAGGCATTGAGACATCCACGATCGGCACTACTCCATACATGGAATGTTCGGTAGGACTTGAAAACATACTCACATTCCTGCGAATAGAATACGTATGGCGTCTAACATACCTCAACAAGCCGGACATACGCAAGGGTGGTTTGAGAATTGGACTACATTTCAATTTTTAAGCCGTACAGTTAATCTTTATTCAGCGCAATTGATTTTATTTAACACAGCATTTGAGTGAAATTAACTTAATAAATATTATTTTTGCAATTTAGAAAACAAATAGTCAGCCCTCGTGGGCATGAATGAATGGTATAATATGGAAGAAACAGTGAATATCAGAGAGTTAAACGATCAGATAGCATCCAAAAGCAGTTTCGTAAGCATGATACGCACAGGAATGGACCGTCGTATCGTGGGTCAGGAGCATCTGGTGGATTCGTTGCTAATCGCGTTGCTCTGCAACGGACACATATTGCTTGAAGGCGTGCCGGGACTGGCAAAGACATTGGCCATCAAGACGCTGGCCAATCTTGTCGACGCCAGATACAGCCGCATACAGTTCACTCCCGACCTGTTGCCGGCCGATGTGCTCGGCACGCAGATCTATAGCGTAAAGAAAGAAGAATTCGAAATCAAGAAAGGCCCAATATTCGCCAACTTCGTATTGGCCGATGAAATCAACCGCGCTCCGGCCAAGGTACAAAGCGCATTGCTCGAAGCCATGCAGGAGCGTCAGGTCACAATCGGCGAACAGACATTCAAACTGCCTGACCCGTTCCTGGTAATGGCCACGCAGAACCCCATAGAGCAGGAAGGCACGTATCCGTTGCCCGAGGCCCAGGTAGACCGTTTCCTCCTTAAAGTAGTTATAGGATATCCTAAGAAGGATGAGGAGAAGCTGATCATTCGCCAGAACATCAAGGGAGCTCTCGACCCCGTAAGACCTGTGCTTGACCCTAAAGAGATTCTGGAAGTACAGAAGATTGTTGAAAAGATATATATCGACGAGAAGATAGAGAATTACATAGTCGACATAGTGTTCGCTACCCGAATGCCGGCCAAATACGGTCTGAACGACCTTCAGAGTCTTATTTCGTTCGGCGCATCGCCCCGAGCCTCCATCAGCCTTGCGTTGGCATCCCGAGCCTATGCATTCCTGCAAGGACGAGGATATGTGATTCCGGAGGACGTGCGTGCCGTATGTCACGACGTAATGCGTCATCGTCTCGGACTCACATACGAGGCCGAGGCCAACAACATCACCTCCGACGATATCATCACGGACATCCTCGACAAGGTGGCAGTGCCCTAAAAACTGAAGATTGTGGACGCAAATGAATTGCTGAAAAAGATCCGCAAGATCGAGATAAAGACTCGCGGTCTTAGCCAGAACATTTTTGCCGGAGAATATCATAGCGCCTACAAGGGACGCGGCGTGATATTTTCGGAAGTGCGCGAATATGTTCCGGGCGATGACGTGCGCGACATAGACTGGAACGTGACGGCACGTCAGAACAAGCCTTTCGTAAAGGTTTACGAAGAGGAACGTGAGCTTACCGTCATGTTGCTGGTGGATGTAAGCGGCAGTCGCAGTTTCGGAGCCGTGGGGGAGGCCAAGATGGAAAAGATGGCTGAGATAGCGGCCACACTGGCATTCTCTTCGATTCAGAACAACGACAAGGTCGGCATGATAATGTTCAGCGACAAGATCGAGAAATTCATACCTCCCAAAAAAGGTCGAAAGCATATTCTGTTGTTGATACGTGAGATAATCAATTACCAGCCTGAAAACGAAGGCACCGACATCGACCGGGCGTTGCGGTTTCTGACCCACGCCATAAAGAAACGCACGGCAGCGTTCCTGATATCGGACATGATCGACACGCACGATTACACACAGAGTCTGATGATCGCCAGCCGAAAGCACGATCTGGTGACATTGCAGGTATATGACAAACGCGATTGCGAGATGCCGAACATAGGTCTTGTCAAGATGCGGGACCTTGAGACAGGAGAGACTGCCTGGATAGACACATCGAGCAAATCGGTGCGCAAGACGTATGCCAAGGCCTGGTACGACCGCCAGCAATGGATAACGTCGGTGATGACAAAAAGCGGCGTGGATATGACGTCGATAGCCACTGACGAGGATTTCGTGAAAGCGCTGTTGGGAATGTTCCGACGCCGGTCGGTGGCACGTTGAAATTGCATTAGCATGATGAAGCAAAGAATAATACGAATAGCGTTCAGCATAATGATTCTTGCCGGCGTCACGCTCGGCAGTCAGGCAGGTCCGGTCGTGAAGGCCATGATGGACACCTCGACGCTCATGATGGGCAAGATGGGGATGTTGCAGCTGATGGTGGAGGAACCGAAGAACGCCCGGGGTCATTTCCCGCTGTTCAATCAGCTACGGGAACGCGGATACGTCACTGTATTGGGAGATACCGTGGAGTTTCGCGCTCCATCGGGTGTTGATACTGTAGATCTTGGCTCACAACGACGCATATTATTTACAGTGCCGGTACAAGCGTTCGATTCGGGATCGTACCGGCTCCCTCCGTTCGAATATGTGACGGGGGCGGATACAGCGCGTTCCAATACCATCGAACTAAAGGTAGCTCCTGTTTCCGTTTCGGCCGATGACCAGATTTCGGACTATGCGGGAACTGCAGATCCTGAAGATCCCTCTGTTTTCGACTGGATTCCCGACTGGGTCGTCGACTATTGGTGGATTGTTCTTATCGGCCTTGTAATTATCGGCGCCGGCGTATATGCCTGGCATCGTTACAGAACCAAAGGCTATCTTATTCCTAAGAAACCTGAACCCACACCTTACGAGGAGGCTATGGGGCGCCTCAATAAATTAAAGGATCAAAAATTATGGGAACAGGGAATGGAGAAGGAATATTTCACCGAACTGACCGACATCCTGCGCCGGTACCTGGCACGTCGATTCGGCATCAATGCCGAAGAAATGACATCTCGCCAGATCATGGCGTCGCTGGCCAAGAACGAAGAGACAAAGGACAAACGTGCCTATTTCCGCAAGATACTCGATGTAGCCGACTTCGTTAAGTTTGCAAAGGTACGTCCTTTGCCCGAAGACAACATCGCCAGTTACGAAAGCGCAGTACGATTTGTCAACGAGACAAAGCCTGTGCCCAAGCCTGAAGAAGAAGATGCTCCTGAACCCCGGGGGCGGAAAAACGGCAAAAAGAACGGCAAGCTGAAAAAGAATAATAAGAAAGGAGGCATAGCATGATGTTACATCCCGGATTATTGTTCCTTCTGTTGCTGCTTGTGCCACTTGTGGCCTGGTACATTTGGAAGTGGAGGGGCGGGGATCCGTCCGTAGGAGTGTCCACTATAGCTCCGTTCAAAGGTAAACAGTCATCGTTCAAGATATTGTTGATGCATGTATGCTTCGTATTGCAGCTTGTGGCGATATCGGGAATCATAGTGGCCTTGGCCAGACCTCAGACCCATGACAGCCTTCGCTCACAAAACGTGGAGGGCACAGACATAGTTCTGGCTCTGGATATCTCAAGCTCGATGCTTGCCACCGATCTGCGTCCCACGCGACTTGAATCGGCAAAGGAAGTCGCTACCAAGTTCGTAGGGCAGCGCACGGATGACAATATCGGTCTTGTGGTGTTTTCCGGTGAATCTCTGTCGCTGATGCCTTTGACATCGGACAAGACCGCACTGGTCAACGCCATAAAGAATGTGGAGAGCGGCGACCTGAACGACGGAACGGCCATAGGCGACGGAATAGCATCGGCCATCAACCGCCTTGTGTCGGGCAACGCCAAGTCCAAGAGCATCATACTTCTGACCGACGGCACAAACAACGCAGGCGATGTGGCTCCGGCCACAGCCGCCCAGATAGCCAAAGAGAAAGGCATCAAGATCTACACCATCGGAGCGGGTACTAACGGATCCATACAGATAACGGATCCCTACGGATTCTCGACTACAACGATGGAGACAAAGATAGACGAGGCCGCACTGAAGAATATAGCTGACATAACAGGAGGAAAATTCTTCCGTGCCACAGATTCGCGAATGCTTCGCGAAGTATTCAATGAAATAGACTCGCTGGAAAAGACAAAGCTGAATGTAAACACCTACACCCAGACTGAAGACAACTTCATGCCTTGGCTATGGCTCAGCATCTTCGCTTACTGTCTCTTCCTGCTATTGCGCTACACAGTGTTGCGCAGAATCCCATAGCGTATGTTTAGTTTTGCATATCCAAGAGTATTATATCTGCTGATACTGGTGCCTCTGTATGTGGCGCTGTATGTTCTGGCACGTTATAGCCGCCGAAGGAATCTGAAGCGGTTCGGCAAGATGGCGTATCTATTGCCCATGATGCCTGAGGTTTCCGACTATAAGGGGCCGTTGAAAATATGCGTGCAGATGCTGGCACTTTCCATGCTGATAGTGGCCTGCGCCCGTCCGTGGGGAGGTGTCCGCAATCAGAAAACCACTAAAGAAGGCATAGAAGTCGTGATTGCAGTGGACGCATCGAATTCGATGCTGGCTTCGGCTACCGACGATGATAAGGGCACGTCAAGGATGCGCACGGCCAAATTTACTCTCGAAAAGTTGATAAACCGTCTTGATAACGACCGAGTGGGACTGATTGTGTATGCCAACAGCGCCTATACGCTGATTCCGGTTACCAACGATTATGTATCGGCCAAGATGTTTCTTAACAGCATTGACCCGACACAAATCAAGGATCAGGGTACCAATATATCTGCTGCCATAGATATGGCAGTCAACTCGTTTTCAGACAACAAGAACGTCGGCAAAGCACTGATTCTGATAACCGATGCCGAGGAACTCGAAGACAAGGAGACGGTTATGACCACTGCAGCCAACGCCGGTAAGAAAGGCATTCAGGTGGATGTGGTTGGAATCGGCTCGACCACTCCTGTCACAGTGCCCGAGAACGGAGCGTTGATGCTTGATTCCGAAACCGGGCAGCCGGTAAGGACGGCTTTGAACGAAGATCTGGCAGCAGAGATAGCCAAAAGCGCGAAAGGAATATATGTCAACGCCTCAAACCGCGACGCATTGAGCGAGTTGGAACGTCAACTTGACACCCTGAAAAAATCCACTCTCGAAAGCAGCGTATATGCACAGCACGACGAATTGTTCTATATATTCGCGGTCATAGCCCTTGTGCTGATGTGCATAGACATCTTCCTGCTGGAGCGGAAAATCGCATGGCTGGACAAGATCACATTCTTCACCAACCGTAAACCTAAAGCAAAAGCTGAGTAAAAATGAGAAAAGCTATATACATACTGATGTCGGTCATGCTTTTAGGCATTTCGACCGTGCCGGTGGCCCAGGCTTCGACACGCGCCGAACGACGTCTTGTGACAAAAGGCAACAAGCTATACACCGAGCGCAAGTTCGTAGAGGCCGAAAGCGTCTATCAGGAAGCGCTGCGCGAAAATCCGCAGAGCACTTCCGCGCGCTATAACCTCGGGCTGTCTCAGTTGCGTCAGGTGAAGAACCTGAAGGATTCCACGCCCAAGACTCAGAAACTGATAGAGGGCGCCCGTCAGAATTTCACCGAAGCGTCACGCCAGGCTAAAGAGCGTCCCGGTATAGCCGCCAAGGCTAATTACAATCTTGGCAACATGGAATTCAATATGGAACAATATCAGAAAGCCATAGATTATTACAAGCAGTCGTTGCGCATCGATCCAAACGATGACAATGCCCGACGCAACCTGAGGATTGCCCAAAAGAAGCTGCAACAGCAAAACAAGGATAAGAATCAACAGAACCAGGATCAGCAGGATCAGAAAGACAAACAGGATCAGAAAGATCAGCAGAAGCAACAACAGCAGCAACAGCAACAGGATCAGAAACAGCAGCCGCAGGAACAGAAGATAAACGAACAGACGGCCCAGCGGATTCTTCAGGCCATGGACAGCAAGGAAAACCAGACACGAGCCAGAGTTAACCGCGCCGCTAAAGGTGAAAAGAGCGTCGGTAACGGCCAAGCAAGAAAACGCTGGTAACGCCGGGAGATGCTTTTCACCAATGTATTTATACCCAATGAGCTGACAAACTATGAGAAAATTCCTGACAATATTGACCCTTTCCCTGATATGCTGTGCTGGTTTTGCCACGGCCCAGAAACAGGACATTGACAAACACAATCTCAGACTTAGCTGGAACCGGGATAAAATCAACCTGTATCATCATGAGCCGACTGTGCTGACCCTATATTTATGGGTAAAAGGATATAATGTACAGGGAATAAGTAAATCGAAACAGTCATCGCACGACAAGGGAAAGTTCAGTTACCTTAAAGTAGCCGAATTCGACCATCAGCCCCGGGTGGTTAAAAAAGATGGGGAGATATGGACCGTTTATCCTGTGGACAGTTACGCCATAGCCATGGACAAAGCCGGAAGGTATAAGCTGCATAACGGTCGTTACGCAGTGGATCTTTCCATACCTGAGATATACGATGATCCGTTCTGGGGCAAAATGCAGATGATGAAGCCACAGCGAGTGGAAGTGCCAGTGAATCCGATTCAGATTACAGTTTCCGATCTACCTCCCGTACCCTTGAATACGGAATTTTCCGGGGCGGTAGGCGACTTTAAGGTCGAAGTGACAGTTCCACCCGGAGATATCTTTATGAATGAGGAGGCAACTGCGATAGTGACCATAACGGGCAATGGATGGCTTGATGACGACACTCTTCCTGAATATCACGATGCATTTCAGAAAGGGACGAAACTCAAATCATTCTCAGAGAATCGTAATCAATATCTGAGAGACGGAGAGATGATATCGGAACTTCAGATGGAATGCACGTTTATCCCGACAGACAAAGACGCTGAAATCAGCCCCGTATGGATAGAGGTGTTCAATCCTCAAAAAGGGGTGTATGAAACTGTAAAATCCGATCCCGTCAAGGTAAAAGTACAGTCGATAGCCGCCAAGGCTCCAACTCACGACATATAATCAGAGCGATGAGAATAAAAAGATACATATTCCTGCTTACAGCGTTGGTGACCGGACTGGCGGCAGCCTATGCGGCGGAAGTGCGTATGGAAGTCAGTCCCGGTCCCGGGCGTAGAAGCATAGAGGTAAAGGACCTGTTCTATATTACGATTGAGGTCGTGAACCTTGACGGGTCTCCGGCCCAGCCATCCAATGTGCCGGGAGCAAAGCTGGTATATTTCGACAGAACAGGCTCTTCGTCAAGCTTTACAAGCATAAACGGCAAGACCAGCCGCAGCACGTCATACACATGGACGGCTACGTTGCGGGCTGAAAAGGAGGGAAATTACAGTTTCGGCCCTGTCGTTGTCGGCGGCGTGAAAAGTAATGTGGTGCATTACAACATCGGAAAGGCAATGCCGGCCCACAGGCAATCGGCCGCACAGCCCCAGGGTCAGACAGGACGTCAAGGCGGTGCGGACGATGACAAGCCGCAATACATAGGACATGGCGATCAGAACCTGTTCCTGCGCGCCAATGTGACCAAGACTTCGGCGTACGAACAGGAAGCCCTGGTATATACCGTCAAGCTGTACACAAGCTATGACGCAGTCAAATTCATTGGTGCCACGGCAGCTCCTAAATTCGACGGCTTCGTTGTGGAGGAATCAAAAGACATCTCACAATCCCTTAGCTATGAGACCTATAACGGCAAATCGTATGCCACGGCTATCATAGCCCGCTACATCATCTTCCCGCAGATGACAGGAGCCCTGAAGGTGTCAGGCAACACATACACCATTTCCGTAGACCGTCGTGAATATTATCATGACCCGTTCTTCGGCAGCATGGCTTACAGCCAGCCGCTGCAGCTGAATGTGACGCCTAACGACCTGGTGATTAACGTCAAACCGCTGCCGGCTCCCAAACCCGTTGATTTCAGCGGCGGTGTCGGCAAATTCAATATCACATCCCAGCTGAAAGATACTGAATTCAAATCCAACCAGACGGCATCAATAGTTTATACCGTATCAGGTACCGGCAATATAAAATACGTGCAGATGCCCGATCTGGCCACGCTGTATCCTCCGCAACTCGAGATATACACCCCGACATCCACGCAGAATGTCAAGGTTGGTTCGTCATCGGTTTCCGGCAATGTCTCCTTCGACTATTCGTTCATGCCGCTGGAGGAAGGCACATTCAAGATTCCTGAAGTGAAGATGGTTTATTTCAACCCCGAGACTGGACAATACGAGACTTCCGTTGCTAAGGGTTATACCATAACTGTACAAAAGGGTAAAGGATCGGCCAAATCGCAGGCTCGTAAGAGACTGCATTTTGACTCGGAACTGCAGACCATAGATATTGACAGACTCCACAAGGTGCATCGTCCCGTCGTGTACAAGGGCGCTTACTGGCTGTGGTTCATCATTCCGACAGCGGTTCTGTTGCTTAGCCTTGGCTTATGGATACGATACAACCGGATGCATAAGGATATGGCCGCACTGAATATGCGCCGAGCAGACAAGATAGCCCGCAGACGCTTGCGAAAAGCAGCCGCCGCAATGAAGAAAAAGAACCGTGACCTTTTCTATGACGAGTTGCTTACCGCTCTATGGGGTTATTTAGGCGACAAACTCAAGATGCCTACCTCCGAGCTGCTGCGTGACAATATCCGACAGACTCTTGAATCACGCAACATTCCCGAGAATGTGACCGAGCGACTTATAGCTCTGGTTGACGAAGCCGAATTTGCAAAATATTCATCGGCAGGAGGCGATTCCGCAATGGACCGTGACTACAAGGAGGCAATAGAGGCAATCAACGAACTTGAAGACGCATTTAGAAAGACGAAGCAATGACACATTATATATTAAGAATATTCGCGGCGTTTGCATTGGCTGGCATTTTCGCAATGTCAAGCCAGGGAGCCACTCCGGAAGATGCCCGACAGGCGTATGACAAAGGCGACTATGCCAAGGCTGTGGAGATATATCAGGAACTTGCCAAGACCCACGGCACATCGTCGGCACTGCTGTTCGACATGGGGCAGGCATACACACGGGCCGGTGACCTGGGACACGGGATGCTGTGCTATCGCCGGGCATTGCAGCAGAACCCTTCCAACAGTCAGGCGCGCTCAAACATCAAGTATATCGAAAGCCGGGTACAGGACGGGAACACGGCCGAGCTCAAAGGCAAAAAGATATCGGTGGTGCCCGAAGATCCGTCGTTTTTCACTGTGCTGAAAAACTACATTACCCGACGCCACCATACCAATACGTGGGCCACATGGAGCGGCATTACATTCGTATTGTTCTGCGTATGCCTTGCGCTCTACATATTCCAGGACAGGGTAATGCTCCGCAAGATAGGATTTTTCGGAGCGATAGCCATGATCTCGATCAGTGTGCTGACACTGATATTCGCATTCATGGGAGCTCATGCTTCAGGCAGACAGGATGAAGGCGTGATCACGGCATACAAGATAGAACTGAAGTCAGATCCATCCACATCCGCCAAGAACGTGACATCGCCTTTGGTACAGGGCACTGTAATGCAGATTATGGATACGGAGAAAGCAGAAAACGGCCAACCGCAATGGTACAAAGTACGCTTCAACTCGGATTTAGCCGGATGGATCAGGAACGACTCCTTTGAACCAATCTGATAATCAATGGAATAATAAAACTGCTGTCAGAATGTGTTATAAAACATTCCAAATTATTACATTTTATTTTTGAAATAATCGAAAAAATGTATAATTTAGCACTATGAGAGCCGAGGGAAACCGACAGCTCTACTAATACAAAGAATAAAAACTCAATACATACCGACCATGAGCAAGACAATCACATTCAATGAGCTCCGTCGCATCAAGGACAGTTTGCCCGACGGCTCCACACATCGTATCGCAGACGAGTTGAACGTAACCGTACAGACGGTTCGGAACTATTTTGGAGGCGTCAATTATGAGTTCGGCAAGAATGCCGCCATGCACATCGAACCGGGCCCCGACGGCGGTCTTGTGATATTGGACGATACCACGATCTATGACATGGCAATCAAGATTCTGGAGGAACAGAAGGAGAAATAAATGGAGAAAACACGTTCGGGAATGAGCAGACACATGCTCATTCCCGTCGATTTTTCAGATGCATCGATGTGTGCGGTGCGTGTGGGGTTTCGCTTCGCACGCGTTCTTGACATGACGCCAGTGCTGATGCACGTGTATCCGATGGTGTGGCTCGGAGAAGATACAGCCGGCGAATACTTAGGCGAAAACAACCCTATGGAATCGGAATTGGCCGATGCCATAGCCGAGCGAGACATGATGCGTGCAGCCGAGCATCGTTTCAAGAAGTTCCGCAAGCAGTTGACCGAAAAGATAGAATCGGGCGAGATAGCGGATGTGAAATACACCACGCTGTTGCAGCAAGGCATCCCTGAAGACGAGATATTGGGCTACTGCCGCGAACAGCATCCCGGCATGGTGCTGATGTCTACGCGAGGAATATCACGAAAAGAGGAGGACCTGATAGGCAGCGTCACAGCCGAAGTGCTCGACTCGTGCGAGGTGCCCGTATTCACGATACCCGACAATTACCCTATAGAGGATTCCAAGACGTTGAAGCGGATGCTGATGTTCTGTACGCTGGACCAGTATGACATTCCTGCGCTGGAGAAACTGATGCATACGTTCAATTCTCCGGAAATCGACGTATGGCTTATGCCTGTGACCAATCGTCACGCCGCCACAGTGCAACAACTGCTGAACTCTCTGTTTGAGCAATTGTCGAATGTATGGCCCAACGCCACATTCCACGAGGCTCCGCTTCTCGATGCGAAAATCGACTCACAGTTAGAGACATTTATCAAGAATAATCAAATAGAACTTATCATAGCCCCGAACCGACGGGCCAGCATATTGACGCGCTTGTTCCGGCCGTCGGTGGCACATCAATGTCTGTTCACAATCGACATTCCGATGCTTGCCCTCCCTGCAGATAAATGACGGATATAGAAATAAAGATTGGATTTGACGGAGTACGACGCAGTATTTCCGAATTCTGCGGTACGCACCAAGGCAAAGAGTGCGTGCTCGATATGTCGTTTTCACGCGATTATAACGCCATAATGCACTCATTGCGTTGTGTGGACGAGATGCGCGGTATAATCGCTGCATCGCTGCCATACGCGGTGCCGTCACAACATAACATACTGCCATATCTTACGGAAATAAAAGCGACAAATTCATTCATGAGTTCCGACCGTCTTTACAAACTGTTGCAGATTCTGCTTTCGTTCAACGAAGTGCGCGCTTTCTATCGTGCCGCCGCCAAGGAGGAGCAGGATACTGATACCGGTACGTTCCTCTATCCACATCTGTCAAAAGAGCTGGAAAACCTGGGCAGCTTTCCGCAGCTGATATCCACAATCGGTAATTCCGTCAACAAGTTCGGAGAATTGAAAGACAATGCGTCACCTGCGCTGTATGAGATACGACAGTCCATCAAACGATCGCAGGGTTCGATGCAACGCATATTGCGGTCGGTTCTTGACCGTGCCATAAAGCAAGGCATCATCGATTCGGACGTTACGCCTGCCATCCGCGACGGACGCATGGTTATACCTGTCAATGCCGGAAACAAACGTGAGATAAGCGGAATAGTCCACGATGAAAGTGCCACCGGCAAGACTGTATTCATCGAACCGGCGGAAGTGGTGGAAGCCGGCAACAAAATGCGGGAGCTGGAGATGGACGAGCAACGCGAGGAGACTCGAATTCTGATTGACATAGCTGCTTCCATACGACCGCATATCGAAGACATCACCCGGTCGTGCCTTCTGTTGGGTCAACTCGATTTCATAATAGCCAAAGCTAAATATGCAATCGAAACCGATGCGAGAATGCCTCACATCCAGTCCAAACCGGAGTTGGAATGGTATCATGCCGTGCATCCGGGACTGTTGCTGTCGTTGCGCGCGCAAGATAAAATGGTGGTGCCCCTCGACATCATACTTACTCCTGAAGACCGCATACTTATTATTTCCGGTCCCAATGCAGGTGGAAAATCCGTCACACTCAAGACTGTAGCCATCGTTCAATACATGATGCAATGCGGCGTGATGCCGACGTTGTACGAGAACTCGCACATGGGTCTGTTCCGAAACATAATCATAGACATAGGCGATGAGCAGTCCATCGAGAACGAGCTGAGTACCTATTCTTCTCACCTGAGCAACATGCGCTATTTCCTGACTCATTCCGACAGCAATACACTATTCCTGGCCGACGAGATGGGATCCGGCACCGAGCCGCAGATAGGCGGCGCCATGGCTCAGGCTATCCTCTCCAAACTTGGCAAATCAGGGGCATACGGCGTTGTCACAACCCACTATCAGAACCTGAAGACGTTCGCCGACAATACCGATGGATTCGTAAACGGAGCCATGCTTT
Organism: uncultured Bacteroidales bacterium; assembly: GCA_900542185.1. Taxonomy (GTDB): domain Bacteria; phylum Bacteroidota; class Bacteroidia; order Bacteroidales; family Muribaculaceae; genus Lepagella. The sequence goes on from UQMZ01000007.1 coordinate 82,273, forward strand.
ACGACCGTCAGCACCTTCAGCCCATGTTCAAATTGGAAATCGGCAACCCGGGAAGCTCGTTCGCACTTGACATCGCCCACAAGATGGGCTTGCCTCAGGATGTGATTGCCGCTGCGAAAGAGATTGTAGGCAGCGATTATGTCAACATGGACAAATATCTGAGCGACATAGCCCGCGACCGCAGATATTGGAGCAACAAACGGCAGAACATCAAGGAGAAAGAGCAGCGTCTTGACGATATCCTTGACAAATATGAGGCGCAGGCAGGCGACCTTAAGACACAGCGGCGCGCCATACTGGACGAGGCGAGGAAAGAGGCCCGTGAGATAGTCGAAGGACTTAACGCACGCATAGAGCGCACCATACTCGAAATCCGCAATAGCCAGGCTGAGAAGGAACGCACCAAGGCTTTGCGGGCCGAGCTCAAGGAGCATGTGGACGAAGTGTTGAATCCTGGATCGGAAAAGGAGTCGAAACTCCCCAAAAGTCTCAAGACCCCGAAACCAAGACGTAACCAGGCCTCCAAGCAACCGCAGGCTACGGCCAAGCAGCAGGAGAAACGGCCGCTGGCGGCAGGGGACTATGTCACCATGGAAGGGAGCACGACTCCGGGCCAGATACTGTCCATTTCCGGTAAAAAGGCGGAGGTGGCGTTCGGCGCGCTCCGTACATTCGTGGAGCTGTCCCGACTGAAAGCAGGTAAGAAGCCAAAAATGTCAGGACTCGGCACAAGTTCTGCAGGCGTGGTGAGTTCGGATGACAGCCGCACCCGACAGCTGAATTTCAATCGAGAGATAGACGTGCGCGGCATGAGGGCAGACGAGGCGTTGCAGGCCGTGATGTATTTTCTTGACGATGCCATTCAGTTCCAAGCAGATAAAGTAAGGATATTGCATGGCACCGGTCATGGTATCCTCAAGACATTGATTCGCCAGCAGCTAAAGGCGAATCCGGCAGTGCGCGGCTTTGCAGACGAGGACATAAGGTTCGGAGGTGCCGGAATCACGGTGGTGGATCTTGAATAATTGGATCGACGGAACTTAAGCGTCAGTATTGCGTACGCTATCATTACAATACAATCAGCTTCTCAAACGTTTAATTATTGATATCAATTAAGCACCCAAACTATGAAAATAGCAGTTGCAGGAACAGGATATGTAGGACTGAGCATCGCGGTATTGCTTGCTCAGCACAACAAGGTGACAGCAGTTGACGTGATACCCGAAAAGGTGGAAATGCTCAACAAACGTCAGTCGCCGATAAAGGATGAGTATATCGAGAAATACCTGAAGGAAAAAGAACTTGACCTTACAGCCACGCTGGATGGTGCCGCAGCGTACGCCGACGCGGAATATGTGGTGATAGCCGCTCCCACCAATTATGACCCGGTCAAGAATTATTTCGACACTCACTGCATCGAAGACATAATAGACCTGGTGCTGAGCGTGAATCCACAGGCCGTGATGGTGATTAAGTCAACCATCCCGGTAGGTTACTGCCGCTCGCTCTATCTCAAGTATTACAACCGGGGAGTAAAAAAGATGAACCTGTTGTTTTTCCCCGAGTTCCTTCGCGAGAGCAAGGCATTGTACGACAACCTATATCCCTCGCGCATCATAGCAGGCATACCCCAGATTAAGAATCGTCCCGAGGATGCTGCCGAGAACGAAGCTATCGAAGCCATAGCCGACATACCGTTTCTTGACAAGGCGGCCCATACGTTCGCATCCTTGCTGCAGCAGGGCGCCATCGAGGAGAATATCCCCACTCTGTACATGGGCATCCAGGAGGCTGAGGCTGTCAAGCTGTTTGCCAATACATATCTGGCCCTGCGCGTAAGCTATTTCAACGAGCTGGACACATACGCCGAGGTGAAAGGTCTGGATTCCAGGAGCATCATAGAGGGAATCGGTCTCGATCCGCGGATCGGCACGCATTACAACAATCCCAGCTTCGGTTACGGAGGCTACTGTCTGCCCAAGGATTCGAAGCAGCTTCTGGCCAACTACGCCGATGTGCCTCAGAACATGATGTCGGCCATAGTGGAGAGCAACCGTACGCGCAAGGACTTCATAGCAGACCAGGTGCTTCATCTGGCCGGATATTATACCCGAAACGCCACATACGACTCCAGGAAGGAGCAGCCCTGCATAGTGGGAGTGTACCGACTTACCATGAAGTCGAATTCCGACAACTTCCGCCATTCATCCATCCAGGGCGTGATGAAGCGCATCAAGGCAAAGGGCGCACAGGTTATAGTGTACGAGCCTACGCTGGAGAATGGCTCCACATTCTTCGGATCTCTTGTGGTAAACGATCTTGACACATTCAAGAGCAGGTGCAACGCCATCATAGCCAACCGGTATGATCCGGCGCTGGACGATGTGCTCGGCAAGGTGTACACACGCGATATATTCAAACGAGACTAATCATGTTGAAAGACAATATAACCATCAACGGCAGCACCGTCTTCGTAACCGGTGTTGCCGGTTTCATAGGTGCCAACTTAGCGAAACGGCTGTTGGCCGAATATCCTGAATGTCGAGTGGTGGGCATTGATTCCCTAACGGATTATTACGATACGTCGCTTAAGTATGAACGACTGACTGAACTTGAGAAATACGGCGACCGCTTCGTATTCGTAAAGGGTTCAATTTCGGATCGTCAGGCAATTGACCGGATATTTAAGGATTACCAGCCGGAAATAGTAGTCAATCTCGCCGCCCAGGCCGGAGTACGCTATTCCATCGAGAATCCCGATGCTTACGTGGACAGCAATCTGATAGGATTCTACAACATACTGGAAGCATGCAGACATAGCTATGATCCGGGCAACACGCCGGTGCAGCATCTGGTGTTCGCATCATCTTCGAGTGTGTATGGCTCCAACAAGAAGGTTCCTTACAGCACCGACGACAAGGTGGACAATCCGGTCAGCCTGTATGCCGCTACCAAGAAAAGCAACGAGCTGATGGCGCACGCATACGCCAAACTTTACGACATCCCGTCTACGGGTCTGCGATTCTTCACGGTCTACGGGCCCTGCGGCCGTCCCGACATGGCATACTTCGGATTCACCGACAAGCTTGTGAACGGCCGGACCATAAAGATTTTCAATTATGGAGACTGCAAACGAGACTTCACATATATAGACGATATCGTGGAAGGAGTGATCCGCGTGATGCGTCATGCACCGGAACGCAGCAAGGGGGAGGATGGTCTACCCGTACCACCGTATAAGATCTACAACATCGGCAACAGCCATCCGGAGAATCTGCTGGATTTTGTCAGGATACTTCAGGAGGAACTGGTATCTGCCAAAATATTGCCGGCTGATTTTGACTTTGACGCGCACACCGAGATGGTGCCGATGCAGCCGGGAGACGTTCCGGTCACATACGCCGACACAACGCCGCTGGAGCAGGATTTCGGATTCCGGCCGTCAACACCTTTACGTATAGGGTTGCGGGCCTTCGCGCAGTGGTATGCCTCGAAACACAAGTGATAATCGACTATACGGCATTTATCATTTTAACATTCAGGGATGCATATCAAGGCACTGTGCAGGTTGATTCGGCCTCAACAATGGATTAAAAACGGATTTGTGTTTCTGCCTATCTTCTTCGGGCGGTCGCTTTTCGATGCTCGTATATGGGCGCATGCCATAATTGCATTCATTGCGTTTTGCGGCATTTCAAGTGCAGTCTATTGCATGAACGATATCCGTGATGTTGAAAGTGACCGGCGGCATCCAAGGAAATGCCGCCGACCGATAGCCGCCGGCCAGATAAGTGTCAACCAGGCATGGATCACATTCGTGATCCTGGTATGCATTTCGTTTACACTATCGATATTATGTCTGAATACGACTCCCGGAATGTATGTTAGTCTTATCCTACTGACATACCTTATACTTAACATGGCGTATTCATTAGGACTCAAGAAGGTTTCTATTTTAGATGTATTCATTATCTCGCTTGGATTTGTATTGCGACTTGTTGCGGGAGGTGTGGCGGAAAATATAAAACTCACTCCATGGATAGTGATGATGACATTTCTGCTGACATTATTCCTTGCTTTTGCCAAAAGGCGTGATGACGTCATAATGCTTGAAAAACATGGCCGTCTGATGCGGGCAAGCATCAAGAACTATAACATCCAGTATATGGATGCGACATTGGGTATTCTTGCATCGGTCACGATTGTGGGCTACATCATGTTTTGCGTTTCGCCGGAAGTAATTGAACGAATGGGTAACGAATATGTATACGTATCTTCCATATTCGTTATAGCAGGCATCCTGCGTTTCCTTCAGATAGCGATAGTAAAGAAAGACAGTGGCAGTCCTACGGATGTCATTATCCACGATAAGTTTATGCTATGTTGCATAACCCTTTGGATATTATTCTTCTTCCTTATTCTGTATTAAAGGCCCTTATGGCTTATGAATAATTTAATAAAACGGGCATCCCCGGGATTGAAAAAATATGTAAATTATCTGCGCGACTGTTGTGGAAATCTGTTGCCTCGCTGGGTAAGTATATCCGTATCATCTATAGTATTGTTATACTGGCTGACGCAGATTAGAGTTCAGATCAAATTTTTTAATAATCCGGATATCAATGGGTATGGATACTCGGAAATGCTCATCAACTATGAGGGTGGATTCGTCCGGAGGGGATTGTTCGGTCAGATATTATATTATATAAATGAATTAACAGGAATCCCTCCGATACCGCTAATTCAGGCGATATGCCTGTCGGTCATGGCAATCGTGATTCTTTACTTCGTCAATCGGTTCTATAGACTAAAATTAAATTGGTGGATTCTTGCGTTTCCTCTGTTATTGGGTGGCGTCACCGAATGCGTAAGAAAGGACTGGATGCAGTACGCATTGCTTATATGGATATTCTGGCTCATTCATGATATAAATCCTCCGAAATGGAAGTTAGTCTGCGCTGTTATATTGTGTATAGCCGGATTGTTCTTACATGAAGCTTTCATCTTTTGGGGAATCCCTGTCGTAATGCTTTCACTATTAGTCAGGAAACAGACTCGCCGATACGGTATAATCGGCAGTGTATCCGTAATAGCGGTTTTTCTGTTGTTATCCGCCTTTAAAGGATCGCAACAACAAGCTGCAGACATTATTTACAGCTGGAAGCATATACAAGGCTGCGAATCTATAATATATGAATACTATAACGGTATCGGTGCATTAAGTTGGGATGCCGGACAAACGATGGCAAGACATTTATATTACAATTTCAGCAACGGCTATGCGTGGTGGCTCGTTATTCCTGTTAGATTATTATGGATGCTGGTGATATATTATTTTCTAACCAACTTCCTGTTTGTATTTAAGAAGGATAACATAAACAGTCCCGGCTCGGACAAGACATCTTTCTCTGTCATGATATTATTCAGTTTCCTATGCCTGATTCCGATGTTCACTGTTCTTAGCTGCGACTGGATACGATTATATCAGTATGCCGCAGTCACTACATTTGGAGCTTTCATCACGTTCACACCCTCAAAATTCAAGAGTCTGTTTTCAGAGAGAATCCTTGTAGCCGTAGCAAAATTCAATCAAAATCTCGATAAGGTTGTAAAACCGACTGCCTGGTTGATGATTGTATTATTGCTATTTATAGCTGCGACACCTGTTTTTTTCATGCCGGAAAATTGCCTGCGTAGAGGCATGCTTCCTACTCTGATACTAAATATTTCCCGTCATATTTGGGGGATAGGAGCAGAAACCTTATTTTAAAGTATGCTTACGTCTGTGTGCAAAAATTGAAATCTATGTCAAATAGTAAATTATTAACATTATGCATAACCGGTACTTGTGTATTCGGAGTGTCAGCACAGTCTGGGAGCTGGAAAGGGGAGCTTAAGGTAGGTGGCACTACGCTGCCTATCGTATTTAACTTTTCGGCTGAAGGCTGCACTCTGGATTCACCGGCACAGGGAGCCAAAGGGATTCCGACAAAATGGACTCCGGACGCATCCGGCAAGGTTGCAGTACAGATTCCGGTAATCAACGGTTCGTTCGAAGGGATGCTGACGGGCGATTCCATTCCCGGCATGTTCACACAGCATGGTTACTCGGTTCCATTGACACTCCGTCCGGGAGAAGTAAAGCTAAACCGCCCTCAGACACCCAAACCGCCATATCCCTACACCACAGAGGATGTATCGTTCAAAAATGGCGATGCCGTCCTTCGTGGCACACTTACTCTGCCCGAAAACTACACAAAGAATACACCGGCGCTCGTCATGATTACAGGAAGCGGATTGCAGAATCGTGACGAGGAAGTATTCGGACACAAACCGTTTGCCGTTGTTGCCGATGCCCTCGCTCGTCAGGGTATAGCCACCCTTCGATACGATGACCGGGGATTCGGCGAATCAACCGGAGACATCGTTAACAGCACCATAGACGATTTCAAAAACGACGCTGCGGCCGGCATCAGGTTACTCCGCAAACGTTTCAAACATGTAGGAGTTCTTGGGCATAGCGAAGGTGGGACAATAGCAATGATGCTTGCAGCCGACAAGGCTGTAGATTTCGCCATATCTCTTGCAGGCATGACCGTAAGCGGCAAGGAACTGTTGCTACGCCAGAATCGGGACGTTCTTGTCGGAATGGGATTGAGCTCTGAAGTTGTCGATATTTATTGCAAACATCTGTCCGATGGAATGGATGCGGTTATAGTCGGCAAAGATCCTGAACCTGTCGACGACACGCAACTTCCGGCAGCCCTTAACCAGAATCTCAACAAGGCGTTCCTGCAGTTCTCAACGCCATATATACGCTCGTTTATCCGGCTTAACGCCAAGGATAATCTCGCCAAGACAACAGTTCCGCTTTTAGCTTTAAACGGTACGAAGGACACCCAGGTGGATTATGTTAATAATCTCGCTGTAGTTAAGTCTCTTTCACCTAATAAGCAGTTTACAGTCAAATCATACGAAAGCCTGAACCATTTCTTTCAGCACGCCGAAACCGGCTCCGTTGATGAATACTGCAAAATCGAAGAAACCATATCTCCAGAAGTTCTATCCGACATCATAGTCTGGATCAAGTCATTAGAATAATAATGGCGCATTCTCATTGTTTTCCGAGAATGCGCCGAATAAATATTCTGTATATCTATTGTGGAATTCCGATACTCTATCAGAACTTGATAAAACCGGTTTTAGAAATCGTGATACCCACACCGGCACTCTTGCCGATAAGATTGCCATAATCGAGACCTACAGAGAGTGTTCCTTCCCAGCCTTTCAGTTTAGCGGGATGCCAGCTGGCCTGTACAAGCATGCTGAAATCATGCTGCACATGTTTTGTAGGAATATCATAAGTACCCCAGCTGTTAATGCCGCTCATACGCATTTTCCATGACACCTGTTTCGTGGGATCTCCTTTCAGGCCAATATTCCATGCATCCACACGATTGTGCAGGAACATGTTCTGATGCCCGGCATTATAGATTGGGGAAATCAGAAACGGATTGCCCATAGCATAACCATAGTTTGACCAGGTCTGATAGATATAATGGTTATAGTAATTGTCTTTGGACGATACCTGATGGTTCAAGGCCGGAGTATGGTCATAATATGCGGGACCCGACTGATCCCGTGTGGTCAAATATTCGATAACAGCTTCCGAAATGAATGGATTCTCTGGCATGTGACCTTCAATACCCCACAGGCCGTCTTTCCAGGGATAGTCAAAGAACAGCATGGAATGATCCTCGAAAAAATGCTGATAGTATGCCTTTACACTCCATCCTTTCGGATCATACCATCCCAACGCGAATGTCCAGTTCCCCAGAAAGTTGCCTTGAACATTCAGCTGTTCGCCTACTGGCGTCGAGGACTCGCCGCCCAGCGGTATTAACCCTTTGATCCAAGCCTTGAGGTTATTGGGATGGCTGCGTTTGGTCCATCCATCGGTTGAAGAATAAACGTATGATGTTCCTCCGAACTGCGTATCCATCCTTAGGCCAAGTTCACCGACTAATGGAAACTGACGCTTATCGCCGAACTTGAAATATATGGCACGAGTACAATACATCAGATCGAGAGTATACGCTGATTTGTATTCCTTATAATGATCTTTCAGCCAACGATTCTGGGTAAACATGCCGTAGCCTATGTAACCTTTCACCGCAAACCAGCCCTTGCATCCCCATACATCTGCATAATCGAAAATTCCGATTCGAAACTGAGGAATAGGTCTTGCATTGCTCGATGTCGTCATATTGCCTGATGAGAGATCGGATGTAATCACGTCGCCCGTCATCTCCTTCTGGCCGATCATGGCGTTCAGACAGCGGTATCTCACTTCAGCATAAATCTGCTGAGGAATAAACGCTTCCTGAAAATTATATGCTCCACCGAGATCCACTCCTGCTCCCCATGAAAACTTCTTTTCTTTGTCAAGATCGTGGAATATACCCGCACGAATCCAACCATTGTTTTTCTTCAAGCCGGAGAAACCGTAATGATCGTTGACCATCCAGAATGGAGTATGGGCACCACGACTGAAAGTGACGCCGATTTCACCGCGATAGCGCAATGAATCGCCAAATTCGCGCCCATAAGCGGAAATAGTGGAACATGCCGCAAGCAACAGGCCTATAGTAAGTAATTTCTTCATCTTTATTTATCGATATTGCATATTTAACAATATGCTGACTCTAATGGTGCAAAATTAAACAAAAAATTTTACATAATGACTACTACACATGGTAAAGATGATAATAAACCGTGTGACGAGGTCGTTTTTTAATGGATGAATAGGTTGTTTACAGGCATAATAATGATGATTGTCATAGTTTTCGGCATAAATGCCGAGAATGTGAAGATCAGCGGCAAGGTGATAGACAACGAGGACAAGCCGATAGAATTCGGCACTGTCCGCGTGGCAGGGACTGCCTTAGGGACCAATACCAATCTGAAGGGAGACTATACATTGACAATTGCGCAAAAGGATACTATCGAAATGGTGTTCAGCTGTGTAGGCTTCAAGACTGTAAAACATAAGCTTGTCAATCCGAAGGGTGATCTTACTCTTAACGTGCGCCTTTATCCCATGGATGTAGACCTTAAGGAGTTTGAGGTAATCGGTTTCCGTAACAATATCAACGGGATGCAGTCGTTCGATACCGAAAGTTTCAAGCTTTCGCCCGATGTGTCTGGTGGAAGCGTCGAAGCCATGATCACGACTATGCCGGGCGTGAACTCCAATAACGAGATGTCATCGCAATATTCCGTACGAGGGGGCACATTCGACGAGAATTCGGTGTATATCAACGGCATGGAGGTGTATAGGCCTCAGCTGATACGCTCCGGCCAACAGGAGGGACTGAGTATCATCAACCCCGACATGGTCGGCAACCTTAAATTCTCGACCGGAGGCTTCCCGGCACGATACGCCGACAAAATGTCGTCAGCTCTGGACATTACATATCGTGAGCCTGAAGCACTTGAGGGGGCTGTGTCCGCCAGCCTGATGGGAGGAAGCGTGATGTTCGGACAGAATTCCGGCAAGTTCTCGCAGATACACGGAGCCAGACTGAAAAAGAACAATTCCCTGCTTGCAAGCCAGGACACAAAAGGGGAGTATGATCCATTGTTCTTCGACTACCAGACCAATATGACCCTGAAGCCGAACGACCACTGGAGCATCAATCTGATGGGAAACATCTCGCTGAATCATTTCAACTTCAAGCCGCACGACCGCGAGACGACATTCGGAACTTCGCAGGATGCCAAAAGCTTCCGTGTATATTTTGACGGTGCGGAAAGAGACAAGTTCGAGACATATCTCGGAGCATTGACGGTGAACTACCGTCACAACAAAGCCACGAGCTTTTCACTCGGGATCGGAGGATTTCTTAGCAACGAGCTGGTAAGCTATGACATTTCCGGTGAATACTGGCTTGACCAGGCCGGAACAGGAGGACCCGAAGGGGTAGGCGGCGAACTTGGCGTGGGCAAATACATGGAGCATTCGCGCAACCGATTGAAATCATCGGTACTTTCGGTTAACTTCAAAGGTTCAACCCGTTACAAGATAAATAATTTTGCTTACGGCATAGAATATCAGCGTCAGAGCTTCCGCGACCGCACCAAGGAATGGGAATGGCGGGACTCGGCGGGATACTCATTGCCTCACAAACCCGACGCACTGCACCTGATATACAATATGAAATCGCACAACGACGCAAATATCAATCGATTGTCGCTGTATGTGGAAGATGCGTTGTATATCACTACCAATTCGGCCCACATGACGCTGAACGCTGGACTCAGGTTGTCGTACAATTCGTTCAACAAGGAATTTTTAGCGTCGCCTCGGCTTAACTTCACGGCAAGCCCCAACAACTCGCCCAACTGGATATTCCGTCTCGGTACAGGACTCTATTATCAGAGTCCGTTTTATAAGGAATATCGTCAGACCGTGACCGATCCGCTCGGCAACGGATCAATCAGACTGAATCAGAACATCAAGTCGCCGCGAAGCGTTCAGGTCATTGCCGGCGCAGATTTCACATTCCGTGCCATGAACCGCCCCTTCAAACTTTCGGGTGAGGTATATTATAAGAATCTGTCACGACTTATCAGCTATGAATATGATAATCTGAAGATAGTATATTCAGGCCTCAACGACTCGAAGGGATACACTATGGGACTTGACCTGAAACTGTTCGGGCAGTTTGTGGAAGGCTCCGATTCCTGGCTCAGCTTCTCGCTGATGAAGACGCAGCAGACACTCGACGGCAAGAAGATGCCGATGCCTTCCGACCAGCGTTATTCGGTATCACTTTACTTCACCGACTATCTGCCACGTTTTCCGAGGCTCAAATTCAGTCTGCGCGGTGTTGTATCCGACGGTCTGACCATGACACCGCCTCACACATCGAGATCAAAGACGTACTTCAGGGCACCGGCTTACAAACGTCTGGACATCGGAGTTAGCTGGCAGTTCTTCGGCGCTCCCGACCAGAAACCCAACAAGATTTTCAAGAGCATGGTGTTGGCGCTTGATGCCTTCAACCTGCTGGACATAACCAACGTGAGCAGCTACTATTGGGTAACGGATGTGAACAACATGCAGTATGCGGTGCCCAATTATCTGACCCGCAGACAGTTTAACCTGCGTCTTTCAATGGAATTCTAATATTGACAATTCAAACACTACTATATCATGAACGTACGGATGTTGCTTATCGGGCTTGGATTGACAGCCTTTGCCGGCGCAGTCAGTGCAGCCGATTCTCCCTTATGGTTAAGAAATTCGTCAATATCTCCTGACGGCAAACAGATAGCGTTTACCTACAAGGGCGATATTTTCGTTGTGCCTGTTACCGGTGGTCGCGCCGTTCAGCTTACCACGAACCAGGCATACGACACCAACCCGATGTGGAGTCCCGACGGCAAGGAGATAGCATTTCAAAGCACCCGCACCACCGGCGGTTACGACATATATGTGATTCCGGCCGAGGGGGGAACATCCCGACGCATCACTACGGCAAGCGCCTCCGAATCGCTTAGAGCCTGGATGAACGACAGCACGTTGCTGTTCTCCTCACGCCAGATCGGTTCACCCGTCACCGTGATAAATCCGGCCGTAAACCAGCTGTACACCGTAAATGCAAAGCATCCGGGACGCCCGAAGCTTTATGCCAACATAAACACCATGTCCGCGGACTTTGACCGTAACGGCAAAATGGTGTACGAGGACAAGAAAGGCTATGAGAACGACTTCCGCAAACATGAGCGTTCGTCAGGCACCAACGATATATGGATCAAGGATGGCGCGAAATACACCAAGCTGACCGATTTCAACGGCCACGACAAGAATCCTAATTGGACGGCAAACGGTGACATAGTCTATGTCAGCGAGCAGGACGGAACGCTGAACGTATGGAGCATGAAGGGTGACGGTTCGGGCAAGACTCAGCTCACACGGTTCACCGAACATCCTGTACGTTCATTGTCAGTAGCCGACAACGGCACAATGGCTTTCAGCTGGAACGGTGAGCTGTATACACTCGTTTCCGGTGCGGAGCCTCGGAAAGTAAACGTTCAAATCATAAGCGATGACTATAACGCGGATCATCAGAAGCGACTTCTGACCTCCGGCGCCACATACGGCACTCTGTCGCCCGATGGTGAGGAGGTTGCATTCGTGGTGCGTGGTGATGTTTACGTAACATCGGTAAAATACAAAACGACTCGACAGATAACCGACACTCCGGGACAGGAACGATATGTCAGCTGGAGTCCCGACGGCAAGTCGCTTGTTTACGACGGCGAGCGCGACGGCCAGTGGAAACTGTATATAGCCACTAATGAGGATCCCGCTTCCAAAGGATTCGCATATTCCAAAAAAGTGGGCGAGACTCTGCTTTATGCCCCTGCCAACGGCAAGCCTGCACAGCAGCCTGCATATAGCCCGGATGGCAAAAAGATTGCATTCCTTGAAGATCGTCAGGAGATCCGTGTTATCGACCCCAAGAGCAAAACCGTGCATACAGCCCTGGATCGTAAGTATAATTACAGTTACAGCGACGGCGATGTGGAGTTTTCATGGTCGCCGGACAGTAATTGGCTTCTGACCAGCTATATCGGCATCGGAGGCTGGAACAATACGGATGTGGCGCTTGTGAAAGAAGATGGATCCGAGGTAGTGGATCTGACTGAAAGCGGATACAGCGACGCCAACTCGCGCTGGGCCATGAAGGGTCGTGCCATCTGCTACGAGACGGGGCGTTACGGCATGAAAAGTCATGGCAGCTGGGGTAATCAATGGGATGTTGTAATCATGATGCTCAACGGCGATGCCTGGGACGAGTTCAACCGCACTGAGGAGGAAGCGGAACTCGACAAGGACCAGGAGAAAGAGAAGAAGGATGACGCCGATTCCAAAGACAAGAAAGACAAGAAAGGGAAGAAGGATAAGAAGGATAAAAAAGACAAGAAGGACAGCGTCAAGCCATTGGAATTCGATCTTGAGAACCGCGCATACCGCACCAAGCGTCTGACCGGTCTGTCCGGTGCATTAGGCGACTATTGGCTGTCAGAGGATGGATCTAAGCTATATTACACTATGCGCAATGCCGACGGCAAGACCAATCTTATGGAACGCGACGTACGCGAAGGGGAGACCAAGATATTGGTTCCCGGCATTTCCGGAGGCATCGAGGCCGATAAGAAAGGAGAAAAGTTGCTGATGGTGTCACGCAAGGGTATGTACCTCGTAAAACTCAGTGACGGCTCGAAAGAGGAAATAGAATTCGAGGCTCCATACAACAACACGCCCTCCAAGGAACGTGAATATATCTATCGTCACATGCTCAGCCAGGTGAACGATAAATTCTATGACAAAAACCTTCACGGCGTCGACTGGAAGAAATACGGAGAGGCTTACGCCCGCTTCCTGCCGCATATCAACAACAATTATGATTTCGCCGACCTTCTGAGCGAGATTCTCGGAGAACTCAACGCCAGTCATACCGGCGGTTCTTACCGTCCATCGGGCGCGAAGTGGGACACAGGCAATCTCGGAGCATATTTCGATGATAATTACGATGGCGCGGGACTCAAGATTAACGAAGTGCTGAAACGTGGCCCGTTATCGGCCAAGAAATATAACGTGAAGCCCGGCGACGTCATCACGGCCATCGACGGCATGACAATCGAACCGGGAGCCGATTATTTCCCGTTGCTGGAAGGCAAAGCCGACCGCAATGTGATGCTCTCTATGAAGCGTGTAAACGGCAAGAACGACACAATCATGGTCAAGCCGGTGGATTATATCCGCGACCTGCAGTACGAGCGCTGGGTGGAACGCAACGAACATATCGTGGACTCAGTGTCCGGAGGTCGCATCGGATACGTTCATATCGAGGGTATGGATTCCGAGTCGTTCAGCAACGTCTACAGCAAATTGTTAGGCAAATACCGTAACCGCGAGGCTGTGGTGGTAGACACCCGCTGGAACGGCGGCGGCTGGCTGCATAACGACGTGGCGCTGCTGCTGAGCGGCAAGAAATATGTTGACTATTCTCCGCGTGGCCAGTACGTAGGTTCCGATCCATTCTCGCAATGGACCAAGCCGTCGGTCATGCTGGTTAACGAATCCAATTATTCAGATGCTCACGGCACACCCTACACTTATCAGACGCTTAAGATAGGTGACATCGTGGGTGCTCCCATTCCAGGCACGATGACCGCTGTATGGTGGGAAACTCAGGTAGATCCGACCATCGTGTTCGGTATTCCGCAGGTAACTTCGCTCGACACGAACGGCAAGCCGCTGGAAAACAAGCAGCTTAATCCCGAGGTAATTATTTACAACAATCCCGGCGACGTGGAGCGTGGACACGATGCGCAGCTGGAAGGCGCAGTTCGCCACCTGCTTGACAAACTGAAGAAGTAACGTTTATATTTGACGGCTGAAATGACAAATGACACTGAAATGGAAGCTGACGAAATAAAGAGTAGCCGTTCTGATCGGCGTGTGCTGGAACTGCTGTCGCAGACTTTCGGCACTATATCAACGGCCGCGACCGAAATCATCAACCTTGAAGCAATACTGAACCTGCCTAAAGGGACGGAGCATTTCGTGGCAGACCTGCATGGTGAGTACGATGCGTTCAATCATCTGCTGAAGAACGGTTCCGGCAACATCAAGCGAAAGGTGAACGATCTGTTCGGCACCATAATGAGCCAGGAGGAAATCAGACAGCTCTGCTCGCTGATTTATTATCCTGAACAGAAGTTAGCGTACATCCATTCTTCCGGCAAGGATATGACCAATTTCTATGAAATCACGTTGCATCAGCTTGTCAAGGTGCTGCAACTGGTTTCATCGAAATATACAAGGTCGAAGGTGCGCAAGAGTCTGCCACGTGAATTCGCCTACATCATCGAGGAATTGCTTCATGAGGCTCCATCCACGGCAAACAAGCAGCATTACTACGCCCGCATCATCGAGACAATCATCCTGACAGGACAAGCCGAGGATTTCATTACGGCGATATGCAATGTGATTCAGAAACTGTCGATAGACCAACTGCACATCTTAGGCGACATCTTCGACCGCGGACAAGGTGCACATTTGATATTAGACAAGCTGAACACCTATCAGAATTTCGACATGCAGTGGGGCAACCACGATGCCCTGTGGATGGGAGCCGCGGCAGGTAATAAAGCCTGTATAGCCAACGTGCTTAGAATCTCTCTGCGTTATGACAATCTGACTACTCTTGAGGATGGATACGGCATCAATCTGGTGCCTCTGGCATCGTTCGCTCTTGAAACTTACGCCGACGACCGTTGCGAATTGTTCATGCCTTGTATGGTGGACGAGAGTGATTTCTCCGAAAAGCATAAGAATCTTATCGCCAGGATGCACAAGGCCATCACGGTAATCCAGTTCAAGCTTGAGGGGCAGTTGGTGGCCCAATATCCCGAATGGGGAATGATGGACCGCAGGCTTCTGCATACCATTGACTACGATAATCAGACAGTCGAGGTAGACGGCAAACGTTACCATATCGAGGACATCAATTTCCCCACTGTCAACAGAGAGGATCCATACGCTTTGTCGGATGAGGAAGAAGAACTGATGAACAAGTTGCAGCATTCGTTCTTTGTCAGCGACAAGCTACGGAGACATATCGACATATTGCTATCGCACGGATGTCTCTATAACATCTGCAACTCCAACCTGATGTATCACGCTTCGGTGCCGTTGAACGAAGACGGTTCGCTGAAACAGGTGCTTATAGGCGACAGGAAATTCGCAGGCAAGGAACTGATGCACAACATCGGAATGCTGATGCGCGAGGCTTTCAATACCGACATTCCGGAACGTGCTCGCGAATATGCCGTAGACTACTACACCTACGTATGGTGCGGTCCCGACTCACCGTTGTTCGACAAGTCGAAGATGGCCACATTCGAACGCTATCTTATCAAGGATCCGGAGTCGCACAAGGAGCGCAAGGGATGGTATTATCAATATCGCAACGACGAAGCTACATGCGATATGATTTTAGATGCTTTTGGTGTAACCGGAAAGCATCGACACATTATCAACGGACACGTGCCTGTACGAGCCATCGACGGCGAGAATCCCATCAAGGCCAACGGCAAACTTATGGTGATAGACGGAGGCCTGTCAAAAGCCTACCGAAGTACCACCGGAATAGCCGGATATACATTGGTGTTCCACAGCCGCGGATTCGACCTGGTGCAGCATGAACCATTCTCGTCACCCGAGGAGGCGATACGCAAGGGATCCGACATCATATCCACCACGACTCTTGTCGAGCTCAGTTCCCAACGCCTTTATGTCAAGGACACAGACAAGGGAAAGGAATTAAAGGCGCAAGCCGATGAATTGCGTGAACTGTTGTACTCGTACCGTCACGGACTTCTGAAGGAACATAAATAACCTTGTATTATTAAACATAAGCAAAAAGCCCATCTCGCCGAGAAGCGGGATGGGCTTATGATATAAAAGTTAGTGGGATTAGCGGGAGAATCGGTAAACCGTCATGGAACGGGCCGGGAGGGTTGTGCTCCAGTTAGTCGTCACGTTCACGGATTCCTTTGTGGTCACAGGCTTAACCATGTCAGGATTGTCGAGAGTATTCTCTGCATCATCGGGGGCTGTGAGACGGGTCATGGTCAGGCCGGTAAGCGGAGCCTTTGCCTTGATTCCCTTGAAGTCGATGGTGAAAGGCTGTGCCGTTTCGCCCGTGTTGGCAACCTTGACGATGATGTCATTGTCTTCCGATACGGCGGATGCGAAAAGTCCGTTCTGTCCTTCCAGACCGGCCACAGGTTTCTTGTCCATGGTCAGCGGAAGCACGCGGTCTCCACGGTTAAGGCTATACATCTGCTGGACATAATAGCTGGCCGTCTTCATGCTGCGGCTGTTGTCGAACCATATCATGTCCGGACGCCATTGCCATCCCTCCACATGAGCGAACAGAGGAGCGTATGTGGCCATCTCCACCACGTCGGCATTGCGCTCAAGACCTGTCATGAACGCGCCTTCCAGCAGGGCGGGATAGAAGTGGTTGTACTTCTTTCCCTTGATATGACAGGCATATTCGCCGGCAAAGACTTTGGTGCCTTTGCGCGGATATTTGTCATAACGTGTGCCTTGCGACAGGAACCACTCGCCGGGACGATAGAAATGCTCGTCAACCAGGTCTGCCTTAAGTCTGCGCATCTCCGGCCACAGATAGTCGAACTTATCACCCTCGGAGTCGGGACCCGACGAACCGATTATCTTGATTTCCGGATGCTTCTCCTTCAACACTTTCAGGAACGGCTCAAGACGGGCAACATATTCCGGACCCCACTGCTCGTTGCCGATGGCCATAAACTTAAGATTGAATGGTGCGGGGTGTCCCATGTCCGCACGAAGTTTGCCCCACTTCGTATTGGTGTCGCCGTTGGCGAACTCTATCAGATCCAAGGCGTCGTCGATGTATGGTTGCAGCGAATCCAGAGGAATGGTCTGATCCTGATGCCAGTTCTGATACTGGCAGACGAGGCCCACGTTCAACACGGGCAGCGGCTCGGCGCCGATATCCTCCGACAGCTGGAAATATTCGTAGAATCCCAGACCTCCGGACTGATAATAGTCAGAAGCCAGACGGTTGGGGAATGTGTAGAGCCAGCGGTTCAGGTTGGTTGGTCGATTCTCGACGGGGCCGACGGTATTTTTCCACTGATAGCGGTCAGGCACCTCTGTACCTTCGACAATACATCCGCCGGGAAAGCGGAAAATGCCGGGCTTCAGGTCGGCCAACGCCTGCGCGAGATCCCGACGAAGGCCGCCCTCGCGTCCTTTCCACGTATTGGCCGGGAACATAGACACATGCTCCACATCTATCGGTTTGTCAGGATGCACCAGGAACAGTCGCAGCACACCTTTGTCACAACCCTTGGTCGGTTTCAGTTCCGCCGTGTACTTAGTCCAGTCCGGACTCGACACCTCGAACGTATGGGAGGCGTACACCATACTGTTGTCCATCGACGCCGGATTGCACAGTTCCACACGAACCTTTCCCGCACCTTCCGGCGCCCTCATATATACCGAGAACTTATAGACAGAGTCCTTTTTGAATGTAACGCCGAAGAAACCCTGGTTCTCAAGGCCGGAATGCTTGTCGTTATGCCCCGAAGGCATGAGGCGCACGTAATGCGGATTGCGTTCGAACGGGCCGCCTTCCTCCTTTACCTCAACCGTGCCGAACGGTGTCCAACCGGTCAGAGCGTACGGAAATTCGAATGATCGGTTCTTTACCATCTCGGCATATAGACCACCGTCCGCTGCATAGTTGATGTCTTCGAAGAAGATGCCGTACATGGTAGGCTGTACCCTGGCACCGGGCTTGTCGGCCTGCAACACGACGGTATTGTCTGCAATCGCCGTGGCACTTGCCACAGCGATTGTCATTGCTGATAAAAATATTGTTTTTTTCATTTCATGTAAACTTTGACGTTTTTGATGGCTCCGGGAGCGCCCGGCTCCATACGCGGCAGATACTGGATAGCCGATGCATTGACGGGACGGCCCAGATCTATTACCACAATGTGGGGATAACCGGCTCCGGGCTTGCTCTGCCAGTATGTCGATTCCTGAAGGTCGAATATCTTGTCTCCGGTGCGGTTCACGCCTTCGTTATCCTCGCTGGATACATAATCGACGGTCCAGCCTTCACGCGGGACACGCTCGCCGTTATTGTCGAGCACATAAAGCTCGGCTATTGCAGCCTGGTTGCCGTCGTAACCGTCTGTCATTTCAAGAATCATATAGCGGCCCCGTTTCGGCTGTGCGAAATCAACCTGCTTCCATCCGTTTCCGGCAGAGAACTGTCCGGTGAAAGCCGGAGTCATTTCGTCGAGCTTCGGTGCGGTTCCGTTTGCCTTGGCCTTTTTGAACGGCAGTTTGTCGTATATGGGAGTCTTAAGACCGGCGGCCGTCAATGCACGCGGACCTACCACATCGAATACCACAACTTCGTTTTCCCCTTTCTTGAGCCAGGGTCCGGGCACATAAAGCGTCAGCTGGGGACCGATCTCCCAAAAGCGGCCGAGAGCGTGACCGTTGATGTATACCAGTCCCTTGCCGAAGTTCTCCATGTTCAGGAACGTATCTCCAGGCTTGTTGAGATTGAATGTCGCTTTGTAGACACCGCCTGGGTAACGTCCTTCCTCATTAGCATTTACAGATGCTACAGGCTGGAACGTGCGGCTTTCATAGAAACTGAGCTCGTCTTCCAGATTGTATACCTGCCAGTTCTTGAGGTCACATGTGAATTCATGTCCCTCTCGGTCCTCGGTCACGGTAACCTTGTCGGTGATACCCTTGAAATCCTTGATGACCCTGCCGAAATTGATACGGCCCATAGCCTCTACAAGAATATCCAGCACGGCACCCTTCTTGCAGGCGGGAAGCATCAGTTCCTTCTCGCCCATACGGCGGTCGAGCTTGCCGATATATTTTCCATCCACATATACCTGCGCATAGTCGTGTGCATCGTTTACAGTCAACAGGGAACCTTCGGCAAGGGCCGGAAGCTCAGTGCGATATAGTATCGAGCCGAAGCCCTGGTCGTATTCCTCCATTGTCTTGATGTCGCGGTCTTTCTTTGCCTCAGGCAAATTTGCGAACAGGGGTGCAACCTGCGTGAAGCTGAATTCCGGAATGGAAATGACAGGAATGGATTTGGGCATCTTTGCCTGTCCTTCGGGAGTATATTTAGCCATAGCCTTGCGTAGAGCCATGTATTTGGGGGTAGGAGCGCCCTGCTCGTTTACAGGGGCGTCATAGTCGTATGATGTCACATCCGGAGCGAAGCCCGGGGAGTTAGCGCCGGCCCAGTGGCCGAAGCTCGTGCCTCCGTGAGTCATATAGAGGCTGAACGAAATGTTTTTGCTCAGCATCTCGTCAATACCCTTGATCATGTCGGCGGCAGGACGCGTCTCATGATTGGCTCCCCATTTGTCGAACCATCCGCTCCAGAACTCGGAGCACATCAGAGGAGAATCAGGACGTATTTCCTTCAGTTTGGCGAATTGCTGATCTATGTCGGCACCTGTACCGAAGTTCATGGTCCATGTCAGGTCGTCAAGCCCGTTGTCAAGGAAGTTGCTTGACCAATCACATTGGAACATTGAAACCTCTTTGCCGAAGTTCTTGCGAAGCATGTCGCGGATATTGGCCACGTATGGTTTGTTCTTGCCGTAGGAGCCATATTCGTTCTCTACCTGCACCATAATGATCGGGCCACCGTTGGCTATGGTAAGGTCCCCGACCTGATCGGCCACGGCTTTCTGGAACTTGTCGACACGCTCCAGGAAATATGGATCGTTCTCGCGAAGCTGAATATCCTTTTTCTTTAGCAGCCACCAGGGTAGGCCACCCATTTCCCACTCGGCGCATACATACGGACCGGGACGGAGTATCACCTTCATGTCGTTGGCCTGACACAGCTTGATGAACTCGCGCAGATCGTTCTGTCCCGTGAAATCAAACTGATCCGGCTTTGGTTCATGTGCATTCCAGAATACATAGAGGCATACCGTGTTCATGCCCAATGCCTTCACCATCTTGATACGGTGGTCCCAGTATTCTTTGGGGATTCGGGGATAATGAAGCTCCGCAGCTTTGACCACAAAAGGCTCTCCGTTTAAAAGGAAAGTCCCCTTGCCTGCCTCGAATTTGCCCTTGACAGGCGAGGCATCGGTAGCGGCAGACATCGTGACAGTACCGGCCAAGCCGGCGAGGCACAATGATGTCAGCGCCATCTTTTTCAATAAATTCATGATATCGATTAGTTGTTAGATATTAGTTTTCGGTTATTTTTGCCTTTACCTTGCAAAAATACAAAAAATCATGCTGTTTGCCAAGTCTAAACCGATCCCATGAATATTCTGATGCCATATTCCTCAAAATTGACCGATTTGTCCCATCATTGCACAAACCGGACAATCCAATTTCCACTATATTTGGATAAATTCTTCCTTAAGTTCACAAGTTTATATGATGGAATTAAAAGAAAGGGGAGGCACAGGACTAATTCAACTGTTTATTACCTATCAGAACTATTTCGGTTGCTTATTCTCCTATTGGAATTTGTTGCCTCGAAGAGGCTGTTTCTCAATAACCCCACGATGGGCGAGGACAGCGACAGCTGGCACCGACCTTCGTGGGGTGGCAGCCGAAGAATGACAGCTTGGTCGGAGACCATGTCTCTGTTCTGTGCCACGATTATGACGTGGAGGATTGATGTGTCAAGGATTAAGGCGAGCGGCATGGTCTTCGACCAAGCTGTATCGCACCGGTCTGTCCCCATGAAGGCTGTCGGGTCGCTTCGCACCCCTCAGCCATCATGGGGTTATTAAGAAACAACCTCTCTTACCTTTGCAGAGTCCAATCAGATAATGACAAAATAAGAGTTTAGAAC
>UQMZ01000008.1 GCA_900542185.1 uncultured Bacteroidales bacterium
GGCAGCGTCAGATGTGTATAAGAGACAGCTACACCTCCCTCATCCTCATCCCATCTCTCTCCTCTCCCTCTCTCATCTGCCTCCCCCCTTCCTCTGCCCCTCCTCTCCCTCTTCCTTTCCTCTCCCTCTTCTTCCTCTCCCTTCCCGCGCGGAGCCGTTCCGTTTTGGAGCGAAGCTCCAATTTGAATTATCAACACTCAAACCCAACCCCACTATGGCTTTCAAAAAAGGCGAAATCATCCTTTTCGAAGTAGACAGGTCGGTAATCGACCCGGAATTCATTAACATCAAGACAGGCTCCGTCCATGGTCTGAACGACACCGTACAGGTTCCGAAACTCCCGTTTCAAAAAGAATCCGACTACAATCTTCCCGATTACATAGCATGCCGCATCATTACTTCTTATAATGGCGCCGTAACAGTGAAACAGCATCTGCCTGCCATTATTTACGAACTCTACAACGACACATATCACCGTAACGACAGCATCGAATGCACCGTGACTTACGTGCCTCTGGACCGCATTCACGACAAATTCAAGGTGGTGGACAGCAATGGCTTGATATTCAGCGTGCAGGACCGCAACGCCATGCTGCAGAAAGGCCAGAAGGTCAGTTGTAAGTTCCAGTCGCTCAGCAAGGTGGGCTGCATACTGCGTTTCGACAACGACAGCGCGCGTCTGCCATTCTACGAACCGAAATCGCTGGCCGAGAAATTAGGCTTATCCTCCACGCTGGTCAACTTTATCAAGGAATTATGGACCACGGGAGCGGATTACGAGTATCTGAAGAGCGATCTGGACAACCACAATCCATTATGGTTCATCAACAAGATGCGCCTCACCCTGAGCACATTCCCCTGGGGCATGACGGCCGACACACTCAAATACCGCATATCGGAGGTCAGTCAGTTTATGTCAGCATTACGTGCAGGCGCCCTTTACTTTCTGGAGGACTCCGACTTCCTGGAGGGACTCGCCTTCGAACCACGCAAGTCAATGCAGCAGCAGATCACCACACTGGTGGAATCCGTGCAGCCCTACGAGCAATTCATGGGCCTGTTGCGCAACGACAAGCTCGATGAATTCGTAAGCTCCATATTCGCCAAGCTGGAGAAGTCCGGCTATCTGTATCATCCGGATCAGGCGTTCGGAGTGCTGATGATGATTTTCCGCCTGTACCCGCACAAGGTCAGCGACTATCTGAACAGCATATTCCAGAGCATCTTCACGCGTAACATCGAGAACTGGGAGCGCGAACCGTTCCGTACGGCCTTCGTAGAGCAGTTCGAGATGTATCTCCGGCAGGCGGCCGCCAGTATCGACGGACTGCCGCAGGCCGAGACCCGCAGTCAGAAAGAAAAGGTGCTGACCGCAGTCACGGCCACGGCTCTAAAGATTCTGCTCTCGAAGCCGGGAACCGACCTGAACCGTACTTATTCCTATTATTACCGTTACATATCGCTGCTCAGCACCAACAGGACCCGCAACGTGCTGAACCAGTCCATGGGGGCGCTGTTCGGATGCACGTCGCTGACCAAGCCGCTGTATTCACAGCTTCGCGATCCGATGTATCTGGTGGCGGCGGTCGCCACCCGTACCATAAACTCTCCGTTGTCGCTGATTCGCGGCAACCACAGGTTCTCCGCCGGACCGGTGGAATTCTCTATCAGTCCCGAAGGAATGGAACTGACACGCACCGACTCGTCACGAGATCCGGAACAGGCCGTGCCTTCGGTGCTGATGCAATGGATACATCCCTCCATCATGATCGGGGGAATCAAGGGAATGTCCGGATCCAAGATCAAGAGGATGAACGACCATAACACATGGTGGAACGACATTGAACACGAGCTGTTCCGTCGCGACGAGGCTGCCGTGAAGGCCGAGCATACACATTATACCGTCAAGGCCGAGCCGGGCGATGTGGTGACTATCGCGATAGACTCGATGCTTCGTGACGACGACCAGGGCAATCCCCGCTTCCTATGCAGTATCATAGACGAGGATTATGAAGCCGGCTCCGGATATATCGACTGCAAGGATGTAGTGGGATACCGAGTGCGCTATCTGGACGACAGCTGCTGGCATGACGCCAACGGCAAACCGCTGCAGTTCCGCGCCACGGTGGCCGACATGGATAATGACGGATCATACCACTTCTCGCTGCTGGAGCAGGCAGCCGAATACGTGCGCGACAATATGGACATCAACACCGAGTATCGCGCCGTAATCACCAATGCCGAAAACATTACCGAAGGCCACAACTTCAGCGCGCTGACCCTGAAAGGGTTCGGCCTGTTCGTGGAAGCGGATTCCAGTTTCGATATCCGTAACAGCGACATCGTCAACGTGAAACTGTACAGCGTATCGGGAGGCGTGATCAACGGATATATCACCGAGAAACTCGATAAATATGCCGACAATTTCACCACGTCCGACGCATTCAGAAACATATTCCGCGCCTTGTCTCTGAACGGCGATACGGATATGGACGCCGACGAACAGATGGAGGAAGAATACGACGAGCTGTTGCCCGACGACATGCAGGAGCTGGTGGAGATAATCCGCTACGCGGCCATAGCGGAGAAAGACCTGCTGGAAGCTTACGACTATCTGCGTCTGGCACGCATACTGGCCTTGATGGCGGACGACAAGGAAACGGCCGAGGCTCTCGCCACTCATTCCGAACTTCTGCTGATGCACGATTTCTACGCCACCAACAAACGCATCGACCTGTCCGATCTCTCAAGACTGGAACAGGAAAGCCTGAAAGTGCCTATCCTCACCAGCATGTACCGACGTCTGGAAATGGTAGCCTGGATGGGCGACGAAAACTACAATCCCAGACTATACGAGATAGCCCAGAATCCCGAGTCGTCCGAACTGGACCGCACCATAGCAAGGATGGTGCTGTCGTTCAACATGATGTCGGACGTAAGCGACAATTCCGAGGAGATTTGCTCCAGGCTGCGCAAGGAAATAGGCAATGCGCTGGATGTGGTCAGCGACACCCGACTGGGCAAATATTACGGCTCGGAATCCAAATTCATCGAGTTCAAGACAAGCATCGTGTATCCGGCCGTGGCACGCGGCCAGAAAATGTATCCCGACCCGATGACCCAGCAGGATCATATCCTGTCGCGCATAGCCGGGTTCCTGAATGCAGAAGGTGGCACCCTCTTCTTAGGAGTAAATAACGAAGGTTATGCCGCCGGGCTGCCCGATGACTTCGAATATTTCCGCACGCATACCCTTGTGGCGGGGAAACATCAGCATAAGATAACGGACGCCGACAAGCTGCAGGTATATATCGACAATCTGCTGGCCGACAATTTCGGACCCACCGCCTTGGCCCGTATCTCGGTATCGGTCGACGATGACGAGTTGAACCGCGAGAAAGGGCGCGTGGTGATACGCTTCGACATTGAAAAGAGTCTGGAGCCGATTTACTACAAGGACCGCCTGTATGTCCGTCTGTCCGGTCAGTCCACCAAATACTTTACCGGACAGGATGAAGAGGAATTCAAGCGCGACCGCCAACGTCAGCTGGCGGAACTGGAAGACCGCAGCCGGCTTCATGCGGAAGCCCTGAGGGCCGAAGCCGAGGCAACCGCATCCAAAACGGCAGACAGTACCGCGGCTTCAGATGCCGGCGCATCGGAATCCCAGGGAGTCATAAATGACCGGGATGCCGCCGCTACTCCGGATTCCGGCGCCTATACCTCTTCATGGCGTCCCAATGTGCTGCACGACTACGACGAAGGATATTCAGAACCCTTCGGCTACCTCTACTTCGACAAGAAGGGAAACGTGGAATTCAGTCCCACCGACCTGTATTGCGAAGGTGACTGCATACTGAGTCTGATTATTCCGCACGACAAGGAACACGCCAATCTGGTGATGTGTTACGAGAACGGCGAGCCGTTGCGTATTCCTCTGGCAGAGATATACGAAAAGGGCGCAAACACCAAGATAAAATATGGCACAAAGTCTCCCCTGCGTTTCGCCGCCATTGCCGATGACCGCGAAGGCATTCTGAGTTTCGTGGCCGATAATTCCGGGAATGTCTATTTCCGCGTGGAACCATTGACGGAAATAGAACAGGGGCATGTAAACTCCGATGGTAAAAGTGCCGTATCCAGCACCTTGAATCATGTATGCGGCTGGGAAATCGTATCCGCTCAGTCCATGCCCGGCATGTCGAGCGCGCTCAAGTCATCGCTGAAACGCAAGGCTCTCGGCGCGCCGTTGCGCACCAACGAGAACAAACCGGACCTGATGGAAAAGATGGCATATATCATCAACTCATGCCATGCCTGATATGGATACGGCCAAGACCAATTGCCGCGTGCTGTTCGATGTATTGACGGCACAGGGACTGCGCGCTGCCGTGGCAAGCCCCGGCAGCCGCAACGCACCCTTGCTGATGGCCATAGCCGCACGGCCGCAGATCAGATCACATGTCATTGTCGACGAACGCGCCGCCGCGTTCGTCGCCCTTGGTATGGCCATGGCCTCCAACAGACCCGTGGTGCTGTGCTGCACATCCGGATCGGCACTCCTGAATTACGCTCCGGCCGTAGCCGAGGCATTCCACCGCCATGTGCCGATCATCGTAGTGTCGGCCGACAGGCCACGTCGATGGATCGACCAGAATGATTCGCAGACCATGCGCCAGCCCGGCGCACTGCGGAACATAGTAAAGAAAAGTTTTGACATTCCCGTTTCTGACGGAGAATCGGTCGAATGCGGCAATACGGCATTCAATTCCGAATATGAATGGTATGTGAACCGCATGGCCAACGAGGCATGGCTGACGGCTACCTCCGGCATCCCAGGTCCGGTACACATAAATGTGCGGATTGACGCGCCAATAGGTGAGACAACTGAGACTTCGGATGCCTCCTCATCTCGGAAAATAAGGATTATGGAAGGGCCCAGGACCCTGACGCCGGCTCAATATAGAGAACTGGCCGCCAGCGTAATCGGCAAAAAGATACTGGTGGTGGCGGGGTTCATGAATCCCGATTCAAAGCTCAATAAATCATTGGCCTCGTTTCTGCAGGTGCCCCAGACTGCCATCTGCGCCGAACCTCTGTCGAACCTGCACCTTGCAGGACATTCTGACGCCTGCGTCACGGACTTGGTTCTGGCTGCCGATGATGAGACCATACAATCATTGCGTCCGGATGTCATCATTTCCACAGGAGGCGCCGTCGTGTCGTCGCGACTCAAGAAATTTTTGCGTTCTTGTCCGGATGCTGATTGCTGGACTTTAGGCGATACCGATTCGGGAGTGGACTGTTTCCAGTCGCTGACACGCCACATTGAAGCAGATCCGGCTCTTTTTTTCCGAGGGTTCGCATCTATTGTCCGCTGGATGAAAGGCCACGGAACTTATCCTGCCGAAAGCACTGCTTCGGATTATGCCGGAGCTTGGTGTAATGCCCGTCAGAAGGCCATAATACGAGCCAATGCATATCTCGGTGCCGCGCCATGGTCCGAGCTGAAAGCAATGGACAGACTCATGAATGCCTTACCCCGCAAATTCAATCTGTTTTTCTCAAACGGCATGGCAGTCAGATATGCGGGGCTTGGCCTGGCACCGATGCCGCACGCCTGCTGGTGCAACCGTGGCGTCTCGGGCATAGAGGGTGGCAACGCCACGGCCGTCGGGACAGCCGTGTGCTATGCCGGTCCGACAATGCTGGTCACAGGCGACATGTCCTTCTCTTATGCTCCGGAGATTATGGGACTGGACATTGTGCCTGACGATTTCAAGATTGTGGTTCTCAACAACGGTGGGGGCGGCATATTCCGATGCATCCGCGCGACATCCGGACTTCCGATTCGGGAAGAAATGCTCTGCGCGACGCGCCAACTGCCGCTGGAAGGACTATGCCGCGCATACGGATGGAATTACCTCCATGCCGACTCCGAGACAGCACTGAACGCGGTCCTCCCCGATCTGTTCGGCCCCGGACGTCATCTGCTCGAGATTTCGGTCGACCCCTCCGTCTCTGCCTCCGTATTCACGGGACTGTTCAAACAGTCATTTGAGCCAGCGTCGATAGCAGGCGGTGGTGAAGTAACGGAAAACCAAAGCCAACAGAAAAGTAATACAAAGATACACTGACAAAGGAAATAAAGCCGGTCCCTTCAGATCTATTGTCTTGAAAATAATTTCTCGTGCCACAGGATGTGCTACGAACAGCATCGGACTCAGTCTGCCTATCCATATCCAGAAATTCCGCCATCCGGATATTCTCATGGACCATTTAGCCATAACAATTGCAACCACCACACATGCCGGGACGGAGAATTGCCATGTAATCCAATTCATCATCGACGGCAGAATAAATACCGCCGAGAGAATGACAAGAATCACCGCAACACTGCGCCGTATCCTTGCCGTACGCCCATATAGAACGCCCATTACAAAAACAATGGCCCATCCGGTTACGTTATGTCGAATCCATGTCATCGTTTCCGATTCCGGAGGTGTGATCAGCTGTAACGCGACAGACAGCACGACACATGCCCACAACCACCACTTTGGCTTCCGATATATCAACAATGCGTAGACCACATAAAACTCCATCGTCACTCCGAAATACCAGAACACTCCGGGCTTTGGCTTCCACCATGGATATACTACATCAGGCAACATGCTTGACTGACAGATGTAATCGACGATATATCTGGCTCCTAAATGCCCGTTGGGAATCGCAATCGACAATGTGACCAAGATCAAAGCCACAATTCCGGGAAGCATCAGAAAGAAGAGCTTGAGATAGTTGTGCAACAGAAACTGACCGGTCTTAAGGGAAGTGCGTCCACGCTCATATTTCATCACCAGTCCATATCCGGACAGAAACATGAACACCGGTACTCCGTACCACCCGAAGAACGACATAATATCGAAAAACCAATTCAATGCCGTCGCTTTCGGAGTCATCAGCGACGTGATGTTGCTGTAAAAGAATTCAAATTCATTTTCCGAAGTCACACCTTGTATACTATGACAATAATTGTGAAACACTATCATCATGATGGCGATTCCCCTCATCACATATCCGCAGTCGCGGCTTATGGTCAGTTCCGTAAGTTTGTGAGACATGAATTAAACTCTTAAGTCATGATTAGTCTTTGAACAGGGACATCTCGCAACGGGCGCAGTCGAATGCGAGCCGAAAAGTATGTGGACCTGTGGTGATGGTGAGAGGCTGTTTGAACCGACGACGTGTAGCCGGATCCTTGCAGTCGCGCTGACACACTCCCAATTCGCGGAGCATACAGTAGCGGGTGGTCATCACGGCTTGCGCATAACGCGGATTCTTTTCCACGGCGGTTTCAATTTCCTTGACGCCATGATCTTGGTAGAACTTACGGGCCATCACATTCGCGACGTTGCCGCGCGCGTCAAGCTTACTTGCGGGATATAAGACGGCTTTGTCCTCGGGATGCCGGCGGTCGAATGGATAAGTTTCAATATTGAGCCTGTCCAGCATATCGGTGCCCTTGCGGCGCAGTTCGGTCAGTACGGAGGCAGGAATGAATGTGTCTGGATTCAGGCGGTTCTCAATATTGCGAAGACGGTAAACGGTGGCTCCCAACTTGCCTAACACCCGTTCGGGCTGCATCGGTTTTTGAGCCTTGTCCTTCAATACATCCTGCAACGATACCGTAGCCGTCAGACCGCGTTCGTCTGTCAGCCGAAGGTTATCCTCATCTATTGTCATGTCCACCCACAGCTTGCGCTCTGACATACGGCTCGACATGAGCTTATTCCATTCTATGTCATTAGTGCGATGGATTACCGCACCCTTGGGCAGTTCGAACGGTCGCGAGCCGATGATACGGCCGTTGCGGATACCGTTCACATTCACACCCTCGTATTCGCCACGCGCATTGAAGAAACTGATGCCGTCGCCGTTATGCAGCATCGAGACGTCCGTTATCTCCTCGCCCATCGACTTGGGCGTCAGCAGCGATGCCATCCTGCCGGGACGGCGCGATCCTAAGAAATAATCGGTAAATCCGCGATTGAAACTCTTATCAAGCCGCGGAGTGTAGTTTATGACACTTTCGCCGTATGACGAGCGTATATAGCGCTCGGAATTCCGTGCTAAAATCTCGTCTATGGCATTGCGGTAATATGCCGTCACATTGCGGACATAATCCACATCCTTTAGCCTGCCTTCTATCTTGAACGACGACACACCGGCCTCAAGCATTTCCTCCAGATGGGGAGAGGCATTGAAATCGCGCAATGAAAGCAGATATTTGTCTTTCTCTATCACCAGACCGTCGGCGTTGCGCAGCGTGTAAGGCATACGGCACATCTGCGCGCATTGTCCACGATTGGCACTGCGTCCCAGACATGCCTGACTCGCTCCGCAACGTCCGGAATAGCTGACACAGAGCGCGCCGTGCACGAAGCATTCCACAGGCACGCTGACAGTGTCGCAGATATCCTTGATTTCCGGTATTGTCAGCTCGCGTGCCAGCACAATCTGCGAACAGCCCACGGATTCCAGGAACCGGGCCTTGTCCGGCGTGCGTGTGTCGCATTGCGTGGATGCGTGCAGCGCTATGGGCGGGATGTCCATACGCAGTATCGACATGTCCTGCACTATCAGCGCGTCGACTCCGGCTTCATACAGACGGCATATCAATTCGCGCACCTGCTCCAGCTCGTTATCGTAAACCAAGGTATTTACCGTGACATATACACGGGCGCGATAAGTGTGCGCGAAGTCCACTACCTCACGGATATCCTCAATTGAATTTGCGGCACGATGGCGTGCGCCATGACTCGTGGCGCCTATATACACGGCGTCGGCGCCGCTCAGGATCGCGGCCTTGGCCACTTCCTTGTTCGCCGCCGGCGACAACAGCTCTATCTTTCTCGGAGCCATTGCTTGTTATTTCTTGAACAGACGGTCCAGTTGCCGCTTGTCGTCGCGTTCGCGCATGGTCTGACGCTTGTCGTACTCCTTCTTGCCCCGGCCCACGCCTATCACCATCTTGGCCAGTCCACGGTCGTTGATGAACACCCGCAGAGGAACGATAGTGAAGCCTGGATTCTCCGAAGCCTTCTGCAGCTTGGCTATCTCCTTGCGGTTAAGCAGCAACTTGCGGTCGCGTCGGGCCACGTGATTGTTGTACGACCCGTAGAAATATTCCGACACGTTCATCTGCTTCACCCATACCTCGCCGTTTTCGATCAGACAGTAGGAGTCGACCAGCGATGCCTTTCCGTCGCGTATCGACTTTATCTCAGTGCCCGTCAACACGATACCGGCGGTATATGTGTCGCCTATCTCGTAGTTGAAGCGCGCTTTCTTGTTCTGTATGTTAATATCCTTAGCCTTCATTGCAGTCCAAAATTACACAAAGTGCCGCATATATCCAAATTTACATCACGGGCAACAGCATGTCGAACAGCCACTGCCAGAACATCGGGAGTCCGATGGTGAGCACACTGAGAATCACCGTGGCAGTACCCCACTTTTCCTTAGGCACACGCATCACGGGTACGAGGCGGTGTATCAGATAGATGGTCCATAGCGGCAGGAACACCAGCACCGGCTCCATGAACGGTATGGCATTATAAGCCACCTTAAACAGAGCCAGCGTGGAGAACAATACCATCAACGCATTCCGGCCGAAATTTGTTTCCAACGTCTTGTTGGCTTCCGCGCACAGGAAAGGGCGTCCCAGTATGGGAAGCACGATGTAGCTGAATATATAGGACACGAATATCACCAGTGCCGAGACTATCAGTTTCAGCACCGACTGGTTTGCTTCGTATATCAGATCGACGAACTGCGACAGTGCGGCGCCCACACACAACGGATAAAAATATACCGAGGCAACGATTTCTTTTTTCAGCGAGGCACGTTTCAGGTCTTTCCATCCGGTAGCCGGGCCGAGCATCACACGCCACAGCAGACTAATGCGCGACGGGGTGCTCTTTTCCTTTTCACTGCCGTCAACATCATGGTCCGCGGGCCGGTCCGGATCATCCTGACCGTAAGCATACGGAAGTTCGTCTTCATCAATTATTTCGTATAGGGGTTTGTCGTTTTCCATCTACTTTTTAACGCACCTGCGGTGCTAAAATTGCCCGGTTCCAAATAATAAGAAAAGCGCACCGGGAATACGGTGCGCCTTCGGAATAAGGCATTATAAGGTCCTTAAGGTCTTTAAGGCCGTCAAGCCTCGGCCTCGCGGTCCTCGTTTAGGATACGGATCATTTCGATGGCTGACTTCGGGATGCGTGTGCCGGGGCCGAAGATGGCTGCCACGCCTGCCTTGTACAGGAAGTCGTAGTCCTGGGCCGGGATTACGCCGCCGGCCGTAACCAGGATGTCGGGACGACCCAGTTTCTTCAGTTCCTCAATCACCTGCGGAATCAGCGTCTTGTGGCCGGCGGCCAGCGAGCTGACACCGAGGATGTGCACGTCGTTCTCCACTGCCTGACGGGCAGCCTCGGCGGGAGTCTGGAACAGCGGTCCCATATCCACGTCGTAACCGCAGTCGGCATAACCGGTGGCTACAACCTTGGCGCCACGGTCGTGACCGTCCTGACCCATCTTGGCAATCATGATACGCGGCTGACGGCCTTCGCGCTTGGCGAAGTCGGCAACCATGCGGCGGGCCTCCTCAAACTCGGGATCGCCCTTTTCTTCGTTGGAATACACTCCTGATATGGTTTTGATTACAGCTTTATAACGTCCTACGACAGCCTCGCATGCGTCGGAGATCTCGCCTAACGAAGCTCTCAGACCGGCGGCCTTGACGGCCAGGTCGAGCAGATTGCCCTTCGACGGATCCTTTACGGCCTCCGTGATGTCGTTCAGAGCTTTCTTCACGGCCTCCTCGTCGCGGTTCTTGCGCAGTTCCTCCAGACGGGCGCACTGTTCCTTGCGCACCTCGGTGTTGTCCACCTCCAGGATGTCGATGGGATCCTCGTGGTCCAGGCGGAACTTGTTGATGCCCACAATGGTCTGGCTGCCGGAGTCGATGTGCGCCTGCGTACGTGCGGCGGCCTCCTCGATCTTGAGCTTGGGCAGACCGGTCTCGATGGCCTTTGCCATACCGCCGAGCTTCTCGATCTCCTGGATGTGCTCCCATGCGCGGTGAGCGATCTCGTTGGTCAGGCTCTCCACATAGTACGAGCCGCCCCACGGGTCAATCTCCTTGCAGACGTTGGTCTCCTCCTGGATATAGATCTGAGTGTTACGTGCGATACGTGCCGAGAAGTCGGTAGGCAGCGCGATTGCCTCGTCCAGCGCGTTGGTGTGCAGCGACTGGGTGTGACCCAGGACGGCGCCCATAGCCTCGACGCAGGTACGGCCTACGTTGTTGAACGGATCCTGCTCGGTCAGCGACCAGCCGGAGGTCTGACAGTGCGTGCGCAGTGCCAGCGACTTCGGATTCTTGGCGCCGAACGACTTCACTATCCTGGCCCACAGCATACGTGCGGCGCGCATCTTGGCTATCTCCATGAAATAGTTCATCGAGATACCCCAGAAGAACGACAGACGCGGAGCGAACGAGTCGATATCCATGCCTGCGTTCACACCTGCGCGCAGATACTCCAGACCGTCGGCCAGCGTGTATGCCAGCTCGATGTCGGCCGTTGCGCCCGCCTCCTGCATGTGGTAGCCGGAGATGGAGATGGAGTTGAACTTGGGCATGTTCTTCGACGTGTACTCGAAGATGTCGGCGATGATCTTCATGGAGAATGCCGGCGGGTAGATGTAGGTGTTACGCACCATGAACTCCTTGAGGATGTCGTTCTGGATGGTACCTGCCATTTCCTCGAGGCTTGCGCCCTGCTCCAGACCGGCGTTGATGTAGAACGCCAGCACGGGCAGTACGGCACCGTTCATGGTCATGGACACGGACATCTTGTTCAAGGGTATGCCGTCGAACAGCACCTTCATGTCCTCTACCGAGCAGATGGACACACCTGCCTTACCCACGTCACCCACGACGCGCTCGTGGTCGGCGTCATAACCGCGGTGAGTCGGGAGGTCGAACGCTACCGACAGACCCTTCTGGCCGGAAGCCAGGTTACGGCGGTAGAATGCGTTGGACTCGGCGGCGGTGGAGAATCCGGCGTACTGACGGATGGTCCAGGGACGCAACGGGTACATGGCGCTGTACGGGCCACGCAGGAAGGGAGGAAGACCCGATACGAAGTTCAGATGCTCCATGCCCTCCAGGTCGGCCTCGGTATAGACAGGCTTCACGGGAATCAGCTCCGCGGTCATCCATTCCTGCGCCGCAGCGGGCTTGTGATCCTTGGCGATCACTACTTTATTTATATCTATGTCTTTGAAATTCGGACGCATGGTTACTTAAGGCATCGTTCCTAAAAAAATGTATACGCCAGGGTCGCAGATGTGCCTCAGATTTAGTCTTGCAGACTCAGGAGCATAGTGGGCTATGTGACTGAGTCAAAAGGCTAAAGATGAGGTGCAGCTGCGAGTCTGAGGTAATATTTTTCCGGTCATGCCTATCTTTATTAAGTTAATACTAACAAATTCTGTACTCTTTTGTGCATTGCCCGGTGTCTTTTCGGTTAATTTATCCGCTCTCCTCGGTCACAGCCGCGAGGCTGCTCCCTCGGAGACCGAATAAATTACCTCGAAAATCCACCGCCCTGGCGTTTACATTTTTTTAGGAACGATGCCTAGGAGTTTGGCGTTAAAATCTACTAACGTGTCAAGCACATTGACCTTGACATGGATGAAGTTCTCGATACCCTGTGCCTTCAGGTCGTCCATGCAGGCGGGAGCTCCGGCCACCACGAAGATGGCGCGGCCGTCCAGTTCCTTGAAAGCCTCCGGGGCGTACTGGGCGTACTCGTCGTCGCTGCTGCACAGCACCACTACGTCGGCGTTCCCGGCGATGGCGGCGTCTACGCCTTCCTTCACCGTCTCGAAGCCGATGTTGTCGATTATCTCGTAACCGGCGCAGGCGAAGAAGTTGGAGCTGAACTGGGCGCGTGCCAGACGCATGGCCAGGTTGCCGATGGTGAGCATGAACACCTTGGGACGCATGCCCGAACGCTCCGTGTCAAGACGCAGCTGCTCGAACTGGCTGGCGGCGCGGTCCATGTTGAGCCATTCCACGGCGCCGTCGGCCGGCTCCTCGTGGTGGCAGCCGCATCCGCATCCGCAGCTCTCGCCCTGCACCTTCTGCAGAGCCGTCTCGTTGAAGTTCGGGAACTGGTTGGTGCCAAGCAGATTCTCCTTGCGACGTGCAACGTCGAGATGACGCTTCGTTCCGCTTTCGTTCACTTTCTTCTGGATCTCGCCCTGCTTCAGCAATGCCTCGAAGCCACCGGCGTCCTCGGTCTCGTTGAACAGCTTCCATGCCTGCTCGGCGATGGAGGCGGTCAGCGTCTCGATATAATATGAACCTCCGGCAGGGTCTACTACCTTGTTGAGGTGCGACTCGTCGCGCAGCAGAATCTGCTGGTTGCGTGCTATGCGCTCCGAGAACTCGTCGGGAGTCTGATAGCAGCTGTCGAAGGGAAGTGTCTCGATTGAATTCACGCCTGCCAGAGCGGCCGACATGGTCTCGGTCATGGAACGCAGCAGGTTCACGTGCGAGTCGTACAGAGTCTGGTTGAACATGCTGGTCAGTGCGTGTACCCACATCTTGCAGC
Organism: uncultured Bacteroidales bacterium; assembly: GCA_900542185.1. Classification (GTDB taxonomy): domain Bacteria; phylum Bacteroidota; class Bacteroidia; order Bacteroidales; family Muribaculaceae; genus Lepagella. The sequence continues at coordinate 13,692 of UQMZ01000008.1, forward strand.
TGTCGTCCTCCTTCGGTGCGTAAGCCTTCACGATCTCGGCCCACAGCATACGGCCGGCGCGGAACTTGGCTATCTCCATGAAGTAGTTGGAGCTGATGCCCATATTGAACTTGACGCGCTGAGCCACTTCGTCCACGCCGAGACCGGCTTCCGTCATCATGGTGAGCCATTCGGCACCCCAGGCCAGAGCGTAGCCCATTTCCTGTGTGATGAACGCACCGGCGTTGTTGAGCATGTAGGAGTCCACTGCGAAGCAACGCAGGCCATTCACGTCCTTAACGGCCTCGTACACCTTCATGCCCTCCTCTGCGGCGTTCTTGGGGAACGGCAGGCCGTGCTTCAGCAGGCGGCGGAACGGATTGTAGTTGACGGCTCCACGGAATGCGTCGGCGGCTCCGGCCTCCTTGATCATTTCTACCAGAACGGCGGCAACCTCGGCGGCTTTGCCGGGGCAGCAGTCGATGTTCACTTCGGTCTTCTTCAGGTCCACGTCCTTCAGGATCACCTTCAGGGCCTCGGCGGGATTCTTGCCCAGCTTGACGCGCAGCGACTCAACGCCGCGGTCGGTGATGTGGCGGATATGGTCGGCCATAGCCTCGGGGGTGTCGCCCTGTACGGCCTGGGCCACCAGCCAGTCGTTGTCGGCGCGTGTGCCGCGAACGTACGGATACTCGCCGGGGAGGCTGCCTAAGTGAGACAGCTTCGACAAATCCTCAAGTCGATAGAACGGCTGTACGTTGAACCCCTCGTTGGTGCGCCACACCAGTTTACGGTCGAAGTCAGCACCCTTTAAGTCCGTTGTGATTTTCGCCTTCCACTCCTCGGTGGTCACAGGCGAAAACATGTCGAACAGTTTTTCTTTCTTTTCTGCCATTGGTTTGGTATTTGATTCTCTAATTTTTTCTATAATTCAATATCCGTTTATCACGGATTATGCTACAATATTAAGACCCGCATTACTACGGAGCTTTCATGGTGTCACAAAATTATGGAATTATTTCTGCATTACGAAATTTTTAAGCAAAAATCTGACCGTTAACCGTCACGATTCGGCTCCGGCGCGAATCAAATCAGCGATTTGTTCTCGCAACGGAGCACTCTGGCCGGAAAATCCTCCACCATCTGCATGTTGTGGGTGGCCATGATTACTCCTGTGCCCTGGTCGGAAAGTCTGTGCAACAGGTCCACTATCTGGTATCCGGTCTGCGGATCGAGGTTGCCGGTAGGCTCGTCGGCCAGTATCAGCTTGGGACTGTTGAGCAATGCACGGGCTATCACGACGCGCTGCTGTTCGCCGCCACTGAGCTCATGAGGCATCTTGTAAGCCTTGTTTTCCATTCCCACGGCCTTCATCACCTCCTCGATGCGGTCCTCTATCTCCCCCTTCGACTTCCAGCCGGTGGCCTTCAGCACGAAGCGCAGGTTTGCAGCCGCCGAACGGTCCTGCAGCAGCTGGAAGTCCTGGAACACGATGCCCAGCGAGCGGCGCAGTCCCGGTATCTGACGGCTGCGCAGCCGCAACAGGTCGTAGTCCAGCACCCGCGCTGTGTCTCCCTCCGGTATTTTCACCTCGGCATACAGGGTCTTGAGCAACGAGCTCTTGCCGCTGCCCACCTTGCCGGTCAGGTAACAGAACTCACCTTCCGACACGCCGAACGTCACGCCTTTCAGAACCACGCGGGCGGCACGCTCTATCGTCACGTTGCGGTAGTCCACCAGCCGTTCGCCGCTTTTCGGGGACTCGACGGCGCACCCGGCCTTATTATCCGTTACGACGACTTCATCGTCGATCGTTTCGTATATTTTCGATTCCATGTTACAAAGATAACACTTTTTCCGCAATTTACATACTTTAATCTTTTATCTTCGTTATTTGTTATTATAGGAAAAGGAACCGACACTGGGATTCGATTCCGCACATAATAATCAATTGCTCTAATTCGAAACAAAGATGAAAAAGTTACTTTACCTGTTGCTGCTGTTGCCCTTAGGGTTTCTGGCATCGTGCGATTCCGACAACGACCTGCCGGACGTAGACATCACTGTCACATTCGATAATGTAGTCGAAGGCGAGGATGCCATATATGTGGTCAAGGGCGATACGCTTAAGATCGAAAGCGTGACATGCAAAGGCAACGACAACAAGCAAGCTGCCGTAAACGAGGTGACGTATGTACTTGACGGTTATCCGTTAGGCACATCGGTCATCGCTCCATACGGAGCCACAATCGCCACTGACGATTTCTCGGCCGGCAAGTTCCTGTTAGGCATGCGTATGAACGTGCTTCAGGTAGACAAGACACTGGCTTTCGGAGTGATCAGCTTCGGATTCAAGGTTGTGGAAAGCGCGGCCGATCTGCCGGATGGCAAGGAACCCGGAACGCTGACACGCACTGTCCGCATGTCGGCCAAGAAATGACGCCGGCCTGACGGAGCTGATTTTTGATTTTGTATTTTAACCGACGAGGGAGTGCCGCAATCGACACTCCCTCATCTTTATTCCGGTTTATTCGGGTTGGATATCCTATTCCCGGGTGTCGGCGTCAGAACGGTTGCGTCCGTTGCCGAACAATGACTGCACCAGCTCCTGTACCTTGCCGACCTCCACGACATTGATCTTGAACTTGGGCGACATTCCCTTCAGGTTCCCCTTGGGGATGTAGATGGTGTTGAATCCTAATTTCTCGGCCTCGGCCACACGCTGCTCCACACGGGTGACGGTGCGCACCTCGCCCGACAGGCCCACCTCGCCGGCAAATGCCGTGCGCGGCGGCAGCGACATATCGAAATTCGACGACATCACGGCGGCCACCACAGCTAAGTCCAATGCAGGGTCGGTCACTTTCAGGCCGCCGGCTATGTTCAGGAACACGTCCTTCTGCCCGAGACGGAAACGCGCACGCTTTTCCAACACGGCCAACAGCATGTTGAGACGTCGCTGGTCGAACCCTGTAACCGATCGCTGCGGCGTACCGTAGGCCGCTCCCGACACAAGAGCCTGAACCTCGACCAGGAACGCGCGCACACCTTCCATCGTAACGCCGATGGCCATGCCGCTCATCTCCTCCTCGCGGTTTTCCGACAGCAGCATTTCCGACGGATTCTTCACCTCGCGCAAGCCTTTGGACACCATCTCGTATATGCCTATCTCGTTGGTGGAGCCGAAACGGTTCTTGATGGCGCGCAGCAGACGGTACAGATACTGCCTGTCGCCCTCGAACTGCAGCACCGTGTCCACTATATGCTCCAGCACCTTGGGGCCGGCGATGGAGCCCTCCTTATTAATATGACCCACTAAGATTACCGGCACGCCGCTCTCCTTGGCATAGCGCAGCAACGAGGCGGCGCATTCGCGCACCTGCGACACGCTGCCTGCGGCCGACTCTATCTCGTCCGACATGACGGTCTGTATTGAGTCGACTATCACCAGCTCCGGCTTCACGTTCTCGATCTGCGTGAAGATGGCGCTGAGATTGGTCTCGCACAGGATGAAGGTGTTCTCCGACACCTTGCCGAGACGGTCGGCGCGCAGTTTGAGCTGAGCCGCGCTTTCCTCGCCCGACACATACAGGATGCGGCGCGTGCGTATCGACAGGATGTTCTGCAGCAGCAGGGTGGACTTGCCTATGCCCGGCTCGCCCCCTATCAGCGTGAGGCTTCCCGCCACCAGGCCGCCGCCAAGCACACGGTTCAGCTCGTCGCTCGGCATCTTGAGGCGCACCTCCTCGCCCACCTCTATCTCCGACAGCTTGACCGGCCGCGAGCTTTTCACCAGCCCGCGTTTGCCCCCCTTGTTCTCCTTGGCCGACACTTTCTCCTCGACCATACTGTTCCATTCCCCGCAGCCCGGACACTTGCCGAGCCACTTGGCACTCTCATATCCGCAATTATTGCAGAAATATACGGTTTTCGTCTTAGGCATCATTCCTCATCTTGCTGTTGCAAAAATAACAAAAAATTACTAAATTTGCACAAACGTTGGAACAATCCTCCCCGCAGCGTGTAATATCTGTGACGGAAGACCGTAACAACCGCCATGAAATTAGACACAACATATTAATATAACCCAATAAAAAGTATTAATCATGAATTTTCTCACAGATGAAAAGCTTCTGATTGTCGGCGCAGCCGGCATGATTGGCTCCAACATGGCCCAGACCGCCATTATGATGCGTCTTACTCCCAACATCTGTCTGTACGATCCCTACGCAAAGGGACTGAAGGGTGTTGCCGAGGAAATGCTGCAGTGCGGCTTCGAAGGCATGAACATCACCTATACCGACGACATCGAGACCGCCTTCACCGGTGCCAAGTACATCGTATCGAGCGGTGGCGCACCCCGTAAGGAGGGCATGACCCGCGAGGACCTGCTGGCAGGCAACTGCAAGATTGCCGAGGACTTCGGTAAGAACGTGCGCAAGTATTGCCCCGATGTTAAGCACATCGTGGTTATCTTCAACCCCGCCGACATCACGGGTCTGGTAACACTGCTGTACAGCGGCGTCAAGCCCGGTTGCGTCACCACACTGGCCGCACTGGACAGCACACGTCTGCGCAACGAGCTGGCCAAGTGGTTCAAGATCTCCCCGGATCTGATCACCAACTCCCGCACATACGGCGGCCACGGCGAGCAGATGGCCGTATACGCCAGCACCACTATGGTAAACGGCAAGCCTCTGACCGAGATTATCGGCACCGAAGCACTTCCCGAGAATGAATGGGAGGCCATGAAGGTACGCGTGATCCAGGGTGGCAAGAACATCATCGAGCTCCGCGGCCGCAGTTCGTTCCAGAGCCCCGCATATCTGTCGATCGAGATGATAGCAGCCGCTATGGGTGGTCCTGCATTCCGCTGGCCCGCAGGCGTATATGTAAACGACGCCAAATTCCACAACATCATGATGGCCATGGAGACCACCATCGACAAGAACGGCGCATCGTTCAAGGTCGTAGAGGGCACTCCCGAGGAGGCAGCCGAACTCGAGCAGAGCTACAAGCACCTGTGCAAGCTCCGCGACGAAGTCATCGCACTGGGCATCATGCCTCCCATCGACAAGTGGGGCGAACTCAACCCCTACATGGTAGAGCAGACCAACTAATAAGATTAAGATAAGGAAAACAAATCTCAGTAATTACAACCGAGGATGAGGGTGTGCCGGAACTTCCGTTCCGCGCACCCTCTCTTTATATCTTTTAAGATTATTAAATTTGGCAAGACAGACGCGATTTTCGGCGTGTTGGGATGCGATTGCGTCCTTTGATTCAGAATGTGACAGAAGCCATGGATTTTTATCACAATCATATTTCGTAATTTTGCAACGCAAACCAATAAACAACAACACAAGTGAAAAGAACAATGAAACATTTGATGCTCCTGCTCTCCATGGTGCTGATAACCGGCATCATGACCGGCTGCAAGAGCGATGACAATGGCCTGAACGGAGTATACGCCGAGATAGACGGCAGCGGTTATGGCTATTCCTATTACTTCGTCAACGACAACACCGTGAAGTGGTGTTACTGCCATGACGGTTATAAGGCTCCCACAAGCGAGTTAATAGGCTATACCAACCAGATTGGCAAAAGCTCGCTGTATTCCTCCAACGATAATCCCTCTTACACATATACGTATGTTTATGAGGACGGCAAAGTGTACATTCCCGAGAAAGGGACAATTCTGACCAAAAGCGGCAACCGCCTTACGGACGGAGGCCACACTTACCGCAAATATTGATTTACCTCCTCGATATTACTGAATAATTTCTGAATCGAACATAAGTGCCGCGCTGCCATCCAGCGTGGCACTTACTGTTTTAATGGATAAGGAAGCCGGCCGGGGAGCCGGCTTTAATTTTGCAGCAAAATCAATCAATCACTGTTACAAACACTATTACTGAAATGAATATGACTACTGAAAACTTATGGCAGGCTGCCGTGGCGGTGCTTGGTGCGCTGGGCGGTCTGGATCTGCTGAAATGGACGGCGAATCTGATAATGAACCGGCGTAACAACGCGCGCATGGCCGACAGCCAGGCCGACCTCTCGGAGTTTCACACCATGAAGGAGATGATCGAGTTCCTGCAGCAGCAACTCAAGGAGAAGGAGGAACGCTTTGCGGAACAGACCGGCCTGGTACGTTCGCTCAACGGCGAGGTAATCTCGCTGACACAGGCCAAAGCCGCCGTCGAACTGGATCATGCCCTGCATCGCTGCGACAATCTGACATGCCCTCACCGCCTCCCTCCCAACGCCTTCACCTCAGTAACTTCAACCTCCATTCAGAACACCTAATCACTATGACTTCTAACATAATACTTATTGACAATGGTCACGGGGGCGAGACTCCTGGCAAATGCAGTCCTGACGGCAGGCTGCGCGAATATGCATGGACACGCGAGATAGCGCGCTGTGTCTGTGACAAATTGAAATCACTGGGTTATGACGCCGGGCTGTTAGTGCCGGAACTCAACGACGTTTCGCTACGCGAACGGGTCAGACGTGTCAACAGCGTTTGTGCTGGTGCCGGCTCTGGCAACGTACTGTTGGTTTCCATTCACGTCAATGCCGCCGGCACTGGCCAATGGCATAACGCCTCTGGATGGACGGCTTGGGTAGCGCCAAACGCATCACAGCGTTCCCGACAGTTAGCATCTTTGCTCAATGCCGAGGCCGTAAGACTCAACCTGAAAGGCAACCGCTCACTCGAGCCGTTCTTTACCGGTAACTTCGCCATATTGCGCGATACGAAATGCCCGGCAGTCCTGACCGAAAACATGTTTCAGGACAATCGCCACGATGTTGATTATCTCCTTTCCGAGCGTGGCAAATCCGAAATCACAAATCTACATGTAACAGCCATAACCGAATATCTCAAATCATTATGAATTATAACAGACTTATTCTTCCCATGTTAATCCTCGCCGTTTTGTGCGGATGCCGTTCGCATCGCAACCAGACTCCTGTTCCCGAAACGGTTACCTTGCAAGCTACAATGTCAACCCGCGAGGTTCACACCCGGCATACCGACACCGTTTACATCCGCATCCCTGCACAGGAATCGGAGCGCGAGACATTCGATAGCGTCTCTGTGTTGGAATCCGACTACGCCGTGAGCGAGGCACAGATCCGCCCCGACGGTTCATTGCGTCATTCACTGCGCCACAAGAATACGCCGTTACCGGTCCAGGTCTCCGTCACCACCGACACCATCTACAAAGACCACATCATCGAAAAGCCCGTCCCGGTCAAAGTGCATGACACAGCACCTTCAGACCCCGCAAAATCCTCCCGTTCCACAGTCCTCCCCTGGTTTATCGCCATTGCTACCACTATATTGTTAGTCCTTATAGCAGTCAAGCATTTACGCACGAGATTTCTCAATTCTTGATATGAATTTCGAAAGATAGTAGCGTAGGCTGTCCCCAGCCGCGCATAGACACGGTTAAAAGCCTTATTAAAAATAACATAGGACTATGGTTATTGGTTGTGCGCGGCTGGGGACAGCCCGCGCTACTACAAAAAGTTTAACATTATTAAACATATTGATGATAATATCAGGCAGTGATTACTATTAGTTTTGCATTATGAAGCAGGTAAAGACTAAAATAGTAACCCAAGATGGCAGGGAAGTCGAGGCAACGGCTCCAAAGATTCTATCTGTAAGCAGAGCCACCGATGTGCCCGCGTTTTACTCCGACTGGTTTATCAGGAGTCTTGAGCGTGGTTATTGCCGTTGGCGCAATCCGTTCAATGGCACCGATATTTACTTGTCGCTCAAGGATGTAAGATTCATTGTATTTTGGTCAAAGAATCCGGAGCCACTTATTCAATACCTGCCGCAGTTAAAAGAGAAAGGTATCAATTGCTATCTCCAATATACCCTTAATGACTATGAGCATGAAAGATTGGAACCGGGGGTGCCCGGTCTTGAGAAACGAATTGATACATTCCGCAGACTTGTCGATATATTGGGATTTGGAAGTGTTGTATGGAGATTTGATCCTTTGATACTTACAGATAAGATCTGCATTGACTCATTGATTGAGAAAATCTGCAGAATCGGCAACTTAATGAAAGGCTATACTGAAAAGATGGTTTTCAGTTTTGCGGATATCGCATCGTATCGTAAAGTAAGCGACAACCTCAGAAACGGAGGCATATCTTACACTGAATGGACGGACGAAACGATGCATGAAATGGCTAAAGAAATCGCTTTCGTCAACCAATCAGAAGGATGGAACTATCACCTTGCCACTTGCTCGGAGCGTATTGACTTGGCTTCATACGGCATCTACCACAATAAGTGTGTGGATGACGAGCTCATTTCCCGAATTGCATGGCGCGATCAAGAATTAATGAATTATCTTGGCATCGAGATTCTACCTAAAGAACGGAATATATTCGGAGAATCGACTCTGCCGGCGGGAGCATGGGAAGTATCAGACAATCTTTATGCCATCCGCACCCGCGTAAACCGCGACAGCGGACAGCGCAAGTTCTGTGGATGCGTCGCTTCCAAGGACATCGGCCAATACAACACCTGTCCTCATGGCTGTCTCTATTGTTACGCCAATACGACTCCCGCGTCAGCCCTCGCCAATTTCCACCGACACAATCCCGACACCGAAATAATAATCTGACTATTCACCGACTTCGGCTTTCCAGGCGGTGATGTTGCGGGTCTCGGTGCTGAAGGTGATGCCGAGGTTGATAATGGGGCGTGGGTCACCGGTAAACTGACGGGCGTAGTCTTTCTCATGAATCTGAGCCAACGCCTCGTCGGGGGTGCCGTCTCGCTTTAGTTCGATGATGTAGATATTGTTGCGCATACTGAGCAACAGATCTATTCGACCGCTGGACGTGTGCCATTCCGGCCGCGCATTCACGCCGATAAGCATGAATATGATGAACAGATTGTTCTCATAGTGCAGTTCGTTGGCTTTGTCCGAGAATTCGTAAGGAATACCGGCCATGAAGGTGCGTAAACGTTCAATAGCCTCGTCGATGTTCCGGGTCTCCAGAAGTTTTCTTACCTCCCTGACATTTTTAAAGACAGTGGTATCATCCTTGTCAAAATAATACTTGGCCAAATTCTCGAACAACCCCTTGCGTACCTCTAAGTTGGGAATGCCAAGGTGATAGTCATCCGGCTTCTCAAATCTCTTTATCGTCAGGTATCCCGTCTGATAAAGCAAAGCCGTAGGTTGGGTGTCGAATATATCGCTTGAAGTCAGGATACTCTCGTCTACCGTCTCCTCAAACATCTCCGGAAGGAAACTGTTACCCTTCTGAATCTGTCTTACCAGAAATTCAGGAGTACCACTCTGAAACCAGTAGGAACCGATTTCTCCGTCCGCCATGGCCCACAACAGACTGAACGGATTGTAGATATCCGGACTGTTTTTCGTGAAATGATAACCGTCATAATTGTCCTTCAGCAATTTGACGGCACCGTCATAATCCGTATCGTTATTCTCGGCGAGCAGTTCGATACCTTGCTGGAAGTTCTCCGTCAGTTCCTTCTCGGTTATGCCACAAATTGCGGCATACTGCTGATTAAGCGATATATCACGAAGGTTATTCAGCCCACTGAAGATAGTCATCTTGCTGAACCGACTAACACCTGTCAGCATCGCAAAACGGATGTACTGATCCAGATCCTTGATGTTGACATATATTGACTTAAGAAGCTGACGATACTCTTCAATTTTTTCCTCATCGTGCATAGACGATATGAGAGGATGGTCGTATTCGTCAACAAGAATTACGACCGGCTGGCCCGAAACATTATTGGCAGCACGTATAATATTACCGAAACGAGAGGAGAGACTTTCAGATTTGATTTTAACATCATACTCTTGCTCCCATATCTGAAACTGATTGTCAAGAATATCCTCAAGATTACCGTCTCCTGTCGGATTATAGGTAGCCAGACTTAGTGTCAGCACAGCATGAGGTTGCCACTCCGTCTCAAGTTGCTCTATGGCAAGTCCCTTGAACAGTTCCTTTTTCCCTTCGAAATATGCCTTGAGTGTGGACAATAACAGGCTCTTGCCAAAGCGTCGCGGCCTTTTTAGAAAGATATTTTTATTTGTCGTGACAAGATTGTAGATTAAATCTGTCTTGTCAATATATAAGTAGTCAAGTTTACGAAGATTTTCGAAGCTCTGAACGCCTATGGGATAACGGACCGGAGTGTTTGCCATATCAATTTCGGTATTTCTCACAAAGTTAACCAATTTCTCCGACAGTTCCAAATCAGTCTTCCTCCCGGGCGTTGTCGCGCTCAGCAGGGTTTTCCAGGAGATCTTTTTGTCGGAGTTCCTCGGCACGGTGCAGCCAGACCTGGATTTCATTCTCGCGCATCTGACGTGGTTCGGGGGCCATTTCGGGCATATTCGCCAACAGTTCCTCGATGCTGGCGGCCATGGCCTGCGCGCCGCGCCAGTCGCCGTGCTCGTACGCCTTCACAAACAGGTCCGTACCCTTATCCGTGTCCCGCTCACAACCTATGCCGCACGAATAAAGTACCCCCAGCCTATAGGCATACTCCTCCGGATATGTCTTTTCGGCCACTTCCGTCCACCTGAACAATGGCTTGGTCCAGTCCGTATCGTCCGTGTGGTCAGGGAATGCCAGATCCCAGTAATAGTCGCTCAACGCCTCGGCGGCGGGCGCATAACTGCCGGCTATCGATTCATAATACTCCACTCCTATTTCCGGATCGCCGCCCTTGGCCATATCCATGTAATAGTCGCCCAGCCACATCACGGCGTCATACCGCCACGGACTGTCTATCTTGGAACTCAGCTCATAGAAACGCTCGGCGTCGTAATGGTCGTACTTCTGACGCGGGCCGCCTTCGGCCTGGTCGGGTGTCTCTGCATTCTCGCACATATATCCCAACAGATAATATCCCAGTCCGTCATGCCATTCCAACGCCGCCTTCTCGGCATACTCGAACGCCCGGTCCATGTCCTGCTCCACTCCGATGCCGTCATGGTATATCAACGCCAACAGACCGGCGCGCTCACTGCTCTCCGGTGCGTTCTGCACTAAGTCCGCTGCCTCCTTCAATGCCTCGGGACGCTCGTCCTCCTCCCCTATCAGCTTATAAAACTTATTTCCCAGTTCAGTCTCCATAATTCAACCTTCAACATTCAAAATTACCACCGTGATGTTATCCTTTCCACCGGCCAGGTTGGCGGCATCAACAAGTGTCCGGGCCGTACACGAGGGCGATTCAAGAATCTCCTGTATCTTCGCGTCGTCGATCATGTCGCACAGGCCATCGCTGCATACCAGGTACTTGTCGCCGGCCACAAACTTGGTCGGCATTATGTCAACGAACGCATCGAGCACTCCCATCGCATTGTAGATAAGGTTGGACGGCACGGTCATATCCCCGAGACGGTTGCGCTCGGAGTGGTCGGTGGTCAGTTGCTTCAGATGCCCGTAGCGCAGTCTGTACACGCGGCTGTCGCCGCAGTTCAGACAATACGGTTTGCCGTCATAAATCAGGAACCCGGTCAGCGTACAGCCCATTCCAGAACCGTTGGCTGCAATCAGTATCTCATGATTGGTGCCGGCAAACCATTTCTTGATTGCCATCACCAACTCCGAAGAATCCATACCCCGCTGCAGACTGTCGGTAAAATCGCTGAACGAAGTTACCGCCATCTCCGAGGCCACCTCTCCGGAGGCATAACCTCCCATGCCGTCGCATACTATCGCAGCCATCTCCGTATCGGGATTTATGGGCAGCGTCATGCTGATCCGTCCGTCGCGTATCTTCTGACCCGCCACAAGCGCCATGTCCTCATTGTTGGAGCGCAGACGTCCCACATCGCTCTCCACATCGAACCGTACTGTCATGCTCATCTTACAACGAAATCATAGAAATTGGCGATTCTGACTATATTCCCCACATTGATACGTGCCGGCTGGTGAGGCACACACGCCACGCCGTTCACCTTCGTACCGTTGCGCGAACCGAGGTCGGTTATGGTCCATCCGGCGGCATTCTGTCCCAGCGAAGCGTGCGTGCCGGATATGTAGATGCACTGCCCCAACTGTCCGACATAATTGCCGGTGGTACGCCCTATCACCGCTCCTTGAATCAGCGGTATCGTGATGTTCATGGCCGCGCAATACAGGTCCACAGGCATTGCAGGCGGGGTGTATGTACCGGTTCGCGGCTGCTCCGGCTGTGCGGGTTCCACAGGCTGCTGTACAGGGCCTTGCGGCTGTTGTTTATCCAGCTGGTCGGCGGCTACGAGTTCCTTGCCGCACTGGCCGCAGCGCTTTCCCTGTCCCTTGCCGAATATCAGGTGCTCGGGACACAGGTACATCATCGCGCCGCACTGGTCGCAATAACGGCTGTCGGCGTCTATCATCTCCCCGCACTGCGGGCATTTCTTCTGATTGTCCATAGTAGTGTCGGGATTTTATTCCTTGATTATCATGTCCTCGCGGCGTAGCACGTACAGCTCGCTGTTGTCAAAATCAGGATTCCTTAGCAGTTCGCGCAGACGGCGTCCCTGGTTCAGTTTCACGCGGTCGAAGTAATTGCGTGCCTCGCGCGCGTTGGCGAAGTTCCGGCCCTTGTTATAGACCAGAACGTTGAAATAGCGTTCCATTTCGGCCTCGGCGCCGTCATCCATCTTCAGTCCGGCCTTTCTGACCACACCACGGAATATGTTGCCTAATTCCTCAGCGCTGTAGTCCTCGAAATTGATGCGTCGCTGGAATCGTGAATCCATACCGGTGTTGGTGTCTATCCACTGCTGCATCTCGCGGTGATAGCCGGCGGCGATGCACACGAACTTCCCTTTCAGGTCCAGCAGCTTGGTCAGCAGCACAGGCATGGCATCCTTGCCGAATCCGTTCGGACCGTCGTTCAGTCCGTACGCTTCGTCCAGGAACAGTATGCCGCCGATGGCGCGGTTTATCATCTGCTCTGTTTTCGGGGCGGTCTGTCCAACATACGGAGCTATCAGGTCCTTGGGCGTCACCTCTATCACCTTGTTCGACGGCAGCAGTCCGAGCGAGTAGTAGATGTTTCCCATGATACGGGCCACGGTGGTCTTGCCGGTACCGGGATTGCCGAGAAACAGCAGGTGGTCAAGATTCAGCTTATGTCTGCCGCCGGTATCGGCGTTGCGTTTCTGCTCCACTATCAGCGTGTCGGCTATCTCCCTGACGGCATCCTTCACGGCCTTAAGTCCCTCCAGTTCGTCAAGTTCCTTCATGCACTCCTCCACGTCTATCTTCTTGGGAGCGTCGTACGGAATATCGCACTTTTCTATGGTATATAGTTCCTCGTCGCTGAGTTCTTCTGTTATGTTACTGGAGATACGGTCGCTCTGGCGGTCCTTGGTGGTGTTAAACAGCTTCACCATCTCGCCGGCGTTGCCGAACTTCTCGTCCTTGGCGCTTACCATCTCCTCTACCTTCAGGTTCAGCAGTTCCTCGGCGTCAGGCGTAAGCCTGTAACCCTCCTTGCGGGCGTTGAGCATGAAGATTTGCACCAGCTCGTCGACCGTATAGTCGTCAATGTGTATGCTGTATGTAAAGCGTCGCTTCAGTCCGGGGTTGGCGTTATTGATGAATTCGTCCATTTCCTGCTTGTAACCGGCGAATACGGTCACGAACTTGCCGGCGTCGTTCGACATGCGGGTCATCAATGCCTCGATGGCCTCGTTGCCCGACTTGTCCTTCACGCCCGAGGGATCGGCCGGCATGAAGGTATACGCCTCGTCGATAAACAGCACGCCGCCCATCGCCTCGTCCACGGCTTTCTCCATATTCTTGCCGGCGGAGTTTACGTAGCTGTCGAGTATGTGCTTGCGTTCCTTGCACACCACATGACCCTTGGGCAGAATGCCCAGAGCTTTGAACACCTGACCCATCCGCTTGGCTACCTCTGTCTTGCCGGTGCCGGGATTGCCGGTGATGATTATATGGATGTTGGGCTGCTCCACCTTGCCGCCGCGCATGGCCTTGATGCGCGCCAACTTTATCTTGTTGGCGAAGGAACGTATCTGCTCCTTCACTCCCTGCATTCCGATGAAGTCGTCGAACCCTTTCAGCAGTTCGTCGGCCGACAGCACGGTCCGGTCCCCCTCGATGTCCACCAGGTCTATCTCGTTCTTCTTTGATTCGTCGAAAGCGCCCTCCTGCCGTGCCTTGTCGTTGCGGGCTATCAGGGCCGACACGGCCTGCTGATATTTGTTGCGCACCTCGCGGGCGTTGCCGAAGTTGCGCGTCTTCATCTTCTCCATCCGTTCGAACACCTGATCTAAGTGCTCCTCGGCCTTGGCCGACAGCGTATAGCCCTCGGGACTGCTTTTCACCATCCGCCGGAATATCTCGGCCAGTTCCTTGCCGGTGTAATCGCGGAAATTTATAATCTTGTTGAACCGCGACTCAAGCCCGGAATTGGAGTGTATGAACTCGCCCATCTCCTTGCTGTATCCGGCCAGTATCACTATCACCTTGCCGCGACGGTTCTCGGCCAGGGTCAGTATGGTGTCTATGGCCTGCTGTCCCACGGCGTCGCTGTCGTTCTGTTTCAGCGAATAGGCCTCGTCGATGAACAGTACGCCGCCCATCGCCTTGTCGAATACGGAGCGCACCAGTTTCGGTGTCTCTCCCACATATTGCGACACAAGGTCGTCGCGACCCACTTCCACCAAATGACCCACAGGCAACGCGCCAAGCGAATTGAGGGCGTCGGCAAACAGACGCGCCATCGTGGTCTTGCCCGTGCCGGGATTGCCGAGGAACTGGAACTGATCGTAAAGCTCGACCGTGGCACCCGGTCCGAGGCGCTTGCGCTGTTCCTCCAGCTTGAGCGTGATCTTGCGTATCTCCTCCTTTATCTCGTCGACACCCACATATTTGTCGAACGACTGCATCACCTCGTCGTAAGTCTTGGGAATATACTCCGTGCCGTCGATCATGTCGGGACCTACCGGAGCGCCGTCGGGCAGCACCCCGATGCATTTAAGGTTGATGTCGTAGGCACGTCGCTCGGCGTTGTGGCCTCCCGCTCCCTGTGCCGCGTCGGGATTGCGGCGGTCGTACAGATAGATGCGTTTCAGTTTCTGCCGGCCTTCTTCGGTAAGGGCCCGTCCGCAGGTCTCGAGCAGCAGCCGCTCCGTAATGTTCAGAAGGCCGTCGTCGCTGATTCCGGGCGTCTCCAAGAAATAGTTGACAGCCGACGCAGGCACCGGATTCTCGTCGAAGAATTTCTTCAGCCGTTTGCCGCCTAACAGTATCACCACAGGCTTTGCGGCGTCACCGCGCCATTTGCGTATATGCTTTATGATATGGTCTATCGGTGCCACATCCTTCTGCAATCCGTCGGGCACGAGTTTGTCCGCCTCCTTGATTATCAGCACTCCGTTGCCGAAGTTCTTCAGATTCTCGTCGATTTTCTCCACGAATTTCCGGTAGTCGGTCGGGTCAATGATCTTCGGCACGGGATTGTTCACCAGCCCCTTCTCGTGCAGCAACGCCGCTATGGCCTTTGCCACGGTGGCTTTGCCCGTACCCGAGTCGCCGGTGATGACGAAACTGAGTTCCATACGGAAGTTCAGGTTGTGGGCGTCATTGTATGTCTTCATGGCGGCTCCCTTTGAGGCTATGTCGGTCAGCGTGGCGCGAATCTGGTCCTTGTCCACCAGTATGTCGAGTACGCCGCCGGCAGTCTGGGCCTTTGCTCCGTCAGAAGCCGTGCCTTTCGCTTCGCCCGGAGGCGGTGGCGGCGTCTGTATGGCGGCCATCGTGGCGCCACACCATTTACAGTATCTCGCTATGTCGCGGTTTTCCTTACCGCATTTATTGCATTTCATTTCTTGGTCAGTTTGTAGGTGTAACTCGAACCTTTGTGATTGTTGGCATAGCTGCCCTCTATCGCATCGTCGGCATCCTTGGCTTTGCCGATGGTATATGTGATGTAATGGTCCACCGTGCCGTCGGACTTCACCACGTTCAGCTTCAGTTTCTCGGGATGCTCGGGGTCGATGGTACCTTTGAGCTTATGGTTCAACGGATGCCTGTAATTTATGGTCATTTCTCCCGTCACCACATACTTGCCGTCGATTGTATCGGTGGTCAGCGTCATCGTGGAATTGCGGTCGTCAAACTGGCCGGTGTATGTGCCGTTGTACATTTCGATGGCCTGCGACTTGGCCGATGCTTTTCCGGTGGCATAACTCCGGAACCATGCGCTGCCGGCGAATATCAGCACGGCCAACAGCAGTATGGAGAATCCCCTCAATGCCATCTGTCCGCGTCCCTTGCGGGCGTTGGAGGCGTTGTCCTTATAAACTATGGCCGGGTATTCCGGGTGCATTCCGGGCAACAATTTGTCGCGCGAGCCGAAGGCCGCTCCGATTTCGGCGTAAGTTGCTGCGTCGTTAAGGTCCATCGTGCCGTAGTTGTCAACGGGCTTCCGCGACAGATAGACCTTTTGGAACAGCTGCACTGCTCCGACCCACAGCACAAGTGCAAGTATGGCTATCAGTATCCAGGGCACCGCCGGCACTATCAGCACGAACACCCAGGCTATCAGGGCGTACACGATGACACCTACGATACCACCGGCCAACAGGCCGGCCTCGGCGGCACATACCAACGCGACTAAGATGCCGATGATGATGCCCACCCATTTGCCGGTCGATTCTAACGCAGTACGGAATATACCCGAATCCGTCGTGGCGAACACATATCCGCCATAGATGCAGGCCAATAGCAGCGGCAGGAAACCGAGCACTATCGCGGCGATGTGGATGGTGCGCGTTCCGGCGCGGGCCACTGTGAACTGAGCCTTGGCATTGCGTATCTTATTGTGCGTTTCCTCGGCATTCTTTACCGACTGCGCGTTGGGCACATGCTCCTGCATGAACTCCAGGTATTCCTTAGTTTTCTGCAAGTAGGGCGTCTTCTTCAGGTCTACCTGCGGATTCTCCTGAAACTGCACGGCGAGCCAGTCCTGCACCATCGCGTTTACCGCATTGTCCCGGTCCATGGCCTTGCGTATCTCGGCCTCGTGCTGCTTGAACTCGTCAAGGGTGGTTATGGTCTGATTGTCTATATACAGCGGACACCGGCGCGACGGCAACAGACCGGCTATCATCTTCATCTGAGCCACGCCGCCGTTGAATCGTCCGTACTTACGTTTATTGTCCGTGCTCTTTAGGGTAAGACATTCGCGTATCCACTCTATCTGCTTGTCGTACTTACCTTTCGAGCGCAGATACTGGCACACGCGCGAATCCGCGAAGTCCTTGTAAAACGGTCCGGGAGTCAATTGCTCAGTGAAAGAGTTATGTACCAATCTGTTCAGATTCTGCCAGTCCGTGGGATTCTCTCCGATAAAGCGGGCTAATTGATTGGCCAGATCATCGATGGTCAGCCATTCGGAATCCTCGCGTTTCTGCACCTTCTTGAATTGGTAATCGACATTGCCACATACATGGTACACCATGAACCATCCGAACGGATCGTCGTCCACGGGATAGTTCATATCCCATATAGCGTCGTACAGCTTCTCGTCGCGCCCCTTGACCCATTGCTTGAATTCCTCGCTGGCAAACACGGATATGCGCCGTTTGCCGGAATCTTCCATAAAGGAATCGGCATCTTTTTCCATCAGGCTTCGCAGATGCTCGAAGTCCCGTATCTCGAAGTCATCTTTGCCGGAATCGGAGTCCCCGCGATACATGAACGGCAGGTCGGGGTCTATGTCATAGCACATCTCGTCCAAGGCCGATATTCCGCGATCCTCCACAGCCTCGACATAGAAGTCCACGTCTATCGGGGCATCGATGTGACGCAGGTAAATCCACAGGTTGCTGTACGGATCCTTCAGGGCGTTGGCATACAGCCTTACATTGTCGAATATGTCGCGGGCTATCTCGTATTCATCCTTCAGCACCTTCTTGGTGATGTTGGATGTATAAGGCATATCCTCGTCCAGGAGCAGACAGGTTGCGAACAGACCGGCATCCTGATCCTCGGCGTATGTGTCTTCGGTGTATGTCAGGATGGTCTTTTTCAGCTCCGGTTCCTCGTTGTCCTCCATCCAGTCGGCCACCATGTCGGAGTAAAGGTATTCCTTGGCCAGTTTCTTGTTGGCCCACATCATTTTGGCCAGTTCCTTTCTGGAATGGGCTATCAGGTTCTTGTCGCGGCTGAACACCACGCGGAAATCGGTCTTGAGTCCGTCGTATGTCGGATCTTCGTAGATGGTCTCCCCCTTCGACCATTGCACCACCTGGTCGAAGCCGGCGCGTATGTCGGCGTTACGCCGCGTCAGCGCCTTGAGCAGCTGCAGGTTGTGGCCGTCTATCTCCTTCACGTCAGGATACGGCAGGGTCTCCTCCTCCTTGTCCTTAACTAATTTCTCCTCGTTGGCTATCAGGTTGCCCTCCCCCTTCCACATGGCCAGCAGAGTCATGCCCATGGCGTAGAAATCGGAAGGTGTGGAGACGTATGTAGGCTTGTCGTAGTAGTACTTGTACATCTCGGGCGCGGCATACACCGGTGTACGCCCGGCGTCAGTCGTAGCGCGTTTTTGGTCGTCGAGTATCTTGGCGATGCCGAAGTCGGTCAGCACAAAGTCACGTTCCCGTTTGTCGACAAACATAAAGTTTGCGGGCTTGATGTCGCGGTGCAGTATGCCGTTCTTGTGGCAGAAGTCGATGGCCATTGCCATGCGCGGCGCCAATTTTCTGAACAGATCCTCCTTCCCTTTCAGCGACACCTGCGACAGGTTCCGCCCCGTGTAATAGCGCATCAGCTCGTAGTCGTGCTTTGCTCCGTTGCCGAAATCCAGAACGCCATGTTCGAACACATCGACGGTCAGTCCGTTGCCGCGAAGCCCTTTCAGTTTTTCAAGCACATCGTGGTTTGGATGACGGTGTGCGTTATAAATCTTAAGCGCGTACTTTGTACCTTTGTGTTCCACCAAGAACACCCTTGCTTCGCCAGACTGGCTGGAGATGCACTCCTTCTTTTTGAATTTTACGCCATTTATCTCGAATTCCGTCACCAGCGAGTCGTCGAAAGCCACCTGCTTAGCGGGTCCGTCCGCTGCCGGCCCCGTCGCCGGCCCTTCCGCACCCGGCGGCACAGCCGTTCCACTTGGAGGTACAGCTGTCCCCGATGGCGGTACAGCAGTTCCGGACAGAGGCACAGCAGTTCCACTTGGCGGTACTGCCGTCCCTGACGGCGGTACCAGGGTGTCCGTATTATGTTCGTCAGTATGTTTCTTACTCATTGTTATCGTCGTTCAAATATTCAATAAAAAGTATGGGAACGTCAGATGTAAGCTGTGTTTTCAGTCTGATTGAAGGATACTACTTCTATTTCTTCGGTTTTCCATTTGCCACCGAGTTCCGGCCGTGTACACTCCGATGGCTGGCGGTGGGAACAGCCGCAGTAATTACATACCCACCATACTCCTACGGTTTCCTTCCTCTTTATTTTCTCAAGGGCCACGACCTTGCAGGCGCACATAAAGCCGCGCTGGATTTCGGGCGGATCCGAGGGGTCGGGAATCAGATCGTCAAGAGCCTGCTGCATTTCACGCCCCTTTTCGCGCTTCTTAACCTTCAGTTCGCGGAGGCGCTCACGCTTCTTCGCCATACTTTCCCGGTCCGTCTTACGGACAGCCGCCTGCTTCGGTTTCGGTGCATCAGTCACTGACCCGGCAGCACCGAATAGATTCTTGTATTCGTCAAGAATCTTGCGTACATTGTCGTCCAACGGCGAAGCGGTGTCTAAAAACGAGTCGTCAGGCTCACCGACTTCACGCTCCAACTGTTCTATCTCGTCGTTCAGCTGTTCAATTTCCTGCGCCACCATTGACACGCGCTTAACGCGCTGGTCCTGTCGCGCGCGTTCTATCTGACGGAAAGCCTCGGCTGTCAGCGGCGTGTTGCAATTGCCGCAGAAGTGACGGAAAGCCAACGCTCCGCAGTTGGGGCATTTCATACCACCTCGCGGATTGCCACATTCGCTGCAGAACATTTCATCCTGGTCCATGGTGGCCCCACAGAACGTGCAACGCGACCCGCCGTCGTCGACAGCCGCTCCGCATTCCTCGCAAAACTTCGCTCCGTCCTCTAATTCGGCGCCGCAGCGCGCACACCGCCGTGCCGTAGCCGAATTCACTTCCTCCTGCGACAGCTGACGGGGACGGAAATTAGCGTATTGTTCCCTCTGCTTCTGTTGTTGCTGTTGTTTTTCTTCCATTAGAAATCTGCCGGTTTAGTCAAACATTACCCGTGGGTTCATCTGCGACGGCGAGCGCCAGTCGATGCCGTATTTTTCCATCAGCAGCTCGCGCTTCATGGCCCAGTACTGGAAGCAGAAGCCCATCTGCCTCGGCACATTGGCAAGGCGACGGTCCAGCTCATCCTCCACGTCATAATATATCTTCTCCCAATCCCGGGTATATTCCACAGGATCTGTGCGAAGATGGCCTATCTTCGGATCAAGCATTATCTTGAACAGCTCCGTCTGCGTGAACATATCGGCCAAGGCACGTTCCAGTTCCTTGGTCAGCCGGAAGTCGAGCCAGTCGCTTTCCTCAAGAAGCAGATGCAGTTTTATCCATTTCCGTACTCGACCTTTGAATTCATCCGTCAGGTTTCCGGTCTTAAACGCCATCAGTATGTATATCAGCAGCAGTTCGTACTCGGCATGACGGTAAACCGTTTCAGACACTGCATCAATGATGCGCGGCAACGTCTCTGCCATTGCCTCCCAGGCCACATCCTCATGGCGGATCATCTCCAACACTTCCTGTGCAAGTAAGCGTATATGGCGGTAATCCTCAAGTTCAACGAAAGTCTCTGCCAACAGCGCATACAGCTGCAGCCGCGCTAAGTCTTCGACGCGTTCCGTATCTTCTTTCTCTATCATCCGGATCATGCAGTCGTAATAGTCCACGTCATTGCGCAACCGTTCCTTGTCATCCTTGACTTCGAGTTGCTCACGCATATTGAACACCTCGTCAATGCGTTCGTCTATTGTCTTTGTTCGGTCAAGGGTAATTTTCTCTACCAGATTCCTGATTCCCCGTGGTCGTATCATGGCAAGTGATCGAGTTTTTCAGTTAATAATCAGAGTCCGGACGTTCCACGGCCTCCATTTACGCAACAAATATAGCACATCTCCCCCACATTACCAAATCACATAGTCCTCTTATTCAAATTGTATTCAGATAACATACATAAGTATGTCTTTATAGTGATAACTATCAGATCAAGCTTTGTCTCGTTGAAACTACTGCCAGTTCATTGTCTTTGTTATTTCCTCAGTGACTTGATTAAATCTATCCCACTGGGTTAACCAGGTTGGTACATCTCTGTTTATCCAGCCCATCACTTCAAGCATTTCCGAATGGATTTCTCTGACACGATTAATATTCCAACATATTGACTCGTTATGAAAAACACGATTACGGAATGCTCGGAATCTGTTTAAGGGAGCCGATACATATTTTCGCTGCTTCCTTTCCTTGGGCATGAATGGGAACGCTCTCCTTAAATCTTTCCATAATATGCGTTCATATTCACTGTTTAACAGAGATACCCAAAATCCCAATGTTAGTTCCGCGATTATTTTAGAAGGCGTGACTTGCTCATGTCTACCCGATATTTGTTTCGAAGCCTGGGTTATGTATCTATTCAGATTTGATAATCCTGGCGTATTGGGGAAAACGGCATACCAGTCATCCCTGCCTGTCATTTGAATAAGTTCCCGGCATAATGCATTCCGTAAGGTTACTTCAAATACGGATAAAGAAGTATACATTGCTTCTGACAATTGCAAATTGCATCGATAGTGCAATATTGCCCTTTGTTCATCATACGGATATAAGGTAAAATATCTTTCCATCCGCTTGTCAGAAAAAACTTTATTGAAAAAAGTTTTGTTAAATGACATATAATAATTAATTTTGCAGTGCAGTCCCGGTAATTCCTCTCCCTGATATTAGATGCAGGTGATGAATCCGGGTTTTTTATTTCCACAAAATTAACTAAATAATCCGCATAGTCCTAATTTATTTAATGTCTTGCCTGAATGGGTACGTTCAAGATAATGCTTTCTGGAAGAATTTTCAGCCACATAAACTGAAAGTCAAAGGGACTGAGGAATCCTTTAATACATGGTATGCCATAACGGCCGATCAAGTATGTTTTGAGATATTCGAATGCGATACTGAAGACTTGGGAGCATCATTACTACGAATTACCACTAAATTCCGCCGCATCAATGGGAAATGGTATATAACCTTAATTGAATGAGGTTAATTAATATGTGCCAATCTCAGATCAAAGGTTGTTAAATATTTATTCGCAGGCTATGCGATCCAGACGTAAAATATTGTAAAATACTTACTTATCTTAAGAACATTCAATAGACAGCCCTTGTTCAACGACGTTGAACAAGGGCTGTCTGTCTATTGAACATTCTTATTATTTATGAACCTTTACAATTGGTTCTCTAAAGACAAAATCACTTGAGAATATAAAAACTAACCCCGAGGTTTATCAGAGGACAGGGACACTCGTGGGGGGTTCCGTTGCAAAGATAGGATTCTTTTTGTAATTTTGCAGTTGAATCGACAACTCCTTAATAAATAGAATTGAGATGAATTTGCATTACATATATATGGCCGCGCTGATTTCGGGGACAGCCGTCGCTCCGCTGTCGCTGTGCGCCGCCGAAACCGACAATCTGATAGTTTCCACCGACGCCTACCGCTGGCAGGGCGACACCATCTTCCAGAACGAGTTCAAGGCATGGGCCGTCTCGCCCGAGGAAATACGTTCCACCTACAAGGGGCGTCCCGGCTACTTCATGCCGGTGGAACAGACCTGGAAACGCAAGAACGACCTCTCCTCCTACCCTCGCCTCACTTCCAACAACAAGCTGCACGAGGCCATCTACAACATGGGCCTCGACGAGATGGTGAATGCCGTTGAGCCTGACACCACCCTGCGCACCGGCAAGGAATGGGCCGGCGTGTGGACACGCGACGTGTCATATTCCATCATCCTGAGCATGTGCTATATGCAGCCGGAGGCTTCCATGATATCGCTGATGAAGAAGGTTAATCCTTCCGGTCAGATAATCCAGGACACGGGTTCGGGCGGTGCGTGGCCCATTTCCACCGACCGCATGATATGGGTGGTGGCCGCATACGAGATATACAAGGCCACAGGCGACCGCCAGTGGCTTGAAAAGGTGTATCCCATCGCGCTCCGCAGCATCAGGAAGGATATGGCCACGGTGATGAGTCCGCGCGGTCTGATCAAGGGAGAGACCAGCTTCATCGACTGGCGCGAGCAGTCTTATCCCAAATGGATGCAGACCGTCGACATATCGCAGTCGGAGGCCATGGGCACCAACGTCCTCTATGCCGCCGCACTCAACGCATGCGCGCAGATGGCCGACATACTCGGACAACGAAAGGAAGCCGCCCGTCTCAAGGCTGACGCAGATGCCCTGACCGACGCCATCAACAAATATTTCTGGCTCGACGACAAGGGTTACTACGGAATGTACACCTACGGCCGCGACCACAAGATTATGAATCCGCGCGCGGAGACTTTAGGTCTGGCCCTCTCCATTCTATACGACATCGCTCCGGCCGAACGACAGAAATCAATCTCAACCAACAATCCGCACACACCCTACGGTCCCGCCATATTCTATCCGCAGATCAGCGACATGCCCAGCTACCACAACAACGCGCTGTGGCCTTTCGTGGCATCATACTGGACGCTGGCACAGGCCAAGGCCGGCAACGAGGCCGGAACAATGGAAGGCATCGGCTCGGTGTTCCGCCCCGCCGCCCTGTTCGCCACGAACAAGGAGAACTTCAACCTCGACAACGGCGACTATTACACCGAGCTGAATTCCAGCAACATGCTATGGTCGCTGGCCGGCAACATAGCCATCACCACCCGCGTGCTGTTCGGCATACATTTCGAAAAGGACGGCCTTCTCATTTCCCCCTTCGTGCCCAAGGCTCTGGAAGCCACCCGCACCCTCGACAATTTCAATTACCGTGGTGCCACGCTCAACATCACCGTCAACGGATATGGCGCCAACGTGGCAAAAATCACCGTCAACGGCAAGGAATACGCACCCAGCAAGACCATCCCGGCCAAGAGACTGAAGGGCGTATGCAATATAGTGGTAGACATGGATTGCAAGCCCATACCGGCTATGGACATGAACCGTCAGCCCAACCTCAAGGCTCCCGTCACCCCGCAGACATGGCTCACAAACAATCCGGCCCTTAACGGCGAAGGAGTGCCGGTCAACAATTATCTGGAATGGAACCCCATCGAATACATCTCCAAATATCAGGTGCTTAAGAACGGCATGCTTGTAGCCGAGACGCACGAGACCTCGTGGCCTGCCACCGAGCCGGGCGAATGGCAGGTAATCGGAATCGACGCCAGGGGTGTTCACTCGTTCGCCAGCGAACCCCGCAGCAACCGTCCGGCCACCATATATCAGTTCAAGAACGAAGGCACCGGCATGAAGTCGCCCGAACTCTGCAACGCGCCGGCCGACGGCGTCAAGGGTTATACAGGCCAGGGCTTCGTCGAGATTGACAGGACCACCGATCCCGAGACCATCAACATCAAGATACCCCAGAGCGGAATGTACACGTTCGCCCTGCGTTATGCCAACGGCAACGGTCCCGTCAACACCGAGAACAAAGCCGCCATACGCACTCTAATGCTCAACGGCAGCAAACGGGGCACATTCGTAATGCCTCAGCGCGGCGTCGGAAACTGGGACGACTGGGGAATGTCAAACCGCATTCAAGTGCCCCTCACCGCCGGAACATATACCGTAGGCATCACATACCGGCCCGAAAACGAAAACATGAACATCAACACGAACCACGCGCTGTTAGACCAGTTAGTGGTCGAGAAGGCCAAGTAAACCTGCCAAAAATATATGAAAGACACCGGCACATCCAGATCCGTCACCGTCAGGCCGGACGTTATAAGCAAGCTGCAATGGGGCCTGCACATACTCGTGCTGCTCCTGTCGGCCGCACTGATATATATGATTTCGGTCGATTCGTTCCGCAACCTCAATTTCTATCAGGAACCCGGGTTCCTGAAATGGCAGTTCTGGATATGCATGGTGTTCCTGGCCATCTATTTCATAGATTTCGCCCTCTCGCACAACAAATGGCATTATCTCTGGTCGCAGAGCATATTCCTGATAGTGTCCATACCGTATCAGGCGCTGATAGACAGATTCGGCATACAGATTCCTGACCAGCTGTCCTACCTTATCCGATACATGCCCCTGATACGCGGGGGATACGCCATGGCATACGTGGTGTCGTGGCTGACGCGCAACAAGGCCACCGGACTTTTCTTCGCATACGTCATCACGGTGCTGTCCACGGTGTATTTCTGTTCGCTTACATTCTATATGTTCGAACTGCGTGTCAATCCCATGGTGCAGGATTATGCCGATTCGTTATGGTGGGCCTGCATGACCGTCACCACCGAGGGCTGCGACATTTCCGCCGTCACGGGCACGGGGCGCGCCCTGTCGGTGCTGCTTGCCCTGATGGGCATCATTCTGTTCCCGGTATTCACCGTTTACGTCACCGACTTGATTCACCGTCAGCGCCGCAAGTCCGAGGCTTAGCGGCTAATCCGCAGCTTAGCCATTGTCAGCGTCACTTTTGTCTTAGCGAAGCCGCTTCAGCGGCTTCCCTGTCATGTTCCGACACCAGGCTGTTGAACACACTCTTGCTTCCTATCACTTCGCGGCGGGTATTGACCTCGTCGCGAAGTTTCTTCGTATCGTCGGGGGTTGTATCGAATCCGCCGTTAATAAGATGATCCAGGCCCAGCAATATCATCACCATCGCGCCTAAGATCACTATCACGAGTATTACCTGTATAAACACAATCATATACAATTCAACACCCGCAGCCCCCTCCCGGTTCGCCGGTCGTAACATCCTTACTCCTGTTATATGGATATTATATCTATATGAATATTATATCCTGAGGCCTACCGCTGCCATTGGTGCAAGCCATTGCACGTGCCGGGCTTACAATTATTTAACCCGTACAAAAGTATTCTATATTTTTTTAACAGGAGCAAACCATATTTGGGGTGAAATGTTATAGTAGTAAAAGTGAATGAAAACACAAAAGCATTCCACTTGAACATGTATATCAACATTAAACATCAAATTTATAAGTTATGAAAAGAACAGTTTTATTTCTCGCTGCATTGATGACGGTATCACTGTCATGGGCACAGCTTAACAAGAGCGAGGTCAAGAATCTGACTTCCTTCTTATCGCAGACCGCAGCCAACGGTGAGACCAACGCCGCCGCCCTGGGCATAGGCGTCAAGAATATCACGGCCGCTCCCGGTCTGAAAGTCGAGAACGGTCACATCGTCGAGATCGACTGGAGCCACAAGAAACTGGCCGGCGACCTCAACCTCTCCGGTTTCACATACCTCAAGAAAGTGAACGTATCGGACAACAAGCTGAACACGCTCACTCTGGCCAACAACCCCGCACTCTACGCCGTGAACGCCAGCCACAACCGCCTTACGGACTTTACCGTAACAGGATGCCCGCAGGTAATGAACCTGAAGCTGAACAGCAACCGTCTGGCCGAGGTGAACCTTACCTCAGTACCCCTGCTTACGACGCTGAACCTCTCAAGCAACGCATTCGAGGCCCTCGACGTATCGAACGCCAATAACCTCAAGACCCTCAACGTCATCGGCAACAAGCTGGAAACGCTTGACGTAAGCGGCTGCCAGAACCTCAAGAACCTCTACGCCGGCTTCAACAAGCTCACAAGCATCACGCTTCAGGGCCTTGTGAACCTCGCCAACCTGAATATCAACAACAACAAGATCAAGAAGCTGTATATTCAGGATCTGCCCGCTCTGAGCACCCTGCTTTGCTCCGACAACCACATGACCCAGCTGGCCGTGACCAACTGCAAGAGCGTAAACGAAATCTGGGCTCCCTACAACGACCTTACCGAATTCTCGGTCGACAATGTTCCGACTCTGGCTTTCGTAAATGTTGAATGGAACGACCTCACGCAGCTGTTCCTCAACAACCAGAACTTCCTGCAGCGCGTCAATGCCTCCAACAACCAGCTCATCACACTGGACGTAAGCTTCGACCCGATGCTGACAACCGTCAATGTCACCTACAACGACATGCTCACCGACTTCCGTGCACAGAGCTGCCCGATGTTGGCTCACGTGATAGGTTACAACGAATGGGATCCTTACTGGGAGTAACCTTCAACCCTCATATATTGAAAGAGCCCGGATTTTCTTCCGGGCTTTTTTATTGTATATGTTCCTTAACTTATACCCTCCGGGCCATTACCGCAGGCCGGACTCGGGCATCGTTAATTAAGACATCGTCATTCGTCACTTGACGGTGAAACGCACCTTTGACCGTATGTCGCCGGCCGAGGCTCCCACCAGGGCATCGAACTCTCCCGGCTCAAGCACCCATTCGTGTTTGTCCGCGTCGAAATATTTCAACTCGTCGGCGGTCAGTTCGAATGCCACTGTCTTGGTTTCACCCGGCTTCAGCGATATTTTCTTAAATCCTTTCAGTTCCTTCACGGGGCGGGGCACACTCGATTTCGGATCGGACACATACAGCTGCACCACTTCCTTGCCCTCGCGCGCGCCTGTGTTGGTCACCGGAATCGTGATGGTTACCGTGTCGTCGGCCGAAGCTGTCGTCCTGTCGGCCGACGCTTTACCATATTTGAAGGTGGTATAGCTTAATCCGTGGCCGAACGGAAAATTAGGTTTAAGACGGTTCTTGTCAGTAAACCGGTATCCCACGAATATGCCCTCGTTGTAAGGTATGTCCATAACCTCGTTGCCGAGTGCGTCAATTCCGGGATGGCCGGGATACTCACCCATTTTGTGCGCTCCGCACTGGTCGAGCGATGCATAGTAAGTATAGGGTAGCTTTCCGCTCGGATTGACGTCGCCCGTCAGCACATCGGCCAAAGCGCGGCCGGTCTCTGTACCGAGATACCATGCCTGGAGCACGCCTTTCACTTCGCCAAGCCACGGCATCGCCACTCCGGTACCGCTGATGTTGATCACCACGATATTGGGATTGACCTTGGCCAGGGCCGAGATCAGCTCATTCTGCCCGTACGGCAGATCCATCGATTTACGGTCCGTGCCCTCGGCGTCCTGATAGTCGCTCTTGTTCAGGCCTCCGAAAAACAGGACTACGTCTGCATTCCGGGCTGCTTCCAGCGCCTCGTCCCTGAGTTCCTGCGCGCTGCGCCAGTCGGCGAGTTTCTGTCCGGTCACCACGCCGTTGTACGATGTGGTGGTATCGCCCACGTATCCCCTTGCGTACACTATGTCGGCGGCGTCACCCACGCGCTTGCGCAGACCCTCCAGCGGAGTAATCTCATAGCGGGCCTTGAGCGACGAGGATCCTCCTCCCACAGTCATCATCTTGATGGCGTTTTCTCCTATCACCGCTATCCGGCGTGTCCTGCTCGGATCCACCGGCAGGATATTGTCTTTGTTCTGAAGAAGCACCACGCCTTCCTGGCCAATCCTGCGGCACGCTTCGATATGTTCGTCCGAACCCATCGAGCCGTAGGGACGGTTCCGGTTCATCGACGTGCGGAACGTGAGTCGCAGCACGCGACGCACCTTGTCGTCGAGTTCACGCTCGGAATATGTTCCGTTCCGGATCCCTTTCAGATAAGGATTCGCGAAATAATAATTGTCGTACGCATTCGACACGCCGTCGGCAAGGCCGTCGGTCCAGGAACCGAACTCCATATCGAGGCCGCCGCTCACAGCCGTCTTCGTATCGTGCACCGCACCCCAGTCGGATATTACCACACCGTCATAATTCCATTCCCCTTTCAGGATCTGGTTCATCAATATGGGGTTGTAGCTGGCATGTTCTCCGCGGAACAGGTTGTAGCCGCCCATGAACGACCAGGAATTTCCCTCGGTTGCGGCTGCCTTGAATGCCGGCAGATAGATTTCGTACAATGTACGGTCATCTACTATCGGATTCGATGTGTGACGGTTTATATCGTTGTTGTTCAATGCGAAATGTTTCACGCAAGTGGCCACGCCGTTGCTCTGCACGCCCTTGACGTAAGGCACCACCATCCTGGACGCCAGATAGGGATCCTCGCCCATATATTCAAAATTCCTGCCGCACAACGGCGTGCGGTAAATATTGACTCCGGGACCCAACAGCACGCTTTTGTTGCGGAAGCGGGCCTCCTCGCCTATGGATTTGCCATAGAGCAGCGCCATGTCGGGATTCCATGTGGCGGCCAATGCGGTCAGCGACGGAAAGGCAGTACAGGAATCGTTGGTCCATCCGGCCTGATCCCATTCGTCCCACAGCACTTCGGGGCGAATGCCGTGAGGGCCGTCGGTACACCATATCTCAGGTATGCCCAACCGGGGGACTCCCGGTGAACTGAACTTGGACTGAGCGTGAATGATCTTGATTTTTTCCTGAAGCGTCATTCGCGACAACGCATCTTCCACTCGTTGCTCCAGCGGCTTCGTGTCATCCAGATATACAGGTACGGTCGTGGGGGACGATGCTCCTGCCGGCGTAATGTCCCGCCCCATCACCGGCTCACAGCACAACAATGCCGGAACCAGCCATAAGGCGTTCACTCGGAGTTTCCATTTAGATTTCATGCGATTTTTGTTTGTTATGATGGTTAGTAGTAAATTGCAACAGATTTTCCCACCCCCCCCAAAGGGTCTGATCAAGAATATCATGGCATTGCAAAGTTACTATTTTTTAACAAAGCAAAAAATTGCGGTTAAAAGTAAATAGTAAAACGCGCATCTATGTTATTTCACTGAATCACAACCTGATGACGATTGCCGCATTAGTAAAATTAGTAATAAATTCTGTTTAATTTAGTAGTCCGGTCATGCGTTTTCCCGCACGAATTGGCCCAGGGTATGCACCCGTTCGGCGAAATCCTTCTTGTCTCCTTTGGCCCGGTTGCGCATGTTGTATCTGTAATTATAAACCGTCTGTGGCGAGCAGTGAAGGAATTCCGCGATTTTCACGCTGTCGGATATTCCGAGCCGGATCAGGGCATAGATTCGCAGTTCGGTATTGAGCAGTTCGCTCTCCTTTGGCACCACATGCTGGTCGTCTGAGAGCAGGCTGTTGAATTCCGTCACAAAGTCGGGATATATATGAAGGAACACGGAATCGAACGACCTGAACAGTTTCTTCAGTTCCTGCCGCGTATTGTCGTTGCCTTCGGTCAGGCGGACTATATCGGCATACTGCCGGTTCTTGGCCTTGGCGTATACGGTGCTCCTGAACTCCTCCATTCTCTTGATATAGTTTGAACAGATGTTGAATACCGATCCGATATACTCCTCCTTCACATAGTTGGCCTCGTTGAGCTGTTCGTTCTTTCGCTTCAGGTCTTCGTTCAGGCGGTTCAGTTCGTTGTTGGACACTTCTATATGCTTCTTGGCTTCCGAAAGTTCGGTGTTGTACTTTGCCAGGTCCGCGCTGATACTGGCCAGATGGGCGTTACGGTTTCGCAGACGGCGGTTCTGCAATATGATCCAGACGGCGGAAACCAGCAGCACGAACACCAGCAGGCACACCACCTCCAGTCTTACTTCCATCTGATGTTTCTGATAGTGGATCTGCTCCTGATACGCTTTGTTGATTTTGTCCAGCACCCGCATCTCGCCCAACGCACGCACTCGGGTGGGATAACCGATAGATTTGTTGATGCTGTAGTTTATGTATCGGTAGGCCCTGTCTATGTCTCCGCGTCTGAACAGCATTTTGGCAAGCTCCTCCATCGAGGCTATTTCCGCGTTGTAGATCTGTATGTCAATCGTGGCCGCAAGCACCATATATTTCAACGCCGACAGCGAGTCCCCCTTTTCTTCGCACAGCTTGGCCAGCATATATGCCTCCTTGGCGTCCTGGCGGCAATTACGGCCCGACTTCTCAAGCTTGGCCGCCAGGGACGGTATCAACGTCGAATCCTGTCCGGGACTTCCAAGCACGTCCCAGCCCCTGTACCACAGATACTCGGGATGGTCGCGCGGTATGGTATTCATGATGGAATCCTTGTAGGCGCGCTCCAAGGCATAGTATATGTTCGACCCGCCACCCTGATAAGTTCCCAGATGACTGTACAGGAATATCTTCATGCCGAAATACCTTATCAACTCGTCGCGTGTCATGCCTGAGGTATTGATGGATCCCATGATTTCTTCCGCCTCCTGCAATAATCCGGCCCTCGTCAGCAGATCCGCTTTCCTCATCATGGCCGCAGTCTTCCACTGTCTGTTATCGGTGTCCGTACCCAGACGCATACAGACGTCTATGTATTTCATGGCCGAGTCCGTGCAGAAAACCATGTATTCGTCACTCAGCTGGGATGCCTGGAAGTATTGGTCCATTGGATCCGTGGCGCGCATGAACTTATGCGTCAGGTCCGACATGTTTCGCTTTTTCTGTATTTCGTATTCCTGAGCGTTCCCGAGTATGGAATCGAGACGCTGCAGATAAGATTCGGATTCTGACGCCTTGTGCCCGCATGAAACAACAACGGTACACGCCATGATGACGACAAGAATTACATATACGAGATTTTTCATTTTCGCAGGGTGGCTTTGGAGCTTCTGACAAAAGTATATAAAAAAGATGTAAAATCAAAATCCGCG
Organism: uncultured Bacteroidales bacterium; assembly: GCA_900542185.1. Taxonomy (GTDB): domain Bacteria; phylum Bacteroidota; class Bacteroidia; order Bacteroidales; family Muribaculaceae; genus Lepagella. The sequence continues at coordinate 45,489 of UQMZ01000008.1, forward strand.
CGCCCAATCACATAACAATCACATAAAATTTGTATAGTTAATGTTTTTTCATTAATTTTGTATTTAATCCAAATATATGGTGTTTAATCATATATATATCGGATTGTAAAACGTGACTATGAACTATCAGCTGATTGCCGACGTAGGCTCCACCAAGGCTGCCTGGACATTGATATGTCCGGACGGTTCGCTGTCGCCTTACAACGACACGGGCATCAACGCGCTGCTGGCCTCGCCCGACGAACTGGACGCGGCCTTCGGCCGTCTGGCGGCATGGCTTCCCGACAAGTGCCGCATCGATGCGGTGCATTATTACGGTGCCGGCTGCGCCACTCCGGAACTGTGCGGTAAGGTGGCGTCCCGGTTGCAGGCTGCGTTCCCCGACGCCCGCGTCGAAGTCGCCTCCGACCTGCTTGGAGCCGCCCGTGCGATGCTCGGAACAGACCGCGGAATAGTCTGCATCCTCGGCACCGGTTCCAACTCATGCCTTTACGACGGCAGGAACATATCGCATAACATTCCCTCGCTCGGATTCATCCTTGGCGACGAGGGAAGCGGCGCCGCACTCGGCAAACGTCTTGTGAGCGATACGTTCAAGCAGCAGCTGCCTGAATCCGTGCAGCAGAAGTTCCTTCAGGCCTTCTCCCTCACCACAGCCGACGTGCTCGACCGGGTGTACCGCCAGCCCAACCCAAACCGGTTCCTCGCCTCGCTGGTTCCCTTCATAGCCGAAAATCTATGGAACCCGTACATCTACTCGCTGGTGCGCCGCGAATTCGAAGCGTTCCTGCAGCGCAACGTGCTGCAATACCCCGGCGCACACTCCATGCCGGTGGCTTTCGTGGGCTCCATCGCCTGCCATTTCCGCGACGTACTCGACAAGGTGTGCGCAGACGCCAACATCCGCGTCGGCTCCGTGGCCAAGGACCCCATGCTGGGACTCATCGATTTCCACACCGCTCAAAAATGAACCTTAAGCATACCGATATGAAAATTGCCCGGACACTCACCATGATTCTCCTGCTGGCGGCTTCCTGCTGTCTGCCGGCACGCGCCGACGAATACTGGGACCAGAAGACCAGCCTGTTCGACGTGCTGCCCGTCACGTCCGACGACATCGTGTTTCTCGGCAATTCCATCACCGACGGCGGCGAGTTTGCCGAGCTGTTCGATATGCCCAACATCAAGAACCGCGGCATACGCTCCGATGTGATTACCGGCGTGGAGAAAAGGCTAACACAGGTCACCGCCGGACATCCGGCCAAGATTTTCCTGCTCATCGGCATCAACGACGTGTCGCATGGACTCACCGTAGACCAATTGGCTACCCGATACGAACGTCTGGTTAAGAAAATCAGGGAACAGACACCGCAGACACGACTGTATATCCAGTCTGTAATGCCCATCAACAACGATTTCAACCGATATAAGAACCTGAAAGGTCGCGAAAAGGTGATTCCCGCATTGAACCGGCGCCTGCAGACCATCGCCGCCCAAAACGGCGCCGAGTACGTGGACCTTACCAAGGCTCTGGAATCCGCGCCCAACAAACTCAACCCTAAATACACCAACGACGGACTGCACCTCAATGGTCCCGGCTACCGCGCCTGGACACGTGCCATCCAGCATCTCGTGAAACAATAAGAAATGAAAAGATCTATAATTCTCAGCTTAATCCTTGCGGGGGCGTCGTTCGCTGCCTCCGCCCAGGTTCAGAGTGAATCAGGACCCATCGTAATCCAGCCTCTGTTCGAATATCCCGTTGCCCCGGACTCGATACCCTCGCTGCCGGGTAAATCCGAATGGATAGTGGATCATTTCTGGGACAGCATGGACTTCCAGTCGAAGAACACCGTGGACCAGATAGCCCTGAACGACGCTTTCGAGGTTTATGTGTCGCCTATGCGCTGGTCGTCCGTGGAAACGGTCGACAAGTCTTTACAGGCCCTGTTCAAGAAACTGGAGAAGAACCCGGCCCTCACCCTGCAGTTCACCCGCGCCGCCGAAGAAGCGCTGCACGGTCCACGCGCCATATACTGGTCAGACCCCATCTACATCCGCTTCATCGACTTCATGCTGAAGAACAAGAAGATAGACAACGCCCGCAAAGAGCGCTACAGACTGCACAAGAAGCTGATGGAGAATTCCAAAATCGGAGAACAGCCGCAGACATTCGAATACACCACCCCTACCGGCACAACCGCGCGCTATATGCCCACGGGCGTGATAACCGTAATCGAGTTCGGCGACCCCGGCTGCGACGAATGCCGTTACGCCAAGCTGAAGATGGAAACGGACGTGACTTTCTCCAACCTTGTGGACAAAGGTATGGTCAACGTCCTTTTCATCATCCCCGATCCCGTGGATGGCTGGCAGACAGAGATGGTCGACTTCTCGCCCAAATGGCACACCGGTGCGTCCGACACAGTGGCCGATCTGTACGACATACGTACCACTCCCTCATTCTATGTGATCGGTCGCGACGGCAAGATCATAGTCAAGAACGTGGACTTCCGCAAGGCCATGCAGACAGCCGTGCAGGCAGCCGAAGAATCCAACACAAAACAAGCCAATTAACCGGAAATGCTCAACTTCATCAAACGCCTGTACATCTGGTCCACAGGATATTCATACACCAATCTGGGACGTCTGTTCCTGCGTCTGTTCGTCGGACTCATGCTCATGCAGTTCGGAGTACGGCAGATGTATCAGTACGGCAGCATAGCCCACGAGTTCCCCACATTCGCGGGGATGTCGCCCGAAGCAACCCTGGTCGTGATGATTGTGATAGAGATATTCTGCTCGCTGTGCATCATGATCGGCTTCTGCACGCGCTTCATGACGCTGCCACCCTTCGCGGCGATGGCCGTGGCGGAATACCATCTGCTCAATTATGTGGTGGACACGCCAAGCTATATGATTACATGGGCCATGCCGGGCTATCTGCCCATCATGTTCATGGGCATATATTTCTTCATCATCCTGGTAGGCCCGGGCAAGATAAGCATCGACTATTTCCTGTCGCTGCACCTGCTGCACACCGACAATAAGAGCGAATCGGAACTGGAGGAAGTATGAGGATAGCTGTACTGGTATCGGGAGGCGTGGACAGCGCCGTGGTGGTGGACAAGCTCTACAAGGAGGGTCACGACCTTACACTGTTCTATATCCGCATAGGCAACGACAACGGCGAGGGCGACTGCTCGGCCGACGAGGATATAGAGATGTGCACCCTCATCGCGCGCAAGTACGGCTTGCCGCTGCGCGTGGTGTCGCTGCATGAGGAATACTGGGATTCTGTCATGGCATACTCCCTGCGCACCGTCAGGGAGGGACGGACGCCGCATCCCGACATGATGTGCAACAAACTCATCAAGTTCGGATATTTCGAAGAGCGTTGGGGCCATGAATTCGACAAAACCGCCACGGGGCATTACGCCGACATCGTGGAGCAGGACGGCAGGCTGTACTTAGCCACCGCCGCCGACCCCGTCAAGGATCAGACCGACTTCCTGGCTCAGATCAGCTACGAACAGCTGTCGCACCTGATGTTCCCGCTGGGCCGTATGCCCAAACGCGAGGTGCGTCAGGCGGCGCTCGACGCCGGGCTGCCAAACGCCACGCGCAAGGACTCGCAGGGCATCTGCTTTCTCGGCAAGATTGACTACGCCGATTTCATCGAACGGCACCTCGGCACACGTCCCGGACCCGTCATCGAGATAGAGACGGGACGCAAGATAGGCGAACACCGGGGATACTGGTTCTACACCATAGGCCAGCGCAAGGGTCTCGGACTGAGCGGAGGTCCCTGGTTCGTAGTGAGAAAAAACGTGCGCGACAACGTTATATATGTGAGCCGTGGCTATGACACTCCGCGTCAGTACGGCCGCGTGATCAACCTGCAGGAAATGCACTGGATCAGCGGCGATCCCGGACTGGAGCAGGTTGCATTCAAGACGCGTCACTCCCCCGAGTTCCATCAGGGACGCCTGGAACGTCACGACGACGGCTCGCTGACAATCCGTTCCGAACAGGACATTCAGGGCATCGCCCCGGGACAGTTCGCCATAATTTACTCACCCGACTGCCGTCTATGCTTCGGCTCCGGCCTGATTTCATGAAGTCGTTTAACTGCTTCTATTGTTAACCATGATTGATCCGAAAGACAAACGCCTGATACAACTGATAGGCATAACATACAACCAGATAGAAAACGGCGTGTATGCCGTTATCCTGCAGGAGGTGAACGGCAGCAGACGCGTGCCGATCATCATAGGCTTTCCCGAAGCGCAGTCCATAGAGTGCAAGTTGCAGGAGATAGCCACGCCACGACCCCTGACCCACGACCTGATGGTGAACCTGATGTCCACCTTCGGCATCGCGTTGCGCGAGGTAGAGATATACCGTCTGCCATCCGGAGTGTTCGCCGCCGAACTGGTGCTGTACGCCAACGGCGAACGCCGTATAGTCGATTCGCGCAGTTCGGACGCCATCGCGCTGGCAATACGCGTTGGCGCACCCATATACACCTCCCTCCAGGTACTCGACGAAGTGGGCTTCGTACCGACTGATGACGATCAGACACCACAACGCGGAGACGTCAGGGCTGAACAGAAAACCGTTCAGCCCAGAACCCGCAGGCAGTCGGTCAAGGAACTCGAAGCCGAGATGCGGCGCGCGGCTGAAAACGAAGATTACAAACTTGCGGCACGTCTGAAAAAGGAAATCGACAGCCGCAATGCCGAGAACAATAAAAATACAGATACCATTAACGAAACGGATACTAACAACAACACTATCCTCTGACCTACCATGAAAAATAGAAAGCAACGTATTGAACTGATGGTTAAGCTGATCCGCAACAAATGCATCGGATCGCAGGACGAACTGGCCGCTCTGCTGGCCGAACATGGATACACCGTGACCCAGGCCACACTGTCACGCGACCTCAAAATGCTGAAGACCACCAAGGTCCCTACCGACCGAGGCACGTACGTCTACACTCTCCCCGACTCCAACACCCTCAAGGATAAATTGCTGGCCCGAGGTCGAATGGACCTCAACACCAACTATCAAAGCGGCTTCATATCGCTGGATTTCTCGGGCAACATCGTCGTGATCAAGACCCGCAACGGATATGCCGCCGGTCTGGCCTACGACATCGACATGCACGACTTTAAAGAAATACTCGGCACCATACCCGGGTCGGACACCATCTTCGCAATCCTGCGCGAGGGAGTGACTCACGAGGATGCACGAAAAGTACTCTCTCAACTTCTGCCACTCTGATTATGATACGAATATGATATGATACGAACAGTGATATTGGGTGCCGACACCCCCGATGCCGGCGAACTGGTCCGGATAATTTCAATGCATCCGGACATCGAGCTGGTATGCGCCCAGGCCTACGGCAAGGAGGGCCGGGCCCTCACCTCCCAGCACCACGGTTTGATCGGCGAGACCGAACTGACGTTCACAACGGTGCCCGCACCGGCTAAATGCGATGTCGTGCTTGACTTCTCCGAGCATGGCGAGCCTGCGATTGTCAGCAGACTGGCTTCCGCTTTCCCTGAAGCCAGGTTTATACGTCTGGACCGCTGCCAGGCTCCCGACAATGGCAACGATTGGGTTTATGGTCTGCCTGAAATCAACCGAAAGGCCTTGGTGCGCGGCGCCAGGTTCGCGGCTGTGCCCAATTCTTTCGCGTCAATGGCTCTCGTGGCCCTCTACCCCCTGGCGCTAAACCTGCTCCTTAACTCCGATATCACGCTCGACATAGAGGCACCCCAGGACATCATCGACGAGACGGACATCCGAGCCATCGAACGCGAGATAACCCGAGAGCTCAAACTGGCTCAGACCAGTTTCAAGGGCAACGTGACCGTACGCACATCGCTCAGCAACACGCGCCGTACCGCATCCCTCCACCTTGACCTCCCCTGCTCGCTCTCGCTTGACGAACTCCTCAGGATTTACGGCATGTACGACGACCATCACTTCGCCTTCCCCGTCATGATGCCCGTCGGTCCCTCGGAAGTGGCCGGCACAGACAAGTGCGTCATCTCCCTCTCCAAGCCCGACCCCGACACACTCCACATAGACGCCTCGGCAGACTGCCGGATGCGGGGAGCCGCCGGAGAGGCAGTGCATATCCTCAACCTGATGTGCGGTCTGCACGAACGTACAGGACTCGCGCTAAAGGCCATCGACTTTCACCCAATCTGATATCCGCAATGTCCGTCAATAAAGTAATACTCCTCGGCTATGTGGGCCGCGACCCGGAAATCAGGTTCCCACAACCCGGTTTCCAGCTCGCCATGCTCACCCTGGCCACTAACGAGACCGTCGGCAATCCTCCTGCCGAAATCACCGAATGGCATAACCTCGTGATGACCGGCAAGAACGCCGAACTGGCCGAAAAATATATCCGCAAGGGCACGAGACTCTATGTGGAAGGACGGCTGCGCACCCGCGAATACGAAGACAAGTTCAAGATTCGACGCCGCATCACCGAAATTCATGTGGACCGCGTCGAACTTTTAGGCCGCTCATCCGCTTCTCAATAATAAAGCAATATAACCCATCCGGCTATGCCGGTCTAATCCGATAGAAAAATGCGTAAATGGCGTATTGAAGATTCTGCCGAACTCTACAACATCCCCGGCTGGGGACTGAAATATTTCTCCATCAACGACAAGGGCCACGTGCAGGTCACCCCCAAGGAGAACGGGCCTGCCATCGACCTGAAGGAAGTGATGGACACTCTGCAGCTGCGCGACGTGCAGGCGCCTGTGCTACTCCGTTTCCCCGACATACTCGACGACCGTATCCGCAAGATTTCCGAATGTTTCGGACGCGCGGCCCAGGAATATGAGTATCAGGGCAACAACTATATAGTCTATCCCATCAAGGTGAACCAGATGCAGCCGGTGGTGAGCGAGATAGTTAGCCACGGCAACAAGTACAACATCGGGCTGGAGGCCGGCTCAAAGCCTGAGCTGCATGCCGTACTGGCTGTCAACACCCACGAAGACAGCATCATAGTCTGCAACGGATACAAGGACGAGGACTATGTGGAATTGGCTCTGCTGGCACAGAAGATGGGACGCCGCATCTTCATCGTGGTGGAGAAAATCAACGAACTCAAGCTGATAGCCAACGTGGCGCGCCGTCTGAACGTGACGCCCACCATCGGCATACGCATCAAGCTGTCGTCGTCCGGATCCGGCAAATGGGAGGAATCGGGCGGAGACGTCAGCAAGTTCGGACTCAATTCCTCCGAGCTGCTCGACGCGCTGCAGTTCCTGGAGCACAACAAGATGATGGGATGCCTGAAGCTGATACACTTCCACATCGGCAGCCAGATCACCAAGATACGCCGTATCAAGAACGCCTTGCGCGAGGCCATGCAGTTCTACGTGCAGTTGCAGAAATCGGGCTTCGAGATCGATTTCGTCGACATAGGCGGCGGCCTCGGCGTGGACTACGACGGCACACGCTCGTCCAGTGGCGAGAATTCCATGAACTATTCCATCCAGGAATATGTCAACGACTCGGTGTCGTCGCTGGTGGACGTCTGCACCAAGAACAATCTGAAGCACCCCAACATCATCACCGAATCGGGACGTTCGCTTACCGCCCATCATTCCGTGCTGATAATTCAGGCTCTGGAGACAGCCCAGCTCCCGATATGGGACGACAACGAGACTCTGGACGAGGATGCCCACGAACTGGCCCGCGAGCTTTACAACATCTGGGACAAGATTGACCCGGCGCGTATGTTCGAGGACTGGCACGACGCGCTGCAGATCCGCGAGGAGGCGCTGGAGCTGTTCAGCCTCGGCCTTCTATCGCTGCGCGACCGCGCCCGTATCGAGAAGCTGTTCTGGTCCGTGGCCCGCGACGTGCGCGACCTGTCGGGCAACATGAAGCATCCCCCGGAAGAACTCCGCAAAGCGGCGCGAATGCTGCCCGAGAAATATTTCTGCAATTTCTCGCTGTTCCAGTCGCTCCCCGATTCATGGGCCATCGACCAGATGTTCCCCATCATGCCTATATCGCGTCTTGACGAGAAACCGACGCACCAGTGCACCATCCAGGACATCACCTGCGACTCCGACGGCAAGATCAACCGTTTCGTGGCTCCGTCGGGCAGCAGCTACTGCCTCAACGTGCATGGCATAAAGGCCAACGAGCCTTATTACCTCGGCGTGTTCCTGGTCGGTGCCTATCAGGAGATATTGGGCGACCTGCACAATCTGTTCGGCGATACCAACGCCGTGCACATCACGCTGAACAAGGACAGCTACGAGATAGCGCAGATCATAGACGGACAGGCCGTGGCCGATGTGCTGGACTATGTGGAGTACAATCCCAAGCGGCTGGTGCGCAACCTGGAGACCTGGGTAACGGCCTGCATGAAGCGAGGCGCCATCACGCCCGAGGAGGGCCGGCAGTTCCTCAACAACTACCGCTCGGGCCTGTACGGCGGCACATATCTGGAACGCTGATGCGCCGGTTCCTGAAGTTGAGTTATTCGGGAGCGCCGTTCCACGGCTGGCAGTCTCAGCCCAATGCCGTGAGCGTGCAGCAATGCATCGAGGAGGCTCTTGCCACTGTGCTTCGCGCCCCTACGCCTATCGTCGGGGCCGGACGGACGGACACCGGCGTCAACGCCCGCGTGATGTACGCCCACTTCGACACCGACACGGATATTCCGGACAGACAACGGTTCCTCACGGCCCTCAACAGACTGTGCGGACCCGGCATATCGCTGCAGGACCTGATAGATGTAGCGCCTGACGCGCACGCCCGCTTTGACGCCTCAAAACGTACGTACAAGTATTTCGTCACGTTTCAGAAATCGCCGTTTCTCTGTCCGCTCAGCTGGCACTCCCCCACGCATCTGGACGTGGACCTGATGAACCGTGGCGCACGGATACTGACCGAAACCAGCGACTTCACGTCGTTCGCCAAACTCCATTCCGACGCCAAGACCAACATCTGCCGCGTCTCCGAGGCCCGTTGGGAACCGTGGCACAACTCTTTCGGCACGCCGGGACTGGTGTTCACCATCTCGGCCGACAGGTTCCTGCGCAACATGGTGCGCGCGGTGGTCGGCACGCTTGTGGACATGGGGCGCGGCAAACTATCGGAACAGGGTCTGCGCGACATCATCGCCGCCAAGGACCGCTGCGCCGCAGGAACTTCGATGCCGCCCCAGGCGTTGTTTCTGTGGGACATCGAATATCCATATATCAAATCAGAAATCTAAACCGGATTGCTTATGAATCCTCAAGAACGAATCCTGTTCCTGCGCAAGGAGCTGAACAGACACAACCATAATTACTACGTTAACAACGCTCCGGAAATCACCGATCAGGAGTTCGACCGCCTGATGCGCGAGCTTGAGGATCTGGAGAAGGCGCATCCTGAATTTGACGACCCTCTGTCGCCGACAAAGCGCGTGGGTTCAGACCTGACCAAAGGATTTGAACATGTGGTACACGAGCGCCCCATGATGTCGCTGGCCAACACTTACAGCATCGACGAGGTCGATGACTGGTTCATGCGCATATCCAAGGCATTAGAGGGCCAGGATTACGACATCGTGGGCGAGATGAAATTCGACGGCACGTCCATATCCATCACCTACGAGCATGGCCGCATGGTGCGTGCCGTGACCCGTGGCGACGGCACACAGGGCGACGACGTCACCGCAAACGTGATGACCATACGCAGTGTGCCTCTCGAGCTGCTGCCGGGCGACTGGCCCGACAAGTTCGAGATACGCGGCGAGATACTGATGCCCTGGCATGTGTTCGAGAAACTGAACGCCGAACGCGCGGCCAACGAGGAACCGCTGTTCGCCAATCCCCGCAACGCCGCTTCCGGCACGCTCAAGACGCAGGATTCGCGCGAGGTAGGCCGCCGTCACCTCGACGCCCGCTTCTATTACCTGTTGGGCGACAACCTTCCCTTCGACAATCATTACGAGAATATGCTGGCCGCTCAGCACTGGGGATTCAAGGTGTCCAAAGCCATGACCACCATGAAGACGCTGAAGGAGGTGGACGACTTCATAGCATACTGGGACGAGCATCGCAAGGAACTGCCGGTGGCCACCGACGGCCTGGTGTTCAAGGTGAACAGTCTGCGCCAGCAGCTCAACCTCGGTTCCACAGCAAAATCGCCGCGCTGGGCCGTGGCCTTCAAGTTCAATCCGGAGCGTGAATGCACTCCCCTGCGTTTCGTGTCGTTCGAGACCGGACGCATGGGTATCGTCACTCCCGTGGCCAACCTGGAGCCGGTGCAGCTGTCGGGCACCATCGTGAAGCGTGCTTCGCTGCACAATGACGACATAATGCAGGAACTGGACATCCGTCAGGGCGACTGGCTATATGTGGAGAAAGCCGGCGAAATCATCCCGCAGATTGTGGGCGTGGACAAGGAGCACCGCAAGCCGGACGCGGAAACAATCAAGTTCGTGACGCACTGTCCGGAATGCGGCACGAAGCTGGAACGCATCTACGGCGAGGCAGCCTGGTGCTGTCCCAACAAGTATGGCTGTCCGCCGCAGATCACAGGTAGGATAACGCACTTCTGCGCACGCCGCATGATGAACATAGACGGCATCGGCGAGGAAACGGCCGAACTGCTTTATAAGGCCGGTCTGGTGGAAAACATCGGCCAGATCTATGACCTGACGGTCGACAAGCTGGCACGCCTGGACCGTATCGGCGAGAAGTCGGCGCAACGCATCGTCAAGGGGATAGAGGATTCCAAGTCTGTACCGTTCGAGCGAGTGCTGTACGCCCTTTCCATTCCCAACGTGGGCGAGACCACGGCCAAGCGACTGGCCGCGGGCGTTATCTCGATGGACAATCTGCTGAGCATGTCGGTCGAACAGATAGCCGCCATCCAGGACATCGGTCCGGTGATAGCCGAAGGCATCTACACCTTCCTGCGCGAGCCACAGAACATGCTGAACATCGAGGCGCTGACGAAGGCCGGCGTCACCATGCAGGTAGACGAAGCCAGGTTGGCCCCGACAGGTACGGCACTGGAGGGCAAGACCATCGTGATTTCCGGCACGTTCTCGCATCACAGCCGCGACGAATACAAGGAGATAATCACACGCGAGGGAGGCAAGAACGCCGGTTCCATCAGCAAGAAGACCAGCTTCGTCCTCGCCGGAGAGAACATGGGCCCCGCCAAGCGCGACAAATGCACCCAGCTCGGCATCCCCATGCTGACCGAAGACGAGTTCCTCGCCCTCCTCAACGAATCGGAATAATTCGCTGTATCCCAGTTGCGCTTACTGGAATGGCGATGTCCTCATCGCCATCGAATCATGGCGCACGACAATTATTAGATTTCAATTATTGAATTTGGATAATTGGAATCTAATAATTAATTTTGTGGCGATAACACATGCTACAAAGGCTTTCGCTTTAGGCAGCTCGGTTCCTTTAGATTCTGTTCATTAAATATCGGTGATTATGGATACGGTAAAGAATCCCTTCGTATTGGGGCATAAAATAGAGAGACCATATTTTTGCGACCGCGAGGATGAGGAGCGGTCGCTTGTGTCGGCTGTAACCAACGGCAGGAATGTTGTTCTGATTTCGCCTCGTCGAATGGGCAAGACTTCGCTGATCCATATCGCCATGAACGATTCTGACGAAATACGTCAGGAAAATCTGACGGTATTTCTGGACATCCTGCAGACCGGCACCCTGAGCGAATTTACCTATCTGTTGGGGAAGGCCGTGTTCAACAGCCTGCGCCTCACCGGCGCGACAAGACTCCGAGGCTTCCTGGCGGCACTGAAATCACTGAAGGGGTCATTTGGATTCGACCCCATGAGCGGAACGCCTACTTTCAACGTGCAGTTGGGCGACATTCATAATCCCGAATATACGCTTGAGGAAATATTCTCGTATGTGGAACAGAGCGACCGTCCGGTTGTGATAGCGATAGACGAGTTTCAGCAGATCACCAAATATCCGGAGAAGAACGTCGAGGCGATATTGCGCTCTCATATACAGCGCATGAGCAACGCCACATTCATATTCGCCGGCAGCGAACGCCATATATTGCAGGAGATGTTCATATCCTCCAAGCGTCCATTCTATAACAGTGCCGAGCTGATGCATTTAGGCCCGATACCTGAAGGAATGTATGCGGAGTTCGCGCATCATCTTTTCAGGGAGCGCAGGCGCGGTATAGATCGGGAATCAATCCGCAAGGTGTTCCGTCTGTTTGACGGCAACACGTTCTATATGCAACGCACCATGAACGGAGCTTTTGCCTCCACGCCGGAAGGCGGAGTGTGTGACGACGAGGCAATAATCAAGACCATACATGTAATGCTTGCCTCCAACGAGGTGATGTATCGCGAGATACTGTCGAATGTAAACGTGTCATCACGACAGACTCTGTATGCGTTGGCGGCAGACCGCATGGTGAACAGTCCGATGAGCGGGACGTTTCTCAAACGTCATGGATTGCCTTCGTCAAGTGTCGTGCAGAACGCCCTGAAGACACTTACCCGTTCTGGCTTTGTCTCCCGTTCCGAACAAGGATATTATCTGACCGACCCCTTGCTGCGTATCTTCATAAACAGCCTCTATTCCACCCCTGAAATATAAGGCATCGTTCATTAAATCATTGGGAACTAACTGAAAACTATTGAAAGGATTTCTGCAAAATGAAAAAGACTCTTTTTGTTTTTATGATGTGGGCGATGTGTCTGCTGATGTCTTGCGAGAAGCATGACGGGATACAATATTTCAAGGCAAAGTGCGTGGCGGAGTTGAACGGACAGTCGTACGTTGATCAGACACCGTTTACAATAAGTCCGAATGCAATCGTAACACCCTCCATATATTATGATGAAGCCGTAAGGTTCTCAACCTTGCTGCGTACTGGACTCAAAGGCGATACCGCCTTTGGCATTGATATAAATCTTTTCATCAACCCTAAAGATATTATCACTGATCGAGAATACATAATCGAGAAACAGGATATCGAATCCATTGGCAATGAGCCTTCTGCATCGGATTATGTACGTTATTGCGAGAACAATGACATTTCGTATACTGATATTCTTTCGTACGCATACATGCAGTCGGAGATTCCAAGCAGATGTTCAATCAGATTCACGACCTTTGATCCTGAGAAACGCATATACCAAGGCTCCTTTACCCTGACTTTCAGCGAAGGCACCCTCAAAGGCGAATTTGAGATTTAGCCACCCTGTCTATGTAAGTGTAGTAGCTGACACCCCGGAAGCTAAAATAGTGGCACGGAGTGCCCGCGCCTCTATCTGATGGCGATGAGGACATCGCCACTCCAGTATAGCAGCGCGGGCTTCTCGATGGAAAAGAATGATTATAACGAGTGCCTATAAATGGCTATTCGGTGCGGAGGTAGTCGACGGGGTTGCTGCGGGCTACCTTGAGGGCGTTGAGGCAGACCACGGCAATTATAACCACTAAGATTACCAGGAGGCAGAGGGCCATGCTCCAGGGCGAGAGGGACACCTGGTCGGTGAACTGCGACAGCCAGTCGCGGCCAATCAGCACGGCTGCGATACCGCCTGCCAACAGCGACGGCACGGCAACCTTCAGGATATCGACACAGAAAATGCGCAGTATCTTGCCCACGGTCGTTCCGTTCACCTTGCGAATGGCAATCTCCTTGGCGCGGCGCTGCACCTCGTCGGCCGTGTAGCCTATCAGACCGATAATGGTAATCAGCAGGATGGCGATGCCCGCCGCCATCACCGAGAAGCCGAACCGCTTCACCGGCGCAATCATGGCCAGTACCTGAGCCTTGAAAGGCATAATATACAGGTCACCCGCATGATTGCGGTCTATAATGTTCTGGGCCTCCTGCAAAGTCTCAGGAGTGAGATTGCTGAACCGGACATATAAATTCCTGCATACATCCGAAGAAGGAAACAGAACTCCGGCGCGATTGTCGGCATACTCGCTGTTGAAACCGCCGCGACGCATTTTCCTGATCACGCCACTTATGATGAATTCACTTGTTCCATCCAGTCCCTTGTGTTCAGTGATGTTGAAACGCTCGCCCACTATATTGTCATCCTTATGGCCGAAGTATTTCTTCATGACATCCACGAAACCTTCTTCCACCACAACCTGATGGACGGTGCTGTCGGCATTTTCGCGGAACGTACCTCCCTGCACAAACTCCATTCCCATCACATCAAAGATGTCCGGATTGGCATAGTACATATCGGTGACGTTCACCTGGTTGTCCTTATCAGGGTCATCTTCCATCCAAACATTGTTTCCGGACCTTGACAACCCTGTAAAATTCTGATCGGCCGAAGACACGGCCTCCACACAGGCCAGACGGGACAGTTCGTCTTTCAACGCCCGTTTTTCGTTTTGAGATAATGAACCCGTTTCCAGCACCGCCACATTCTCGTATTCATAACCCATGTCGCCATGGCTCATCATCCAGTACTGACGGTAAACCAACAGAAGCAGGCAGAACATCAGTCCGGTGGCGAAGAACAGAACGGTCAGCAATGCAAGTTTCCATACCTTGCGGCGGCGCGTGTTCTGATGGAACACATGCGACACCGGAGTCCGGCAATAAATCCACGCCGGAATCACACCGGTTATGAGCAGCAACGCCACGCATACGCACACCTCGACAAGCCACACGTCGGGACTTGACAGCAACACAGAGGCCGGATAACCCAACAGCATCTCGCACTGATCCGACAGACTCAGCACTATCAGCACTGCAAGCGCGATAGACACCACAAGGAAGAACACGCTCTCTCCCATGATGCGCAGGAAGATCTTGCGGTTGCTTGTGCCGTAACATTTGCGCACAGCCATCTCCTTGCCACGCTTGCCGAGCTGCCCTATCACTATCAGCAGATAGTTGAGCGACGCGCTAACCAAAATAATGAACGCCAGCAGACTCAAGATCCATATCATGGTCTTGACGCTGTCCTGCGAGGCATACACTTCGTACAAGGGCTCCAGGCTTATGTTATACTTGAAGGTTTCCAGATCGGAATTGTCCACATTTTCCTTCAGCATCCGCCGGATATGCGGCGCGACCTCCTCAGCCGATGCTCCTTTGGCCAGACGGACATAACTCTTATATCGGTCGTTGCCCACCCAGTTATCCCGTCCATCAGCGGAGAATTTTCCAATAGACGACAGGGAGAGATAGATTACGTTCCTGAATGTAGAGTTTATAGGAAAATCCTCGTAAACTCCGTCAATCATAATCTGATAACTTTTGTTCAAATCCGGACTTACCAAAGTCATGCCTATTACATCTCCTCCGATTTTCTCCGCCAGGGAACGCGGTATCATGCAACGGTCCTCCACCGCCAATGCCTCGTGTGGATCTCCACATATCACAGGCCACCGTAACACGTCGAACAGACAGCTATCGGCCATTGTAATGCCTTCGGCTTCAAAATCTCGACCATCGGGAGTCCGGACCTTCAATGAACCGTCCCACATCTCCGTGATTCGCGTGGCTATCTCAACCTGCGGCACATAGCGTTTCAATCCGGGGGCTATCGCGCCCGCGGTCTGATTGTATTCGCGGAACTCTCCACTGGATACAATGCTTTCCTTCACTATATAAACATTCCCGTATTCCGGGATGGCGTGGTCGAACGACTGCTCGACAAACGCCTTGGCCACCAACAGCAGTCCGATGGCCAGACCTATGGTGAGACAGAATATCTTGGTCAGGTTCCGTCTCAGGTCGGATGTAAAGAATTTCAGCATGGCGTCAGAGTTTATCGTTAAGGTTCTCCACCACCTGCCCGTCGAACAGGTTTATGATATAGTCGGCCTGAGCGGCGTCGCGCTGCGAGTGGGTCACCATCACGATGGTGGCACCGTCGCGGTGCAGGTCCCTGAGCAGGTCCATCACCTCGGCTCCGTTCCTGGAATCGAGGTTACCGGTCGGCTCGTCGGCCAGTATCAGTCCCGGTTTGCCGACGATGGCGCGGGCTATGGCCACGCGCTGCTGCTGACCGCCCGACAGCTGCGAGGGGTAATGCCCGGCACGGTGGCTGATGCCCATGCGGCGCAACGCCTCGTCAACGCGACGCCTCTTTTCCGCCTTGTCCAGCTTCAGGTTGTTCAGCGGCAGCATGATATTGTCGCGCACCGTCATCTCCTCGATCAGATTGAACGACTGGAACACGAAGCCGATGCGCCCCTTGCGCCATTCCGTACGCTCCGATTCACGGAGATTGCCTACTTCCTTTCCGTCAAGTAGGTAGCTTCCTGCCGTGGGATTGTCAAGCAGTCCGAGTATGTTGAGCAGAGTGGATTTTCCGCAACCCGACGGACCCATTATCGCCACAAACTCGCCGGCGCCGATGGTGAACGACACCTTGTTCAGAGCCACCGTCTCGACAGTGTCCGTACGGAACACCTTCTCCAGATCTTTGATTTCAATTTTCATAGTTATAGTTTTAGCGTTAATTTTCAGTCATTATTGTAGTATTATCATCATTGTAGTATTACCTTCCCGGCGTTGCCGAAATTCTTGTAGCTGCTGGTGATGATGCGCTCGCCCGGCTTTAGGCCTTCCAGCACCTCGTAATACTGCGTGTTCTGGCGTCCTATCCTGATGTCGCGCAATGTAGCGGACTTGCCGTCCTCGCTCAACACGTATGCCTGGTGGCCGCCGGTGCTCTGGAAGAATGCACCACGAGGCACAAGCACCGCCTCCGTAGGCTCGCCCAACTGCAGGTTGATGTAATAGGTCTGTCCCACGCGGATATTCTCAGGCAGCGCGCCCTCTATCCTCAGATCTGCCTTGAACATGCCGTTTGCCACTTCAGGATAAACCTTGAACAGCGTCACGTCGTACTGTTTGCCCTGACGTTCCACCTTGCCGCGCAGCCCGGTCTCCACGCGGTCGATGTAATGCTCGTCGATCTGCACGGTGATCTTGTAGTTGTCCAGGATGTTGATCTGACCTATCTGCTGGCCGGCGCCCACGTTCTGGCCCAGTTCAACCGAGAGAGTGCCGAGCTGACCGGCATGCGAGGCGCGGATGTTGAGGTTGTCCGCGCGCTGACGCACTAAGTTGAAGTTCTCCTGCATGTTGTGCAGGCTCTCGCGCATCATCGACACCTGCACCTGTCGGTACAGCGAGTCCTGACGCTGACGTTCCTGCAGCAGAACGAGGTTCTGCCGTGCCAGTTCGCAATCTTCCCTGGCCTGAAGGTATTCCTCACGCGAAATCAGTTTCTCCTTATAAAGTGTGTCCTTCTGCTTCATTGTGCGCTGTTTGCGTACATAGTCCGTGCGCGCCGACAACAGATCCTGTTTCACTTGCGTACGTTCTTTTTCCATCGCTATCTCGGTGTCGCGAAGCATATTCTGCTTCTCGGCCAACTGCGATTCCGAGTCGAGTATCTGCTGTCGCAGATTGGGATTCTGCAACGTCACGATGATGTCGCCCGGCTGGACGTCGGCGCCCTCCTCCACCCACTTATGTTCCACTATACCCGATTCGAGTGCGGAAACCTGCACAATCACGCCGGTCTCCACATGGCCGTTGACGCGGATAAAGTCGTTGAACATTCCTTGTGTCACTTCGGCTGTCGTTATCGAGTCGGCCTCCACCTTGTAGGTTGACTCGCCCACCCGGCTGGCTGCGAATATCGCGGCCGCCACTATCAGCACCGCAACGGCGCCGATTATGCCATACTTCTTAATCCTTCCGTATTTGGGTTTTATTTCCTTGTCCATTTCTGAATCAGTTGTTACTTAATCAGTTTTTCGCCGTTGTAGTATCCCAACAGGATCCGGTTTATTATTTTCTGAATACGTTTCCCTTCGCGGTTGGCGCGCGCCGTGGCCAGCTTCGCGCCCGAGGTGTACAGGTCAATCGCCGAAGCGCCACCCAGTTCGAACTTACGCTGCACGGCCTTGTATGCCGTTTCTTCAGCCGACACTCTGGCCGTGGCGGCCTCCAGCTCATCGGTCGCGGAGTCATAGTCAAGCCGTGCCTCCGATTTCTGCCGGTCTGTCTCCAGTCGCGCTTCCTCCAACAGCGCTTCCTGACGCTTTACCTCCAATTTGGCTTTCTTCAGGCCGTTCACCCGCGACAATCCGTTGAAAATCGGAAAGTAAACCGAAAAGCCGATATATTGCCCCATATTGTCACGCCACTGCTGTGAGAAGCGACGGTTGACATAGTCGGCTCCGAATATCTTGTAATATGAAGTCGACACGCCTCCATTCAGGGATATTACAGGCGAGAAAGCACCCTTTGCGGCCCTGAGGTTGTACTTGCTTTGCTGCAGGCCGAGTCGGGCCTCGGCTATCCGGGGATGCACGAACTCCGCATCAGGTTCTCCGACATATTCTTCCTCCGTCAGTTCCAGTTCGCCGCCATCCGGTTCCATACCCATGTCGGCGCGCAGTTTCAGGTATGCCTTGCTCAGCAGGTTACGTTGATTGGTCAGTTCATAACGGTCTGAGGCGACGATGGCTTCCACTTCGGCTACGTCGGCACCGCTCTTGGTGCCGAGTTCCATGCCGAGCTCAGCGGCCTTCAGGTTCCGCAGGTCGCGCTCAAGCTGTTCCTCCATCTGCGACACCATCGCCTTGCAGTACGAGACATTGTAGAACGACCGGATCACTTCAAGCGAAATGTTGTCGGCTTCAAGCCTTGCGGCTTCTTCCTGACGGAGCTTGCCGGTCTTTGCAGCCTTAAGGTTGTTTATGCTCACCAGGCCGTCGAACAACGGCAGTGACATCTGCAGTCCGAAGCCGGTGTACAGGGTCTTGCGGTTGTCGTAAGTGTTTGTTTCGGGGTCGATGTTACGGCCGAAACTGAGGTTGCCGTTTGATGACAGACCTACCGACGGCATCAGGTCGGAAGCGGCAATGCGGCTGTCGATGGCGGCCTGGCGCACCGCGAGGCCGTTTATCACATTGCGCGGAGCATGGTCGCGGGCATAGACCAGACAATCGTTCAACGTCATCTGCGCCATGCCCGGCAGACCGCCCAATGTAAACAGTATGGAAAAAATCAGTTTCTTCATCGTCTTTGTTTATGACGATGCAAATTTATATACCGTCGATTCATTTGGCCCGTTAAATTTGGAGAAACCGCATTTTGCACATTGAAATCGTCTAATATTTAGACAATCGTTCCGTTTGAATCCAATTTTTCCGGCAATTCACTTTGCGCATACGCCCATACGCGTTAAATTTGCATCATGAAAATACTGATAATCGACGACAACAAGGCGGTGCGGCTGTCGCTTAAGATGGTGCTGGGCAACGAGTTCGACAGCATACTGACCATCGGCGACCCGACGTTGCTTCCGGCATTATTGGTCAACGGGGACTTCGACGCCGTGCTGCTGGACATGAATTTCGACACCTCGCGTCTGGACGGCAACGACGGGCTGTTCTGGCTGGAACGCATCAAGTCCATGCCTCAGCCGCCGGCCGTGGTGCTGATCACCGCCTTCGGCGACATACAGCTTGCCGTCGAGGCCATGAAGCGTGGCGGCGACGACTTCGTAACCAAGCCGTGGGACAACGACGACCTGATAGCCAAAGTGAAGTCGGCCATCCGCAAGAACCGTCTGGCCCGCTCTGAACGGGCCGTTCTGTCACAGGCCAAGGACACCAAAGCGCGTCAGGACAAGCTCGATGCCATGACCCTCGACGAACTCAAGGCAGACCATATCAATTCGGTGGTGGCACGCTGCAACGGCAATCTCACTCAGGCCGCCAAACTGTTGGGCATCAACCGTCAGACTCTTTATAATCAGTTGAAGAAGTGAACCGTTTCCGTCTGAATTTCATACTCTGCGTAGCGGGGATTGTGTTCTTTACCGCACTCTCCACGCTATGTTTCGCCTACGGCAGACATGCCTTAGGCATTCTTTCGCTTATACCCCTCGTTATCTCCATCATTCTGCTGTGGCGCCTGGTGCGGCGGGTAATCAGGTCAATGTCCGATTTCATGGATGCGCTTGACATGAACGACACCACCATCCGGTTCGCGGAGAGTCACGACCCGGACATCAACCGCATGTCGAATACCATGCGGCGCATCATGGCCGTCTACAGTTCCAGCCGGCTGCAGCTGGAGACGCGCAAGCTGTATTACGACCGCATCCTGCGCATCATGACACACGAAATGCGCAACGCCATCACCCCGATAGTTTCCCTTAGCTCGGACATGAAGCGCAATCCTGATCGTTACAAGGGCGAGAATCTGAACGAAGCCGTGTCATTGATTTCGGACGAAAGCCAGAGCATACGCCGTTTCCTGGATTCATACTATGAGCTGACGCACCTGCCTAAGCCTCAGATCGAAACCATCGACGTAATGGAGTTTTTCACGGGCATACGGAAGGCGTTTGCGATTTATCTGACTGACAACGGCCTTGACATAGACATTATAGATTATACCATACCGGTAGACATGCGGCTTCGGGCCGACCGCGACCTGTTGGGACGTCTTGTGACCAACGTGCTGCGAAACGCGGTGCAGGCAGTCGCCGGTGTTTCCGAGCCGCATATCCATGTCGACGTGTCTGTGAGCGAAGGGCGTCCGTATATCAGCATCGAGGACAACGGCTGCGGCATACCGGCGGAGATGATGCCGAATCTGTTCCAGCCATTCTTCACCACCAAACCGGGCGGCAGCGGCATCGGCCTGTGCCTGAGCCGTCAGATAGCCCGCCTGCACGGCGGCGACTTCACCATCTCCTCCACCCCGGCCCACGGCACCAAAGCCATCATCACACTCTGAAGTAAAACTTTCGGGCTATTTTGGCGTTTATTATGTAAACACTTAATAGCATATTTTATGGATTTGAAAGCACTTTACAACTTGTCGTACGGAGTATACATAGTCGGAGCGTTCAAAGACGGGCGCGCCGTCGGATGCACCATCAACACCTGTTTCCAGTTAACGTCCAAGGGACCGATCGTAGCGGTATCTCTCAATAAGAGCAACTACACACTGGAGGCGGTGAAGGAAAGCGGACGCTTCTCCGTTTCCATCCTGTCGCAGGATACGGATCCGATGCTGATAGGCCGGTTCGGTTTTTTCAGCTCGCGCGACACGGACAAATACGAAGGCATCGGCTATGACCTGATCGATTATGTGCCGTGTGTCAAGGGCACATTTGCCGGCCGTCTGATACTCGAGGCATACGACATGGTGGACTGCGACACGCATACGCTCGTGCTGTGTCATCTGGTCAATGCCGTGGAAGGCACCGGCATCCCGATGACCTACGCCTACTACCACAACGTCATCAAAGGTCAGGAGCCCCCGACCGCCCCGCTCTACCGCAAGGAATCGTGATAAATATCAATAGTTTTTTACGAGTCTTTGCACGGCTGCGGAGAGTCCATGTTACTATTGATTCTCGTTATCGTCCATCACAAAGACCTAAGTCAACATCATCAAAAAATTGACGGAGAAAGCCATGGCTTTTTCCGTCAATTTTATTCCAATATATATATTCAAACGTCCGGGAGAGTCTCGTACTATAATGCGCGGAGATCGCGGATGCAGGCCTTGGGGTCGGGAGCCTTGAATACATAGGAGCCGCTGACCAGGATGTCGGCGCCGGCTTGCGCCAACAGCGGAGCCGTGTGGCCGTTGACGCCGCCGTCGGCCTCGATCATGGCCTTCGAGCCGGTTTCGTCTATCAAGGCGCGCAGACGGCGTATCTTGTCAAGACTGTGCATTATGAATTCCTGACCGCCGAAGCCGGGATTGACCGTCATGATCAGCACTAAGTCCACCTCATGAATCACGTCGCGCAACATCTCGACCGGCGTGGAGGGACACAGCGTGACACCGGCCTTCATGCCGGCCTGATGGATGTTGTGAATGCAACGGTCCAGATGCACGCAGGCCTCCTGGTGCACGTTCATGATCTCGGCGCCGAGGTCGCGCACCTGACTCACCCATTTCTGCGGCTCGACTATCATCAGATGCACGTCAAGCGGCTTGGTAACCACTTCCGACACCGATTTCAACACCGGGAAGCCGAACGATATGTTGGGAACGAACACGCCGTCCATTACATCAAGGTGCAGATAATCTGCTTCCGATTCATTGATCATCTGAAGCTGAGGCTTCAGGTCGGCGAAATTGGCTGCGAGCAGCGACGGACTTACTTTCATGTGTTTTATGGTTTAAGAATGCACTATGCATTATTAAAAAAGCGCAATGCACAATTCGCGATGCGCAATTCTTATTTAGATTTAAGGATTCACTCTTTGGGCGCGGTGTCCTTCTTGCGGTGCTTGCCGAACGCGTTCCATAGTATCACTAAGATACATATCAGCAGGATTCCGTAGCCGGCCCAGGTCAGATAGCGGTTGTACTCCTCCACTTTCTCGAACAGCATTTCCGGCGGTACGGCGGTCGAGAGCCAGTAGCCGAGTCCGGCCAATATGGCGTTCCATACTCCGGCGCCAAGGGCGGTGAACAGCGCGAACTGTCCCACGTTCATGCGCGAGATGCCGGCGGGTATCGAAATCAGCTGGCGGATGGCAGGTATCAGACGGCCCACAAACGTGGACACCGCTCCGTGGTCGTCGAAATATTTCTCGGCCTTCTCCACCTTGGCGCGGTCCAACATGCAGGCGTGACCCAATTTGCTGTCGGCGAAGCGGTAGATGACCGGACGACCCACCCACAGCGACAGATAATAGTTGATGAACGCTCCGCACAATGCCCCGAGCGTGGCCATCACTACCACCATATATATGTTCATGTCCGAACCGGCACCGGAATTGGTGCAGGCCAGATAGGCCGCCGGGGGCACGACCACCTCCGACGGGAAGGGTATGAACGAACTTTCGATGGTCATGAACACGAACACGAACAGATAGTTGGCATTCTCCACGAACCACTGGAAGAAACTGCTGGCATCGAATATGGCCAGGGGTATCATGTCAAGTATCATAAATATTCAATCAGGAATTAAGTTTTGCGGCCACCTCGGCAGCCAGGGCGCGGGCGGCCTTGCGGACATCTTCGTCTATGCCCTGCTTCATCATCACGAAGCCCTGCATTTCCAGCCCGGCAGCGGCGCAGAAATCCTCCATTTCCTTCTTTACGACGTTTGCGGCCCACGTATAGCTGCCGAATCCGGCGAACACCTTGTTCTTCACCTCGCGCACCTGCAGTGCCGTCAGCAATGCCTTGACGGGCGGGAACAACGTCATGCTGTATGTGGCACACCCCACAATCAGGCCCTTGTAACGGAAAGCGTCGCTGATCATATAGCTCATGTCGCTGTGCGAGGCGTTGTGAATCCGGATGTTCTTCACACCGGCCTCGGCCAGTCCGCGTGCTATCTCCTCGGCCACCTCGGCGGTGTTGCCGTACATCGAACCATAGATTATGGTCACGCCATCCTCTCCTTCGTAGCGGCTGAGACGGTCGTAGATACCCATCACTTCGGCTATCTTCTCATGCCATACCGGTCCGTGAGTGGTGCAGATATATTCGGGCGTGATGCCGCTGAGTTTCTGCAAGGCCTGCTGCACGAAGCGTCCGTACTTGCCCACGATGTTGCTGTAATAGCGGTACATCTCGTCCCAATATACGGTTGTGTCCATCTCCGTATCGATCAGACCGCCGTTCAGCGCGCCGAAGCACCCGAAGGCGTCGCCCGAGAAAAGCACTCCCCTCTCGGCCACATACGTCATCATGGTCTCCGGCCAGTGCACCATGGGCGTGAGGCGGAACAGCAGAGTCATGTCGCCCAGGTCGATGGTGTCGCCATCCTTGACGGTAACGAAGCGGCTGTCGTCGTCCACGTGGTAGAAGCCTTTGATCATGCCTACGGTCTGCGCGTTGCCCACTATCTTAAGGTCGGGCCAGCGTCGTACCACCTCCGGAATGGAACCGGAATGGTCAGGCTCCATGTGATGCACCACCAGGTAGTCGGGCGTGGAGCCCTGCAGCGTACGCTCCACTGCGTCGAGGTATTCGTGAACCTCGGTGATTTCTACTGTGTCCATAAGCGCCGTACCTTTTGAGCCACGCACTAAATAGGCATTATAGCTCACACCATACGGCAGCGGCCACATGCCCTCGAACTTATCGGTAACGCGGTCGTTGACGCCCGTGTAATATATGCCGGATGTAATTTCTCTTATGTTCATAATCCAAGATCTTTGATTCTGTTGGGATATGCCTCCAGGGCATGCTCCAGAATGTCAAGGCCTTTGGCCAGATACTCAATGTTATGCACGTATGCGATGCGCGCCTGTCGGCGTCCCATTGCGGGATTTGAATAGAATCCGCTGCCGGGAGCCAGGAACACGGTGCCTCCTTCGTACTCAAACTCCTCGAGACACCACTTGCAGAACTTGTCGGCATCGTCCACCGGCAGCTCCACCATCGTATAGAAGGCGCCGTCGGGCATCGGGGCGTAGCAACCCGGGATGCGGTTGATGCGCTCCACCAGGAAGTCGCGGCGCTTCTTGTACTCGTCGTACACGTCTCTGATGTATTTATCGGAAGCGTCTACCGAGGCCTCGGCCACAATCTGGCCTAACAGCGGCGGACTGAGACGCGCCTGACAGAACTTCATCACGGCGGCGTGTATCTCCGGATTACGGCACACCAGGGCGCCGATGCGGATTCCGCACTCGCTGTACCGCTTCGACACGGAGTCGATCATCACCGTGTTGTAGGCTATGCGGTCCAGGCTCATCACCGACGTAAACTTCTGGTCGGTGTAGCAGAACTCGCGGTACACCTCGTCGGCGAACAGGAACAGGTCGTACTGCTCGCAGATGTCGGCGATGGCCTCCAGCTCCTTGCGGGTATATACGTAACCCGTCGGGTTGTTGGGGTTGCACAGCAGGATGGCGCGCGTACGGTTGGTTATCTTCTTCTCGAAGTCCTCCACGGGCGGCAGGGCGAACCCATCGCGGATGTTGGAGGGCAGCGGACGGATACGTATGCCGGCCGAATCGGCGAAGGCCATGTAGTTGGCGTATGCCGGCTCGGGCACGATTATCTCGTCGCCCGGATCCAGACAGGCCATGAAGGCGAACAGCACCGCCTCCGAACCGCCTGCGGTCACTATGATCTCGTCGGGACTTATGTCCAGTCCGAAGCGGTGATAATACTCGGAAAATTTCTTGCGCAGGCTCTCCAGGCCGTCCGACGGCGAATAGGCCAGTACGCGCAGATGGATATTTTCCACAGCCTCCAGCGCCTCGCGGGGAGTGTGGATATCCGGTTGTCCAATGTTCAGGTAATAAACGGAAAGGCCCCTCCGGGCAGCCGCATTGGCCACGCCGGAGAGCCTTCTGATAGGTGACGAGGGCATGTAAATCCCTCGTTTTGACGGATGTAACATTTTTAACGTATAAACAGCAGCTCGCGATACTTGGGCAACGGCCATATCTCGTTGTCCACCATAAGTTCCAGATTGTCGATGTGTGTGCGGATCTCGTCCATCTTGGGCATCACGTCATCGTGATAGGCTATGGCCTTGTCACGCTCGGAGGGCATGCGGTTGGCCTTGTGACGCACCTCGACCATCTCCTTCACCTTGGTCTTGATGGCTGCTATGTTTTCACTTATCTGTTCTATATTGTCCATGTCGATAGCCGCGATAGTGTCGGCCTTGTCGCCCGAGAACAGCTGCTTGATCTTATAGACGTTGTCAAGCAGCGTGGACTGGTAGCGCACGGCGGCGGGGATGATGTGGTTTATGGCCAGGTCACCCAATACGCGGCTTTCGATCTGTATCTTCTTGGAGTATGTCTCCCACTTCACCTCGTTGCGGGCCTCTATCTCCTTGAGGCTGAGGACGCCCGACTTCTCGAACATCTCCACGCTCTCGGGGCGTGTGTATGCATCGTACATCAGGGGTGCCGATGTCTCTGTGTCAAGACCGCGCTTGGCGGCTTCCTCCTTCCATTCGTCGCTGTAACCGTTGCCGTCGAAGTGGATAGGCTTCGATGCCACGATCAGCTTGCGCACCTCGGCCAGGATGGCCTTGGTCTTGTCCTCGCCGGCGGCCATGCGCTTCTCGACTGCGTCGGCAAACTCGTTGAGCTGCACGGCCATGGCGGCGTTCAGGGCTATCATGGCGGCGGCGTTGTTGGCCGACGAGCCTACGGCGCGGTATTCGAAGCGGTTACCCGTGAATGCGAAGGGACTGGTGCGGTTGCGGTCGGTGTTGTCCAGCATCAGCTCGGGAATCTGAGCCACGTCGATGTTGAACTTCTCCTTGCCGTTCACTGTGAGCGAGTCGCTGTCGTGTTTCTCGATCTTGTCGAGGACTTCGGACAGCTGGCGACCCAGGAACATCGAGATGATGGCCGGCGGTGCCTCGTTGGCGCCCAGGCGGTGCTGGTTGGTTGCGGTGATGATGGATGCTTTCAGCAGGCCGTTGTGCTTGTGCACGGCGGCCATGACGTTGGCCACGAAGGTGACGAAGCGCAGGTTGTCCTCGGGAGTCTTGCCTGGAGCGAACAGGAGCTTGCCGGTGTCGGTGCCGAGGCTCCAGTTGTTGTGCTTGCCGCTGCCGTTGATGCCGGCAAAGGGCTTCTCGTGCAACAGCACGCGGAAATTGTGACGCTTGGCCACCTCCTCCATAATGGACATCAGAAGCAGGTTATGGTCGTTGGCCAGGTTGCACTCCTCAAATATCGGAGCCAGCTCGAACTGATTGGGAGCCACCTCGTTGTGACGGGTCTTGGCGGGTATGCCGAGTTTGTGGGCCTCCAGCTCCAGGTCGAGCATGAAAGCCTCCACGCGGCTCGGGATGGAACCGAAATAATGATCCTCCAGCTGCTGGTTTTTGGCTGATTCGTGCCCCATCAGGGTGCGCCCGGTCATCACCAGGTCGGGACGTGCGGCATACAGAGCCTCGTCCACCAGGAAGTATTCCTGTTCCCAGCCCAGGTATGCCACAACATGTTTCACCTCGGGATAGAACAAGTGTGCCACGCGAGTTCCGGCCTTGTCCACGCTGTTCAGCGCCCGGAGCAGAGGTGTCTTGTAGTCAAGGCTCTCGCCCGTGTAGGAGATGAACACGGTGGGGATACACAGAGTGTTGTCCTCGATGAATGCGGGCGATGAAATGTCCCATGCCGAGTAGCCGCGAGCCTCGAAGGTGTTGCGGATGCCGCCGTTGGGGAAGCTGGATGCGTCGGGTTCCTGCTGGACCAGAAGTTTGCCTGTGAATTTCTCTACCACTCCACCTTTGCCGTCATGCTCTATGAAGGCGTCATGCTTCTCGGCCGTGCTGCCGGTCAGAGGGTGGAACCAGTGAGTGTAATGGCGCGCGCCGTTGTCCAGCGCCCACTGCTTCATGCCCTGAGCCACGCTGTCGGCCAGTTCGCGGCTCAATGGTTTGCGGTTGTCTATGGCGTCTATCAGCGCCATGTACGTCTCGCGGGGCAGGTACTCAAACATCTTCTGTCGGTTGAACACCTGCTTGCCGTAGTACCGCTCTACTCGCTCCTTGGGAAGCTCAACCTTCACTGCTTTCCGGCCCGTGGCCTCAAGCACACTCTTTACTCTGAGGTTTGACATAAAATTATAAATTAGGGTAACTCTCTTTCTTATTTACCTTTACCTTTTATCTATTCTCGTATATTTCACCGCGGTGTCCCGACGCTCCGGGTATCCGCTGCGACTTTTGTTCCGGTTGCTTGGCTTCAGCCAAGTCCCACCGTTTCCAGTCTTTTCATCGCCTCGCGGGTCTTCTCCTCGGTATTGAAGCCAGTGAAACGGATCCAGCCCTGACCTAAACTGCCGAATCCCACACCCGGCGTGCAGCTGATCTGCGCCTGCTCCAGCAGCGTCTCGAACAGCTTCCAGCTGTCGTCGGCCGCCGGCGATTTCACCCATACGTAGGGGGAATCGAGACCACCGTACACCTTGAATCCGGCCTTAAGCATCGCATCGCGGATGATGCCGGCGTTGCGCAGGTAGTAGTCCACGTTCCGGCGTATCTGCTCCTGGTCTGCCGCGGTGTAAAGGGCCTCGGCACCACGTTGTATCACATAGCTGGCGCCGTTGAACTTGGTGGTCTGACGGCGCAGCCACAGCTTGCGCAGCTGCACGCGGTTGCCTTCGGCGTCCGTGCCCGTAACCTCGGCGGGCACCACGGTGTAACCGCAACGCAGTCCGGTGAAACCGGCAGTCTTGGAGAAGCTGCGCACCTCAATGGCCACCTCGCGCGCGCCCTCTATCTCATAGATACTGCGGGGCACATCGGCACTGCGCACGTATGCGCAATAGGCCGAGTCGTAGATTATCACGGCGTCGTTACGGCGCGCATAGTCCACCCATGCCTTCAGCTCGGCGTGGGTGAATGCTGCTCCCGTCGGATTGGCAGGAGAACAGAGGAATATCACGTCGGCACGAGCCTCGGGAGGTGTCGGCTTGAAACCGTTCCGCTCCGTGCAGTCCAGATAAACGAAGTTGCTCCACTTGCCGTCCACCATCTTGCCGCCACGTCCGTCTATCACGTTGGAATCGACGTAAACGGGATAGCCGGGATCGGTCACGGCCACGACATTGTCTTTGGAATATATATCGCCCAAGTTACCGAGGTCGCTCTTGGCACCGTCCGACACGAAGATGTCGTCGGCCGAAATGCCGAGACCGGCATAGTCGCCGTCGGCGATGGCCTCGCGCAGGAAGCCGTAGCCCTGCTCCGGACCGTAGCCGTGGAACGTGTCGCCTGCCGCCATGTCGTCGACGGCACGGTGCATGGCCTCGATGCAGGCCTGTGGTATCGGAAGCGTCACGTCGCCGATATCCATGCGTATCACCTCGCTGGCGGGATGCGACTCCTTATATTCACGCAACTTGCGGGCTACCGTCGAAAACAGGTAGCTCTCAGGCAATTTCTCAAAATTATCGTTAATCTTCATCTTTATTCAATTAGAAATCAGTAATTAGTAATCAGCAATCAGCAACGCCTACTTCATCACTCGTCACTATAACTTAATACCTATAAAAACTTCCGTCGCACACGAACCGTGCCGGACCGGTCATCATCACGTGATTGGTGGATTCGTCCCAGCGGATGTGCAGCGTGCCGCCGCGCAGCACTATATCCACCTCGCGATCGGTGTGTCCGTTCAGCACAGCGGCTACGGCCGTGGCGCACGCACCTGTGCCGCACGCTAAGGTCTCGCCCGTGCCGCGTTCCCACACGCGCATCTCGACATGGCCACGGTCCACCACGCGGGCGAACTCGATGTTGGCCTTGCGCGGAAACACCTCGGCACGCTCCAGCTCCGGACCTCGGCCCAGAACCTGCTCGTCGGTTATCTCATTAACAAAAACAACAGCATGAGGATTTCCCATGCTGACTGCCGTAATGTGGTATTCCGTATTGTTGACAGTGATTCGCTCGTTTATCATGCGGTCGGCGCTGGTGCTGACCACCGGCACCCGATCGGGCCGAAGCTCAGGCTCGCCCATATCCACGGTCACCACGGTCACCTCGCCGTTCTCCACATGCAGCTTCAGCACCTTGATGCCGGCAAGGGTCTCCAGCGTCACCTCCGTCTTGTCCGTAAGGCCACGGTCGTAGACATACTTGCCGATACAGCGCGACGCATTGCCGCACATCTCGGCCTCGCTGCCGTCGGAATTATACATACGCATGCGGAAATCGGCTACGTCCGACGGACATATCACTACCAGTCCGTCAGAACCCACCCCGAAATGCCGGTCGCTTACCTCTACGGCCAATTTGCTTAAATCTTCGGGAATCGCCTCAAAACCATTTAGATAAATGTAGTCGTTACCGGCGCCGTGCATCTTTGAGAACCGCACCTCGCGTTTCCCAGCACCCGCCGATTTGTCGTTGTAAGTACTCATACTTCGGTCTTGAAAGCGCAAAGTTATAAATAATTTCCGAAACCTTCAAATAAATCTACACCTCGCACGCATCTGAGATCTCTGTATGGGGATACTGTATCCGGCTATTGATCAAGTTGGTTCATATTCTTGCCCATAATTTCAAAATGTACGCCTTGTGTCATTCATATAACAATTCCGCCGCAATAATATCAATCGCAATTACATTACATGTTGCGGTTTCAGCCATTTGAGAAAATCAGGCACTTGCCATTAAGTGTAAGGCATAATTGAAATTTGATATGGATTTTGATAAAATTAATTGGCTAAATATTTTGTAATTATGTATAAATTAAGTAATTTTGTCAGTGATAGAGATTGAAGCCATTTATAAGACTTCGTTATGTTCCACTTTTAAACACTTCGCGCTTATGAAACGACTACTACCGCTTGCCTTCATGGCGTCCATCATGACACTGGCCCCTACCGTCACTGTCTCTGCAGAACGGATCGATCCCACTTCTGTGGAAGATTCCGGATGCCTCCGCACTCGTTCCGATGACCCGTATGCACCGGATTACGATGCAGACTCATGGTCCATGACATATATCGATGGCATTCTGACCGTGACTTGGGAGAATTTCATAGCCAACTGCTGCCCCGATGGATTTCTCACATGGGTTGAGAGGGATGGCAGCAACTTGGTTTTCAATGCAGCTGCGGACGATGGAAGGTGCGATTGTATGTGCCCGTTCAACGTAACCTCCACTTTCGGCACAATAGAGCCAGGGCACTACACTATCACATTCCGTCAGTATGGGAAGGATGTATTTACCGCCGAGATCGACCTTAAGGAAGGAGCTGACATCTCATTGGCACCCGGTCAATCAGGCATCCGTACGATAAGCCCGGCTAACGACATGATCACTCTGACGCCCGAAGGCATGCTCCATGTCACGGCCGACAAGGAAGTGACCGTCGAAATCTACGATGCCACCGGAATGATACGGTTCCGCATGGACTCCGACAGCAACTCCGACATCGACATCAAGTCTCTGCCGAAAGGCATCTACATCGCAAAAGCATCCGACGGCGTCAATTCCGCCACCCTCCGCTTCGTCAGATAACGAAGTCCGACATTCTAAGAAATATCAAATAACGCGGGACAGTATCAGGTTTCAAGATACTGTCCCGCGTATTTTTAATTACATGCAATTCCGTAGGAATATAATTTTAAGTCCACATAAAATGCTGACTCATTAATCCCTTCCTGCTTACCAGGTGAACCTCAGTCCGATTGGGAGAGTGAATTCAAAGGGCTTGTCCTGACGGATTGTCCTGACATCCGAGCCGGTGTTGATATAATAGCGGAACGATGGCTCTGCGTATATACTGAATGAGGGTGTGAAATGATATTGAACGCCAAGACCGCCCTCCACAGACCACTGTACGGGTGCATGAATATGGAACTCATCCGTACTCACAGCACCCTCTCTCGGCTGATATTCCCATACGGACCGTGTGCCATAAACCGGAATGTCCAACGCTCCGCCTCCTTGACCATACAGCGAGAATCCACGGTATGTGAATATCCGATAGTTGACTTTTAAGGGAATGCCTATATAATGAATGCGTTGCGTTGTCTCCCTGTTCATCAACTCGCTTTCCGAAAGGAATTCCGACCGCAGGAACGTATAGCGGAGTCCGGTCTCTATGCTCCAGCGGGATGTGAGCGTCTTATTGACGGACAGTCCGATTACCAACGGCATATAATGATGGGATTTTTCGGTGACTTCAATTTCTTCAATCGGATCGTTGGCATCTGACATATCGGGATCCGGTATACGATAACGGTTCAAATCATTTTGACCGAGGCTGCCGGAGTACGCCAATGCCAAAGACCAGTCCCGGCTTTCGCTGTGCTTTACACTTCGGACATCTTCATGAACGATAAGTCTTTCTCGATTTACAATATTCGGAGATAGCATTACGGTGTCGTTCGTAATACTGTCATTCTCAACAGCAGGTATACTGTCGGCTGCGATTGCCGTCTCCGCTATATTTTGATGTACCTCAGGATGCTGTATTGTCTTGTATATCATCCTTGAGTTTTGCACGCCACCATCTGTCGCTGAATCTGAGCTATCAATCGAGTCTGTGGCTAAGGGTAATTCCCTATCGGCGTTATTGCTTATAATAGGTGTCGAGTGCGTA
Source organism: uncultured Bacteroidales bacterium (assembly GCA_900542185.1). GTDB lineage: Bacteria > Bacteroidota > Bacteroidia > Bacteroidales > Muribaculaceae > Lepagella. The sequence goes on from UQMZ01000008.1 coordinate 77,589, forward strand.
TCTTCGTTGCGGTCGATAGCCCAATGCCAGATAAGAAATATAATTCCGATAATCGAGAGAATGCCCATCTCCATACGATACTGTTTAATCATACGTCGCAACATCGCTTTTGCATGAGTGAGTTGCGAAGATGAGGAATGTGGAGCTATGCCGAGCATACCCGCTATCTCCTTATGAGAAAGCCCGTCAAGAACAGCGAGCCGAAAGACTTTGCCGTAGCCTTCCGGCAATTTGCTAATCATCTTATCCAGTTCTTCCCAGGTCAGTTCGCGTTCTTCATCTACGGTTGCGCCGGCGTTATCGGCAATCTCGGCATCAGACACAGCGACTGAAATATGGCTTGACCCATCTTTCAGATATTGGAGAGACAGGTTCTTCATTATGGAGATAAGCCACGGCTCGACCTTTTCAGCATCCTTCAGTGATGATATGGAGGCAAATGCTATAAGGAAACCGTCATGCATAATGTCCCATACCGCATCTTGATTATGGACATAACGTGCCACAATCCTGTACATACGGACAAGGTAGGTCTGATAGAGAATCCCGAAGGCTTCTCTATCTCCCGACTGACAGCGCTGTATCAGATATCCTTTATCCATTGACTCATAGATTCACGCTACATCAAAAGACTGCATGAACAATACAAATTATTATCACAAAATTAATAAAAACCACAACACCATAAAATTATTAACTTAACTTTCGCATATTGGAACTATTAAAACTGCAAGTCACAGAACTAAGGGCAAAAGCACGCTTCTCCCTTTTCACTGAACTTACAGAACAAACACAGAATAAATATATTGTATTTGTGACGTCTTTCGCCATTTGTCACAGATCCTGCTGTCGCAGGTGCCGGAACTTGCTCAGAATACTTCTGTGATAATTCACGTTGCCGTCTAAGACGGCTCTGTGCTATGGCCGAGTCTGGCCCGAAGATGCGTAAGAAAAAGTTCTGTGTCTTTCTGTCTGTTCTGTGCGGATGCAAGGCATCCGAATAGTTCTGTGACTTGCTTTCCATTTAATTCCATCATATAAACCTGTCGAAACTTAAATTTTAATCGAAATGATGCAGTCTTTTGGCGATAAATCCATCTATACGGTGAGTTTATCAACAACGAAACACCAACAAAACCAATGACAAATTTAATTAACAACATTTCGCTTATGAAACGAATACTACCGCTTGCCCTTATGGCGTCAGCCATAACGTCGGCTCCTGTAGCTACTGCCTCCGCAGAACGGATCGATCCAGTTACGGTCGAAGATTCCGGATGCCTGAACACACGCTCTAACAGTCAGCATGCACCGGATTACGACGCAGACGCATGGTCCATAACATACGTCAACGGCATTCTTACCGTGACATGGGAGAATTTCGTGGCCAACTGCTGTCCCTACGGATTCACCACATGGTTTGAGAGGGATGGAAATAACCTGGTTTTCAACGTCCAGGAGAACAGTGCTCTCTGCGAATGCGTATGCGCATTCAACGTCACCTCCACTTTCGGCCAAATAGAGCCCGGTCATTACACAATCACGTTCCGCAGATACGGCGAGTATATTTTCTCCGGGGCAATCGACCTTAAGGAAGGATCCGCCATCTCGTGGGCGCCTGCCCAGTCCGGTATCCGCACGGTCGGCCCGACCAACGATCTGATTACGCTGACGCCCGCAGGCATGCTCCATGTCACGGCCGACAAGGAAGTGACCGTCGAAATCTACGATGCCGCGGGCATGATACGGTTCCGCATGGACGCCGACAGCAGTTCCGACATCGACATCAAGTCCCTGCCGAAAGGCATCTACATCGCAAAGGCCTCCGACGGCGTCAATTCCGCCACCCTCCGCTTCGTCAGATAACGGAGTTCGACATTCAAAGAAATATATGAAAACGCGAGACTGTATCGAGTTCGAGATACAGCCTCGCGTGTTTAATAGTCTCTAAAACTTCGTCTAAACTCAGTTTTTTGTAAAAATCGCGGTTATAATCGCAAAAATTTATACATTTCCACTAAAAGGTAATTAAAAGAATTTTGTAATTTCGCGTTATGAAACCTATAATTTGTTGCCTGGCCATATTGAGCATTGCCATGTTGCAAACATCTTGCAACACACATAATCATACTTCAACATCGCAAGATAAAATCGATGAGTCAGGAGTATTCTACGAACCCGAACAGCAACCCTACTATCTGCATGGAGACACCAAGGGCTTGTTGAATGACCTATATACCACTATTTCAGAGACCGCCCCTGCTACACAGGAATGTGTCAAAGGCAGAGCCGTTGTCAGGTTTGATATTTCAAAAGACGGCCAAATAGACACCAACTCAATAAAGGTAGTAATAAACAGGTCTGTACCTGACGATTATTTGAAAGCAGCCATAGAAGCAATCAAAAAATTAGGTAAGTTTGAGCCCGGTAAAATGAACGGAATCCCTAAAAAAGTAACATGGAACCTTCCTATCGTCTATCCTGTTCCTCTTGAATACATAAAGACAACTGAGTAAATAATCTCGTCTTTTACACATACAACGGCTGATGTATAATTCTTTCTACCTCTCCATGTCGGGAGTATCGTAAAAAAGTAGGCAATTATAATCATGCTTATTTATAGATATAATTCCGTAATTATAAAAAAGTTATTATCTTTGTCCCCGATAAAAACAAAACCCGATAGCTTGATATACAGAAGGCTACCGGGATTCAACGCTGCAAAGATAGTGTTTTTTGCCTTAAAACAAAACTTTACAAATAGAGCATGAATACTTTTTTACTATGCGCAAATATCTTAAATACATTTTCCCTTTTGTCTGTGTAATCTTCATTACACACTCAATTTCGGCTAAAAACAGTAGAATTGACCGCTTTGCCGAAGTGGTGGATTCTATACACAGCTCTATGGTATTCCCTTATAATGTAGCACCGGGAATAGTTCTGACCAATATTGGTGTGGATAAAAATGATAAGCTGCTTGTAATAAACACTCTTAATCCTGAATTTGTTGAGAGTGTTATTAAAAACGCTTCTTCTGAAAACGGGATAGCCCAACTACTGACTGGCTACGATGAAATATTCTCAATTTCAATGATTGATGCAAAAGCTGGATTCAGGACAATCGTTACTTATCCAACGGCTGATGGATTAAATAAAACCCAATTTGTTACGGTCCCGGCTTCTGCAATCCCTATAGTCTACTCAAAACTTAAAAACGGTGACTTTTCTCCTCTTAAACCATATTTGGAAATGTTGGAGTTTACATTTTCTAATATGAAGTTCCCGTTGAAAGTCGTTAATGGAGTCTATTTAATCAACGGATTTATTAAAGATAAAGAAGCTAATTGGGTATATCGGATTGAAGGTAATGTTGATTCTTCCAATATCACAGATGATATAATCCAACATAATCGTATGAACTTAATTAATAATTTGCGTGCTAATATAAACCCCGATTATTTAATTGAAATTGAAGAAAAGGGAATTACCTTGCATTATTCCTATCTTAACGAAAAGGGTGATTTGTTATATGAATATATTTTCACTGCTGATGATTTGAAATAAACACTTGTCTTTTGCAGCATATAACAGCTGAGTATAATTCTTTCTACCTCTTCATGTCGGGTGTATCGTAAAAAGTTTGAATCCTTTTGAATCCTTTAACAGCCATATACTTGTTTAATCCGTTATAATGTTGTAACTTTGTACTCTAAATAGAATCTAATATGGCAACTCCAATTAAAGCAGTCCCAATTCTTACAGGCACTTTGGCTGACGATTTTGTACGTCAGGCCGAAGAGAACGAGCGTAAGCCGCGACACGTGCTTTCTGAAGAAGATGAGAAAAAGATAGCAGAGATAATGCGTCGCTCGCGTGAGTTCGTTCCCTCCTGGCTTAAATAATGGATGAACCCATTTATAATCTCGGGAACGATTGCACTTTGTATAAGCTCAATGAACTTATACTGAAAAACTGTGCTCGTTTCGACTGCGGAGCGGATGATTTAAACGATTTTTTCGCAAACGATTCTATTGCCTATGAAAGAGATCTCATGGGTAAGACATACTGTTGGCTTGACAATTCAAACGATAGAAAAATCGTTGCCATGATAACACTTGCGAACGCAGGTATTCAGACCACACACTTGCCAAGCAATCCAAAGCGACATATCAATAAGGTCATCTCCTATAACAAACAAGGCCGCACATATCCGGCTGTTCTTATTGGACGATTAGGCGTGGACAAAGAGTATCAGGGCACTCAATTTCGCATCGGAGCGCAAATCATGGATTTTATTAAGAAATGGTTCTTAAGCGCCGACAACAAGACCGGGTGCCGTTTTATACTTGTTGACGCCGTAAACAATCCACATACATTGGCATATTACGAACGTAATAACTTCAAGCCCCTTTTTCCTCGTATCAGTGACGAGAAGTTATTTTATAACATTAGCGAAACCGAGGAATTGAGAACTAGAATGTACTATTTTGATCTGTTGACCTATTGAGGTATTACCTTTGGTTCATCATAATGCCTTTGGAGACTTTGGTCGCTCCATTTAGCACTCTAAAAAAGTAAAGTCGAGGCTACCACTTAGGCGGTTAGCCTCGCTTATTTTATTAGACTCCGCCCTAATAAAAGTTTTTTATTGCGATTGCTTTCCGTTTGTTGGATTTATTTGTTAATTTTGTAGTTGGAAAAGCACTGAACATAACGATTAGAAATAATCCCAAAACACAATATAACTCAAAAATCATGATCTCAAACAAACTGCAAGACGCAATCAACGGACAGATCGTAGCCGAGATGTGGTCGGCCAACCTGTACCTGTCCATGTCGTTCTATTTTGACCGCGAGGGTTATACCGGCTTCGCCAGCTGGATGAAGGCCCAGAGCAAGGAGGAGATGGAGCACGCCTACGAGATGGCTGACTTCCTGCACAAGCGCGGCGGCAGCGCCCACATCGGCGACATCACTTCCGTACCCCAGAACTGGGAATCGCCCCTGCAGGCATTCGAGGAAGTTTACGCTCACGAGTGCAAGGTTTCGGCCATGATCAACGCCCTCCTGGATCTGGCCGAGGAGGAGAAGGACCGCGCAGCCCAGGACTTCATGTGGGGCTTCGTAAAAGAACAGGTCGAGGAAGAAGCTACTGCCAGCGGCATCGTAGACCGCATCCGTCGCATGGGCGGCACCGACATCTTCGGTCTCGACCAGGAATACGGCAAGCGCAAGTAATCATACCGTCAGAAAACAGAAAAGGTCGCGGAGTCCGTGACCTTTTTTATTTTTTAGTTCCTGTATGTTTATTGGTCCAAGGGTATCGGTTTCGATGTCATCATGTCGTAGGTGTTGATGGCGGCTGTCACGGCCACGGCACCGATCACGACCCAGGATATGACGGCAAACCAGTCGGCCAAGACACTCGTAAACGATTCCTCGGGCAAAGTCAGCTGCCAGCCGTAAACCACGCCGTTAAGATACGGCAACGTCAGCGAGAACAGGAAGCCGACGACAAAACCTACGACGGCAGCGACGGTGACGGCTCTGCGGTTTCGCGCCCGCGTCTCAGCCATGCGGCGCTTCACTATCTCGACCGATTCCATGTTCCGCTCCAGCCGGTTCATAAACCGACGGTCGGACGGCAGCTCAGGCCGGAATTCAGCAAACAGCGATTTCAACTTATCTTCTTCCATAATCATTCGTTTGATAATAATCCGCGCAGATGATTCCGGCCACGCGACAGGTGCTGCTTCACCGCATCCTGCGACACTTCCTGAATATCCGCTATTTCCTTGACCGAATACCCCTCCAAATAAAACAGCAATACCGAAGTCCTCTCCTTTGCAGGCAAACGGTTCAGCGCCTCGTACAGTTCCTGATAGGCGAATCCGGCATCGGCGCCTCCGGGGGCCGGCAGTTCCTTTGCGTCGTCATACCCTACCGTCAGCCGCCGGCCGCGCTTATGGTTCAGAAAGGTGTTGTAGCCGATGCGGTATATCCAGGCGTTGAACTTATCGGCGTCGCGGAATGTGTCGCAAGCCATATAAGCCTTGATATACGCTTCCTGGGCCACGTCGTCGGCTAACGCGGAATCGCCACAGCACAGAGCCACCAGAAAGCGCCTGAACGCCTTCTGTGTGGCTTCTACATGAGAAATGAACTGCTCGCGCGTCATTTACAACTTTACAACAATAATTAATCCTTTACCTGTTTACGGGTCACGAAATAGACCACCAGATAACTCAGACCAATGGCAAGCGACGCACCTCCGAATACCAATGGAACCGTGACCGGATCGGAAGCGAATTCGGTTCCCATGCAGGCGGACACTATGCCCACGATACACAACCCCAGGCCGACGAACGTGAACATACAGCCGCGCAGCAGACGCAGGTTCAGGATCTCGCGAGCTGTTTTGCGAGGCTTCTGCAGAGCCTCGGCCAGTTTGTCGGCGTCAGGACCGCAGTTGGCCTCGATGGCCTTCATCAGGATTTCGGCACGCTTGTTCTCAGCGTTGACCTGCGACCAGTAATAGATGCCCACAATCGCCACCGGCAGCACCACACACACAAAGATAGGAACTAATATATCCACCATAATGTCTATAAGTTTAATTGTTTAACGTCATTCTTACGACCGTTCTTATCAGCGGTCTCACATTATAGACACAACGCACTTCCAAAAGGTGACATCCTATCATTAATTTTTGACAGGAGAACAGTAGAAACAGGTGATTATAAAAAAGAGGGCCCGACCGCTGCGGATCGGGACCTCGATTGTTTCTGTATGATGCCGGTTATTATTCTTCGGTCTGCGTCTCGGCGTATTCCTTCAGCAGCTTCTCCTGTACGTCGCCCGGAACGAGTTCGTAGCTGGCGAAGTTCATCGAGAACGAGCTGCGGCCGCCGGTGATGGAGCTGAGCGATGTGGAATAGCTGGACATCTCCTTCAAAGGCACCTTGGCGTTCAGTTTCTCGATACCGTTGTCGGAAGCCATGCCCATGATGATGGCGCGGCGTCCCTGCAGGTCGCTCATCACGTCGCCCATGGTGTCGCCGGGGGTCAGAACCTCCACGTCGTAAACGGGCTCCAGAATCTTCGGGTTGGCCTGCTTGAAGGCCTGACTGAAGGCGTTACGGCCTGCCAGGCGGAACGAGATTTCGTTCGAGTCTACCGGGTGCATCTTGCCGTCGTAGATCATGACGCGGACGTCGCGTGCGTACGAGCCGGTCAGTGGACCCTGCTCCATGCGGTCCATCAGACCCTTCACGATAGCCGGGATGAAGCGTGCGTCGATGGCGCCGCCCACGATGCAGTTGTACACCACTAATTTGCCGCCCCAGTCCAACGGAATCTCCTGCTTGTCGCGGACGCTCATCTTGTATTCCTGATTGCCGAACTTGTAGGTGTCGGGCTCGGGCATACCCTCGGTGTAAGGCTCGATGATCAGGTGAACCTCACCGAACTGACCGGAACCGCCGGACTGTTTCTTATGACGATAGTCGGCACGAGCGGCCTTGGTGATGGTCTCGCGATAAGGAATTTTCGGCTCCTGGAACTCGACGGGCAGCTTCTCGTTGTTCTCTATGCGCCACTTCAGCGTGCGCAGGTGGAATTCGCCCTGACCCTTGACTAAGGTCTGCTTCAGCTCCTTGCTCTGCTCTACTATCCATGTGGGATCCTCCTCGTGCATACGGGTCAGTATGGCCATCATCTTCTCGGAGTCGGACTCCGTGACGGGCTTGATGGCGCGGATATACTTGGGCGCGGGATACTTGATGAAGTCGAACTGCCAGTCGCAACCCTTCTCGTCCAGAGTATTTCCGGTGCGTACGTCCTTCAGCTTCACTGCGGCGCCGATGTCGCCGGCCTCCAGCGCGTCAATGGGAGTACGTAGCTGGCCGCATACGGTGAATATCTGAGCCATACGCTCCTTGCCGCCGCGTGTCACGTTCTCCAGGTCGGCACCGGCCTTGAGCGTGCCGCTCATCACCTTGAAGTAGCTGACCTCGCCGATGTGCGGCTCAACGCTGGTCTTGAAGAAGAACACCGATACGGGACCGTCGGCCTTGGGCTCGACGGGTTCGCCTGCCGTGTTCTCGGGTGCCGGCATCTCGCTTACGAAGGGGCAGACGTTGCCTAAGAACTCCATGATGCGGCGTACGCCCATATCCTTGGCGGCGCTCAGCACCACAACGGGGAAGATGGAACGGTTCACCAGACCCTTGCGGATACCTTCGCGCAGGTCGTCCTCCGACAGAGGCTGGTCGTCGAAGAATTTCTCCATCAGCGTCTCGTCGTTCTCGGCCGCGGCCTCCTTCAGTGCATTGTGCAGCTCCAGAGCCTTGTCCATCTCCTCGGCGGGAATCTCGGAAATAGTGGGCACGCCGCCGTCGGGTCCCCATTCATATTTCTTCATCAGCAGCACGTCGATCATGCTGTGGAAGTTCGGGCCGCTCTCCAGGGGATACTGGATGGGAACCACGTGCGAGCCGAATGTCTCGCGCAGCTGTTCCATCACGTTGTCGTAGTCGGCCTTCTCGCCGTCCATCTGGTTAAGGGCGAACACCACCGGCTTCTTCAGCGCGGCAGTGGTGCGGAATATGTTCTGCGTTCCTACCTCGACGCCATAGTCGGAATCGATCAGTATCAGACCCAGGTCGCTGACTCCGAGTGCCGTGTAGGCGTTACCCACGAAGTCCTCCGAGCCGGGGCAATCTATGAAATTTAACTTCTTGCCGTTGAATTCTGCGTTGAACACTGTCGAGAACACAGAGTAGCCATACTCCTTCTCTACCGGGAAATAGTCCGACATTGTGTTTCCAGCCTCAATGGTACCACGGCGTTTTGTCACTCCACACTCGTAGACCATTGATTCCGCGAGTGTGGTCTTCCCAGAGCCCTTGGATCCCAACAGGGCTATGTTCTTGATTTCGTTTGTCTTGTAAATCTTCATAGATATAGAGATTTTTATTGGTTATCGCTATGTCGTGCGTTCTGGGGGTCCCCACACGCCCTCCGAGCACTTTGGTTTGCCCAAAATTAACAAAAATCTACATACATTAGTCACTCCGGCACTATGTTGTAAAACATATTTTTCATTTTCGCATCATTTTTCCATAAAATTATGTAATTTTGCCTTTATGTCCGAATGCATTACAAATAAAGAATGTCCTACTGTCAGACCGGGACACAGTGCGGGGATTTACGTGCACATACCATACTGTGCGCGGCGGTGTCTGTACTGCGATTTCTATACCGAGGGGGTGATCCGCGCCGACTGGCCGGCATACGTCACGGCGCTGCTCACGGAGTTGCGTCAGCGTCTCGACGGTCAGGAAGGCGACATACTACGCGAAGCCGACCGATATACCTTATATATAGGGGGCGGCACTCCATCGCTGATTCCTCTCGCGGAATTCCAGCGTCTTGCCGACGGCATAATCGGCATGACGGGAGGCAAGCCGTCGGAATTCACCATCGAGGTGAACCCCGACGACGTGACGCGTGAGAAAGCCGAGGCATGGCGGGCGGCCGGGGTCGACCGCGTCAGCATGGGCGTGCAGTCACTGATAGATTCGGAACTGAAGTTTATAGGGCGTCGGCATGACTCCACCACTGCGATACAGGCGTACGGTATACTCCGACCGCTGTTCGACAATATCAGCCTCGACCTGATGTTCGGGCTTCCCGGACAGACTATGGATTCATTACGGCAAACTCTCGATGGATTGATGCAGATGCGTCCCGAGCATGTCTCGGCCTATTCGCTGATGTACGAGGAACGTACGGCATTGACGCGCCTTCGCGATTCCGGCAAGATACAGGAAACCGACGAAACGCTGAGCGTCGACATGTTCCGCGCCATCTGCGACACGCTGGAACAAAACGGCTATGGACATTACGAAATCAGCAACTGGGCGTTGCCCGGTCGTGAATCCCAACACAATTCGGCCTACTGGCATGGTGTCCCCTACCTTGGACTCGGTGCCGGCGCCCACAGCTACGACGGCCACCGCCTGCGCCGCAGCAACCTCCCCGACGCCGGCCTTTACGTCTCCTCACTCTCAGGCAATTCCAATTCCTCCCGCTACACCACTGAGCACCTCGACTCCGAGGATCTTCGTGAGGAGATGATCATGACGCGACTGCGTACGCGCCGTGGTCTCGACCTTGATGAATATGCCGAAAGATTCGGTCAGTCAGCTCACGACTCGTTGATGCGTCGCGCCGCTCCGATAATAGCGCGTGGCTTGCTTACCAATAACAACCGCCACCTCTCCCTGACCCGCGACGGCGTCATGCTTTCCGACGACATCATCACCGACCTGTTTTAGAAGCTGACCTGCAGCATGGCCTGGAGCCGGTTGTCGTGAGCTTGGCTGCCGTCGTAGTTGACGCGGCGCCCATAGTCGTACTCCACGCCTACCTGCACGATGGAGTTGATATTATAAAACATGTTGGCGGCCACATATTGAGCGTACTTGTAGGTCGAACCCCATTTAGAGTCCGCATCCTCGAACCGGTCGACATACGCGCGGACATGGCTGTAGGTAGCCGTGGCGAAAAGTTTCGGTGTAAACTGATACTGCAGCGAGGCATACCCTCCCCACGCCTCCGTAAGTCCGAGACGCGATGTGTCCGAACCTGTCGGCATCAGATCCATTCCCTCACCGTTCAGATCCTGGATATAGCTTGCTATTCCCTGTCCATACATGGCCATATACGAGGCCGAGAGTCCACCTGCAATCGGAGTGGTGCCGCTCACCTTCACGCCCCAGCCCACCTTGTCTATATTCCGGTTCGACTCCATGTTGCGGTAATACAGGTTACGTATCATGCCTGACAGACGCACCCAGCCTTTGCCTTCGGCCCAATAACGCTGGATATAGAACGGGATGTCGGGCACACGCTGCGTCACCGTCGCGGTTCGCGCGGCGTTGGTGAATGAATATTCCGGCATATCGATTGCCACTCCGGCCTGCCACATCCTGTCGCGTCCGAACCGCGGCTCGTATGCTATCATGCCATGGGGGATGAACGGTATCGCATTGGGTCCCTCGTAATCGATTGTCGGGGGAGCCGCAGCCACATCTCCGAAAATTGTATATGAATAACCGGCGGTAATGTGACGGTACTTCAGATATGCAAGATGCAGCTTGGGAGCATAGTTCTTGCCTAAGAAATTTAGCGAGACGTATGCGCCAAGCTGGTTTTCGCCGCCGGGCAAAGCCACGACGTTCATGTAGACGTTGCTCTGGGCCGCCGAGAACCGGAACTGCGCCTTATTGCCGGGTCGCGTGTCCATCGGTATGGCCGAAGTGATGAAATAGTTCGCGTCAGGCAACGGATTGCCTATGTCGTACACTCCTATGGCCTTTACATTGGCTCCGATACCGATGTAGAAACGTCCTTCCTTGCCTAAGACAGCAAATCGGGGCACATCCTTGAGATTGACCACATGCGGGGCATTCTCATGCAGCGTGACGTATGCCACATCGGTCGTGTCGTTGTAACGCACCACACGCACCAGTCCCGAGTCGCGCGACACGCTGTCCGCAACGGTCTGCGCGCCGGCCGTCAGGGCCAGCGACGAAAGACACACTGCAATGATGTGTTTCATAGCATTATAGTGAATTTAGCGCATTTTATTGTCCGGAGAGTACGGCGGCACCTTATCTGCCTTGGGGGCCTGTGCCAATGTGTCGCCCACATATTGCGAGTGGTCGCCGGTGTCGAAATGTATGGCGTTCATCTGCAACGGGGTCAGATCCTCGGCATCCTTAAACTGAATTTCCGGTATTGTTTTCATGACTTTCCTATGCGTGCGTTAATAAATTCCGACACTCTGTTCAGGCCGAGCACCGCGGCTACGTATGCGGCCAGCAATGCGAACAGCGGCAATGTCAGCGGGAAGATGTCGTGCCACCAGCCTCCGAACAGATAGCAGAAGAACTGCAGCCACAGCAGGCCCTGAGTGATGACGCACATGGTGCACCACGTGTGTATGCGGAATCTCTGATACCAGATGCTCCAGAACGTAAAGGGGAGGCAGCATCCGTTGGCCAGGGCCAGCCAGTGCATCATGTCCGGGAAACAGAGCATAGTCAACAGCGACACGGTGAAATACCCTACCCCCACCTCGGCCCATCCGAACAGACCGAAAAATTTGGAGGCTTTCTGCTCAAGCACGGTGTCGCATCCATGCTTTTGCAGCACTCCGCATATCCGGTCGGCGGTCTTGACGTTAACCTTCAGTGATTTAAGCAACAGCTGGAAGGTGATGTACAGACCGAACAGATCGATGCAGAGCAGGAATATCGCCGACAGGTCGTGCCACAACCCGCTGCGCCAGAATCCGAACGCCACAAGCGCCACACAGCAGAATCCCAAGATCCATGCCTTGGCGGTCTCGGCCAGCTCGAACAGGTGGTGCTGTCCGTAACAGGGTTCCTCCGACTTGCCGTCGGGATAAGCCAGCAGGGCGACGCCGCTCCATCGCTGGGCGAACAGCGACAGGTCTCGTCGCTTCTTCTCGTGATAATAAATATAATCCACGGTCTGCGAGCCGTCTGACGCAGTCTCTATCCCCGTGACTATGACAAAGCCCGTACCTTCCTGTGCCAGAAACGGCACCGGGATACGGGTCAGGTCGGTCTTGTCGGTCACCTTTACTCCACGGGTCCTGATGCCGTAGGAATCAAGCAGGCGCGAGAAACCGAACAGCGACTTGAACGGCATGTTCCTGAACGCCTTGTCCGATTCCGCACCGGTATGCTTCACTCCGAGCGCACTCAGAAAATCACTGAAGACGGTGACCCCGGTTTTCATAACGCTTCCGTTTTATAACGTTTCCATTTATAACGTTTCCTGTACGCGTTTATAACGCTTGCTGCACGTGCTGAGCCAATACGGCACCCTCCATCTCGCCGCTGCCGCGCCATACTTCGGCGCCGTCCTTATAAACGATGAACGTGGGTATGGACTGCACGTCAAGTTCGGATGCAAGTTCCTGATTCTCGTCTATATCGAACTGATAGACCGGAACCTGCCCGGTAAAAAGTTCCTTCACGTCGGCCACGATGGGCATCATGCGCTGGCAGTGAGGGCACCAGCTGGCATAAAACTCCACCAATACCACTCCCTTCTCGTCCTTCAACTGATCGTACTTCGATTTATCCATAACATTCGTAATTTTAGCTTTTCGTAACGCATACGCCTTATTCCATAAGACGCTTACCTACGAATATAACGCCGGGCGGACCTGATGGTTCGCCCGGCGTAACTATGACCACTGTTTATCAGATCCAGCGCATGTAAGCGAAGTCCTGACGGTGAGGCAGCTCCTTGTTCTTGGGATAGATGCGGAGCGCGTAACGGAACACGCCGGCCTCGCGCATCTTGCTCTTAAGCTCGTAGGTGTAGATGTCGCCGTCGCGCTTCACAACCTTCAGGTCCTCACGCTCGGTGTACTTCTCCTCGCCGTCGTGCTCGCGGTAAACCACCAGCTCAACGCCCAGCGAGTCGCCCAGGCCCTTAGTGTCGATCACGGCCTTTGCGGTGAACGGGTCGCCGGTGCGGCCGGCGGCTGCATCGTTGACGGTGTGTATCTCACTGCTGATCACCTGGATGCTGTCCCACTTGGAGGCAACCTCCTCTTTCCATGCCACAATCTCCTTGGCCTTCTCGGCGTCGTTCTTGCTCAGCTTGGCGAAACGCTTTGCCTCAGGCTCGTAGAAGCGGCTGATGTAGTCGTCCAGCTGACGCTTCATGGTGAAGTGAGGCGCGATGTGGGCGATGCTGCGCTTGATGTACTGTATCCATTCGGGGCTGTAGCCCTTGGAGTTCTTTGCGAAGTACAGCGGGATGATCTCGTTCTCCAGCATCGAATAGATGGTGGCTGCGTCGAGCTTGTCCTGCTGGCCCTGGTCGGTGAAAGTGCGCTTGTCGGTGATGGCCCAGCCGGCCTTCTCGTCGAAACGGTAACCCTCGTACCACCATCCGTCGAGCACGGAGAAGTTGAGCACGCCGTTCATCTCGGCCTTCTCGCCCGATGTGCCGGATGCCTCCAGCGGACGTGTCGGGGTGTTCAGCCAGATGTCCACGCCCGTAACCAGACGCTTGGCCACGATCATGTTGTAGTCCTCCAGGAAGATGATCTTGCCACGGAACTGAGGCATACGGCTGATCTCGATGATGCGCTTGATCAGGCCCTGGCCGGCGCCGTCGGCGGGGTGTGCCTTACCGGAGAATACGAACTGCACGGGGTATGCGGGATTGTTGACGATGCGCTCCAGACGCTCCAGGTCGGTGAACAGCAGGTGTGCGCGCTTGTAGGTGGCGAAACGGCGTGCGAAACCGATGATCAGCGCGTTGGGGTTGATCTTCTCCACCACACGCATCACCTCCGTGGGATCGCCCTGGTTCTTCAGCCACTTCTCCTTGAAGTCACGACGCACGAAGTTGATGAACTTGTTCTTCATGGTCATGCGCAGGTTCCAGATGTCCTCGTCGGGCACGCTGAAAATGTCGTCCCACATCTCGGGGTTGCTCTGGTCGTTGAACAGATCGGCGTTGAGGTGCTCGCCGTAGAATGCCTTCCACTCGGAAGCGGCCCATGTGGGCATGTGCACGCCGTTGGTCACGTAGCCTACGTGGCTCTCCTCGGGGCTGTAGCCCTTCCAGATGCCGGCGAACATCTTCTTGGAAACCTCGCCGTGCAGCCAGCTTACGCCGTTGGCCTCCTGGCAGGTATTCAGCGCGAACACCGACATCGAGAAGCGGTCGTTGGTGTCGGGATTCTCGCGGCCCATGTTGATAAGGTCGGCCCAGCTGATGCCCAGCTTGGCGGGATATTCACCTAAGTATTTGCCTAACAGCGACTCGTCGAAGTAGTCGTGACCTGCAGGCACGGGGGTATGCACGGTATAGAGCGACGATGCGCGCACCAACTCCAGAGCCACGTTGAACGACAGTCCGTCGCGCTGCACGTAGTTCACCAGACGCTGCAGGTTGAGCAGGGCGGCGTGACCCTCGTTGCAGTGATACAGCTGTGTGTGGATGCCGAGCTTGTCGAGCATTATGATACCGCCGATACCGAGCAGATACTCCTGCTTGATACGGTTCTCCCAGTCGCCGCCATAAAGCTTGTGGGTGATGGGACGGTCCCATTCGGAGTTCTTGTCAAGGTCGGTGTCGAGCAGGTAGAGCTTCATGCGGCCCACGTTCACACGCCATACGTGGCAGTAGATGATGCGGCCGGGGAAGGGAACTTCCAGAATCATGGGCTGGCCGTTCTCGTCCAGCACCGGGTCGATGGGGAGCTGGTCGAAGTTCTGGCTCTCGTAGTTGGCTATCTGCTGGCCGTCCATGGCCAGGCTCTGCGAGAAATATCCGTACTTGTAGAGGAAACCTACGGCGGTCATGTCCACGCGCGAGTCCGATGCCTGCTTGATATAGTCACCGGCCAGTACGCCCAAGCCTCCGGAGTAGATCTTCAGGCAGTTGCACAGTCCGTACTCCATCGAGAAATAGCTTACCGACGGAATCTTCTTGTCGATAGGCTGGCTCATATAGTCGTTGAACTCGCGGTAGGTATCGTCGATACGCTCACGCAGAGCCTTGTCGTTCAGTATCTCGTTGTAACGCTCGTAGCTGAGCTGCTGCAGCAGCATGACGGGGTTCTCGCCCACCGCGCGCCACAGGTCGTGGTCCAGGTCGCGGAACAGACTCTTACCCTTGCTGTTCCATACCCACCACAGGTTTTTCGACATCACCTCCAGGGGCTTCAGCTCTGCAGGGATCTCCGCACTGACTGTCATCATGCGCCAGTTGGGAGTGTTCGTGTTGCTTACTTTGAGTTTCATATTGGTTTTTGAGTGTTGTTATCTAATTTATTATTAACGCCATTATCATTAACGCCATTATCATTAACGCATCATCGGCGCACATTGCGCGACAGCGCTATCTCGAATGCCTTGTCGTAGTTGAGGATGAAGAATTTCCAGTCGGCCTTGGCTGCGGTGAGGAACGCTAAGTTGCGTGCCTTGAGCCGGAGGCTGACGTCTTCGGTGATGTATTCCAGCGCGGCCATCCGTATCAGCGCGGCTGCCTGGGCGTAGTTGGAATCCGTGCGGTCCACCACATATACGCCGCTTTTCATCAGCCCGTTCTGGAAATTGTCGAGCACCCACTGACCGAAACCGGCCTTGTCGTCGGTGATGGTGGGCACTCCGAACGCCACGCTCTCGAGCGGTGTGTAGCCCCAGGGCTCGTAGTAGCTGGGGAACATAGTCAGGTCGAGTGCCGGCAACAGGTCGTAGTAAGTGATGTCCACCACGCCGTCGTGTCCGTCCAGATAGCTGGGCACATATATGACGCGCAGCTTCTTCAGTTTGCCTTCGCCCTGCAGCTGCTCGATGCGGCGGCACACCTCGTCCTCGCCCTCGTTGTTGAGGCGGTGTGTCAGATAGTCGGGCTGAGTCTTGACGGCACCGTCGAAGTACAGGTTGGTCACCACGTCGCCCGAAGGCTCCTTGACCCATCCGGGCACCAGCACGAATGCCAGGGCCTCCTGGTCGGCGGGAAGTTCCTGCTCCAGACCGGCAAGTACATCGAGGTACATATCCAGACCCTTGTTGCGGTACTCATGACGTCCCGACGTCGCTATAATAAAGGTGTCAGGTCCATACTGATGTCCTGTCACGGCTTTCGCTACTGTCAGCAGCTTGTCGCGGCCATCCTTGCGCAGGCGGTTGTACTTCACGGTCTTGGGCACGAAGTCCGGCTCAAAGCCGTTGGGCGTCACCACCTGGGGCCGGATCTGCAGCAGCTGTTCGCATTCGCGGGCGGTCACTTCGCTCACGGTGGTGAAGCAGTCGGCGTTGTGGGCGGCGGCTTTCTCCAGGCTGTGCTTCGACTGCATGTTGAGCTCCACGGCCATCTGGTCGCCGTTGTACTGATGGAAATAATCGTACAGAGGCTTGCCGTTGCCGCAGATGCTCCGGCCTATGCTTGTAGCGTGGGTGGTGAAGATGGTGCTGACGCGGGGTTCGCGGTTCTTGAGATAGAGCAGCCCCATGCCTGTGGTCCATTCGTCGAAGTGTGCCACGACGCGCGAGGGATTGGCCTTCAGGTGCTGGGTCAGCGCCTGGATCACGATGGCCGAAGCCACGGCGAAGGCACAGCTTTCCTCATAATCGCCGTACGAGTGCAGCGAGTCTACGCCATAGTCGCGCCACATCTCGCCGTATATATCGCTGAGATGGCGGGCGGTGTCGCCCCAGTTAACCAACACTACCTGCGGCGCGCCGGGGATGTCCCAGCGGCCCACACGGATGCTGATGCCCCAGGGCAGTTGCAGCTTCTGCTGCGCCTGCTTCAGCAGCGTCTTGCGCTCCTTAAAATAAGGAGAAGGATTATCTTCGTTCCACAGATCCGGACCGATGAAGATCAGTTTGTCGCCAAACTGCTCGCCGAGTGTCCGTGCTTTCGTCGACAACACCGCGTAGATGCCTCCGACCTTGTTACATACCTCCCAGCTGGTCTCAAACAGCAGGTCTATCTGATTTGCCACGCTCGGCGTGGCGCCTTCCGATAAATCTTTCGCAATGCTCTTGCGAGGTTCCATGTTTCTATTGTCTATTTTTGGCGCCTCACGGCCCTCCGGCTATGCGGCGCGTTTCTTTTTAGTAATTGTACGTCTGTTATCTTGACGATTATTTTGACGCTTAGACTCTGTTCCTTAAAAAATATTTACGCCAGGGTCGCAGATGTGCCTCAGATTTGGTCTTGCAGACTCAGGAGCATAG
>UQMZ01000009.1 GCA_900542185.1 uncultured Bacteroidales bacterium
CTCTCTCCGTCGTCGGCAGCGTCAGATGTGTATAAGAGACAGGGAGGGTTGCGTTGCGGGCGTCCACGGCCTCGACCACACGCGCTGCGAGGGCGCGGTAGGCTATGGCTTCGGGCGTGGTGCCCAGTGCGGCGGGCGTACCGGCGTCGGCATTGGCCATCACTGATTCCACCAGCGGTATCTGTCCCAACAACTGCGTGCCGGTCTCCTCGGCCAGACGTAGGCCGCCGTCCTTGCCGAAAATATAGTATTTCTCGTCGGGATGCGCGTCAGGTGTAAACCATGCCATGTTCTCCACAAGGCCCAGCACCGGCACGTTCACCTGCTCCTGCTGGAACATGGCTATTCCCTTGCGTGCGTCGGCCAGTGCCACTTCCTGAGGCGTGGTCACGACCACCACGCCGGTCAGCGGCAGTGTCTGAACCAGCGTCAGATGTATGTCGCTTGTGCCGGGAGGCATGTCGATCAGGAAATAGTCCAGCTCGCCCCACCACGCGTCGGTGATAAGCTGCTTCAGGGCGTTGCTGGCCATGCCGCCGCGCCACAGCACCGGCTTGTTCTTGTCTACCATAAAGCCGATGGACAGCAACTTCACGCCGTATTTCTCGATAGGCTCGATCCAGTCGCGGCCTTCCTCGTTGATCATGTATATGGGTTCATCCTCCACACCGAACATCTTGGGCATCGAGGGACCGAATATGTCGGCGTCAAGCAGTCCCACCTTATAACCTGCGGCAGCCAGGGCCACCGCTAAGTTGGAGGCTACGGTCGATTTGCCTACGCCTCCCTTGCCGCTGCTTACGCCGATGATGTTCTTCACCTTGGGCAGAGGATTCACCTTCTGCTCCACGTCACGCTTGAATTCCGGCGTGATGGTCACCTCCACATCGGGGCTGACATTGGTGTGTATCGCCGCCTCGGCAGTCTTGATCAGGCTGCGGATGAAAGGATCTGTCGACTTGTCGAACACCAGGCCGAAGCTGACCTTCATGCCGTCTATGCGCATATTGTCGGCTATCATGCCGAGCTCTACAATGCTCTTGCCGTTGCCGGGATAACGCACGCCCCGCAACGCATCTATTATAAGGTTGGGATATAGTGTCATGATTTCAAATCTAAGCTATTCTCTTAACTTTCTTAACTTTCTAAACTTTTTCAACTTTCTTAACTTCCTGCTGCGGGCGTCCTTTGGTGGAACGGTAATCGTCCTTGGGGATATCGTCAGTCTGAGGTTCCTGAAGTTCGCCTGCAGCAGGGAGACGGAAGCGCAACAGCTTGATCTGTTTGCCACGGCTGAGCCACTGCTGCTCGTAATATGTCTTTATGCTACGGGCCGGATCTGACATTTCGGTTCCATACAGATCATCGTCCGGGCAGAAACCGGTGCCATATATATCGGCGCTGTCGCTCAGCAAGGGCAGGCCGTTCAGTTTCACCAGTCGGCGTGTATATTCATACAGGAACGGAGAATCGGTCTTAAGGTTCACAATGCCGCCAGGTTTCAACAGTTTGCGGTACAGGCTCAGGAATCGCGTGGACGTCAAACGCTTGCGCACCTTCTGCATCTGCGGGTCCGGAAATGTGATCCACAGCTCGTCTACCTCGCCGGGAGCGAAGAAATGCTCTATGTTCTCGATTTCGGCACGCAGGAACGCCGCATTGGTCATACCGGATGCCTCCACCTCCCTGGCGCCACTCCACATGCGCGCTCCCTTGATGTCGATGCCCACAAAATTATGGGTCCCGTCGTGACGGGCCAGTCCGACGGTGTATTCTCCCTTGCCGCAGCCCAGTTCCACAATCAGGGGCCTGGACTCCGGGAACACCTCGCCGTTCCATTTCCCTCTGTGTGGGAATCCCGTGCGCAGCAATTCCTCGCGGGGATACTGATACACGCACTTGAATTCCGCCATATCGGCAAATTTCTTCAGTTTATTCTTGCCCATAGAGAGTTTTTTTGCAATTTTTTCGATTTCGCTAAGCAAAATTACTAAAAAATTCTGTTTTAATATAAAGTTGTTATAAATTTGCAGACCGTAACCGGACTTGCCCAGTGAATAAGCTCCGGAAAAAGTATAAACTTGAGATACACTATGGACTATACTCCGCTGGTAAGGGGGATGTTTGAGCGGCGCGCGCTGCGTACCCGTCACTGGGGACGCGACGGGGAGGAAATACAGCAACGCGTGTTGCGCAGCCTGTTGCGCCGTGCCGACAGCACATGGATAGGCTTCAGGCATGATTTCGCGTCGATAGCCGGCAGCGGCGACGTGACCGCCCGCTATGCCCGCGACCTTAAGCCTGTGGAGTATGAGGACATCCGGCCGCTGGTGATGCGCATGATTTCGGGCGAACGCAATCTGCTGTGGCCCGGGCTTTGCCGCGACTATGCCCAGAGCAGCGGCACGTCGGGCGGCAAGTCCAAGTTCATTCCCATCACACGCGATTCGCTGCACCGCACGCACTATGCCGGCGCGGCCGACACCGTGGCCCATTATATCCTGAACAATCCCGAGAGCCGCATGTTCTGCGGCAAGGGATTCATTCTCGGAGGTTCGTTCGCTAACGAGTTGAACCTGAAGGATCCACGTGTGCATGTAGGCGATCTCAGCGCCACGCTGATAAACCGCTGTCCGCCGATGGCCAATCTGGTGCGCATCCCTTCCAAACGGGTGGCTCTCATGTCCGACTGGTCCAAAAAACTGCCCCGGCTGGTGCACATGGCCGCCAAGACCAACATAACGAACCTGTCGGGAGTGCCCAGCTGGTTCTTAGCTGTAATCAAGGGAGTGCTGGAACAGAACCATACCGACAACCTGCACGACGTATGGCCCAATCTGGAGGTATTCTTCCACGGCGGAATCTCGTTCGAGCCTTACCGCCAGATATACCGCAGCATCACCGACCCCGAGCGGATGCATTTCGTAGAGAACTACAATGCCTCCGAGGGATTTTTCGCCACACAGGATCTGCCGGACTCCAACTCGATGCTTCTGATACTGGACAACGACATATACTACGAATTCATACCTCAGGGCAAGACTCCGGACGATGCCACGGGCATAGCCGGTGTGAAGACAGGCGGTGTATATGAACTGATGATAACGTCCAGCAATGGTCTGTGGCGTTACCGGATGGGCGACACGGTGCGTATCGAATCCACCGACCCCGTGCGCATCAGCATAGTGGGTCGTACCAAGTGTTACATCAACGCCTTCGGCGAGGAACTGATGGAGGACAACGCCGACAAAGCCCTGGCCGAAGCCTGCCGCGAACTGGACTGCACGGTCAAGGACTATACCGTATCGCCCGTGTTCGCCGACCGCGGACGCCGCGGACGCCACCAATGGCTGATTGAATGGATCAAGGCTCCGGCCGACATCGAGGCATTCGCGCGCAGGCTTGACGATGAATTGCGCAAGCTCAACAGCGACTACGACGCGAAGCGCTCCGGAATGTATTTCCTGGACATGCCCAAAATAATAACGGTGCCCGACGGAACTTTCTCCAGATGGCTGAAGTCCGTGGGTACCGGTAAGCTCGGCGGCCAGCGCAAGGTGCCGCGTCTGTCAAACGACCGGCAGATAGCCGATCAGATTCTGAGCGTCATCGCTGCTTCACGATCTTGAGCACACCGCCCTGAAGCACCGTCACTACCGCTATTTCGCCAGCCGGTACGGCCACGCTTATTTCAGTCCGGCCCCGGCCCCCGTCGTAATATGTCACGCCCGACACCCCTGCCACACGGACGTTGTCGAACGGCATGGCGCCGCTCACGGTCACTGTGCCGCCGTCGCGCGACACCATTATTCTGTTGTCCGGATCAAGGCCGGCGTCTCCCGTCGATGTCTCACGTATATTGAATCTGCTCCAAACATCGTGGCTCTTCCACTTGTCGGCATGGAGACTGTTTACCAGGAGTTCGATCGGATACCGGCCGTCGTCAGCCTCCAGTCCGGAAAAGCCATTCGGATCCAACGCCGGGACCGAGCTTCCCAAAGAAATCGCGTTCACGGTATTGATACCTGTGTCATTGCGGAACGCATGGGCCTTTATCTCCTTCACGTCCGGACCCAGCGACACGAGCGTAATTCGTTTGTTGTTGGCAAAAGCCGCCTCCCCTATCACCGGCGTGTTCAGTCTTTTCGTCAACATATTGCCCGAACCGGCGGCCAGCGCCTGCCCGGCATTCCCGGCCAGTTCCGGCACATTCTCCAAAGCGTCGTCGCCTGCGAAGGCACCGGCTCCGAATAGTACTGGCCCGTCGCTCTGCACCTGCGTCAGCCTGCGGGCATCGGCAAACGCGTATGCGCCGACCTCGCTTACGCCCCTCAGGTCCGCTTCCACGATTCCGCTCAGTCTGAACGCCTCGTCACCTACGGTCTCTGCGCCCGCAGGCATCCCTTGCAGCGACTTACACCCATAGAACATACCCTCCGGCACATGCTTCAATCCTTCCTTGAACTCAACGTTCCCCAGATTGACGCAATTCCTGAATATTCCCTTGCCAAGTTTCTCCGGACACCCTTGAAATGTCACTTTCTTCAGACCTGTGCAGCCGACAAAGGCATAATCCCCCACGCTTTTGACCTTGGCGGGAATTTCAATTTCCTCTATCTTGCTCAGAGCGAATGCCTGGTCGCCAATGGCCTGAAGGCTCTCAGGAAGCACTACCCGGGTCACCTCAGTGCCTGCCAGCATGTTGGGCACCAGTTCGTATGCGCCGAACTTAAGCCTGTCCATATACCCCGTATTGGCATACTGATACGGGATTATATTCAAGGCCGACATGTCTAATGTGGTAATGGCAGGCGACATTTTGTAAAGCAACGCCAGATCGGTGACATTGGCTCCTCCTCTGAGCTTCAGCACTGCGTCGGATGTTATCTCCATTTGCGGAATATTTTCACACAGCGATCCGGGACTCACGGTTATTTCCAGGGCTTGGGCCCCGGTGCCTGCCGTCACGGCCATTATAGCCGCCACAATATGTTTTGTTCGTGTAAGTATCATTTCTTATTCCACCACAAGAATTTTACCCATTTTCGAAAAGGAGTCCTGATTGCTGCCGTTGGTGCCCAGGATATAATATACGCCTGCCGGCACCCTGCGTCGGTTATGGTTGGTGATATCCCATTCAACCGATCCATCGGTGGCCTCGCCCAGCTCGCGCACCATCCGTCCGGCGCCATCCATTATCTTGACCATGGAGCCGTCGGGCAACATGTCGATTGTCACCGTTCCCATAAATCCGGGACGCACGGGATTGGGATATGCACGCACCTGCGCGCTGCCCGAAACCTCCGACTCGTTCAGGAAGGCCTCTACCAGACCTTTCTCTGTCGACACCATCATCGATCCGTTTTCCGGATTGTAGCACAGTCCGTCGATAATGTCACTCGGCAGACCGGAATTTCCCGTGGTGTAGGTGGTCAGCACCTTGGTTCCGTCGGCGTTGGTCACTACTATTCCGCCACCATTTGTCGCGAACCATTTACGTCCGGACGGATCGACTGTCATAGCCACGACCGAGACCCCGTCAAGCAACAGGTCGGCCAGATTGGTACCATCGTTACGGGCCACCTTGACACGACGCACCGTCGTATTGCCGTTGGCTACCTCGACGGGATTGAAATTAAACACTCCACTGCTGCACAGCGCCCACACTCTCCCGGAAGCCGGATCCTCGTACAGTCCGTTGCAATGGCCATAATTGAATTGCGTGCCATCCTGATCCACAAGCATGGATATGACACCGGTCACATCGTCGGATTCCACATCCAGGGTTCCGGCGTGATACCACACCACAACCGACGTGGAGGTATTGCCTGAGGCATATACGATCATATTACGCTGAGATGAAAGGGGTAGAACCCATGCACCGCTTCCGGGACTCACATTTCGGAAAATCTTCTTTTTCAACGGACGGTAAGATGCCGTTGACTTGGTCGCCATTCGGTCTTCGGCCGGCCAATACCATAATTCCGAGTCCTTGCTGTCGCTGTTGAAAAAGGCCACCCACAATGTATTGTCCCTGTCGAAGCGCGGAGCGCCGAACGAGCAAAGCTGATCCCACGCCGACATCAATACGGTTCCCGCCACAAATCCTTCTTTGCCCAAGGCCTTGTCATTGGGACGGCCTATCCTGAAGCTATTCTCTCCGCTCAAATCAAGGCGGAACAGTCCGTTCTCGTTCGATCCGCAATATATATGGTTGGGATTCAGCGGATCGATTGCCATTCCCATCGGATTGTTAATATGGAATACATCTTCCGGATCCGTACCGGAATATGTGAGCGACAACGGCTTCCATGTTCCATCCTTCAGCGTACAGATGAGGTCCGGCGTGGTTATGTTGTTGAATGTCCATTCATGTCCGTGATTACGCACCATCATACCGAGATTCCGGTCATAAATCATGGCGCGGCATCTGAACGCCGTCGACGCATTCGGCAAATGCCTCTGCATCGTCACTGTCCATTTGCCGTCGTCGCCTGGCGCAGTCATTCGGTAATATCCGTCGCGACCGGCCGAAAACCACCATGTCCTGCCGTCGTTGGAGGCACATCGTGGGTTCCTGGGCGCCAGCGACTCCGGCATCTTATAGTCTGTGGTTTTACCGTTGCGATCGTAATAACGCACTCCTCTTCGGCCCGAGGTGGCCATGCCGTCGGATCCCCGCTCCATGGAATACTCGTCGGCATGCGACGTCAATATAAATACAGGCTCTCCCTCATGCATCGATACATATCCGATCAATTGACGCATTATGTCGTACATACAGTATACCCGGTCTCCGAGATTCAACATGCGCCTGAAATTCTTGCCTTCGGTGTTCTTCACCGTCTTGAAGCCGGTGATGTCGCCGCTGCGTTCATTGCCGTATAATATTCCGGTGTCTGTACCTACCAGCAGATAATCGCCCACTTTCCCTATTGTGTTCACACTGCTTCCATAATTGCGGGATGTGGATATCTCGCCCTTCTTGACGTCTATGAGAACATAACCCGTCGCCGTGGCAATCCATACGCCTCCTCTATTTTCATCCACATTGATATCCAGTATATTCTGCGAGGCATTGCTTCCGGCCATCATAAGTCCGGGAATGTTGGTCACTTCGCCCGAATCCGGCAGCAGATCGATGTTTCCGCTCATATATCCTATCACCAGCAGTCTGTTCTTGAAGTCGTAGGCAGCCGAAACGACTATATTCTCTGAAAGTCCGTTAGTGGCGTTAAGCCATTTCCACTCGTCGTTCTCCTTATCATAGCGGTAAAGCTGACCGTAACGCGAGGTGCCTGCCGGCACCCGCGGATCATAATCCATTTTCAATGCTATGAAATATGCATATTTCGGCGTGTCGATCATCCTGTATGTCTGACCGTCATAGCTCATGTGCTGCTTCCATTCCACGGCATAGGCCGGCATGGCCCAGAACAGCGATATCATGACCAAAGTCACGAACCAATCCCGGAACGCCCTGAAGGCCCGTCCTCTATGGGATATCGCGTTTTTCTCTTCGGCGCTCATGCGCGCGAATGTCATGCCGGTCTCCCTGGCCACAAACACCGGGTCGTAGCCGAATCCGGACTCGCCGCTGCGCTCGCGCGCTATCTCGCCGTCCACGCGGCCTTCGAACGTCCGGGCCGTTCCCTCGGTGTCCACGTACGCCAGAATCGTCGAGAAATGCGCCTCGCGACGATCCTTGCCCTCCATATTGCGCAGCAGCTTGAGCATGTTCGCCTCGGAATCGTGGCCTTCGCCGGCATACCGGGCGCTAAGCACGCCGGGCTCTCCGCCAAGGGCATCGACCATCAGTCCCGTATCGTCCGCCACACACGCCACGCCGTAATGCTCCCGCACGTATCGAGCCTTCTGCAGCGCGTTCCCTTCGAGAGTGGCCTGCGTCTCGGGCAAATCCTCATGACACCCTATTTCCGACAGAGACACTAATTCAACGGCCGGTCCCAGTATGGCCCGCGCCTCTTCTATCTTATGCTTGTTGTTCGTAGCAAATACCAGTCGTTTCATCTTATTTATAACGTAATGACGACTGCGATATTACATGGCAGGAGGGTGCGGCGTCCGGGGTTTTCGACACCCTTTCCGCCGCACCCCCCTTCAGGATGATATATGATCAAGTCATGTGGTTATGATTTCGCGCGCCATGGTGGCTATGGTCCTGGCCGTTCGGTTCACCAGCGAACGTGGTATCCACACCGTCCTGTCGCTGCCATCGTCTTTCACCTGAGGCACCGGCAGATATTGAGCCGACACCACTGTCGCTCCGGGCCGGGTTCCCTCCGCTATCAGATACCGGCCGTCTGGTCGGTGTTCCAGCCTGAGGCCGGGCAGGCTGTAGCCATGGGTCACGGCCTGCGGTTCACGCCAGTCGGTCAGCCCGCGGCACCAGTCGCTCATGCGGAACTCCACCAGCCGCAGGAAGTCGTCGGGCACCTTGAGTTCCAGCAGCGTGCCGGAGGCCGTCACCCTGTGGTCGCCGCAGAGGCTCCGGGTCTCGTCGATGTCGCCGGAATCGGCCTCGCACATGGTCTTCGCCGCCCCTTCGGCCACCAGCTCGTCCACCAGGCGCCCCAGCTCCATTCCCATGTCTCCGAATACCTCCGCCTCCGATATCTCGGCCAGGTCCTCGTCAAGCAGCATCACCGCCCGGCGAGTCAGCCACGACACCTTCACGTTCATCGCATCAGGAATATTTTGCCGCTACGGAAATAGCTGCTGTCCTCTATCAGGCGCTGCAACGCCTTGTTGTCGGTGACGAAGGTGGCCGGTTTCTGGCCATAACCCGAATAACTGCCTCCCCTGAAGTGTACCTTGACCACTCCGTAGCCCGCCGGTATCAGCGCGTGCCATTCCATCAGCCGCACTCCATAAGTGCGGCTCTCCTGCTTTCTTTTCATGTCCATATCGATTCTTCCATACATTCGTTATACCCTGGCCTCTCCTCTCCACATTTTCCATGCTCCTTCGGCAAACTGCCACACCTGTCCCATGCGTGCCGAGCCATCCATGCCCGTGCAGTCGTTCAGCAGATAGTACAGGCATCCGTCCTGTGGATTGTCCGGAGCCGTTTCCTTATCCCACATCCTGAATACCGTGGAATCGGTGTCGCGCTCTTCTCCCTCGCCGTCTATCCAGATGTGGCAGCTTCCCTTCAGGGCCAGTGCGTCCCATATCAGTATGCCGTTGCGCGTGGCCTCCTGTCCGTCCACACGGTCGCTGAAGCTATGCTCCGAGCTGTACACATAGTGCACCAATCGGTTCTCGCCTATGAGTGCGCCTGAGTTGCTCCAGCCCAGACGGTCCAGAGTCGGCTCTCGCTTGATCTCTATGTCGCCGAACACCGTGTGGAAATTGGTCACCTGCCAGCCCATGCCGTTCACCTTGCTCGAGATCTGTATCTCCGGGTGCTTGCTGTAGTCCACGCACTGTATCTGTTCCAACAGGTTCTTTCCGGCCAACAGCAGAGCCGTCTTGGGCACGTCCTCGCCGGTGAAGAACATCTTGGCCAGGGCTATGATTTTCTCGATGGTCCACTTGCCCTCGTGCTGCATCTCGCGCTTGAACTGCCATCTCAGGCCCTCCGTACAATACACATATTGCAGGCCGAGACCCTCTACGTTGACCTTGAACTTGCCGGGACGACCCGCCCACAGGGTGCGGTTGCCGCGAACCTTGAAGTTCGATATGGCCTGTTCGGCCAGGATGGCGTTGGTAAAGGGTATGTGTTTACGCTGGCTTTCGAAGTAGTCGCTCACCACCTGGTTCATGCCCCGCTTCTGCAGATACACCCTCGTGGCCTGGGGCACTATCAGCTCCGGATCCACAGTCTTCTGCGTTTCGGCCAGAGAATTGGACAGTATCACGCATCTTGATCCCGCAGGAATGGTCGGCAATGCCGAAAACTCGTCTGAGGCCTGCTTGCGGTAGCCGTTCACGGCGCGTACTATCGGATTGTTCGTGGCGTTGTCTATGCCGGTCACGTACAGCATCAACGCTTTGCCGGGAGTGCTCATGCCCGTCTCGTCGCAACCGTCCACCTGAGGCACCAGCAGCGTGCTGCACGGACGCACCAGAGCCTGGTCCGAGCTGTCGAGAGGCAGAGTCCCCTGGATGCCTCCCCCCGCGACATTGTCGATTGTCACCACGCTGCTCCGAGGTTCGTCCACCATGTAATGGTCTATCTCCGGCGAACTCACCTTAACGCGCTTGGCCTGCAGCATCAGGTTCATCAGCGGGGTGTCGTCCGAATTGAACCGGAACAGTTCCTGGTCTATGTCGGTTTCTATCAGATTGCCGGGGGCTATTCCACCTGTCATTTCGGCCACTGTGGTTACTGTCACGCCCGTCGTGGGCTTGCTCTGTTCTAATGTCTCGCTCATAATTAATTAGTAATTAGTGATTAGTATTTAGTGATTGATAATTGGTGATTGGCGATAATTTTTCATCGGGCGTTACGGGCCAGGTCGAAAATCGAGAACGAATGCTGCGCCGAGGCTCCTCCCTGACCGCAACCGGGATGCGGAATGCCATCGCTGTCGTTGCGGGTCAGCAGTTTTTCCTCGATGGCGGCGTTGCGTCCTCTGATCTCGCCGGCGGCGTCGGCCTCCTTCACCGCGCGTTCATAGTCCAGCCCCAAGGCAAGAAGTTGCGCCGTCTCTTCGGAGACATGTCCGGATTCAATGCCTTCGCGCAGGCCGTTCAATACATCCCGTAGCGACTCCTCGAGTTCGGGGCGCCCTGTCTTCTCTACAATCCTCGCCGCCTCGGGCAGACTCAGTGTTTCACCCTCTTTTGCCACTTCTGCCTCTTCCGGGACCGGCGGGGCCTCTGCCGCCTCGAGGGATTCTGATTCGGCGGCGCCCTCGGCGTCTTCTTCGGTCACCGCTTGGATTTCCCGCACTTCCTGACGCTCTTCGGCGTCTTCATCCTTTTTCTTCTTTTTGAATAGTTCCATAATTGCTTGTTTTTGGTTGACGTTGCAAAATTAGCCATTGGTTGCACCCTCGCTTCCTTATCCGTTAATTTCATTCGAAAGAAAAATCGAACTGCGAACAGTCGAAAAGCCGGTCGGTCATCAAGCCGGAGCCTATTCCAGCTACTCTCCTGATTCTGTCCGGAGTGTAGAACTGCCCTATGTTGTCGGCATCCATCGCGGTGCATTGCCTTATGAAATCATCGAAACAGGACATCAGGTCGGACAGTGCGGTCAGGGAGTTGCGTGTCTGCTGGTTATACAGCGTGCCGGACATGGAGCTGGAATCGAGCTTGCCCTGCAACGCTCCGTTCACGCCCGATATGTCCTCCATCATCTTCATCTGGATATTCAGCAGTTCGGTCACTCCGATGTCGGTGCATTTCGAACTGATCTGCTGCGGCAACGGCTCGCCGGCATGCGGCCGGAACACAATCACGCCGTCAAACCGGCTCCACTCCTCGGCCACCGCGTCAAGGTCCACCCCCTTGGGCAACGCGTTCTCGGGCATCAGCAGCACTCCCTTGGCCGACGACTTCAATATCCAGTCGTACATGGATATCAGACGGTTGGTGTATTTCTGCTGGTCGATTATATCGCTTACGAAACTGTGTATCTCGCCGTTGACAAACGGATATGCCTTGAACACGTATGGATGTCCGCCGTGCCTGTAGGGTGACACGCCCGAGTCTATCACCATTCCTCCGGAAGTCACGAAACTCCATCTCCATTCATCGTCCACATACCAGTGAATCTCCACTTCGGGAATTCCCTCCTTGCGTCGGCGTCTGTTCTCGGCCCGGACGGCCGGATACAATTCCTCCCCGACTTTCCAGCACCTCCCCGTCACACGGTCGTGACAATGCCAGCGTACCGGATACGTCCGTTCCCATATCTCCCACACCCGGCATACACGGTCGTACGCCCGGTCGGCGAGGCCTCCGTAACATTTCAGCAACCGGTCGCGTTTCTCCTCGCTGCCCGCGAACGTGGCCAGCAGCGTGGCCGGTGTCATGTCGTGGATCTCCCCTATCAGCGATATGTCCCAACCGCGGAAGTCCCTGCCGTTCATGTCCACGAAAAATCTGTCCGGCTGCACGAAGTCGGTCCAGCAATCCGCCAGACGCCCCTTGCGTCCATACCACTTTTTGTGCACGCACATGCCCGATATCAGAAACTCCTCCATGGTGCGTGCATATATCTCGCCCATGCGGTTTAGCTCGGCATTGTAACGCAACAGTTTCTGCATGGTCATGGCCTGTAGCGACTCCGACCCGTCGCGCGCAATGCACGCAGGCTGGGCGTACCGGTCGCGAAACACTCCCAGCACGTTTCGCACCAGACGGCGTATCAGATTGTTTTTCAACGGAGTGCGTCCATGACTGCGCATCTCGGCCTCCTCGCTCATCAGACCGCCCGACGACTCCACAATGTCGCTCCACTGGTCGCCGTACGTGAACCGTTTGCATCGGTCGCGGTCCCGCCGATACTGCGACATGGCGTTCCAGCTGTTCTGAGCCCGCGCCAGCAGCGCGTCCGCCATAACCGGCTCTTCACTTTTTTGTCCATTCATCTTTTTTTCGGCAAAATTACCGGGTCCCAGCCTCCACATTTCCTTATCCGTTAAGGTTGTCGGCTAAAATTTCTCTATTCCTCTAAATTTTATTAATTTTGCAATTATGTTGGATTCTAAGACACAGGCGGAACTCCGGGCCCGCTACAATCCCGACGGGTCTGAATTGCGGCGTGCCCAGATGCGCATGCTGGAAATGCTTAAGTTTATCGATGCATTCTGCAAGGAACATGGCATTCGCTACTGGCTGGCGGGGGGCACCCTGTTAGGAGCGATGCGTCATGGTGGATACATACCCTGGGACGACGACACCGACATCGCGATGCCACGTCAGGATGCCGAAAGATTCAAACACCTTATGCTTGAACTGCACCCTCATCCCGACTTCGTACTGCAATGTCATGAGACAGACTCCGGTTACTACGGATTCTGGTACGTGCTGCGCGACTTGAAGTCGGAATATGTTCAGGACAGCAACCTGCACCGACGTCGCAAGTATCGCGGTCTTCAGGTAGACATATTCCCTATGGAGTCTCATCAGAACAGACTGTTGCATCGGTTGGCGAGCACACTCGGCTATCGTTTGGTTGAACGCCCTCTGCTCCGCTCCGTTTCTGCCAACGTAGGCTACCGATATCAGTTGCTGACCGATTGTCTCTTCCCCGCATTCAGGGCCATTGGCCGCATATCTGCATCCGATAAAATGAGTCTTGGCCCCGGATGCCCCTGGTATTACTCAATCGCGACCCGAGACATTTTTCCCTTGCGGACAGCCGAATTCGAAGGATATCCGTTTCCTGTGCCACACGATGCCGCCACTTATCTCTCCATTGTTTACGGCGACTGGCGCAAAGTCCCGGACACCGACAGCGTCAAGACCCACGACACCAAGTTCCTTTTTTTCGAATAAATTGTGTAAACTCATACTATTTAGTAACTTTGCACTGTTTTCCTTCATTATCGAACTAAACCTCGGAATATATAAAACCTCAGAATATAATGGATTATAATCATCAGGACATAGAGAAGCGCTGGCAGCGGTACTGGCGCGACAACAATATCTATAAGGTCGAGGTGGATCCGTCCAGGCCGAAATTCTACGTGCTCGACATGTTCCCCTATCCGTCGGGAGCCGGTCTGCACGTGGGCCATCCGTTAGGCTACATCGCCTCCGACATCTACGCCCGCTATAAGCGGCAGAACGGCTTCAACGTGCTGCATCCCATGGGTTACGACGCATACGGCCTGCCGGCCGAGCAGTATGCCATCCAGACCGGCCAGCACCCCGAGATAACCACCGTCAGCAACATCAACAACTACCGCAGCCAGCTCGACATGATCGGCTTCAGCTTCGACTGGAGCCGCGAGGTGCGCACCTGCGACCCGGAATATTACCGCTGGACGCAATGGGCGTTCATCCGGATGTTCAATTCATACTATGATCTGGACGCCGACAAGGCTTTGCCGGTATCCGAACTGGTGGAACGCTTCGCAGCCAACGGCACCGAGGGCGTCAACGCGGCGGCCACAAAGCCCATGCGTTTCTCCGCCACCGAATGGAACGCCATGTCCGAGCGCGAACAGGCCGACGTGCTGATGAACTACCGCATAGCCTATCGCGGCGAGACCATGGTGAACTGGTGTCCCGCCCTCGGCACGGTCCTTGCCAACGACGAGGTGTCCGAAGGTCTCTCAGTTCGCGGCGGTCATCCCGTCGAACAGAAGATGATGAGCCAGTGGTGCCTGCGCGTCTCGGCATACGCTCCGCGCCTCCTCTCCGGTCTCGACACACTGAACTGGAGCGAAAGCCTCAAGGAGACACAGCGCAACTGGATAGGCCGCAGCGAGGGTGCCGAAATGAATTTCAAAGTAGCCGGCAAGGACCTGAACCTCGAGATATTCACCACACGCGCCGACACCATCTTCGGCGTTACCTTCATGGTGCTCGCTCCTGAGTCAAAGTACGTGCCCATGCTCACCACACCCGAGCAGAAGCCGCTGGTAGACGCATATCTTGACGAAGTGAAGCACAAGACCGAGCGCGAGCGCCAGATAGAGAAGCGAGTGTCGGGCGTGTTCACAGGCAGCTATGCCGTCAACCCCCTCACGGGTCAGAACATTCCCGTCTGGGTGTCCGACTATGTACTGGCCGGTTACGGAACGGGCGCCATCATGGCCGTTCCGGCCCACGACAGCCGCGACTACGCATTCGCA
Source organism: uncultured Bacteroidales bacterium (assembly GCA_900542185.1). GTDB lineage: Bacteria > Bacteroidota > Bacteroidia > Bacteroidales > Muribaculaceae > Lepagella. Next base: position 14,784 of record UQMZ01000009.1, read on the forward strand.
CGCCATTTCGACCTCCCTATCATACCGCTTATCGAGGGTGCCGACGTCTCCGAGCAGTCGTTCGACGCCAAGGAGGGCATCATGATGAATTCCAAGGGTCCGAAACTCGACCTTAACGGTCTGACGGTCAAGGAAGCCATCGCGCGCACCAAGCAGTTTATCGAGGACGAAGGCATCGGCCGCGTCAAGGTCAACTACCGCCTGCGCGACGCCATCTTCAGCCGCCAGCGCTATTGGGGCGAACCCTTCCCCGTATATTACAAGGATGGCATGGCATGTATGCTGCCCGAGTCCGAGCTACCGCTGCAGTTGCCTGCCGTTGACTCATATCTTCCCACCGAAGACGGCCAGCCCCCGCTGGGCCGCGCCAAGGACTGGAAGACCAGGGAAGGCTACTCCATCGAGGTATGCACCATGCCCGGTTTCGCCGGCAGCTCGGCCTACTACCTGCGCTACATGGACCCGCACAATTCGGAGGCTCTCGTAGGCAAGGAGGCCAACGCCTACTGGCGTAACGTCGACCTGTATGTGGGCGGTGCCGAGCACGCCACCGGCCACCTGATTTATTCCCGCTTCTGGAACAAGTTCCTGTACGACCTCGGCGTCGTGGCCGAACCGGAGCCTTTCAAGAAGCTGGTGAACCAAGGCATGATACAGGGCCGCAGCAACTATGTGTACCGCATCAAAGGCACCAACACGTTCGTCAGCAAGGGTCTGAAGAAGGACTACGACACCACGCCCATCCGCGTAGACATCAGCATGGTCGACAACGACGTGCTCGACACCGAGGCGTTCAGGAAATGGCGCCCGGACTTCGCCGACGCCGAGTTCATTCTCGAGAACGGCAAGTACGTATGCGGCTACGCTGTGGAAAAGATGTCCAAGTCCATGTTCAACGTCGTTAACCCCAACGACATCGTGGAGCGTTACGGCGCCGACACGCTGCGCCTGTATGAGATGTTCCTCGGCCCTGTGGAGCAGTCCAAGCCCTGGGACACAAACGGCATCGACGGCGTCAACCGCTTCCTGCGCAAGCTCTGGAGCCTGTTCGACAACGCCGACCTCGCTTCCGACGCCCCCATGACCCCGCAGGAGGCCAAGACCGTCAACAAGCTGGTAAAGAAGGTGACGCAGGACATCGAGAATTTCTCGTACAACACATCAGTATCCGCGTTCATGATTGCAGTCAACGAACTGTCGTCCATGAAGTCGCGCAACCGTCAGGCGATGGACATCATCACGCGCCTCATCGCCCCCTTCGCGCCCCACATCGCCGAGGAGTTCTGGCATCGTCTGGGCCACGACACCAGCGTGGTTGACGCCGCATGGCCCGAAGTGGACGAAAGCGCGCTGGTGGAGGACACGGTGAAATATCCCGTCAGCTTCAACGGCAAGACGCGCTTCAGCATCGAGGTACCCGCCGGCTCCGACAAGGGCGCCGTGGAGCAGGCCGCACTCGCCGACCCCAACGCCGCCAAATGGCTTGACGGCAAGCAGCCCAAGAAAATTATCGTTGTCCCCAACCGCATCGTCAACATCGTACTATGATACCCCAACTGGCTTGTACAAAAAAGTCAGGCACCGTCAAATAACACCCCGCCGGGAGTCAGTCTCCATGACCGACTCCCGGCGCTGTTAGATGCGTGGACACTCCGTGCCGCGCATCTAACCCAGACAAAATTCCTAATGAAAAATAGTGGCGTGGGCTGTCCCCAGCCGCGCACAGACTAGGACAAAATTCCTATTGAAAATATTACAGCGCGTAGATCAGGTTGTCGAACATGGTCGGGCTGATCTCGCTGTCGGTAAACTTCAGACCCAATATCCTGCGGCGAGTGGATAGGGTTCCCTTGGCTCGGCCTATCAGAACGCAAAGCTGTGTCGGCGTCACGCCGCACTTTATCAGCAACATTATGCGGTAGGCATCCGTCTTTATCTTGCCAGGTGACAACAACTGCAGACGCCGGTCGAAATTCGGCGATGCCTCTATGATGACTGAGTGCAGTTCGCCCCATAACGGACTCGTATCCGGAATCGCCCGCTTCTCTTTGATATAATTCTGCAACTCCGCGTATGCCCGCGAGTTCCCGATTTCCGGCGAAAGAGGCAACCGTTTCTTCTTGCTGTCGCACACCGCCGTCAGCTCGTCGATCAGTTGCCGGCGCAGGTATTCTGCCGTCACTTCGTCCTTTACTTCGGACGCCACTTCTGCCGTCACTTCGGGCACCACTTCTGATGTAGGACCCGATCCGGATTCGGAGTCTTTTCCCTTTGCGTCACCAGCTTCTAATTGTTTCCTCAATTCGCGCGAATTGTCCAGAGCCGAACGCAGTTTGATCAAAGTCCTGTTCGACTTATCGCGGTAATATATCACCCCAATTATTGCCAACAGCAACACGATGACGCTTAATGCGAGCCACCGTTCTATCACGCGCTTCTTCTCAAGGGCCTTCTGCTTGTCCCTTTCCACAATACTGTAATTGTACTGTGTATTCTGAATCAACGCATTCGCATCGCCCCGGCTGTTCATATAGCTCTCCACAGCATTTTTATAATGTCTGACGTATGCGCGAATCGAATCATCCGGAACCAAATCTTTCAATTCATCTGACAATAGGATTGCATAACCTTTCTTCAAATTTTTAGCATCTTTTATCTTAACCAATTCCAATGCATACTTGTAAGCAGAGTCCGGCATACCCTCGCATCGGTATATGTCCGATGCATTGGAATATACGAACTGTTTCTGATCATCATCCAGAATCGTATTCACACGCCATGGTATTCCCCTGATAAGATTAATCGCTGAATCATGCTCCTTCTTATAATTCTTTATCGATGCCAGATAAACAGAATCCATCATGGCTTCCAAAGGAGCTTTTCTATCGGCAATCCTTATTGCCCGGCGGAAAGTTTTTTCTGCTTCATCATATTTTTTTACTTTTATATAATTAGCACCCAACACTTCCAGATCATACATAAGATTTAATGTATCATTCAACTCTCTATCAATATCAAGAGACATCTTTATATATCGCCTCGCTTCATTAAACAACCGCATGGAATTGAACAGACCTGCCATTTGAGATACGATATTACCTTTTAGCTTCAGAGATTCTTTATTTCCTTCAACATGTATCAATGCATTCCCATAATATTTTATGGCTGAGGGGAAGTCTCCTATGTCATGATATACCCTTCCTCCATAATACAATGCCTCCGCATAACGCTCTTTCGTTCCATGGCTTGAATAATAATCAATAACAGGCACAATGACGCTGTCTGATGTATGATTAATGATTGCTTTGTCGGCAAGTTTGACGGATAAAAAGTCATAATACACATTGTCTGCTTTGGATAAGTATTCCTTCGAAATGCGATGTAGAGAATCCAACGCGACCTCGGGCATTGTGTCCGCCATTTCCTCTAATTCAACCAAAATAGGATTTAATGGCGTCCTGTCACAACTGGCAATTAGGATAATCAACAATAATCCGAGTATGTATTTCACATTCATATTTCTCATTCTTCGTACTTACATATAGGGATTTATTATCACAAAATTAGCTCATAGATGCCATTTTTCCTAACTAATTTCATTTCAGCCTTATTTTTCGCACAAACAGCCCTATTTTTCGCACAAATTTTCTTGCGTTACGATTTTATTCGATATAACTTTGCCGACATTAATCACCAATTTAAATAACAATTTATAATCTATGAAGAAAACGATTGTAATTATAGCAAATGATACGTAAAATATAAAACACGACCGCAATTTGCTCCACTTTTATAAATTATAGCATTTTTTTGCATTATATTTTTGAAATAATATAACAAAATGCTAAATTTGTATCGATTAACAAATCTCTAAATCTCCACAACAGAATTCGCGCACAAATCGGTATATAGTTTTAAACAAATCAAACACTAAGCGCTATGAAAAAAATACTAATATTGATGTCCGCAGTGATTATGGCATTATCCGTACCGGCTCGCGATTTCCAGTACGAATACGAAGGCCAGACTCTCACCTATACGGTTCTTGACGAAAGTGCGGGAACTTGCGAGACTAAGGCCGGTTCTCTTGAATCAGCAGGTAATAACGTTGCCGGCAGTTTAAAGATCCCGGCTATAGCCCAGGATGGAAACAAGTCATATTCTGTAATAAAGATAGGCCAGAATGGCTTTACGGGATGTTCTGACATGACATCGGTAGAGATTCCCACATCTGTTTCTCTTATTAAGCCATTGGCCTTCTGTGAATGTATTGGATTGAAATCCATTGCAATTCCAGAGTCCGTCACTGCCATAGGCAAATTAGCTTTCGGGAAATGCCGCAAGCTTGAATCAGTGGATTTAACCAATGCCAATTCGTTGACAATGATAGGAGACAGTGCGTTTTACAGCTGTCCTGATATTAGGTCGATTATAGTACCACCCTCAGTAAAAAGACTGGGTTGCAGGGCTTTTACTGACGGTGTTAAGCTTGCCTATCCCTCCTCTCTCGGAGACAACGTACCCTGGATAGATGGTACCACATACATTCCCTACAATCCGGAAGACGTTGCATTTGATAATGAAGTAGCCTTTAATAAAGATAAAACCAAAATTATTTGTGTTCCATGTGATTTTGAGGGTGCATTTACGATACCCGATGGAGTAACAACAATCGGAGATTATGCATTCTTTGGGTGCAATATACAATCTGTCGACTTTCCCAATACTATAGTAAGCATGGGGAAGTATGCATTTACCTATTGTCCTTTGTCATCTGTAACATTACCTAACTCTCTCACTGCTATCCCTGACAATGCATTTAGACGATGCGAGTATTTACATTCCGTTTATATTCCTAATTCAGTCACTTCTATAGGATACGACGCATTTGCATACACTAACTTGGATATGATAGTCATACCCAATTCGGTCAAGACTATTGAGGCTGGTGCGTTCTACTTTTGCGATCGCCTTAAAACTATCATTATAGGCAATGGTTTGGAGACTATAGATGGCTGGGCATTCAGCAATACAAGCTCGGCTAATATTTATATCACAGCCAAGACTCCTCCTGTAGCTACCTACGACGAAACTTTCAAATACTATGAGTATTGGACTAATCTTTATGTGTTAGGAGAAGATGCCGTAGACAAATACAAAAACTCAAGCTATTGCTGGAATAAATTTACCCATATCAACCAGATGGAAGAACCCGTCGGTCTTGAACTCAACATGACCACACTAAACGGCAAACAGGGAGACACGTTCCAACTCTCTGCCTCTTTTGCACCGGCTGACGTCTCTATACCCGTCATTTACTGGAGTTCGACTAATCCTGGAATTGCATCGGTCGACCATAACGGCCTTGTCACCATCAATTCAACAGATGACGAATCGTTAAACGAGGAGACAAAGACCTGCAAGATTATTGCCGAGACGTTTTATCCTAATGGCCCGAAGGCAGAAGCGACAGTCTCTATTGGCTCGTCGGGCATAATGGACAACGTCATTAACCAGAAGAGACAGGAGGACAACCGCGTGTTCGACCTCAACGGCCGTCAGGTGAATCCCGACCGACTCACCCCGGGCATCTACATTCGCGCCGGACGCAAGTTCATAGTGCGTTGACAGCAACGCCCAAGAACCCCAAAGAAAGAATTACTAACGCGAAGTCAGGATATGCGATATCCTGTATATAGAAAGAATCGGCAACTTTTGCAAGCTGCCGATTCTTTTTCATTATAATCTTCCTCAGAATGTCATAATCATCTTCTCGCTTCAGTAGGATTCCGACTCGTTGGGGAAGTCGGTGCTTTTGACGTCCTCCACGTAGCGGCCGATGGCGCTGTTCATAACTCCGGCCAGGTCGGCGTAACGACGCAGGAAACGTGGCGAGAAGCCCTTGTTGATGCCTAACATGTCGTGCATCACCAGCACCTGGCCGTCGGCCGGACCCGCGCCAATACCTATGATGGGTATCGACAGTTCCTTCACCACGCGCGCCGTCAATGCCGCCGGTATCTTCTCAAGCACGATGGCGAAGCATCCTATCTCCTCCAGCATCTTGGCGTCGGCCACAAGTTTCTCGGCCTCGGCCTCCTCCTTGGCGCGCACGTTGTACGTGCCGAACTTGTTGATGCTCTGCGGAGTCAGACCTAAGTGTCCCATCACCGGAATGCCGGCGCTCAGTATGCGTTCCACCGACTCGCGTATCTCCGAGCCCCCTTCCATCTTCACGGCCTCGGCATGGCTCTCCTTCATGATGCGGATGGCCGACGCAAGAGCCTCCTTCGAATTGCCCTGATACGACCCGAACGGCATATCCACCACCACTAATGCGCGCTTCGTGCCCTTGATCACCGATTTGGCATGATATATCATCTGGTCCAGCGTGATCGGCAGGGTGGTCACGTTACCTGCCATGACGTTGCTGGCCGAGTCGCCCACCAGTATCACGTCTATGCCCGCGCCGTCCACTATCAGCGCCGATGAATAATCGTAGGCCGTGAGCATAGCAATCTTCTCTCCGCGCTGCTTCATCTCGATCAGACGGCGAGTCGTCACCTTGCGGGCGCTGGACGTATTGGCCACAACGCCTCCGTTGTCTATCTGTGTTGACATCTTATTCTTCTTTGTTTAGGTCTGCAAAATTAGCAATTTCAATACACTTTAGAAAATAAAACGCCAATTTCCGAGTTGATTGTTATAGAATACGAAGTTGTATAGACTCCGAATACGAAGTTGTTCGCGACAACACATAATTAACAATGACTGAAATCAGAAAACGTCTTACATACGGGGCGGCCGCCATATTGTGTGCCGTAGGCATAGCAGGATGTTCCGCTCCGAAAAATGTGACATATTTCCAGGACGCCACTCCCGAAGCCATCATCTCCGCCTCGCAGGCGCAGCCATTCAAGGCCAAGCCGGGCGACAAGCTAATCATCATAGTCAAGACACGCGATGCCGCAGTGAGCGCATTGTTCAACAATCCCGCCTTCTCGGTCCGTAACAACGAGTCGACCGCTGCCGCAGGACACATCAACAAATATGAGCCGGGCGTCTCCACGGCCAACAGCATCGCCGCATATACCGTCGACGCCAAAGGTGACATCGACTTCCCCGTTTTGGGCGCCATCCATATCGGAGGCATGTCCCGCGCCGAAATAGCCGGATTCATCAAGGGCGAGATCATGGGGCGCGAGCTCGCCAAGGATCCGACCGTAACAGTCGAATTCATCAACTCCGGCGTCAGCGTCCTCGGCGAGGTGCTTACCCCGGGCCGCGTAGATTTCAACAAGGACTACATGACCGTCACCGATGCCCTCGCGCTGGCCGGCGACATCAAGATTACAGGCCTGCGCGACAATGTAAAGGTGCTCCGCAACATCGACGGCAAGGTTCACACTTACATCATCGACCTGACCGACGCATCCAAGACCCTGTCGTCCCCCGCGTACTATCTTGAACAGGACGACGTGATATACGTAGAACCGAACAACGTGACCAAACGCGAGACAATCGCCAACGGAAACAGCGCCACCAACATCAGCTTCTGGGTGTCGCTCGCCTCGTTGCTCACCACCTTGGCTACCACTGTCGGCGTGTTCATCAAAAAGTAATCCCACAAAATGGCTAAAAACAAACAAACATCCGACGCCACGTTCCAGTCGGGATTCAATCTGCGCGACTATCTTGCAGCCTGCGCCTCCAAGTGGATATGGTTCCTTGTGTCCGTCATCGTGATATGCGGGTTCGCCTATTACAAGGTAATCCGCAAGATGCCCGTATACCTGCGCACCGAACAGGTGCTGATCAAGGACGAGGACAGCGGCAATTCAATCGACGGAATCGCATCCGCTTTCTCCAGTTTCGGACTCGGACGCGTACGCTCCAACGTATACAATGAAATAATCACGTTCAAGTCGCCGGCCCTGATGACTCAGGTAGCCAAGCAGCTCGACCTGCAGGTGGATGTCAACCAGATCAAGTTCCCCCACGGCACCTCGCTGTTCGGCGCGACGCAGCCTTACCTGTTCCGGTTCCCCGATCTGGACGAAGAGAGCTACGGACATTTCATCATGACGGTCAGCCCGCAGGGAGCCCTCTCGCTGGAGCGTTTCGTATCGGTAAACGATGCCGGCAAGGCCGTGAAACACAAGGATGTCGTATCCGCCCGTCTCGGCGTCCCGGCACGGACCCCCATCGGCCGCGTCGTCATCACGCCTAATCCGGAGTTTACCGGTGCCCTTCCCAAAAAGGAAACGAAATACAGCGTGGTCCACAACGGACTGCACGGCACTGTGGAAAGCCTGCAGAGCAACATCGGCGTCGACCTGGCCGACCGCGATGCCGATGTAATCGAAATCACCATCAAGAATACCAACATTCCCCGGGCCGAAGCAATTCTGTCAACAATGGTGGAGATCTACAACCAGGACTGGATCAAGGACAAGAACCGGGTTTCGGCCGCCACCAACGAATTCATCGACGAACGTCTCGCCGTGATCGAAACCGAGCTCGGAGGAGTGGACAACAACATCCTCTCGTATAAGTCCAGGACCATGGTGCCCGACCTGGAAGAGTCGGCCAAGCTCAACATGCACACGTCGTCCCAGCTGGATAACGAGATCATGACCGCCGTAAACCAGATGCAGATGTCGCAGTACCTTAAGGAATACGTCACGAATCCGGCAAATGCCAATTCGGTGATTCCAGTCAATACCGGCACCGGCAGCAACCAGCTCGAGGTACAGATAGCCAACTACAACCAGACCCTGCTGGCACGCAACAACGTCGAGGCCTCAACATCGGCCAACAATCCTCTGGTGCAGGACTACGACGCTCAGCTGAAAGGACAGCGCGAGGCCGTGATCCGGGCCGTAAACGCTCAGGTCGAAGCCTCTCGCCGCGCCGTGCTCAACATGGAGGCGCAGAAAAACAAGGTCAAGGTCAACCTCGCAGAGGGCCCCCAGCAGGCCAAGGCCCTGCTCAGCATAGAGCGTCAGCAGAAAGTCAAGGAGGAACTTTACCTCTATCTGCTACAGAAACGCGAGGAAAACGAACTGTCGCGTAAATTCACCGCCGACAACACCCGTGTAATCACTCCTCCCTACGGGTCTTCGAGCCCCGTCGAGCCCAAAAAGAAAATTGTGCTCGCCATCGCGTTCCTCATTTCCATCCTGCTTCCCGCAGCCGTGATATTCGTGCGCGAGGCCATGGACAACAAGGTCCGCTCGCGTCACGACCTCGACGACATGTCGGCGCCATTCGCCGGCGAAATCCCCTTCGTCGGACGCAAGAAGAGATTCGAATGGCTCACCAGGCGTCTGAACCGCAACAAGAAGAAAAAGAAGCTGGAGAAACTGCCCGTCATCGTTCAGGCCGGAAACCGCGACATCATAAACGAGTCGTTCCGAATAGTGCGCAGCAACATCGACTTCATGATGAAGAACGCCGACTCATCCAACGTCATAATGATGACATCGTTCAACCCCGGCAGCGGCAAGTCGTTCATCACCTTCAACATCGGTGCCTCGTTCGCCGTCAAGGGCAAGAAGGCTCTCCTGGTGGACTGCGACCTGCGCCACGGTTCGGCATCCCAGTTTGTCGGAATGCCGCACCACGGTCTGAGCAACTACCTGACCGGAGCCACCGACAGATGGCAGGACCTTGTGGTGGAATCAAAGGATGCTCCCGGTCTCTTCGTGATGCCCATCGGCCACAGGCCTCCGAACCCCGCCGAACTGCTTGACAACGGTCGTATCGGCCAGTTCATCAAGGAGGCTTCGCCTCTCTACGACTACATAATCCTCGACTGCCCGCCCATCGACATCGTGGTCGACACCCAGATACTTGAGAAATATGTGGACCAGACCATATTCGTGGTACGCGCCGGGCTGCTCGAGAAGGCGGCCGTTGCCGAAATCGACGAAATGTACAGGAACCGCCGCTTCCGCCGCATGGCCATCCTGCTCAACGGCACCGAAGGCGCCAACAGCCGCGCCGCGACATACGGCTCATCATACTACACAAATGACTTTTGATTATGTGGCCATTCACTAAGAAAAACAGTCTCGAACAGAGCGGTCTGTTCCAGGGCCTGACCGACTGGCACTCCCACATACTGCCGGGCGTGGACGACGGATTCCAGAAGATGGAGGATTCACTCGCCGCTCTGAAAAAATATGAAGAACTGGGAGTCAAGTCCGTGTGGCTCACCCCCCACATCATGGAGGAATGCCGCAACACCACTCAGGGCCTGCGCGACCGTTTCGCGGAACTGCAGGCAGAATACCAAGGCCCGATACAGCTTCAGCTGGCGGCCGAAAACATGCTCGACTCTCTGTTCGAAGAGCGGTTTCAGGCCAACGACCTGCTGACAATCGGTCCCGACGGCAAATATCTTCTTGTCGAGACATCCTATGTAAATCCCCCGTTCGGCATGGAGCAGATGATGCAGAACATCATCTCCACAGGCCTTACACCCATTCTGGCCCATCCGGAACGATACAGGTATATGGACGAGAACGATTACCTCACGTGGAAAGACCGGGGCGTAGTGTTTCAGACCAATTTCATGTCCCTTGTAGGCATGTACGGCGAAACCGCCCGGGCCAAGGCCGAATGGCTCCTGAAGGAAGGTCTTATCGACATCACAGGCTCCGACCTGCATCATTACAGGGTGCTGCTCCACTTCCTCGACCACAAGCCCAAGAACCAGCAGGCCCTCGACTCCCTTGTCGAGATTGCCCGCAATCCGAAGATACTTAGTTAATTTTATGGCACTTCTTTATGGAGTGCCATTTTTTTATTATCTTTGCAAAGCGAATCATAGCATGGAACAACTTAAACATGAATGCGGCGTAGCAATGGTGAGGCTGCTAAAGCCGCTGGAACACTACCGGCAGAAATACGGAACCTGGCGATACGGTCTGAACAAGCTCTATCTGCTGATGGAGAAACAGCACAACCGTGGCCAGGAGGGAGCCGGTTTGGCTTGCGTCAAACTCAACGCCGAGCCGGGGCAGGAATTCATGTTCAGGGAACGCGCCATGGGCGTGGACGCCATCAAGGACATTTTCGCCGCCGCAAATCAGGCTTTGGCTCAGGAAGCCGCCGCTAACGGTCTGTCGCCCGACGACCTCGACGCCTCATCCGACATCGCCGATCTCGCAAGCCGCTCATTCCCGTTCGCCGGTGAACTCTACATGGGTCATCTCCGGTATTCCACCACGGGGAAAAGCGGCATTTCTTTTGTCCATCCTTTCCTGCGACGCAACAACTGGCGCGCCAAGAACCTGTGCATCTGCGCCAACTTCAACATGACCAACGTGGACGAGATTTTCGGCGAAATCGCCGTCAAAGGACAGCACCCGCGCATGATCTCCGACACGTTCCTGCTGCTCGAGCAGTTGGGCCACCGTCTGGACCGCGAATCCGAACGCCTGTTCAAGATGGCGCTGGAGCAGGGACTTACCGACTGCGACATCACACGCTTCATAGAAGACAACATTGACATGGGCAACGTGCTGCGCACCAGTTGCACCGTCTGGGACGGCGGTTATGTGGTGTGCGGAGTCACCGGCTCGGGCGAGGCTTTCGCCCTGCGCGACCCCTGGGGAATCCGACCGGCGTTCTTCTTCATGGATTCCGAAGTATTCTCCCTGACCTCCGAACGCCCCGTGCTGCAGACCACGTTCAATGTCGGTGCCGAGCAGATCCGCGAGCTGAAGCCCGGACAGGCCATCGTGCTCCACGCCGACGGCAGGCTTGAGACTCCGCAGATAATTCCGCCGCGCAACTATGCCGCATGCTCGTTCGAGCGCGTCTACTTCTCGCGTGGCTCCGATGCCGACATCTACAACGAACGCAAGAAATTAGGCATCAACCTGGTGCCTCAGATTCTTGAGGCGGTGGACCATGACATCGACAACACCGTCTTCTCATATATCCCCAACACGGCCGAGGTGGCTTTCTACGGCATGGTACAGGGCTTCAACGAGTTCCTGAACCGCGAGAAGGCCGAGGCCATACGCAATCTGGGCCATGAGCCGGACAACGCCGACATCGAGCGCATCCTGTCGCGCCGCATCCGCTCCGAAAAGGTGGCCATCAAGGACATCAAGCTGCGCACGTTCATCTCCGAAGGTGCCAGCCGCAACGACCTGGCAGCCCACGTCTACGACATCACTTACGGTTCGCTCCGTCCCTACACCGACAATCTCGTCATCATCGACGACTCCATAGTGCGCGGTACCACGCTGCGTGAATCCATAATCCGCATCCTTGACCGCCTGCACCCCAGGCGCATCGTGATAGTAAGCTCCAGCCCCATAGTAAAATACCCCGACTATTACGGCATCGACATGGCCCGCATGGAGGAATTCATCGGATTCCGCGCCGCCGTGGAGCTGGCCCGCGACCGTGGCCTGGAACACGTGCTGACCGACATCTACCGCAAGTGCAGGGAGCAGCAGTCGCTCCCCAAGGAACGGATGACTAACTACGTCACCGAACTGTACGACCTGTTCACGGACACCGAGATAGCCGACAAGATGGTGGAGATGCTGCGTCCCGAGGGCGTCACCACCGACATACGCATCGTGTTCCAGACCCTCGACGGCCTGCACGACGCCATCCCCGGCCATCCCGGCGACTGGTACTTCTCGGGCCGCTATCCCACTCCCGGAGGCGTACGCCGCATCAACGAGGCATTCATCTCCTATATGGACAATATCTATTTTAAAACTAAAAACGACAGGCCCAGAGCCTGACACAACAACATAACTTCATGAAAAGAGCCACACTGATACTTGAAGACGGCACCCGCTACGAGGGGTATTCCTTCGGAGCCGATGCCAGCGTTTCGGGCGAGGTGGTGTTCAACACCGCCATGACCGGATATCCCGAGAGTCTCACCGACCCTTCGTATGCCGGCCAGATTATGACACTTACCTATCCTCTGGTAGGCAATTACGGCGTACCGGCCGACGACAAGGCCGACGACGGAATGGCACGCTTCCTGGAATCGGAGCGCATCCACGCCGCCGGTATGGTGGTGTGCGACTACAGCGACGAGTACTCGCACTGGAACGCGGCACGCAGCCTGTCGCAGTGGCTCGCCTCGCAGGGCGTGCCCGCCATCACCGGCATCGACACCCGCGCGCTGACCAAACACCTGCGCGAGCAGGGCGTGATCCGCGGCAAGATATTGGTGGAGGACACTCCCGAACCCGCTTTCGAGGACTACGGCGACATCAATTTCGTGGAGCGCGTCAGCCCCAAGGACGTGCAGGTCTATAACGAAGGCAAGGGCCTGAAGCGTGTGGTGCTCGTGGACTGCGGCGCCAAGAACAACATCGTGCGCTGCTTGGCCAACCGTGGCGTCGAGGTGATCCGCGTGCCCTGGGACTACGATTTCAACACCTTGGATTTCGACGCGCTGTTCCTCAGCAACGGCCCCGGCAATCCCGAGACCTGTGCGGTCACCGTCAACAACATACGCAAATTCATATCCAACCCCGACGAGAAGCGTCCGCTGATGGGCATCTGTCTGGGTCATCAGCTCCTTGGCAAAGCCGCCGGCGCCGACATCTACAAACTGAAATACGGCCACCGCAGCCACAACCAGCCGGCCCGTCTGGAAGGCGACGTGCGCTGCTTCGTCACCAGCCAGAACCACGGTTACGCCGTTGACGCCAAGACCCTCCCCGCCGATTGGGCGCCGTGGTTCACTAACATGAACGACGGATCGAACGAGGGCATACGCCACACTTCCAGGCCCTGGCGCTCGGTGCAGTTCCACCCCGAGGCCTGCGGCGGTCCGGTCGACACGGAGTTTCTTTTCGATGAGTTCATCGACCAAGTCAAATCCCTCTAACCCTCTAACCTGCTAACATCATGTCTCAAGATAATTCCATAGTGAAAGATATCAAGAAAGTTCTGGTCTTAGGTTCGGGCGCGCTGAAGATCGGCGAGGCCGGCGAGTTCGACTATTCGGGCAGCCAGGCCCTGAAAGCCCTGCGTGAGGAGGGAATCGAAACCGTGCTGATCAACCCCAACATCGCCACGGTGCAGACCAGCGAGGGCGTGGCCGACCACATCTATTTCCTCCCCGTCACTCCCTTCTTCGTGGAGCGCGTCATAGCCAAGGAGCGTCCCGACGGCATCATGCTGGCGTTCGGCGGTCAGACGGCCCTGAACTGCGGCGTCGAGCTGTACCATAGCGGCGTGTTCGAAAAATACGGCGTCCGTGTGCTCGGCACTCCCGTGCAGTCCATCATCGACACCGAGGACCGCGAGATTTTCGTGGAGAAACTTTCCGAAATCAACGTCAAGACCATCGCGTCGGAGGCTTGCGAGAACACCGAGCAGGCCCTTGAGGCGGCATCCAGGCTCGGTTATCCCGTCATCCTGCGTGCCGCATACGCTTTGGGCGGCCTCGGCTCCGGTTTCTGCGACACCCCGGGCGAACTGATCAAGTTAGCTGAGAAGGCTTTCTCGTTCTCGCCGCAGGTGCTGGTGGAAAAGAGCCTGAAAGGCTGGAAGGAGATCGAGTACGAGGTGGTGCGCGACCGTTTCGACAACTGCATCACGGTCTGCAACATGGAGAACTTCGACCCCCTGGGCATCCACACCGGCGAGAGCATCGTGGTGGCTCCCTCCCAGACCCTCTCAAATTCCGAATACCATAAGCTGCGCGAACTTTCCATCCGCATCGCGCGCCATATAGGCATCGTGGGCGAGTGCAACGTGCAGTTCGCCCTCTGCCCCGATTCCGAGGATTACCGCGTCATCGAGGTCAACGCGCGTCTGTCGCGTTCGTCGGCCTTGGCGTCCAAAGCCACCGGCTATCCCCTGGCATTCGTGGCCGCCAAACTTGCCCTCGGCTACGGTCTGTTCGACATACGCAACTCCGTCACCAAGGACACCACGGCATTCTTCGAGCCGGCCCTTGACTACGTGGTCTGCAAGATTCCGCGCTGGGACCTCGGCAAGTTCCGCCGCGTAAACCGTGAGCTGGAATCCTCCATGAAGTCTGTCGGCGAGGTCATGGCCATCGGACGTACCTTTGAGGAGGCCATTCAGAAAGGCCTCCGCATGATAGGCCAGGGAATGCACGGTTTCGTCGACAACAAGGAACTGGTGCTTGATGATGTCGATACGGCCCTCAAGGCTCCCACCGACAAGCGTATCTTCGTGATCGAGAAGGCTTTCGACCGTGGTTACACCATCGACCGCATCCACGAGCTGACACGCATAGACAAGTGGTTCCTGCACAAGCTCAAGAACATACACGACACCGACCGCCGGCTGCACTCGCTCAAGGGTCTGGACGCCATAGACCGCGACCTGATGCTGCGCGCCAAGCGACAGGGATTCTCCGACTTCCAGATTGCCCGCGCCGTCGGAATGGAGAAGGACTGCGACATCGAGCAGGCAATACTCATGGTGCGCGACCGCCGCAAGGAACTCGGCGTCGTACCGGCCGTGAAGCAGATCGACACCCTGGCAGGCGAGTTCCCGGCCCAGACCAACTATCTGTACCTCACCTATAACGGCGATGCTCACGACATCGACTACGAGAACGACGGCAAGTCGGTCGTAGTGCTCGGCTCGGGCGCTTACCGCATCGGTTCCTCGGTGGAGTTCGACTGGTGCGGCGTCCAGGCGCTGAACACCATCCGCAAGGAGGGCTGGCGTTCCGTCATGATCAACTACAACCCCGAGACCGTATCGACCGACTACGATATATGCGACCGCCTCTATTTCGACGAGCTTACGTTTGAGCGCGTGCTTGACATCCTCGACCTGGAAACGCCTCACGGCGTGGTGGTCAGCACCGGCGGCCAGATTCCCAACAACCTGGCCATGCGTCTGGACCACGTGGGCATCAATCTGCTCGGAACCTCGGCCCAAAGCATCGACAACGCCGAGGACCGCGAGAAATTCTCGGCCATGCTCGGCCGCATCGGAGTGGACCAGCCCGAATGGTCGGCCCTCACGTCGATGGAGGATATCAACAAATTTGTGGAAAAGGTCGGTTTCCCCGTCCTGGTACGTCCCAGCTACGTCCTCTCGGGCGCGGCCATGAACGTCTGCACCGGCCCCGACCAGCTGGAACGCTTCCTCACCGAGGCGGCAAACGTGTCCAAGCGTCATCCGGTCGTTGTCTCCCAGTTCCTTGAAAACGCCAAGGAGGTGGAGATGGATGCTGTGGCCTGCAACGGCGAGATCATCGCTTACGCCATCTCCGAGCATGTGGAATACGCCGGCGTCCATTCCGGCGACGCCACCATACAGTTCCCCCCGCAGAAACTGTATGTGGAGACAGCGCGCCGTATCAAAAAGATTTCCAAGAAGATAGCCGAACAGCTCAACATCTCCGGCCCGTTCAACATCCAGTTCCTGGCCCGCGAGAACGACATCAAGGTCATAGAGTGCAACCTGCGCGCCTCGCGCTCGTTCCCATTCGTCAGCAAGGTACTGAAAATAAATCTTATCGAGCTGGCTACACGCATCATGCTCGGCCTCCCCGTTGAGCGTCCCGACAAGAGCGTGTTCGACCTGGACTACGTAGGCGTCAAGGCGTCGCAGTTCTCGTTCAACCGTCTGCAGAAGGCCGACCCGAAGCTGGGCGTCGACATGGTGTCCACCGGCGAGGTAGGCTGTATCGGCGACGACGCCCGCAAGGCATTGCTGACCTCCATGCTGTCTGTCGGACTCCGCATCCCCGGCAAGAACATCCTCCTCTCCACCGGCAACGGCAAGCAGAAAGGCGATATGCTCAAGGCTGCGCAGATGCTGGCCAAAAACGGCTACAACCTCTACGCCACGCCGGGCACATCACGCCACCTGTCGGAGAACGGCATTCCCAACACCATGGTGTTCTGGCCCGATTCGCTCGGTCAGCCTCAGGCACTCGACCTGCTGCACAACCATGAGATAGACCTGGTGATCAACCTCCCGGCAAACCATTCCGATTCGCAGGTCACGAACGGATACAAGGTGCGCCGCACGGCCATAGACCTCAATATCCCGCTGATAACCAACGCCCGACTCGCTTCGGCGTTCATCTACGCTTTCCTCACCGTAAAGCCGGAGGAAATCGAAATCAAGTCCTGGCAGGAATTCTAACACAGCGGTTATGAAGACTCTGATCAGAAACGTCCGCCTGTGCGACCCTAACGGCGAGCCTGTCTCCATCGTGGTGGAGGACGGCGTGATCCGCGAGATCGGTCACGTCGGCCCGTGGGCCGGTCTTGAATTCGACGGACGCGGCCTCACCGCCATCCCCGGCCTGGTGGACGTGCACGTGCACTTCCGCGAACCCGGCTTCGAGTACAAGGAGACCGTCGCCTCCGGTTCGGCGGCTGCGGCTGCGGGCGGTTTCACCACCGTCTGCACCATGCCGAACCTCAAGCCTGCTCCCGACTCCATGCCTAACCTGCGCCGCCAGCTCGACGCCATAGACCGTGGCGCCGGAATCGAGGTGCTGCCATACGCCACCATCACGCACGGCCGCATAGGCAAGGAGCCTGTCGATTACCCGGAGTTGGCGCCATACGTCTGCGCGTTCAGCGACGACGGCTCGGGCATTGAATCCGAGGACGTGATGCGCCGGGCCATGAAGGGGATAGCCCGCACGGGCAAGGTCCTGGCCGAGCATTGCGAGGTGATGGAACTGGTGCGCGGAGGCTGCATCCACGACGGCGAATATGCCTGCGAACATGGCCTGCCCGGCATCTGCTCCGAAAGCGAATGGCGCGAAGTGGAGCGCAACATACGTCTGGCCGAGGAAACCTGCTGCCGTCTGCACATCTGCCACGTCTCCACCAAGGAGAGCGTACGCCTGATACGCGACGCCAAGGCACGTGGCGTTGACGTCACCGCCGAGACCGGCGCCCACTATTTAGTATTCACCGACGCCGACCTGCAGGACGAGGGGCGATTCAAGATGAATCCTCCGCTCCGTGCCGCCGACGACCGCGACGAACTGATACGCGGCATACAGGACGGCACCATCGATTGCATCGCCTCCGACCACGCTCCCCATTCGGCCGAGGAGAAGGCCAAAGGCCTGCTCAAATCGGCTATGGGCGTCACCGGAATCGAGCTGTCGCTTCCTGCCGTCTACACTTACGCCGTGCGCACAGGTCTGATCTCATTCAGCCGGATGATTGAGCTGATGGCCGGGAATCCGCGCCACATTTTCGGCATCAAGGGCGGTCTGGAGCCGGGGCAACGCGCCGACTTCACTTTAGTAGACTTCAACACGCCGTTCACTGTTGACCCCGACAGGCTCGTGTCAATGGGTCACGCCACTCCTTTCGCCGGTCTGGAACTTTACGGCAAGGTCATCGCAACCTTTTTCCAGGGTCAGAGCGTTTTCATTAATGACGATTATTACTCAGAAAGTACAGAGTCATGAAATACACGATAATAGAGAACCGCTACCTCACGGGCGCCACATGGCTGATGCGCCTGCGCGGCGACACGTCCGGCATCACCAAGCCCGGCCAGTTTGTCAACGTAGCCATTGACGGCTGCTTCCTGCGCCGTCCCATCTCCATCTGCGACTGGGACGACAGCACCATCCTGCTCGCATACGATGTGGTGGGCGAAGGCACCGAGAAAATGTCGAAGATGCTGCCCCCGCAGGAACTCGACATACTCTGCCCTCTCGGCAACGGCTTCGACATCTCCGTTCCGTCGGAGCGTCCCGTGCTGTTGGGCGGAGGTATAGGCACAGCGCCTCTTTACGGTCTCGCCAAGACTCTGATGAACAAGGGCATCCAGCCTGCCGTAGTGCTCGGTTTCGCCTCTAAGGAACGCGCCGTGCTCCATGACCTGTTCGTAGATCTCGGACTGCCCGTGTATATGGCCACCGTCGACGGTTCGCTCGGCACCAAGGGCTTCGTTACCGACGCCTACAAGGATGCCGGCCTTGACGCCGACTATTTCTACGCATGCGGTCCCAGCCCGATGCTCCGCGCCCTGTGCGACACCATGCCAATCTCCGGCCAGCTCAGCCTTGAGACACGCATGGCCTGTGGATTCGGCGTCTGCGCATGCTGCGCCATCAAAACCACCAACGGCCCCGCCGGCGTGTGCAAGAAGGGCCCAGTCTTCAGAAAGGAGGAACTGATATGGGAATGAACCGCGACCTGCAGGTGAGCCTCGGCTCACTCACTCTCAAAAACCCCGTCATCCCGGCCAGCGGTTGCTTCGGCTTCGGCTACGTGATGGCTCCCTATTACGACCTTAACACCCTCGGTGCCATCTCGGTAAAGGGCACCACCCTCGACCCGCGCTTCGGCAACCCACTGCCCCGCGTGGCCGAATGCCCATCGGGCATGATCAATTCCGTGGGTCTCATGAACCCGGGCGTCGACAAGGTGATCAGCGACGAGCTGCCCAAGCTGCGCAATGTATATAATGGCCCGATTATCGCCAACATCAGCGGCTTCTCTGTCGATGAATACTGCGAGACCTGCCGCCGCATGGACGGCCAGCCGCAGGTGGACATCCTGGAGCTGAACGTAAGCTGCCCCAACGTGCACGGCGGCGGCATGGCGTTCGGAACATCGGCCGAAAACATCGCAAAGGTGACTTCGGCGGTCAAGAAATGCACCAGGACACCGCTGTTCGTCAAACTCAGCCCCAACGTGACCGACATCGTCGAGATGGCCCGTGCCGCCGAGGATGCCGGCGCCGACGGTCTGGTATGCGCCAACACATTCTTGGGTATGCGCATCGACCTCAAGACCAAGCGCCCCGTCGTGGCCAACGTGATGGGCGGTTTCTCCGGCCCGGCTGTGTTCCCGATGGCGCTCCGCATGGTCTATCAGGTATCGCGCGCGGTCAACATACCCGTCATCGGTTGCGGCGGCGTCATGTCGGCTGACGACATACTGGAAATGATGCTGGCAGGCGCCAAGGCCGTTGAGGTCGGCACCGCAAACCTGATCGATCCCATGGCCTGCTACAACATGGTGCGTGACCTCCCCGCCGCAATGGAACGCTACGGCATCGACTCCCTATCTTCCATCAAACCAATCTGACATACAACAACATACAATGAACAAAGACGTTATTATAGCGTGCGATTTTCCCGACGCTGACACCACTCTGAAATTCCTGGAACAGTTCGGCGACCTGCGCCCCTTCGTCAAGATAGGCATGGAGCTTTACTACGGAGCCGGACCCGACATAGTGCGCCGCCTGCGCGAGCGCGGACACCGCATCTTCCTCGACCTCAAGCTGCACGACATTCCCAACACTGTCAAAAAATCGATGAAGGTTCTGGCCGGCATGGACATAGACATGATCAACGTGCACGCCGGAGGCACCATCGAAATGATGGCAGCCGGTCTGCAAGGTCTGGAAGAAGGCACTCCCGAAGGCCGCAAGCGTCCTCTGCTCATCGCCGTAACACAGCTCACCTCCACGTCGCCCGAGGCGCTGAAGAACCAGCTGCTTATCGACACCCCCATGAACGAGACCATCGCGAAATACGCTCAGAACGCCAAGGCAGCCGGTCTGGACGGTGTGGTATGCTCGCCCCTGGAAGCCTCGATAGTCAAGGAGGCCTGCGGCCCCGAGTTCCTGGCCGTGACTCCCGGCATCCGCTATCCCAACGCCGGCGCCGACGACCAGTCGCGTGTCACCACGCCGGAACGCGCCCGTGAAATCGGCTCCGACTTCATCGTCGTAGGCCGTCCCATCACCGCCGCTCCCGACCCCGTAGCCGCTTACCTCAAGGCCCGCAAGGAGTTTGCCGGAATCTGATGCTTCGGTCCATCGGCAATTGAAACAACTTCAAAAATTCACTTTTCAGACCATATATTTTATGGAAAAACAAGTAGCAAAAGCTCTTCTCTCCATCAAGGCTGTGTTCCTTCGCCCCGACGATCCCTTCACCTGGGCATCGGGCATCAAGTCGCCCGTATATTGCGACAACCGCCTTACATTGGGCTATCCCGAGGTGCGTCGCGTCATCGAGCAGGGCATAGCCGACACAGTCCGCAAGTATTACCCTGAAGCTCAGGCGCTGATGGGCACCTCCACGGCTGGAATAGCCCACGCCGCCATCGCGGCTTATCTCCTTGACCTCCCCATGGGTTATGTGCGCGGCGCCGCCAAAGACCACGGCCGCAACAACCGCATCGAGGGCCGTCTTGACCCGGGCATGAAGGTGGTTGTTATAGAGGACCTTATCTCAACGGCCGGCAGCTGCGTCGAGACCGTCGAGGCACTCCGCGAGGCCGGTGCCGATGTGCTGGGCGTGGTCTCCATCTTCACCTACGGAATGCAGAAGGGCATCGACCGTCTGGCTCAGGCCAACGTCACGAACCATTCCCTCTCCAATTTCAGCACGCTCGTGCAGGTGGCTGCCGAAGAAGGCTATATCCAGCCCGATCAGGTGCCTATGCTGCACAAGTTCATCGCCAACCCCGCCGAATGGCTTAAAGACTGACATCATGCGTCACGTAATAGAACCCACCGACCTGTCGACCGACGAGCTGCAGGAAGTCATCGACCTTGCGCTTGACATCATCGACAACCCGGCCAAGTATGCCGAAGCCTGCAAGGGCAAGAAGCTGGCCACACTGTTCTACGAACCTTCGACGCGCACGCGCCTGTCGTTCACATCGGCCATGATGGAGCTGGGCGGCAACGTCATCGGTTTCAGCAACGCCAACAACACCTCGGTAAGCAAGGGCGAGACCGTGGCCGACACCACCCGCGTCATCAATTGCTTCGCCGACATCATCGCCATGCGTCACCCCGTGGAGGGCGCGCCCCTTGTGGCCGCCATCAACTCCTCCACTCCGGTCATCAACGCCGGCGACGGTTCGCACGCACACCCCACGCAGACCCTGACCGACCTGCTGACCATCCGCCGCGAGATCGGTCGCTTCGACAACCTCACCATCGGTTTCTGCGGCGACCTCCGCTTCGGCCGTACCGTCCACTCGCTCATCAAAGCCTTGTCGCGCTATAAGGGCATCAAGGTGGTGCTCATCGCGCCCGACCAGCTACGCCTCCCCGCCTACATGAAGGAAGAAGTGTGCGACAAGTACGGCATCCCCTACGTCGAGGTCAACTCGATGGAGGAGGTGATGCCCGAGCTGGACGTGCTGTACATGACCCGCGTGCAGAAGGAGCGTTTCCTTGACCAGGACGAATACGACCGCGTCAAGGACTGCTTCATCCTCACGCCCGACAAACTCCGCGACGCGAAGCCCGAGATGCGCATCCTGCATCCCCTGCCCCGCGTCAACGAAATTTCGGTCGAGGTCGACGCCGACCCGCGCGCCGCATACTTCCGCCAGGTCCGGAACGGCAAATACGTCCGCATGGCCCTCATCCTCAAGCTCCTGGAATGGGCGCAGCAGCCCGACGCCGGAAATGCCGCCCAAAACAGCGCAAACGGACAGAACGGCACAAATCCGGCCCATAAGCTCGTACCTGACGATGTGGTCCGCAACCAGCACGTCTGCTCCAACCCCAAGTGCATCAGCAACGTGGAGAACGTAGACGCCTGCTTCCGTCCCGACCTCGCCAACCCCGGCAGCTACCGCTGCCTCTACTGCGAGTCCAAACCGAAGTAATGGCATTATCACTGTGGTCGAAGCCCGCAAGCCCGCATAAGGATCTGCCTGCCGAGTCGCGGAGCCGTTCTGTTCTGCACCGGAGGGGCAGCTTCGACTCCCCCATTCCGGGTGCGCCCCTTTCCGGGGGCGCGCCCGCCTCTTTTTCATCCTCTCCCCCTCCTTCATACCCTTAAAAAACATTAATTTCCATTTTTAAGCTATTATATCCCTAAAATTTGCTAAATTTGCAGTTTGTAACCAAGAAGCACCATAGAATGCGTTTCTTTTCAATCATACGAGGCTTGTTCATAGCCGCCATATTGCCCCTTGTCGCGACATCATGTAACGAGGGCGGTTCTACTACTTCCGTATATGTCGACTACGGCACCCTCGCCGTCACAAAATTCTCCGTACGCTATCCTTCGGAGAAATCCGGAACGGCTTCGGATACCGCATATTTCTCCATAGACCTCAACAACGGCGTCATTTTCAACGCCGACTCCATACGCCCCGGCGTGGATGTCTCCAAGCTCGTCACCTCCATCAGCTATAACTCGGCGGTGGACTCGGTGCTGGTCATCATGGACGGCGGCACGACACGCACGGGGTCCGTGGACTATAAGAAGAATCCCGGCGACTCCATCGACTACACCGGCCGCGTTCGTCTGCTGCTCAAGTACGGCGACATGCAGAAAGAGTATCAGGTACGTCTCAACGTGCACAAGGAATACGCCGACTCCCTGCGCTGGGACGAGGCCAACGTGCGTAGGCTTCCATCCCTGCGGCCCGGCCCGGTGGCCCAGAAAACGATTCTGCTCGACAACGACATGGCCCTCTCGCTGATACGCGAGGCTGACGGTGCCCTTACTTTCGCCCGCTCCGACGACGCCTTCCAGGAGAATTGCGAATCCGGCCCCGCCCATCTGCCGTTCACTCCGCGAATCGAATCCCTTTCCGTGGCCGGCGGCAACATATACCTTCTTTCCGAGTCCGGAGAACTTTGGCAAAGTTCCGACCGGTCAGCCACATGGACATCTACAGGCCAGACCTGGGAAAACGTAATCGGCTCCTATCTGGAAACAATAGTGGGAATACGCATGGACGGCGACAGACGCATGTTCGCCCAGTATCCCCTCCTGAACCTCAACGAAAAGGAACTCCCCGTGGAATTCCCCGTGAACGGCTTCTCCAATTTCGTGACGCTTCAGAATAAATGGACACTGTCGCCTGTGGCCTTCTTCATGGGCGGCGTCAAGACCGACGGCAAGCTCAGCCCCGCCACATGGGCGTTCGACGGCGCCGAATGGATATGTCTCAACGACGGCGACATCGACGCCATGGAACAGGCGTCCATCATCCCGTACTACTATTACCGCCGCAACATCCAGAACACCGGCGACGAGGAATTCCGCGTATGGATGCTGATAGGAGGCCGCAAGGCCGACAACTCCATCAACCGTAACGTCTATATCTCGTACGACAACGGAGTTAGCTGGCGTCTGGGCAAGACTTCGCTCCAGCTGCCCGACTGCATCCCCGCCATGTGGGGCTGCGACAACATCGTGGTCTCCTCCACTCTCGACGCCGACCTGTCCGACAACTGGTCCACCTCCTTCCGCGCATCCAGACAGCAGCGTATCCCCTGGCAGGTTGAAGGAGGCATCATCACCTGGGAATGCCCGTACATATATCTGATCGGAGGCTACGGGCCCGACGGCAAACTCTATGACACCATCTGGCGCGGCGTGCTGAACCGCCTCACTTTCACCCCCATAATCTGATAAATGCGGAAGGTCATAGCCATATTTCTCTTGCTGTCGGCCGCGTCGTGCCCCATGGCCCTGCGCGCACAGGAAGACTACCGCTTCGACATAGGCGGCGGTATCGGCATGACCGGTTATCTCGGCGACGCCAACAACGCCAACCTGTGGCGCAACCCCTCCTGGAACGCCGAGGTCCTGTTCCGCTACATCTGGAATCCCCGCTTCAACTTCAAGACCAACTTCTATGTAGGCGGTCTCAGGGGTAATTCCGCTCAGATGGATGATGTATTCCCCACGCACGAGAACTACAAGTTTTCCACTACTTTCTATGAAATAGGCGAAAGTGTCGAGTTCCATTTCTTCAATTACGGCATGGGCGAGACCTACCGCAAGCTAAAGCGCTGGACCCCCTACATCACCGCCGGCGTAAGTCTCACGGCATTCACCGCAAGCGGCAAATCGAGCGCGGCGTTCACCATCCCGCTCGGCGTCGGCTTCAAGTACAAGCCTTCGCGCCGATGGAACCTCGGTCTCGAATTCCTGATGAAGAAGACCTTCACCGACAAACTCGACGGCCCCCTTCTCGACGACCCTCAGGGCATCAAATCGGCGTTCATGAAGAACACCGACTGGTATTCCACCCTGACATTCACCGTAAGCTACGAATTCAGCAAACGCTGCGCGGCCTGCAATTACCACACACCAAGAAAAATGTATAAATAACACACGCAGATGACACCCAAACGAACCATCCCGGGCATCGCGCCCGACAAACTGCCGCAGCACGTAGCCATCATCATGGACGGCAACGGCCGCTGGGCCCGGCAGCGCCTGCAGACCCGCACCACGGGCCACTCCGAGGGCGTCAACTCCGTGAACCGCATCACCCGTTACGCCTCCGACCTCGGCATCAAGCACCTAACCCTCTATGCCTTCAGCACCGAGAACTGGAACCGCCCCGCCGAGGAGGTGGACGTTCTGATGCACCTCATAGGCGAGACCATCCTGCGCGAAGCCCCCGAGTTGCGCGACAACAACGTGCACATCAACCTGCTGGGCGACATCGACCGCCTGCCCGAGCCGGTGCGGCTCAATCTGTTCGAGGGCCGCGACCTCACCGCGCAGTGCGACGGCCTGAACCTGAACCTGTGCCTCAGCTATTCCTCGCGCTGGGAGATAACCCGCGCCGTCAGGGAAATTGCGGAACTCGCCGCAGAAGGCACCCTCGATCCCGAATCCATCTCGGACGCCGACATCGACGCCCGTCTCTCCACAGCCGGAATGCCCGACCCCGACCTGCTGATACGCACGGGCGGCGAACAGCGCATCTCCAATTTCCTCCTATGGCAGATTGCCTACTCCGAACTCTATTTCACCCCTGTTCTATGGCCCGATTTCAGCGAGGCCGACTTCGAACAGGCTCTCATACATTATACTAACCGCGAACGTCGTTTCGGCAAAACTTCCGACCAAGTTCAACGATCAGCTACCCAAGAATGATGAATATACGCCATATTGCTCGTTTCTTCACGTTGCTTTTAACCGTTGTCGCCGCCGTACCCTACGGCAGCGCCCAGGATCTGCTTGAGCTGCCCATTCAGCCCGAGGTACCCGTCGATACCATATATAACCCGGAGATAATCTATTCCCCGCTCCCCAAGACATACGAAATAGCGGGAATACGCACTTCGGGCCTCAAGACCGCCGACGACTACGTGGTCATCGGCTACTCAGGCCTGTCAATAGGCGACAAAATCGAAATTCCGGGCCAGGAAATCACGGATGCCGTACGCCGTTTCTGGCGACAGGGACTTTATTCCAAGGTACGAATCAATGTCGACAAGATCGCCGGCGACAAGGTGTGGCTCGACATCGAACTTCAGCAGCAGCCCCGCCTCTCCGAAATCAAGTTCGAGGGCACCAAGGGCAGCGAGAAGAAGGACATTCTGGAACGCCTCTCCATGGTCGAGGGCCAGCAGCTTACGCCCAACATCATCAACCGCGCCAAGCAGATCGTGGAGAATTACTACGAGAAGAAAGGCTTCAAGAACGTATCGGTAAATATCCGCCAGTCTAACGACCTGTCGAAGGAGAACCACTCCATCCTTACGTTCGTGATTCAGAAAAACGCCAAGGTCAAGGTGCATAAGATCTATATCGACGGCAACCAGGTGATGTCCGACCGCAAGATCAAGCGCGCCATGAAGAAGACCACCGAGAAGAACGACATCCTCAAGCTGTTCAGCCAGAAGAAGTTCGTAGAATCGGACTATGAGGACGACAAGCAGCGCATCATCGACAAATACAACGAGCTGGGATACCGCGACGCAAAGATAGTGCACGACTCGGTGGCCAAGTACGACGACAAGACGGTAGACGTGTTCCTTGACGTTGACGAGGGCAAGAAATACTACATCTCCGCCATCGACTGGGTAGGCAACACAGTGTACCCCACCGAGACGCTGAATGCCGTACTGGGCATGTACCCGGGCGACGTCTACAACCAGAAGATGCTGAACAAGCGCACCAACGAGGATGAGGACGCAGTATCGTCGCTCTATACCGACAACGGATACCTGTTCTTCAACCTGGTGCCCATCGAGGAGCAGATACACGGAGACTCCATCGCGCTGCAGATGCGCGTCATCGAGGGTCCGCAGGCACGCATCAACCGCGTCGTCATCAACGGTAACGACCAGCTGTACGAGAAGGTGATCCGCCGCGAGCTGCGCGTGCGCCCGGGCGAGCTGTTCAGCAAGTCCGACCTGATGCGTTCCGCCCGCGAAATCGCTGCCGGCGGCCACTTCAACCCCGAGAACATGGACATCCGTCCTGAGCCTAACGAAAGCGACGGTACAGTAGACATCGTGTTCAACCTCGAGTCAAAGGCCAACGATAAGGTGCAGCTTTCTTTCGGATGGGGCCAGACAGGTATCACCGGACAGCTCGCTCTCTCATTCTCCAACTTCTCGATGAAGAACCTGTTCAATCCGTCGGCCTACAAGGGCATCATCCCGCGCGGCGACGGCCAGACATTCTCCATATCCGCACAGACCAACGCCAAGTACTACCAGAGCTACGGAATATCGTTCTTCGATCCATGGATTGGTGGAAGCCGCCCCAACTCCCTCTCCATATCGGCCGACTACTCCCGCTCTACCGGTATCAACAGCGACTTCTATTCCAAGCGCTGGGCCAACGCCTCGCAGTACGCATATTACTACGGCGGCTACGGATATAACTACAACAACAATTACGATTACTACCAGGACGCATACGACCCCAACAAGGTGCTGCAGACCGCAGGCGTCAGCGTAGGTTTCGGTACGCGCCTCTCCTGGCCCGACGACTACTTCCAGTTCCAGGCCATGCTCTCCTACCGCTGGTATTACCTCAAGGACTGGTACTACATCAGCCCCGTCTTCCAGAACGGTACCTCCAACGCCTTCACCTTAGGCCTCAACCTGAGCCGCACCAGTATCGACAACCCCATCTATACGCGCCGCGGTTCGTCGTTCAACCTGAACTTCACCTGCACCCCGCCGGCCAACCTGTTCGGCAAAAAGAACTGGGCGAAGCTCGCCGAGATGTCCACTGACTCCAACCTGAGCGCCGATCAGCGCCAGGATGCCACCTCGCAGATGTACCGCTGGCTCGACTACTGGAAACTCACGTTCAAGTCCAAGACTTTCACCCCGCTCACCGATCCCGACGGCAAATGGACACTCGTGTTCATGACCCGCGCGGACTTCGGTATCATCGGCTCGTGGACCAAGCACCTCAGGACGCCGTTCGAGACCTACTACTTCGGAGGCGACGGAATGTCGGGTGGCTACACTTACGCCACGGAGACCGTGGCCATGCGCGGTTACGAGAACGGTCAGTTCACCCCGAGCCGCAGCGAAGGTTACGCCTACGCCAAATACACCTTCGAGCTCCACTTCCCGTTCCTGCTCCAGCCCTCCACCACCATCTACGCCATCGCCTTCGCCGAGGCCGGTAACTGCTGGACCACCGCCAAGGCATTCAATCCGTTCGACCTCAAGCGCTCGGCCGGTGTCGGCGCCCGCGTATACCTGTCAGTGCTCGGATTCCTCGGTATCGACTGGGCTTACGGTTTCGACAAGGTATGGGGCACACGCGGCGGAAGCCAGATCCACTTCGTGCTCGGCCAGGAATTTTAATCTCCTAACCGATACCGCAGGTATGACACCGGTCAATATAGCACCCGGATGCCTTAACTTTCTTTAACTGAATATTGTTAAACTATTGACGCCCCACGGCGTCAATAGTACAAAACTCAGATAACACAGACCATTATGAAGAAATTAGCAATAGCCCTCGGAATCGTGGCAGCCACCTGCCTCGGCAGTTTCGCCCAGAAGTTCGCCCTGGTCGACATGCAATATATACTCCGCAACGTTCCCGCCTACGAAATGGCCAACGAACAGCTCAACCAGGTGTCGCAGCGCTGGGAGAAGGAAGTGAACGCCGTGGCCAAGGAGGCCGAGACCATGTACAAGAACTACGAGGCCGACATGGTGTTCCTCACCGACGAGCAGAAAAAGAAACGCGAGGAAGAGATCGTCACTAAGGAAAACGAGGCGAAGGATCTCCGCTACAAATACTTCGGACCCGAAGGCGAACTCTACAAGAAGCGTCAGTCACTGATGAAGCCCATTCAGGAAGATGTGTACAACGCCGTCAAGGCAGTGGCTGAGGAAAAAGGATACCAGACCATCTTTGACCGCGCAAGCTCACAAAGCATCGTATTCGCCTCTCCACGCATCGACGTCAGCAATGACGTGCTCGCAAAACTTGGCTATTCCAAATAATTTGCGTATCTTTGCGGTCGCGCTCGGTTTGCACGCATCCCGGCCTCATGGCCCGCTGCCGAAAGCCTGTCGCCACCGCCGCCCGCACCGGCAGAATCACGGACTGAATCAGAATTAAGGTCTGATTCCGCGCCACTGAAATTGAAACTAAAATAAATTAAATCATAATGTTCAAGAAAATCATTCTGACGCTGGCCATTGCACTGGCCATCCCGTTTGTAGGAGCCAAGGCCCAGACCATCAAGATCGGTCTTGTTGACGTGGCCTCGATTGTACAGGTTATGCCCGAGCGTTCTCAGGCCGAAACCAAACTTGCAGACGCTTCCAAGAAATACGAGACCGAGTACCAGAAGCTCGGCGAGGAGATGAAACGTCTCTACGACGAATACCAGGCCATGAAACCCGACGAGCTTCAGGCCATCAAGGACCGCAAGACCCGCGAGCTCAACGACTATCAGCAGAAGATGGCCGCCTTCGAGCAGAGCGCCCAGCAGGACCTCGCCAAGATGCAGCAGGAGCTGATGAGCCCCATCGTGCAGAAGATCCGCACCGCCATCGAGGCAGTCGGCAAAGAGGGTAACTACTCCCTGATCCAGGACCTCGCACCCCAGATGACCTACTACCACGCAGCCCCCGTCGAGGACATCACCGCTGCCGTGAAAGCCAAGCTCGGCCTGAAGTAACAGCAGCCTCAACTTTCAGACAATAAAAATGCGGGACCTGTCCCGCATTTTTATTATCCTGCATCCTCTTTATTATCCTGCATCCTCGCGGAGCCGTTTCCATGTCGCGGAGCCGTCCCCGTCAGGAGCTCCGCTCCTCACTCCTCTCTCGCGGAGCCGTCCCCGTGTCGCGGAGCCGTCCCCGTCAGGAGCTCTGCTCCTCCCTCCTCCCTCGCGGAGCCGTTCCGTTTTGGAGCGCAGCTCCAACGCCTTTAATTTAAACCCCAATTCCCATGGATCCATTCATTCTTTTCAGCCGCATCAACACCATGCTGCGCGACCGGTACCCGGACCTCGACGAACTCTGCGCCGCCGAAGGCTTCGACAAATCCGAGCTTCTCCGCACCCTCGCCGACGCCGGCTTCGAGTACATGCCCGAAATAAACCAGTTCCGATAAGGCTCTTTTCTCCCATTTGTATTCCGGACATGCCTCTTTTTTGGTCCTTTCGGCACTTTTGGCGCCGATTCGCCCATTTTATGCACATATCGCAATGTTTGTAAACAATATTTAACCTTTAGCGTTGTTTAAGTATCAGACATGAGTTAATAACCCGAATAAATAACCCAAAGTCCCTGTCTCAGGGACCATAACAAACACACATACTTTATGAAGAAGATTATTACAACAGTGATGCTGGCCGTGGCCGCCATCTGCAGCACAGCCCAGGCCGGAGATTTCTATCTCGGCGGAGCAGTAGGCTTCATGCACCGTTCTGACAGGGATGCAACCACCAACGAGTTCACCATCAAGCCTGAGCTGGGTTATAGCTTCAACGACAAGTGGGGCATCGGCGGTACATTAGGTTATACCTACCGCAACTATGCCGGCGAGGACCTCAACCTTAACATGTTCTCGATCAATCCCTACGCCCGCTTCACATATTTCCGCACCAGCAACGACCTGATCGCCCTGTTCCTTGACGGTTCGGTGGGCTTCGGAATCGGTTCTACCAGCGACGGTGACGACACCTACACTGCCACTACATACGAAATCGGCATCAAACCAGGTATCGCCATCAACATCACCGACCACTTCTCAATCGTATCGCACCTCGGATTCCTCGGATATCATGGTGCCAACGACAATGCCAAGGCTGGTGGCGAAGCCGAATACGGCGGCTTCAACTTCAACTCCAACCACCTCGACATCGGTCTGTACTACACATTCTAAAAACACGGACAAGTCAAGACACGACTTGGCTCAAGATACAGAGGTTTATTCACAACCTGATTGATTCAGAAGGGCGTTCCACTCACCGGAACGCCCTTTATTTATTCCTCCCGGGCTATGCCGTTTTCGTCATAAATGAGACCGTTTTCGTCAAAGTTTGTTTCAGAAAGGCGTCATTGCTCATAAAAAATGTTATAGCTATTGCATTTTAAGGGAATCGGTATTAAATTTGTATCGAAACTCATGGCGGCGCCGCGATGAAGTCCGGATTTGATGCAAATCCGGATTCGCACATTGCGGTGCGGCGATACTTATAACCCGAGAATCTAACAAATGCATCTTAACTTCATACTCACGCTTGGCGCAGGCCTGCTGGCCGTCCTTGGCACCGCAGCATCGGCGACGGCCGCCGACTCATCCGTCCGTAATTCCCGGCGCATCACCGACTGGGAATTTTCCAAAGACTCGACATCCTGGCAGCACGTCACCGTGCCTCACGACTGGGCCATCTACGGTCCCTTCGACCGCAAATACGACCTCCAGAAAGTGGCCGTGGAACAGAACGGAGAAACCGAGGAGACCTGGAAGACCGGCCGCACCGGAGGTCTCCCCTACGTGGGCAAAGGCTGGTACAAGACCGTCGTAAACATCCCCGACACCGCCGGCAAATCGCTGACCCTGAAGTTTGACGGCGCCATGAGCCATGCGAAGGTCAAGGTCAACGGCCGTCAGGTGGCATACTGGCCATACGGCTACAATACCTTCACCGCCAACCTGGACGGCGTGGCCATGCCGGGCGACAACGTGGTGGAAGTCAGCCTCGAGAACATGCCCCGCAGCTCGCGCTGGTATCCCGGAGCAGGCCTGTACCGTAACGTCCATCTCATCGAGACCTCCAAAGTACATATCCCCGTCTGGGGCACATACCTCACCACTCCCTACGTAAGCAAGGATTACGCCACCGTACGCATCAAATACGACATCGAAGGCGTGACCAAGGGTCAGGAAGTGACACTCTCCACCATCCTCCGCAATCAGGAGGGCAAGGAAGTGGCTTCCGACACCCACGCATACAAGATCTACCCCGGCGCCACCCCGACACAGAACTTCGTGGTGGACCGTCCCTCGCTCTGGAGTCCGGAGAATCCGGCCCTATACACCGCCGAGACCAAGGTAAGCGTAGACGGCAAGGTGCAGGACACCTACACCACCCGCTTCGGCATCCGCAGCATCGAGGCCCGCAACGGCGAGGGATTCTTCCTGAACGGCGAGAAGATTCAGTTCAAGGGCGTCAACAACCATCACGACCTCGGCCCTCTGGGCGCGGCCATCAACAATTCGGCCCTGCGCCATCAGTTAGAGCTTCTTAAGGACATGGGGGCCAATGCGGTGCGCACGTCGCACAACATGCCGGCCCCTGAGCTGGTGGAGCTTTGCGAGGAAATGGGCCTGATGCTCATGATCGAACCTTTCGACGACTGGGGCTTCCGTCCCAAGAGCGCCAACGGTTACGGCACCATCTTCAACGAATGGGCCGAGCGTGACGTGGTCAACATGGTGCACGCCTACCGCAACAGCCCGGCCGTGGTGATGTGGAGCATCGGCAACGAGGTGCCCAGCCAGTGGGCTCCCGACGGCCTGAAGGAGCTGATGTTCCTGCAGGACATCGTGCACCGCGAGGACCCGACACGCCCCGTCACCTGCGGTATGGACCAGGTGGATGCCGTGGTCAACAACGGCTTCGCCGCCGCCCTCGACATCCCGGGCTTCAACTACCGCGTACACAAATATCAGCAGGCTCTCCCAAAACTCCCGCAGAATTTCATACTCGGCAGCGAAACGACTTCCACGGTTTCCTCGCGCGGCAAGTATTACTTCCCGGTCAAGAAAGCGTACGACGTGACGCGTCCGGGCAACCAGAGCAATGGATACGACGTGGAATATTGCTCGTGGAGCAACATCCCCGACGATGACATGGCCGCCGCCGACACCATACCCAACGACATGGGCCAGTTCGTATGGACAGGCTTCGACTACTTGGGCGAACCCTCCCCCTACGACACCGATGCGTGGCCCTCGCACAGCTCATACTTCGGCATCTTCGACCTCGCGTCGCTTCCCAAGGACCGCTTCTGGCTCTACCGCTCCAAGTGGAACGAGAAGGACAAGACCCTTCACATCCTGCCTCACTGGACATGGCCCGGTCGTGAAGGTCAGGTCACGCCGGTGTTCGTCTACACCGATTCGCCCAAGGCCGAGCTGTTCATCAACGGCAAGAGCCAGGGCATGAGGGAGAAAAACGACTCCACCAACATGCACCGTTACCGCCTGATGTGGAACGAGACCGTCTACGAGCCGGGCGAGGTGAAGGTAGTGGCTTACGACAGGAACGGCAACAAGACCGGCGAGCAGACCGTTCGCACCGCCGGAAAGGCCGACCGCATAGTCCTCTCGTCCAACCGCACAAGTCTTGACGCCAACGGCGAGGACCTGGCATATATCACCGTCAAGGTTGTGGACAAGAACGGTGTGGAGGTACCCACCGACGAACGCGCCGTTAAGTTCAAGGTGACGGGCGACGGCAAGTTCCGCGCCACGGCCAACGGCGACCCGACGTCGCTCCGCCTGTTCCACCTCCCGGAAATGGACCTGTTCAGCGGCGCGGCCACGGCAATAGTGCAGAGCGGCGACAAGCCTGGCAGCGTCACCCTCAAGGTCACGGCCAAGGGTCTGAAGCCCGCATCAATCACAATCCCAGTGAAATAAGCAGTATAATTACTAACTAACATCATAACTAAGGCATCGTTCCTTAAAAAATGTATACGCCAGGGCGGTGGATTTTCGAGGTAATTTTGCCGATTGATGAGGGAGCAGCCTCGAGGCTGTGACCGAAGAAAGCGACAAAATTAACCGAAAAGACACCGGTCAAGGCACAAAAGAACAGAACTTTGTTAACAATAATCTATTAATAATAGGTATGTCCGAAAGAAATATTACCTAAGACTCGCAGCTACACCTCATCTTAAGCCTTTTGACCCAGCCACATAGCCCGCTATGCTCCTGTGTCTGCAAGTCTAAATCTGAGGTACATCTGCGACCCTGGCGTATATATTTTTTAAGGAACGATGCCTAAAAAAGACTAATCCCATGGAGGAAATGAAAGAAAAGATTTCCAAGGCGTTCAAGAATCGCTTTGGCGTGGATGGCACAGTGTACGCATCCGCAGGACGTATCAACCTGATCGGCGAGCACACCGACTATAACGGCGGCTTCGTGTTCCCGGGCGCCATCGACAAGGGCATCATGGCCGAGCTTCGTCCCAACGGACTGGAGAAGTGCCGCGTATATTCCATGGACCTGGACGAGTACACCGAGTTCGGCCTCAAGGAGGAAGACGCTCCGAAGGAGAGCTGGGCACGCTACGTGTTCGGCGTGGCCCGCGAGATACAGAAGCGCGGTGGCAAGGTCGAGTGCTTCGACGCCGTGTTCGCAGGTAATGTACCCTTAGGCGCAGGCCTCAGCTCGTCGGCCGCTCTGGAAAGCTGCTTCGCTTTCGCCCTGAACGACATGTTCAACGACAATTCCATCAGCAAGTTCGACCTGGCCCGCATCGGTCAGAGCACCGAGCACAACTACTGCGGCGTGAACTGCGGCATCATGGACCAGTTCGCCAGCGTATTCGGCCGCGAGGGCAACCTGATGCGCCTGGACTGCCGCTCGATGGAGTATGAATATTTCCCCTTCAATCCCAAGGAGTATCAGCTGGTGCTGGTTGACTCGCGCGTTAAGCACGAGCTGAAGGATTCCCCCTACAACAAGCGCCGCGAAAGCTGCGAGCGCGTGGCCAAGCAGCTGGGCCTCGAGACCCTGCGCGACGCCACCATGGAGGATCTGAACGGCGTCAAGAGCGATATCACGGCCGAGGACTACTTCCGCGCCAAGTTCGTCATCGAGGAGAAGGACCGCGTCCTGGCTGTCTGCGACGCTCTGGAGAAGGGAGACTACGAGACTGTCGGCAAGAAGATGTACGAGACTCACGCCGGACTCTCCAAGGACTATGAGGTAAGCTGCGAGGAGCTGGACTTCCTCAACGACGTGGCCAAGGAAATGGGCGTGACCGGTTCGCGCATCATGGGCGGCGGTTTCGGCGGCTGCACCATCAACCTGGTGCCCAACGCGCTGCACGACAACTTCATCAAGGAGGCCAAGAAGCGTTTCAACGAGGCTTACGGCCACGAACCCAAGGTTTACGACGTGGTCATCAGCGACGGCGCCCGCAAAGTTGAGTAAGCAATGAAAATCACAAGCAAGAAGTATCCCTCGGCCCAAGGAGAGATAACGGTATATAGGCTTGAGAACGAATCCGGAGCCTGGGTGGAGCTTTCCACCCTTGGCGCCGGCATCACCGGCGTTGCCGTTCCCGACAAGGACGGCAAGATTGACGAGGTTGCACTGGCTTACGCCGACCCGGCCGACTACATGGCCGACGGTCCCTGTCTGGGCAAATGCCCCGGCCGTTACGCCAACCGTATCGGCGACGGCCACCTGGAGGTGGACGGCGTCACCTATCAGCTGAACATCAACAACGGTCCCAACGCGCTGCACGGCGGCCCCGAGGGTTTCATGAACCGGATATGGCAGGCCCGCGAACTGCCCGACGGCATCGAGTTCTCGTACCATGCCAAGGACGGCGAGGAGCATTATCCCGGCAACCTCGACATCACCGCCACATACATCTGGAGCGAGGACAACGTTCTGACGCTTAAGTTCCACGCCACAACCGACCGCCCCACCGTCATCAACATTACCAACCACGCCTACTGGAACCTGGACGGCGCAGACGCCGGTTTCATCGGCGACCAGGAGATGCAGATCAAGGCCGACGAATTCCTTATCACGGATCCCACCGAGGTTCCGACAGGCGAGATCGCTCCCGTGGCCGACACACCCATGGACTTCAGGACATTCAAGAAGATAGGCAAGGATCTGAAGGCCGACTACGAGCCTCTGCACATCGGCAAGGGCTACGACCACTGCTGGGTGATGCGCGGCTGGGAACCGGGCAAGATGATAGAGGACGCCGTGGTGCTGAAGTCCGACAAATCGGGCCGTACGCTCCGCGTCAGCTCCGACCAGCCCGGCGTGCAGATTTACACCGGCAACTGGCTGGCCGGCTCGCCCAAGAACAAGAGCGGCCGCAGCTACGAGGACTATGACGGCGTAGCCATCGAGATGCAGGGATTCCCCGACGCTCCCAACAAGCCCCACTTCCCTTCGCAGTCCCTCGCCCCCGGCCAGACCTACGACCGCACCATCGTCTTCGCCTTCGAAGCCAAGTAACAAGTCATAGGTCATAGTGACTAAGTCATAAGTCAGAGTGACGAGGTGTAAGTTTGGATTTTAGCTTACATTCACGCACCAAAGGAGTCCGGACACTGCGCCGGACTCCTTATTTTATGTCATTTTGTGTCCAAAAATCTTTATTTTTTGTGGATATGCCGAATATTTGGTAATTTTGCAAATTGAATTGATTTACTGCTGAATCAGTTCGGTAATCGGGATTAGAAACAGTTTAAGGCTAAACAGTTTCGACTGACACACCCCTGATTGTTTATTTGCAAGCAAGTTTACAATGATAACAAGCAAGTACAAGCTGGTCAACAATATCACGGGATGGGCGGTATTCATCATCGCTCTCGCCACATATTGGCTGACCCTGGAGCCTACCGCAAGCTACTGGGACTGCGGAGAGTTCATAATCCAGGCCGACAAGCTGGAAATCGGTCACCCGCCGGGCAACCCCATCTTCATGCTTACGGCGCGTTTCTTCTCGAACTTCGCGCCTGACGCTCAGTCCGTCTCGGTCATGGTGAACGCCATGAGCGGTCTGCTCTCCGCGCTGACCATCCTGCTGCTGTTCTGGACCATCACCCACCTGGTGCGGCGCCTCATCGTCAAGGATCACGACACTCACGAGATCAGTCTGGCCAAGTATCTGATCATCATGGGCTCGGGAGTCGTGGGCGCATTGGCCTACACATGGTCCGACACGTTCTGGTTCTCGGCCGTCGAGGGCGAGGTATACGCCTTCTCCTCGTTCTGCACCGCGCTGGTGTTCTGGCTGATTCTCAAATGGGAAGACCATGCCGACCAGCCCCGTTCCGACCGTTATCTGATACTCATAGCATACATCATCGGCGTCAGCGTGGCCGTACACCTGCTGAACCTGCTGTGCATCCCGGCCATCGTGCTGGTCTACGTATTCCGCCGCTGGGAGAACCTCAGCGCGTCTCGTGCATTGATAGCGTTGTTTGTCAGCTTCGTCATCGTCGGCGTCGTGCTGTTCGGAATGGTGCCCGGCTTCATCAAGATGGCCCAGCAGCTTGAACTGCTGTTCGTCAACGGCATCGGCATGAGCTTCAATAGCGGTGCTCTGGCTTACGTCATCATAATGGCGGCCCTCTTTATCTGGGCCCTTATGGAACTGCGTCGTCAGAACTCGCCCGACATGTTGAAGCTGTCGTTCCTGCTCGCAGTGATCTGCACCGGCACATTCTTCATGGGTTCCGGCTGGTGGTTAGGCATCATCCTGACGCTGTGCCTCGCCGCTTATCTCTGGCTCCCATATTTCCGTCCGCTTAACGTCCGCGTGCTCAATGTGATCATGTGGTCGATGACCGTGATATTCATCGGTTACTCCAGCTATGCGCTGATACTGATACGTTCCACGGCCGACACCCCGATGAACCAGAACTCGCCGGACAACGTGTTCGACCTGGCTTCATACCTGAACCGCGAGCAATACGGCGAGAACCCGCTGCTGTATGGCGAAACGCTCTACTCCGGCACCATGCGCGAGGCCACCGGCTCGTACATCGACACACTGCAATACGACCAGGACGGCAAGCCCCTGCTCATCAACATGTACGACTTCCGCCAGATTGTTGAGAAAGGTAAGCCCATGTACGCCAAGGGCGTCAAGGACGCAGTGCCCCAGTCGCCGGAAGGATTCCTCAACACCGGCGAACAGGCCGACAACCAGGCCCTGGCACAGCGTGAGGGCGACTATTACGTGAAGCGCGACTATAAGGGGGAATACAAGATGAACCCGGAGCTTAACATGCTGTTCCCGCGCATCTACAGCCGTATGCACCGCGCCTACTATCCCAACTGGGTGACGCTGGACACCACATCTTCAAACCTCAAGGAACTGCACGCCATCGACCGCGAGTCGGGCGAGCTGATACCGGAGCCTGACTATCAGGGACAGCCGTACATCAACCCCGTCACCGGATTCGTGCAGTATCCCGGCCGCGTGGCATACCGTCCCACATACGGGCAGAACTTCGAATATTTCCTGAACTACCAGCTCAACCACATGTACTGGCGTTACTTTATGTGGAACTTCGCCGGCCGCCAGAACGACGTGCTCAACCAGCAGGGCGAACTTGACGCCGGCAACTGGATTACGGGAATCCCCGCGTGGGACAACCACCGTCTCGGCGACCAGAACCTGCTGCCCGACGACTTAGGCAAGAACAACAAGGGACACAACGTCTACTACATGCTGCCGCTGCTGTTGGGTCTGATCGGCTTGCTGTGGCAGGCATTCTCCGACCGCAGGGGCATCGAGCAGTTCTGGGTGGTGTTCTTCCTGTTCTTCATGACCGGCATCGCCATCGTGCTTTACCTGAACCAGCCGCCTATGCAGCCGCGCGAGCGTGACTACGCATTTGCCGGCAGCTTCTACGCCTTCGCCATCTGGATCGGCATGGGTGTGGCGGCGCTGTGGAGCATACTGCGCAAGGTCATGCACGCCGACAAGAAGAAAGATAAGAACAGCGAGCTGTATCCGGCCCTCGCGGCCTGCGTCATCGGCCTCGTGATACCGTTGCAGATGGTGTCGCAGACATGGGACGACCACGACCGCAGCGGACGATACGCCGCCCGCGACTTCGCGATAAACTATCTTGAAAGCCTCGAGCCGAACGCCATCGTGTTCTGCAACGGCGACAATGATACCTTCCCGCTATGGTACGCCCAGGAGGTGGAGGGCGTGCGTCCCGATGTCAAGATAATCAACCTCAGCTACCTTGCATCCGACTGGTATGCCAACCAGATGCGCCAGCAGAGCTATACGGCCAAGCCCGTTCACTTCACGGCACAGCCCTCCGACTACGCCTACGGCAAGCTCGACGTGACCGTGCCGGGTCGCGAGACTGCTCCCGCCGACCTGCTGCAGAGCCTCAAGAATCTCTACGCCAACCCGCAGGCCGATCCCGACTACGGCTATCCGTCGCTGCCAAGCTCGGTGGTGACAATACCCGTAGACAAAAAGGCTGTGGTGGCCCGTGGCCTCGTGGCTCCCGCCGATTCGTCCAAGATAGTGAACGAGATCGTGATAGACCTGGGCAAAGCCGACGCCGTACGCGGCAAGGGCTACATCAGCCTGGGCGAGCTAATGATGCTCGACATCATCGCCACAAACGCCGCAGACGGATGGCCGCGTCCCATATACTGGTGCTCCACCGTCGGTAATGAATATCACCTCGGCCTGTCCGACTATCTCGTCTCCACCGGCATGACCCACCAGCTCGTGCCCACGCTGCAGCCCGGTCTCCCGGCACGCACCGACAGGGCTTACGACGTGGTGACAAAGAAATACCGCTGGGGTGGAGCCGACACCAAGGACAAGGCGCCGTACTTCGACGAGACCGCACGCCGCATGCTGCTGTCCACGCGCACGTCGATGATGGACGTGGCATTGCAGCTGATAGAGGAAGGCAAATATCCCGAGGCACTCAAGGTGGCCGACATGATAGAGAAGAACCTGCCTGAGAGCACGTCGCCCTATAACGTCACATTAGCACTGACCATGCCCGAGATATACGGCACACTCGGCGAGAAGATGAAGAATCCTCAACTCACCAAGCGCGCCCTCGACATGCTCCGCAACCAGATGACCCGCATGGCCCAGTACCTGCGTTACAGCGCCATGATTGCGGTCAAATTCGGCAACGCCTCGCTGACGCCCGAATCCAGGCTGATGCCCTATCAGTATTCCCGCTTCATAGAGTTGTACAAGCAATACGGCGGCGACATGAAATGGGTTGACAATCTGCTGAAGTCCACCGGCTACACCGCCGACATGCTCCGAAAATACTATGATCAGGTATACGGAGCCGGTGGCTACGAATCGGTCGATGCCGGAGGCTCGGCGTCGGTAGACGACTATGTGGCCGAGCTGGCCGAAGTGGCCCGCATCGTGGCCGGCGTACAGGGACTCTCGCCCGAGGGTTATGCCGCTGCGCCGCAGGATTCGCGCGACCTCGACTCCATATTCTATGGCGCGATCGAACAGTACGTACAGATGGGCGTCCCGCGCGAAAGCATCGAAGCCAACCCCGACATTCAGAAGGTGGACATGGCCCGCAGCAAACGTGTGTTCGAGGAGTATAACCGCAATCATCCCTGACCGCATCCTGACCACTGACCGAAGCCTGACCGCCAACCCCTACGACCTGATGCACAGACCATGCTGATAGAACGTCCCCCGATATGCTTCCGCCTTACGGTCCCCGGAGGGCTGTTCAGGCGTCACGAACCCGGGCACCAGCACGCGGTGTACCTCACCTTCGACGACGGCCCCATCCCCGAGGTCACGCCCTGGGTGCTCGACGTTCTGGATCGTTACGACATCAAGGCCACCTTCTTTATGGTGGGCGACAACGTGCGCAAGCATCCGGAGGTTTACGAGGAAGTGGTGCGCCGTGGACACCGCATAGGCAACCACACCATGCATCACGTCAGCGGATTCCGCCTGACGCGCCGCAGCTACCTGCGAGATGTGGCCGAGGCCCGGCAATATATAGACAGCGACCTGTTCCGTCCTCCGCACGGATGGTTGCGTCCAAGACAGACATGGGCGCTCCACGAACAGTTCCGCGTCGTGATGTTCGACCTCGTCACACGCGACTATTCCAAATGGATGCGGGCGCAGGACGTGGTGCGCAACGTAAAGCTCTTCGCACGCGACGGCTCCGTCATCGTGTTCCACGACTCGCTCAAAAGCTGGCCACGCCTGCAGGAGGCCCTTCCAAAGGCTCTGGAATGGCTCATTGCCCAGGGATATGAATTTCGCCTGCTTTGAAAAGTATAGAAATGACCCAGGATAATTCATTAAAGAAAGTGCTGATAGTGGGAGCCGGCGGTTTTGTCGGTGGCTTTCTGGTCTCCGTGGCGCTGCGCTGCGGATACCAGGTATGGGCCGGCGTACGAAAATCCACGTCACGTCAGTATCTAAGCGACATCGACATCAAGTTCGCGGTGTTCGACTACGACAAGCCGGAAACACTCGATGAGTCATTGCGTCAGGCCATGCCCGAAGGTAAGTGGGACTATATAGTCTATAACCTCGGCGCCACCAAGGTGAAGACCTACGCCGATTTCTCGCGCATCAACTACACGTACCTGCGCGACTTCACCAACGCACTGAAGCGCACCGGCATGGTGCCCGACAAATTTCTGTACATGAGCAGTCTGTCGGCCATGGGCAAGGGCGACGAGAAGCATTACACCCCGTTCAACGAGGATATGATTCCACGTCCCGACACTCGTTACGGCGCCTCCAAGCTCAAGGCCGAGATATGGCTGCAGTCCGAAGGGCTGCCCTACATCATATTCCGACCTACTGGAATATACGGCCCCCGCGACATGGATTATTACCTGATGTTCAAGTCGCTGGCCAAGGGATTCGATTTCTCGGTAGGCTACAGGCGCCAGCTCCTGACATTCATATATGTCGAGGACCTGGCACGCGCCGTGTTCATGGCGCTGGAGAACGCCCCGACGGAATCTGTCTACGACATCTCGGAGCCGCGCGCATACTCGCAGAAGGAATTCCGGCACATCGCCATGCGCGAGATGGGCAAGCGGTTCGTGATGCCGATGCGTATGCCGCTGTGGGCCGTGCGCGCCGTCTGCGCCGTGGCCGAGAAGATCGGCGTGGCGCGCAACAAGCCCTCTACGTTGAACAGCGACAAATACCGTATAATGAAGCAACGCAACTGGACCGTATCGACCGACAAGGCCACGCGCGAGTTCGGCTTCACGGCCACCACCTCGTTACAGGAGGGAGTGGCCAAGGCACTGGACTGGTATAAACAGCAGCAATGGCTTTGACTATGGCAGTCACACCACCCTGGTTGCCGGGCTTCGGACCCGACAGCGTACCGGCGGGGCAGACCCTCGACGGCATCGTACTGCAGCCCCCCGTGCCTATGGCCGCGCCACCACAGCCCCGGCCCGACAACCTGTCGTGGGTGTATCTGGCCATGGCCCTGATGTTCTGTCTTGTAGCGTTCAGGCTTCACAACAACTCGCGGTGCTGGGGCGCCACCATCAACGACCTGCTCGACACGCGCGAACGCCACAACGTGTTTGACGAGACGGCTCGCGAGACTTCCTTCCTGGTGCTCATGAACCTGTTGTGGTGTGCCTCGGCCGGAGTGTTGCTCTGGAAGTCGGTGCTAATGCTTACTCCCGACATACCCTGGTACAGTTTTTCCATAAGTGGCGACGCGGCCCAGGGCATAGCCCTCTGCGCCGGAATGTGCGTGGCCTACAATGCCGTCATGCTCCTGGCCTACTGGGTGGTCGGAAACGTCTTCACCGATACGGTCCAGACGGGATCCTGGGTACGCGGCGCAGCCGCGGCAAACGCTCTCGAAGCCGTGGCTTTTTTCCCCCTCGCGCTCATGGTACTGGTGTGGCCACAATGGACATCAATTCTGCTCATTTGCGCCGCTTCCGTGTTGTTTTTGGGCAAAATATTGTTCATTTTTAAAGGTTTTCGCATTTTTTTCAGCGGTTTTGCATCTTTGTTGCTTTTTTTGTACTACCTTTGCAGTTTAGAAATTGTACCGCTGCTCCTCACATACGTTTTGACCCTCGAGGTTTGTACTATTTGGCTATGAAAATAAAGAAGATTCTGGTATCACAACCCCGTCCAGCCGGTGATAAATCGCCCTATTTCGACATTGCCACAAAATACGGCGTCGATGTGGTGTTCCGGCCCTTTATCAAGACCGAAGGCCTTACGGCCAAAGAATTCCGCCAGTCCAAGATCAACCTGGCCGACTATACTGCGGTCATCTTCACTTCGCGCACGGCTATCGACAACTATTTCCGCCTCTCCGAGGAATCCCGTTTCAAGGTGCCCGACACCATGAGATATTTCTGCACCACCGAGGCCATAGCTCTATATCTTCAGAAATATATCGTCTACCGCAAGCGCAAGATATCGTTCGGCGCCACCGGCAAGCTACGCGACGACCAGCTGCTCGCCGCCATGGACAAGAACAAGAAGGAGAAGTTCCTGTTCCCCGTGGCCGACGTGCACAACGAGGATTCCTCCATACTGGAGGACCACAAGCTGGACGTCACCAAGACCGTGATGTTCCGCACCGTGAGCAACGACTTCCAGCCCGGCGAGGACACAGACTATGACCTGATGATCTTCTTCTCGCCCAACGGTATCGACGCACTGAAGAAGAACTTCCCCGACTTCGACCAGAAGAAGGACCATATAGCCATCGGCGGTTTCGGCCCCAAGACCATCCAGGCCATAGAGGACGCCGGCCTGAAGGCTGACATCGCAGCCCCGTCGGCCGAACACCGTTCGATGCCCGATGCTCTCGCGGCTTTCCT
Organism: uncultured Bacteroidales bacterium; assembly: GCA_900542185.1. Taxonomy (GTDB): domain Bacteria; phylum Bacteroidota; class Bacteroidia; order Bacteroidales; family Muribaculaceae; genus Lepagella. The sequence goes on from UQMZ01000009.1 coordinate 58,585, forward strand.
TGAAAGTCAGAAAGAGGGCTGATACTTTACGCTGTCATGAAACAGGTGGACGATACCATGTTGGGAAAGCTGTATCTCAAAGATACGGCTTTTCAGACTTTAATGCAGAAACGCATCTTCAATGTCCTGCTTGTGGCCACGCCTTACGATGCCTTCGGGCTGGAGGAGGACGGCCGAATCGAGGAGCAGGTATATAACGAGTATGTGTCGCTCAACCTGTCGTCGCCGCCCCGTTTCACAGTCGTGGCCAATTACGACGAGGCGAAGCGGGAACTCGCCGACAAGCCCTATGACATGATTATAGCCATGCCTGGCGTGGACATCAGCGAGACGTTCCGCGAGGCCGTCACCATCGACGAGCAATACCCCGACATACCTTTCGTGGTGCTTACCCCCTTCAGCAAGGAGGTGCGCCGGCGCATAGCCAACGAGGACCTGCGCGGAGTGGACTATGTGTTCTCCTGGCTGGGCAACGTCGACCTGATCCTGGCCATCATCAAGCTGATAGAGGACAAGATGAACGCCGAGCACGACATCCTCGAAGTCGGCGTACAGGCCATTCTCCTGGTCGAGGACTCCATCCGTTTCTACAGCTCGATACTGCCGTATCTGTTCAAGTTCCTGCTGATACAGAGCAAGGAGAACAGCACCGAGGCCCTGAACAGCCACGAGGCGTCGCTGCGTATGCGCGGCCGCAGCAAGGTGCTGCTGGCCCGCGACTACGAAGAGGCTTCGGCTCTGATCGAGAAATACGGCGACCATATCCTGGGACTCGTCACCGACGCCAGGTTTCCCGTCGACGGCGAGAAGGATCCGCACGCCGGCATGAAGCTGGCCGAATTCCTGCACAGCCGCAATCCGTACGTACCGGTCATAATGGAGAGCCAGGAGGCCGAAAACCGAAAGGAGGCCGAGGACGCCGGATATACCTTCCTTGACAAGAACAGCAAGACGCTGCCGCAGAAACTGCGGCAGGCGGTTCTCGCCGACTTCGGGTTCGGCGACTTCATAGTACGATACAAGGGGGAAGGACGCGAGATGATGCGCATCCGCAACCTCAAGGACTTGCAGAACGGAATCTTCGAGATTCCCTCCGACCTCCTGCTGTACTACTGCCAGCAGAATTTCATCAGCCGCTGGCTCTACTCCCGTGCCCTCTTCCCGATAGCCGAGGTGCTCAAGACTCATGTCTTCTCCGACATCGAGGATGAGCCGATGGTACGCAAGCTTGTGTTCGAGTGCATAGTGCGCTACCGCCGTATGAAGAACCGCGGCGTCGTGGCGGAATTCGACCGCAACAATTACGACGACTACAGCAACTTCGCCCGCATCGGCCAGGGATCCATGGGAGGCAAAGGGCGTGGACTCGCCTTCATCGACCAGATAATAAAGCGGCATCCCGAGTGCGACAGCTTCGACGGCGTTCAGATCACCATCCCGCACACGCTGGTGGTATGCACCGGCATCTTCGACGAGTTCATGGAGAGCAACGCGCTGTATGACACGGCTCTGTCCGACGCCTCGGACCAGGAGATTCTTGAAGCGTTCATGAAGGCGTCGCTGCCCGAATCGATTAAGGCGGACTTAGGGGCGTTCTTCGACGTGGTGCACCGGCCCATCGCGGTGCGCAGTTCGTCGCTGCTCGAGGATTCCCATTACCAGCCTTTCGCCGGCATCTATTCCACCTACATGATTCCCTATCTGGAGGATACAGAGGCGCGGCTCAACATGCTCTGTTCTGCCGTCAAGGCGGTGTACGCCTCGGTGTTCTATGCCGACAGCAAGGCTTACATGAACGCCACAAGCAACGTCATAGACCAGGAGAAGATGGCCGTAATACTGCAGGAAGTGGCCGGCAACGACCATGACGGCTTCTATTACCCCAGTTTCTCGGGTGTGGGACGCAGCCTGAACTATTACCCCGTCGGCGCCGAGAAGAGCGAGGAGGGCGTGGTGGAACTGGCCGCGGGACTGGGCGAATACATCGTGGAAGGTGGCAAGGCCCTGCGCGTGTCGCCGGCACATCCCGACCATGTCATGGCCACGTCAACACTCGAGAACGCTCTGCGCGACACCCAGACTTTCCTCTACGGGCTGCATCCGGGACAGGTAAACCCCTCTGACTTCACCACCGACAACAATTTCAACATATCGAAAATAGCCGTCAACGACGCCTTCAAGGCCGGCGCCCTCAAGTATATGGTGTCCACCTACGATTTTCATGACGGATACCTGCGCGACACCGACCGTGGTCCCGGACGCAAGGTACTGACGTTCGCCAACATACTGAAACACGACAAGTTTCCCCTGGCTCCCATCTGTTCGTTCATGCTCAGCACCGGAGCCTACGAGATGGGCCGCCCGGTGGAGATAGAGTTCGCCGGCAACATCAACCCGACGCCCGACCGTCAGGGACGTATCGGCACCGTCTACTGGCTGCAGATCCGCCCCATCGTCGACCGCAAGGAGATGCTGGACAATTCAATCATATCCGTTCCCGACGAGAAGCTGTTGCTCCGCAGCGACGCTGCCTTGGGCCACGGCATCATGGACAATGTGAAGCATCTGGTGTATGTCAAGCAGTCTGCGTTCAATTCCCTGCGTACCAACGACATCGCGGGCGAAGTGGCAGCTATCAACAAGGAACTGTCCGACCGCGACCTGCCTTACATCCTGATCGGGCCGGGACGCTGGGGCACTTCCGACCCGTCATTAGGCATCCCGGTGAAGTGGCCGCAGATAGCGGGCGCACGCCTCATCGTGGAATGCGCCCTCCCCTCCTTCCGCATCGAGCCGAGCCAGGGCACGCACTTCTTCCAGAACCTGACGTCATTCGGCACCGGATACTTCACCATCGACCCGGCGGCCGGCAACGGATACATCGACATGGAGGCATTCGACAGTATGCCGGCCGTACACGAATCGGAATATCTGCGCGTAGTGGAGTTCCCGACCCCGCTCACCATAGCCATCAACGGTCTGAAATCCAAAGGCGTGGTCCGCAAACCGGAATCGACGGATGCGGTTCAAAACCAGGAATGACATCATGAAAGCCAAATTAATCAGCAAGCGTTACGCGTTGCCGTTCGCCCTCATCACCACGCTCTTCTTCCTGTGGGGATTCGCGCGCGCAATCCTTGACGTCCTCAACAAGCATTTCCAGTCGGAACTATCCATCTCCATCACCCAGTCCACCATGATCCAGACGGTGACTTACTTAGGCTACTTCCTGATGGCGATTCCGGCGGGCATGATGATAACTCGCCGTGGCTACCGCCGGGGTGTGGTTACCGGCCTGATATGCTTCGGAGTGGGTGCGCTGATGTTCATACCCGGCGCGGCCATTATGTCGTTCCCGCTGTTTTTGACGGCTCTGTTCATCATCGGATGCGGCCTGGCGATGCTGGAGACGGCGGCCAACCCTTACGCGGCCGAACTCGGAGCCAAGGAGACGGCGGCCAGCCGTCTGAACCTGGCGCAGTCGTTCAACGGCCTGGGCTGCATCGTGGCCCCGGCTCTCGTGGGCGGATTCCTCTTTTCCGATCCCGATTCAAGCGTGGCCACTCCATACACCATCCTCGGCATTGTGGTGCTGGTGGCCGCTGTATGCTTCTCACGCGCGGACCTGCCCGAAATCAAGACTGACGATGCTTCGGCCTCCACATCGGGAGCTTCGCGCACGTTAGGTCAGTCGGTGCGCGCGCTCTGGAGCCGACCCCGGTTCCGCCTCGGAATCCTCGCGCTGTTCTGCTACGAGATTGCCGAAATATCCATCAACTCCCTGTTCATCAACTATGCCACCTACGACGGATGGCTTACCCCCGCCGTGGCCGCGCGGATACTGTCATTCGGTGCCCTTGCACTCTTTATGGCGGCGCGTGTGATAGGGAGCTTCGTCATGAGCAAAATCGCGGCCGAAAAGGTACTGTTGTTCTGCGCCGTAATGACTGTATTAGGCGCTTGCACGGTGGCCATGGACCTCGGGGCCGTCTCCAAGGCGGCGGTGTTCGTATGCTATGCCTTCGAGGCCATTATGTTCCCCACCATCTTTGCCATCACCATCGCCGAGGCCGGCGATGACGTAAAGATTGCCTCGTCGTTCTGCATGATGACTCCCATAGGAGGCGCCGTCGGCACTTTCCTTATGGGTATCGTGGCCGACACGGCATCTATCTCTTCCTCGTTCCTTATTCCCGCGGCCGGGTATGCATTCGTGCTGATTTACGCCGCCCGCGAGTGCATGGCAAAACCGGCCAAGACCCGTTTAGTTTCAGAATAAATCATGTCTTCAAACGAATCCAACATACATCTTTTTCCCGCCACGCTCTGCTGTCTGGGTCATATCACCCATGACAAGATAATCACGCCGAAGTTCACGGCGCACATGCCGGGCGGAACGGCCTACTATTTCGCCAAGGCGCTGCGCAGCTTCGACCATAACGGTTTCCGGCTGATCACATCCGTAGGTCCGGACGACGAGTATATGGTTGATGAGCTGCGTACCGACGGCCTGGACGTGATGCTGATTCCAAGCCGGAGGTCGGTGTATTTCGAGAACAAGTATGGCGAGGATGTGAACCACCGCACCCAGCGCGTACTGGCCAAGGCCGACCCGTTCCTGTCAGAAAATTTAAAGGATGTGCGTGCCGATGTCTACCACCTCGGCACCCTGCTGGCCGACGATTTCAGCCTGGACGTGATTAAATATCTGTCGCAGCGAGGTCGTGTGTCGGTCGACGTGCAGGGCTATCTGCGCGAGGTGCGGGGCGAGAACGTGGTGCACGTGGATTATGCCGACAAACTTGAGGCTCTGCCTTACATCGACATTCTCAAAGCCAACGAGACTGAAATGGAGGTGCTCACTGGTCTGTCCGATCCGCATGAGGCCGCACGACAGTTAGCCGAATGGGGCGTGAAGGAAGTGTTGCTGACCTTAGGCGACCGCGGCTCGCTCATCTATGCAGAAGGCACGTTCCACGAAATTCCGGCTTATCTTCCCACCGAGGTTATCGACGCCACAGGTTGCGGCGACACATATATGGCCGGATACCTCTATATGAGGCAGAAAGGCGCGTCCTACCGTGAGGCTGGCAGTTTCGCCGCCGCCATGTGTACCATCAAATTAGCGGCCAAAGGGCCGTTCAACGGCACAATCGACGATGTCCGCCGGGTCATTCAAACAGCAGAGTCCCGCCGTTAATCAGCCGGTCATGGCTTAACCTGAAGTCATTCAGAGGTTTTCCGTTATACGTCACCTTGTTGCACACGCCTCCGTCCGCACCCTTCCTTCGGATATTCAGCAGCTTGCCGCCGGCGTCAAGCGTGATCGAATCAAAGGCCGGAACTCCTATGTAATAGCAAGGCGTAGACGGTGCCACGGGGTAGAAGCCCAATGCCGAGAACACGTACCAGGCGGACATCTGGCCGGCGTCGTCGTTGCCGGACAGTCCGCCGGGCGTGGCCATGTATTCCGTGTCCATGATGTGGCGCACATATTTCTGCGTCAGATCCCAACGTCCGGCGGCATCGAACATGTATGGTATCTGGTGGCACGGTTCGTTGCCGTGCCAGTAACGGCCTTGACTGAACATGGAGTCAAGTTTGGCCGTGAATTTTTCGTTGCCTCCCATCAGGTCTATAAGTCCCGCCACATCGTGCGGCACATACCATGTGTAATGACACGGCGCACCCTCCGTGAACGCGTCGTTGAAGGTGAACGGGTCCGTGCCGGCTACGAATTTTCCGTTTGCGTGACGTCCGTTGGCATATCCCGACTTCCGGTCCATCACGTTGCGCCAGTTCTGGCTGCGGCGCATCAGTTTCTTATAATCTTTCTGATTCCCGAGTTTCTTTGCTATCTGCGCTAAAGCATAGTCGTCAAAAGCGTATTCCAATGTGCGCGACGACTGTTCGTCGTCATGAAACGCCTCGGCGACAGGGTCTTCAACCGGTATGTAGCCATATTTCAAGTACGATTTCAGGGCGCGCCGTCCCATGCCGTTCTTATAGTCATCGAAAGATTCCGGACTCTCGAAGGCATTCTTACGCAAGTATTTATACGCGCTGTCAATGTCAAATCCCTTAATCCCCTTTACCGCCGCATCCGCCAACACCACGGCGCAGTGGTCGCCTATCATGGCGGCGGTGTAACTGTTCCAGCAGGGAAATATCGGCATCCAGCCTCCCTGCTCGGCCTTCAGCACTAATGACTGCATCATGTCGCCGCTTCGGCGCGGGTCAATGATGTTCAACAACGGATGCAACGCGCGGTAGGTGTCCCACATGCTGAAATCGTCGTAGTAATCATGCCCGGGCTCCATATATCGTATCGGAGTGCCTGTCGCGAACGAGGGGTAGGCGCCGTCAAGGTCGTTGTAGACTCTGGGCAGCAGCGAGGCGCGGTATAATGCGCCGTACAGCTTGGCGTTGGCGTCGAAGTCGCCCCCTTCCGTGCGGATCTTGCCGAGCCGTTCCTGCCATGCGGCCGCCGACAGGGCACGTATCCCATCGAAATCGCAGTCTCCTAATTCGCCCTCCATGTTCCTGACGGCAGCGTCCATGCCGGTAAACGAGCTTCCGGCCTTAACAGTGACCTTGTCACCCTTCTTCACCTTGTAGCTGACATACACACCGATGCGCGGCATAGCGGATATGCTTTGCTTTCCTTTGTTGATGGTATCGCCTCGGAATGTTCCCCATTCCGTAATCTCCAGGTTTTCAGGCAGGCGCGCCACATAATAACCCGTGAAACCGGCCCGCTCCCCCCAGCCCTGATAGATGCGATGCACGGGGTTTGACGCCCTTATCTCACGTTTCGCCGGATCATACTCCACTGTCGCCTCGCCTTCGTCGGAATTGGGATACACCACGATATGCCCCGTGCCGGCTTGCGTGTATGTTAATCTGAACATGCCGGCCCGTGACAGGCCCGTGACCTCGGCCTGCATTCCCTCGTCAGGAAGCGTGACGTTGTAATAATCGGGACGGGCGGTCTCGCTGTCTTTGTCCATGCGCGTTCCCCGTCGTTCGGGCGACGTGCGCAGATCGCCGTACAGTCCGCTTAGGGTCACGCTGCCGTAATCCTGCGTGCAGCCACCGTTCACCCAGTGCGAGTTACGGAAGCCCCCGAAGAGCTCGTCGGCATAATAATATGGCGCCACGCACTTTTTCTCGGTGTCGCGGGTCTGAGGCGTCCACATATTCATGCCGTGCGGCACGCCGACCGCCGGAACCGTCTGGCCGTGTTCCTCCGAGCCTTTGCCGAACTTCCCCGCCGTCTTAGTCTCCGCATACGCGCTGCCAACGCGCGTGTCGACATAGTCCAACAGACTTTGGCTCAATGCATTGTTGACAAATATCAGACTTGTCAGAACACACGTGACGATTCGGGATTTAAGAAATATGCCGGCTTGTTCCATGGATTTAAGGTAGTTTATAATGCAAATTTAAAAAATTATTACGAACTTTGACAAAAATTTTCGAACATCAACCTCCGACGCATGAAGAAAGCGGGTACAACAACAGTGAAGGCCAAGACATCGGGCAGGCGCATCGCGGCACTTGACGTGATGCGCGGCATGACCATTGCCCTTATGATAGTGGTGAACAACGCCGGCGGCCCCGAAAGCTATGCACAGCTGCAGCACAGCGACTGGAACGGCCTGACTCTCTGCGACCTCGTGTTTCCCTTTTTCCTGTTCATAATGGGTGTCACCACCTATCTGTCGCTGTCCAAGAGTCAGTTCAGACCGTCCGGCCCGTTGTTCGGCAAGATATTCAAACGTACAGCCGTGATTCTGCTGATATGCTGGGCTTTGCATTGGTTCGACAATGTATGTTACGAGGGGGCGTGGCTTGACTTCGGGCATCTGCGCCTCACTGGGGTTCTGACGCGCATCGCGCTCTGTTACTGCATCGTGTCGCTGTTAGCTCTCTGGCTGTCTCTCAGACAGATGGCTGTGGTGGCCGCGGTGCTGCTCGCTGTGTACGGCGCATTGCTGATTGAGTTCCACGGATACAACAATGACACCTCGAATGTCAATACGGTTGTCGACCGGTTCCTGCTTTCGCCCGATTTCCTGTATACACGCCGTCCCGTAGACCCCGAAGGCATTCTGTCCACCATCCCGGCCGTGGCGCACACCGTCATCGGCTTCTGCTGCGGATACGTCCTGAAACAGCGCCGCAGTCTCGACTCCAAACTGCTGTGGCTCTATGTGTTCGGCACCACCATGATTATCGGAGGCCTGCTGATATCCATACCCCTCCCGCTCAACAAACGCATCTGGTCGCCCAGCTACGCCGTGGTCTGCTGCGGCATCGCGGCCATGCTGCTCGCCACTCTCTCATATTTCATCGACAAGAAGGGGTACCATACCGAGTTCCGGTTCTTCGAGTGGTTCGGCGTCAACCCGCTGTTCCTGTACGTATTGGCCGAAGCCCTGAGTGCCGTGCTCGGCTCGACCGGTGCTGGCGATGCGATCTACAACGCCTTCCTCTCCGTCATCCACGATCCATACATGGCGTCCGCCTGCTATTCGGTGTCGCTCTGCCTGTTCGTGGCTGCCGTGGCCTATCCCCTCTACCGCAAACGCATCTACATCAAGATATAGTAGCGCAGGCTCTCCGAGCCGCGCCCAATAGTAACGGAATCTAAGGAATGTTACCGAAACATGATATGAAACTGATAGTAGTCACAATCCTTCTGCTGATTGTATCCAACATCTTCATGACCCTGGCCTGGTACGGCCACCTGCGCCTCCAGCAGGCCGGCGTGTCAGGCAACTGGCCCCTGTATGCCGTCATCCTGTTCTCATGGGGCATCGCCCTGGCCGAATACTGCTTCATGATTCCCGCCAACCGCATCGGATTCGAAGGCAACGGCGGCCCCTTCAGCCTGTTCCAGCTTAAGATCATCCAGGAGGTGATCACCCTGACCGTATTCACCGTCATCGCCATGTTCCTGTTCCAGGGTCAGAAGTTCCACTGGAATCACCTCGTGGCCTTCCTATGCCTCATCGCCGCCGTCGTTTTCGCGTTCCTGCCTGTCAAATCTTAAAATTTTATAGTGTTTCAAATACACTTATAATCAGTATTTTAGCCATAATTGCGTGATTTATTGCATTTTGGAGAGTGTGAATTATTGTTAATTTATGCTAATTCCCTTGCGCGGTTTATCAAAAAATTTTTAAATTTGCAGCCTAATCTAATCTAAACCTATACCGAAACCTCCTCAAGACTCTCCACATAATAACTGATACCAACCGACTCTCCTCCATATTTTTGCGAAAGAAATAATGACTGTGGACACGCAAGTGCCGCAAGGACGTTAACCTGACATCCATGAAAAAAATGCAGAAAAGGAACCACTTCATGTATCTGCATGTCGGACTGCGAGCGATAGTGCTCGCCATTCTGTTGCCGGCATGCATGATGATTGCCATCGGCGCACGTGCCGACGAGACAATCACCGGAACCGTTACCGACGAAAAGAGCGAGCCCCTTATCGGAGCCACGGTGATGGTGGCAGGATCAAATACAGGAACCGCTACCGACATCGACGGCAAATTCTCACTCCAGGCCAAGCAGGGCGCCACGCTGCGCGTATCCTATGTGGGATATACCTCGACTGACGTCAAAGTCAAGGGCAATGACCTGAAAATCACGCTTAAGGAGGACAACGCACTTCTGGAGGAAGTCGTGGTAGTAGGCTACGGCTCCATGAAGCGCAAGGACCTGACAGGTTCCATCTCCACCGTCAACGCCAAGGACATGAACGTCGGATCGTACACCGATCCGGGACAGTTGCTGCAGGGCAAGGTTCCCGGTCTGGTCGTGGTGCAGAACTCCGACCCCAACGGCGGCGTAAACTCCATGACGCTGCGCGGAGCCTCGACCCTGAACCAGTCCACCGAACCGCTCTATGTGGTGGACGGAATTCCGGGCGTGGAACTTAACCTGGTGCCACCGCAGGACATCGAGTCCATCGACGTGCTGCGCGACGCATCGGCCACGGCCATCTACGGCTCGAAGGCCGCCAACGGCGTTATCATCGTCACCACCAAGCGTGGCGCGCAGGGTAAGGCCAATGTGGTGTATTCCGGTTATGTTTCCTGGGAGAAGGTCGCCAACGACCACGACATGATGAGCGCCAGCCAGCTCCGCGACTACGCACAGCGTCACGACATCACCCTAAACAACGACTTGGGTTACGACACCAACTGGGCAAAGGAAGTGCAGCGCACCGGTTTCGCCCACAACCATAACCTGTCCGTCTCCGGCGGCGGCAAGAACGTGAACTATTCCGCATCGGTCAACTACATAGCCCGCGACGGTATCATCAAGGGTGTGGGCAACAACCTGTTCACCGCCCGCACTTACGTGGAGGGCACGGTGCTGAAGGACCGCCTGACCCTCGGCATAGGCGTCAACGGCAACGTCCGCAACGAATGGGGCGTGGCCCGCGACGGCGACGGCAAGTCGGTCTACAACGCCATGTACTATTATTCGCCCCTTGTGCCCGTGCGCGACGAGGACGGCTCATGGTACTCCGACATGTCGATCTCGCAGAACTACAACCCCCTGACCCTGATCAACGAGGACCGCAGCCGCGCCACTTTCAAGCGTCTGCAGGTAACCGGAAAGGCCCGTCTCAAAATCATCGACGGTCTGTTCCTCAACGCCAACTTCTCGTACCAGAACAAGAGCAAGGACTATAAGGACTATCACTCGCACGCCTCCGAAATCAACAACCGCAACGGCGAGGCAAGCCGCGAGACGTACACCGACGTATTCAAGCTGATGGAGATATTCGGCAACTACGACAAGGAGTTCGGCGACAAGCACAAACTCGGCGTCATGTTAGGTTACTCGTGGGAACAGTCGGACAACGAGGACGGCTTCGGCGCCCGCGGCTATAACTTCTACGACGATTCCCTCGGATGGAACAACATCGGCATGGCCAATTCCTGGGATCCGGATCCCGTATGGGCCAAAGTGCAGTGGACCAAAAGGATGATCTCGTTCTACGGCCGCGCCAACTATTCGTTCGACTCGCGATACATCGCTCAGGTAGCCCTTCGTCGCGACGGCGCCTCCACTTTCGGATCGAACAACAAGTGGGCCACATTCCCCTCGGCATCCATCGCATGGCGCATCACCGGCGAAAAATTCATGGAAAGCTCGCAGTCATGGCTCAGCGACCTCAAGCTGCGCGTGGGATGGGGCAAGAGCGGCAACTCGTCGGGATTCAAGGCCAACACCTCCAAATTCTTCTACCAGGCCGGCGCCCGCTTCGACTATGTCGATCCCGCCACAGGCGAGGTGCACAGCTACAAGAACCTGAACGCGGCCCGCAACCAGAACGACAACCTGAAATGGGAGACCACCTCGATGCTCAACATCGGTCTGGACTTCGCGTTCCTTAACGGTCGCATCAACGGTACGATCGAATACTACGACAAGGACACGCGCGACATGATATGGGACTACGCCGTATCCACCACCCGTTATCCCGTCGGAACCCTCACCGCCAACGTGGGACGCATGCGCAACCGCGGCGTCGAGCTGCAGATCAACGCAGTGCCGTTCCAGGGCGAGTTCACATGGACCACATCGCTTAACTTCTCGCACAACAAGAACGAGATCGTAAGCATCTCCGACCCCTCCAACGGATTCACGGCCGGCATCCTGAACCGCTACAACCCCTCGCTGCCCGGTGCTTCTACCGCCACCACGCAGCGCATCATAGAGGGACAGCCCATCGGTACGTTCTACATGTACGAATGGGCCGGTTATGACGAGAACGGCAACTCAACGTTCTATGTCTACAACAAGGCCAACGAACAGACCAAGGGCGAGCGCCTGCGCGACGAGAACGGCAACTTTGTCACCACCAACACCCCCGAGGAGAAAGACCGCGTCATCGTGGGCAACGCACAGCCGAAACTCACCATGGGCTGGAACAACAACCTGACGTACAAGAATTTCGACCTGAACCTGTTCTTCACCGGCGTGTTCGGCCAGAAGATATTCAACGAGCCCCGCGCATACTTCGGCTATGTCAGCAACGTGGCTCTGGGCAAGAACGTGTTCGCCGACATCGAGAGCTACCAGAACCCGAACGACGGCTACTCGTCGATTCCTTCCGACCGCTGGCTGGAGGACGGCTCATACTTCAAGCTCGCTTCCGTCACGCTCGGATATACATTCCGCAACTGCTTCAACGGTTGGCTGAACAACATCCGCCTGTACGTGTCGGCCAACAACGTGTTCACTATCACCAAGTACAAGGGGCGCGATCCCGAAATCTGCCTCGGAGGCCTCGAGCCGGGTCATGACTCGCGCAACGACCACTATCCCCGTACACGTCAGATACTTGTAGGAGCAACCATCAATTTCTAAGCTAATCCCATGAAATCATATATCAAGACACTGCTGATGTCGGGGGCCGCGGCTATGGCCCTGGCATCGTGCACCGACCTGGACGTCGACCTGAAGGGAGACTATACCACGTTTCCCGACAACCCCATAGCCGTGAGCGGCGAGTTCGAGGGGTGCTACCATTACACCCGCAACGAGGCCTGGTTCGGCCGTAACTTCTGGGAGGTTGCCTTCCTGTGCGGCGACGAGGCCGTGGGGGTCAATCTTGCCGGCGTGTACGACGACAACGGCCGCTGGCGTGACGGCTCAATCCACAACTTCCGTCCCGACCTGCAGGGCGTGGGCCTGATGGGCGACATGCTTTCCGGCATCACTTACACCAACACCCGTATCATGAACTATGGCGGCGCGGAGGGAAAGGATCCCATCGTGGCTCCCTTGCGTGCCATACGAGCATACTATCACTTCTGGATGATGGAATTCTACGGCGACGTGCCCATCATGGAACATCCCGCCGAGGAGGGTGAGGCAATCGACCGTCAGCCCCGCGCCGACGTGGCACGCTGGATCGAGAAGGAGCTGTTGGAGGCAATTCCCGACCTGACCGAAGACAACGACGCCTCCACTTACGGCCGACCCAACAAGTGGATGGCCGAGGCGCTGCTCGCCAAACTCTACCTCAACTGGGGCGTATACACCAACGACATCACCACCGTCACCGGCTCCACGCCTAACGAGAAACTTGACGACTGCGTCAAGTGGTGTGACGAGATAATCAAGTCCGGCAAGTTCTCCGTAGGAAAGGGATACCGCAAGAAGTTCTTCCCCGACAACGGCGTCCAGATCTCGGACTTCATCTATGCCGTGGACTTCGACCCGGAGAAGATAGGCAACGGCACATGGAAATATGCAGGCGGCACGGAGATGAACCGCTGGTGGGACTTTCGCAAGTTCGGATACCTCGACCCCTGCGTCTATGGCTGGAAGCCTGAGAACTCCGTGGCGGGCATCTTCATCCTCACCCCCGAGTGCGTGGCCCGCTTCAATCTCCCCGGCGACGAACGCAACGAAATGATTGCCGCCGGTCCGTTCGGTGGCTTCGACGAGAACTTCAACCGCCGCTCCGAACCCATCACGGTATATACCAGTGCACGTCACACCACAGTGTATGGGCCGCTGGACTACAAGGTGGATTTTGAGTTCAGGAACATCAAACTCCTGGACGTGGGCGACGAGGACGAAATGGAGAACTGCATGAAGGGCGCGCGTCTGTACAAATACCCCATCCGCGAGAGTGACGACAAGAAATGGGGCCGCTTCCAGTTCAACGACATCCCGGTGTTCCGCTATGCCGACGTACTGCTGATGAAAGCCGAGTGCCTGCTGCGCGGAGCCACTCCCACAATGAGCCACACCGCCGCTTCGCTGATGAACGAGGTGCGCGACTGCGCAAGCGCTCCACACGTGACCGGCACCCCCTCGCTTCAGGACCTGCTGGACGAGCGTAGCCGTGAATTCATCATGGAACCCTGGCGCCGCAACGACCTGATCCGATTCGGCAAGTTCGAGAACTGCGCCAAGTGGAAAGTCGAGGCAAATCCCACCACAATGGCCGACGTCAACAAGCGTCTGTTCCCCATCCCGACCGGCGAGATAAACACCAATACAAACTGGAAACAGAATCCCGGTTACTGATTTAACATACCATTCATAGATAGAAATACAATCAACTTACATTAACCCGGAGTCCCGCCCCGGCGGGACTCCGATAAAACCAAATCATCATGAAGAATAACTACATGTCGCGCATCGCTCTCGCAGCCGGTGCACTCGTTCTGACCTCAGGCGTAGCCATGGCAGGTTGGCAGAACATCAACTCCAAGATTGCAGCTCCCAGCTTCGTAAAGGGTTGGAGCGGCAACTTCACTCAGGTTGCCGAAGGTATCGGAGAGAACTATAATGGCGCATTCGAGGCATACCAGGTCATCAACGACGCTCCCGCCGGCAAGTACACTCTGACCGCCAATGCATTCTATCGCTATGCCAACAACGAGCTGTCGCAGGCCAACATGAAGGACGGCGCGAACCACAACGCCTACGTATTCTTAGGCACAGCCAAGACTCCTGTCAAGGGTCTGTTCGACGAGGAGGGTACGGCTCCCAACAGTCTCGCAGAGGCAAAGACCGCTTTCGAGGGTGGCAAGTATGTCAACACAGTTGAATTCGATCACCCCGGAGGTGACCTGATTCTCGGAATCGGCAACACAGGCGGTCTGATTGACGAATGGTGTGCGTTCGACAACTTCAAGCTCGCCGGTCCTAACGGTGACGTCGCTATTGTAAACGGCGATTTCGCTGATGAGACTCTGGCTACCGACAACGGCTGGGACTTCAATAATAAAGCCGGCTCTGCCAAGCTTCCCGACACTCCTCTCTGCTTCGTACAGACCAATCCCGACAAACAGGGTGAATATAACGGCAAGGTAACCGGTGTATTCCGCAAATCCAACGCTTCCGAATACAACTTCGGCACGTCCGTAGAACTCGAAGCCGGTAAATATCGTTTCGGCGTTCAGTCCTTCTTCCGTTATCAGAGTGGCAACACTTCAGGTTCCTATGTGACTATCAAGGGAGGATGGTCCAAGGTCGAAGGCAAGTCGGGTTACGATGCTTGGAACGACAAGCTGGAAAATCCTGACAACATGGCGTATGTATATGCTACTGATAAGACCGCAGAGGGTGCAAAGCCCTGGTCCAAGACCGATGAGGAGGCAAAAGGCACATTCTTCAACGCCACTACCATCAAGAGCATCTTCGCCGAGACTCTTTCCGTATATCCGGACAACGAACCCGCTGTCGAGACTCCCGATGCAACTCTTCCCGGCTGGTGCGACAGCGGTTATGAACAGGAAGCCGCTAAGTGCTTTATCAACAATCCGACTCTCTATCGTAACTACGTAGAGTTCGAACTCCCCGCCAAGGCTACGGTTTGGGTAGGTCTCGGCATTGACACACGCCCCCTTATCGACGGGAACAAGACTGAGTACTGGAACCCCGCACGTGACTTCACTCTGGAGACCTGGAAAGAGGAGTCCGGCATCAACAACGTGGCTTTCGACGAGAACGCTCCCGTTGAGTACTACAACCTGCAGGGCGTACGCGTAGCTAACCCCAACAACGGCATCTACATCGTTAAGCAGGGCACAAAGACCACAAAGGTGTTCGTGAAATAAACTAATCTAATCTAACACCATATCGACTCGCGAGCATAAATTCGCGACATTTAAAGGCGAGAGGTTTCATCCTTTCGCCTTTTTTCACTATTTTTGCAATATAAATCTAATATCATGAGAATAACCGGATTTCTTCTTTCCATAGCGGTTGCCGCAATGGGATTTTTTCCATGCAGTGCGGCCGATTTCAATGTAACCGGCTACGGCGCCAAAGGCAATGGCGTCACCGACGACGCCAAGGCCATCCAGCGCGCCATCGACGCCTGCTCGGCCTCGGGAGGCGGCTCAGTCGTTTTTCCTTCAGGCAAGACATTCATGGCCGGTCCCCTGCATCTTAAATCGAACGTCAACCTGCATCTGCAGCCCAATTCCGTACTGTTGGCCAACCCCGACGAGGCCGTATATACCGAAAGCGCCTTCCGCGAGAACCGGGGCGAGGGAATGATGTGGATCTCGGGCAAAGACATTCAGAATATCTCTATTACCGGCCGGGGCCGCATAGACGGCAACGGCGTGGCGTTCATGGGTCGTGAGCTAAGCGATTCGTACGAGCTGAAACCCGTGACCGACTTCGATCCGCGTCCGCACGTTCTGACCCTCGTCAATGCGTCCAACGTCAAGATCAACGGCGTAACCATAGCCAACAGCGCCTACTGGACCGTTCACCTCGTGGGCTGCTACGACGTGGCAATCAGCGACATATCGCTATTGAACAACCTCAAGATACGCAACGGCGACGGAATCGACATCGACCATTCGCGCAAGGTGCGCATATCCAACTGCTTCATCGAGAGCGGCGACGACTGCATCTGCCTCAAGAACCGCCGCGAGTTCGAGGAATACGGCCCTTGCGAGGATGTGGTGGTCACAAACTGCATCATGACCTCGCGTTCGTGCGCCGTAAAGATAGGCTCCGAGAACATGGACGCCATACGCCGCGTGCTGTTCGACAACTGCATCATCACCAAGTCCAACCGCGGCATAGGCATACAGAACCGCGACGAAGGCACGGTCTCCGATGTCACGTTCTCCAACATGACCCTGGACTGCCGTCTGTTCTCCGACGTATGGTGGGGCAAGTCTGAACCCATATACGTCACCTCCTATCCCCGCGCCCGGGGCAACCACAAGGATGCCGGATGGCGTTTCCCCAAGGGCGCCACGCAAGGTGCGTGCGGCGAGGTGTCCAATATCCGTTTCATCGACATTTACAGCACGTCGGAAAACGGCATTTTCCTCGGCTGTGACGAGCCGGGCAAGATCCGCAACGTCACCCTCGACAACGTCGACCTGACACTGCTCAAGCCCGCGCAGTACGAAGGGGGCGTATTCGACCGCCGCCCGTGCGAGGGCGAGGGTTTTATAAAAGCTCCTTCGTCCGGCATTTACACCGAGAACATCGAAAACCTGAACATAAACCGTCTGAACATTCACCGTCCATGACACACCGTAGCCTTAAATCAGTCATTACCAAATCAGTCCTTACCGCATTTGTCGCGCTGTCCGCGGCCTCACAGGTGTCGGCAACCGCCCCTATGACCCCCGAACAGGCCGGCGGCATATATTACGTCTATCCGGTCACAGCCGATTCGCTGCCTCCCATACCCGACGGCTACACTCCCGTAGCCATATCCCACTATGGGCGTCACGGCTCGCGCTGGGCCATCAACGAATCCATCTACACCAACTCCTTAAGAACTCTGACCAAGGCAAGAGAGACCGGCAACCTCACCCCCGACGGCGAGTCGATGCTGGAAATGGTGCGCATGGCCACGGAAAACGCGCGCGGTCATGCCGGCGAACTCTCGCAGATCGGCGTGCGCCAGCACCGCGACATCGCGGCAAGGATGGCCGCACGGTTCCCCTCGCTTTTCCGGGGCGACGCCCTGGTAGACGCCCGTTCGTCGGAGGTGCCGCGCTGCATCATCAGCATGTCGTCGTTCCTGAACCAACTGCTGCGCGTCAATCCGGACCTGCAGATACACATGGCCTCGTCGCCCGGCGCCATGGACACAATGGCACTGCATATTCCCAAAAACAGACGTCACCTCGCAAAAGACCATTCCAAAGATGTCGACCGCATGGAATTCATGCGTCAGCGCGACTCGCTGACCATGAACCTCGCCACGGCCTCCAGACTGTTCAACGATCCGCAGAATGTCGAGAACCTTCCCGAACTGATGCGTGACATATACAATATCGCCGTGGCCATTCAGGACATGGACGGCATCGACGTCGACATGCTCGGAAAGTTTGACGACGAGGACCTGTTCAACCAATGGAAGGTGAGCAATTACTGGCACTACATGGAACATGCCAACACGGCGCGCACCTGGGGCGAGGGTCCGCGCAGCGCCACACCCCTGCTCGACGACTTCATAAAGCGTGCCGACAGCTCGCTTGCCGGCAACGGCGCACCCGTCACCCTCCGCTTCGGCCACGACACGGTGCTGATGAGACTCCTCGCGCTGATGGGCGCCTCCGGCTGCTACGGTCAGGAAGCGGACGTGGATCAGGCAGCCCGCGACTGGCTGAATTTCAAGATCTCCCCCATGGGCGCCAACTTCCAGATGGCGTTCTTCCGCAACCCCGCCGACGACGTGATCGTGGCGCTTCGCCTCAACGAGCAGCCCCTTAAGATAGACGGCATGACCGAGGCTTATCCCGGTTATTACAGATGGAGCGACCTGCGCCGGCATTTATTGTCGGCCATACATCCCGTCGCCGAACTGGTGGAACGTGTATCTCCCGGCAACAGCAACCGGTTCCTGTTCGTCCAGACCGACACTAAGGACGACTACTTCGACATTTCCTCGACTGACGGCCGTATCCGCATCGAGGGCAACAATCCCGTCAGCATCGCGGCGGGACTGAACTGGTATCTAAAATATTACGCCGGTATCCACCTGAGCTGGAACAACATGCACGCCGACCTCGGCGGCAGGCTTCCGCTTCCGGCCTCGCACGAACGCCACAGCACCGACCTTCTTCAACGCTATTACCTCAACTATTGCACCCATTCCTACTCCATGCCATTCTGGGACACGGAACGCTGGCAGCAGGAAGTGGACTGGATGGCCCTGCACGGCATCAACATGCCGCTGCTCATAGCCGGCACCGACGAGGTGTGGCGCAACACGTTGCTGCGCCTCGGATACTCGCAGAAAGAGGCCGACGAATTCGTGGCCGGACCGGCGTTCCAGGCATGGTGGCTGATGAACAACCTCGAGGGCTGGGGCGGTCCCAACTCGCCCGAATGGTATGCCGACCGTGTGCGCCTTCAGCATGACATCCTGTATGCCATGCGCCGCTACGGGATGGAGCCGGTTCTGCCCGGATACTCCGGCATGGTGCCTCATGATGCTGCCGAACGACTCGGCGTCAAGGCTACCGGCACCGGCCTGTGGAACGGTTTCACGCGCCCTGCGTTTCTGAGCGTCACTGACCCGATGTTTCCGAAAATCGCACGCATCTACTATGAGGAGCTGGAGAAAGTGAACGGGAAGGCCCGGTATTACAGCATGGACCCCTTCCACGAGTCTGAGAATATCGGCGACGTAGACCTGGCCGAGGCAGCCGGCATAATAACGAAGGCCATGAAACAGGCCAATCCGGAGGCCGTATGGGTGGTGCAGGGATGGAACGAGAATCCCCGCGCCGAGCTGCTTGCCGGTGTGCCGAAGGGCGACATCGTGGTGCTGGACCTCGCTTCGGAAATAAAGCCGAACTGGGGCGATCCGGACTCGCCGTCGCTCACCAAACGTGCCGACGGTTACGCCCCGCATGACTGGATGTGGTGCATGCTGCTGAACTTCGGCGGCAACGTAGGACTGCACGGCCGTATGGATAATGTAATAGAAGGCTTTTACAAGGCCAAGGATTCCAAGTGGGGCAAGGATATGACCGGCTTCGGACTCACGCCCGAAGGGATTGAAAACAACCCGGTAATGTACGAACTGGCTTCGGAACTGATATGGCGTCCGGAAAAATTCTCCAAAGCCGAATGGCTTAAGAATTATGCCAAGGCGCGCTACGGCCACAGTACAAAGGATGTTGACAAGGCATGGGAACTGCTCGGCGCCACCATCTACAACGCGCCGTGGGGCAACATGCAGCAGGGTACCACGGAATCGGTGTTCTGCGCCCGTCCGTCGGATGATGTATGGCAGGTGTCGAGCTGGAGCCGCATGGCGCCTTACTACAATCCGGCCGATGTAATCAAGGCCGCAAAGGATTTCGCAAAGGGAGCCAAGACCCTGAAAGACAATGCCAACTACCGTTACGACCTGGTCGACATCACGCGCCAGGCCATAGCCGAGAAAGGCCGCATCGTTTACGGCGATATGCAGAAGGCTCTTAAGGCAAACGACATGAAGGCGTTCGACAAGGCATCGGCCCGTTTCCTCGCTTTGATCGACGACCAGGACCGACTGCTGTCCACCACCCCCGATTTCTACGTCGGTACATGGATAGACGCTGCCCGCAGACTCGATCCCTCAGGCCGTGACAGCGACAACATGGAACGCAACGCAAGGCTGATCGTCACCACGTGGGGGCCGCGCGTGGCCAGCGAGGAGGGCGGTCTGCGCGACTACGCCCACCGCGAATGGGGCGGACTTCTGCGCGACCTGTACAAGAAACGCTGGCAGGAATGGATCAAGGCCCGCAAGACCACGGACAAGCCGGACATAGACTTCTACGCCATAGACGAGCGATGGGTCAACGACCGCAACGTTTATCCCGCTCCCGGACCCGATGCGCAGCCGGTGGAAACGGCATTACAGATATTGAAGACATTATAAAGAAGAATATACCTGATATCATGAATTTAAAAACACTTGCACTCGCGCTGCTGGCCACGTTGGGATGTACCGCATCGGCCGGAGCGCAGACATTGCCGCAATTCAGCGACGGCAACTCGGAACATTGGTATTACATCAAATTCTCGGCGGGTCAGGCCGTGCCTGAGGACCAGGGCAGCCGAAACACCGTCCGCACCAAGGCCGTAAGGACCAACCGCCCGGCCCAGCTGTGGAAATTCACCGGCACCGCCGACGACTTCACCATGCAGAGCAAGGAGGGCAACTATGCCTCCTGCGGGGAATATCTGATGACCAATTCGGATGCCGCGCAGGCCGCCCACTTCAAGTTCGTGAAATGCGAGGTGGCCGACTATCCCGACACCTGGGAAATAGAATGGCTGGGCAAAGGCGACGAGTGGAACCGCTGGAACCAGTGGGGCGGCTCGGGCCTCGACAAGAGAATCGGATTCTTCACTCCGGGCGACGGGGCCAACTCCCTGACCGTAATAGCCGAGGAAGACGCGCATATCGCTCCTGTTTTCGAGAAAATCAACGAATTTTCCACCGAGGGCGTCACCGGCTATACGCCCGACACCCGCCACACTCTGTGGTACACCAAGCCGGCCGGTGCTTACGGCGTGGGCGACCCCTGGATGGAATACGGACTGCCCATCGGCAACGGCGAATTCGGCGCCATGACCTTCGGAGGAATCGCCCAGGACCGCGTGCAGTTCAACGACAAGTCCCTGTGGACCGGTACTTCCACCCTGCGCGGATGCTACCAGAACTTCGGCGACCTTTATATAGAGGATATCTCAGGCACTTTCGGTGAGGGGAAGCCGGCAAAGGATTACGTGCGTTTCCTCGACATGGAGAACGCGAAATCTAATGCCGCCTATACATCGCCCGACGGCAAGATAAAATACACCCGCGAATATATCGCCTCATACCCCGACAAGGTGGTGGCCGTGCGTCTGTCTGCTTCCGAAGGCGGCAGGATAAGCGTGCGACTGCGACTGTTCAACGGAGTGGTAAAGGGATGGCTGGCTCCCGAATACAAGGATGGTGAGATTTCGTTCCAGAGCCGGCTCGATCTCGTGGATTTCAAGGCCAAGGTCAAGGCCGTGGCTACGGGCGGTACGGTAAAGAGTAACGCCGACAATATCGAGATTACCGGCGCCGACGAGGTCATAGTCATTTTAGCCGGCGCCACAAACTTCGATCCTCATTCACCAACATACGTTTCGGATGCCGCCGCCATGCGCGACATGGTGGACAAGCGCGTT
This sequence comes from uncultured Bacteroidales bacterium, assembly GCA_900542185.1. GTDB lineage: Bacteria > Bacteroidota > Bacteroidia > Bacteroidales > Muribaculaceae > Lepagella. Next base: position 80,287 of record UQMZ01000009.1, read on the forward strand.
ACTGACGCCGCGGCCAAAGGCTGGCAGGCACTGTTAGACGACCATACCGCCGACTTCCGCGCCCTGTCCGACCGCTGCAACCTGACCATCGGGAATGCCGCACACGGCCTCCCCATAGACGAGATAGTGACCAACTACAACAAACGTCGTCCCGACCGTACGGACCCCGTCAACATCATGCTGGAGGAACTGTACTGGACCATGGGACGATACCTGCTCATCTCCTCATCGCGCGGCATGGACCTCCCGGCCAACCTGCAGGGTATATGGAACCATACCGACTCCCCGGCATGGCAGTGCGACATCCATTCCAACATAAACGTCCAGATGAACTACTGGCCCGCGGAGGTCACCAACCTCTCGGAACTGCATCTGCCCTATCTCAACTATATCAGGAACATGGCCCTTGACCATCCGCAGTGGCAGGAGTATGCGCGCCGTTCGGGGCAGTCCAAGGGCTGGACATGCTTCACGCAGAACAATATCTTCGGCCATTCAGATTATGCCGAGAATTATGTGATAGCCAACGCCTGGTATGCCACCCATCTGTGGCAGCATTACCTCTACACACTGGACCGTGACTTCCTGAAGACACAGGCATTCCCGGTGATGAAAAGCTGCGCCGAATTCTGGCTGGAGCGTCTCGTAAAGAAGGACGGCAAATGGCTGGCGCCTAAGGAATGGTCGCCAGAGCACGGTCCTGCCGAAGAAGACGGCACCGCCCACGCGCAGCAGATCCTTTACGAATTCTTCAGCGAAGTGTCGCAGGCACTGGAGATACTCGGCGATGACGCGGCTGCTGACGCGACATTCAGGACAGAGCTGGCCGAAAAATTCCACGACCTTGATCCGGGTCTGGCCACAGAGACATATACGGGCAAATGGGGCAAGACGATAAACGGTGTGTCCGAAGGCGCCACTCTCCTTCGCGAATGGAAATACAGCACATACGATGTCGGTGAAGACGGACACCGCCATCAGTCACATCTTATGGCCATGTATCCGTTCGGTCAGATCACACCCGAATCCGAATGGTTCGAACCTGCCGTCAACTCGCTGGCCCTCCGCGGCGACCTCTCCACCGGCTGGTCGCTTGCATGGCGAATCGCCCTCTGGGCACGTGCGCTCGATGCCGAACACGCCCACACCATCATCGTTAAGGCGTTGCGCCATGCCACATCCTACGGCCAGAGCAACGGCGCCGGCGGCATATATTACAATCTACTCGACTCGCACGCTCCGTTCCAGATTGACGGCAACTTCGGTTATACCGCAGGCGTGGCCGAGATGTTGATGCAGAGCTACGGCGGCACCATACGCCTGCTCCCCGCCGTGCCCGAGGAATGGAAGGACGGCGAGATAAAGGGTCTGAAGGCCGAGGGTAATTTTGAAGTCAGCCAGACCTGGAAAAACCGTCAGCTTTCCACAGCAGACATCACAGCAGTGGCCGGCGGTGACTGCCGCATCCTGTACCCCGGCATCGCCTCCGCAACCCTTACTGACGGCAACGGCAACGATGTGACATGCTCCAGGACCGGCGACAATCTGATTGAATTCTCCTCTGCCAAGGGAATGACCTATCATCTGGACATGGGTAACTCCGGCATCCAATCCATCGGCAATGATGCGAAAGACTCGCCTGTCTATAACCTTCAGGGAATCCGCGTAAACCGGCTCATCCCCGGCCAGGTCTACATCCGCGATGGCCGCAAGTTCATCGCCACCGCCTCGAATTAAAAAGAATTCGTGATATAAATTAAGGGCGCTGTCACTGAGACGGCGCCCCTAATTATATTCTTAATTACGTGTATCAGAACTTCGCGTTGCGCATGTCGCCGGTCTCTGCGAAAGCGCGGTGGAATGCGAATGCCGAGCCAAGGTCGTGCGGCGTGTGACCGTTCTTGCTCAGTTTCAGATAGTCCCACATCAGCTGCTTGTAGTCGGGATGCACGCAGTTCTCGATGATGGTCTGGGCGCGCTGGATCGGACCCTTGCCGCGCAGATCGGCCACACCCTGCTCGGTGGCGAGAATCTTGACGGAGTGTTCCGAATGATCCAGGTGCGACACCATCGGGACGATAGTGGAAATCATTCCGCCCTTCTGAATGGAAGGACAGCTGAAGATGGACAGATATGCGTTGCGGCTGAAGTCGGCCGATCCGCCGATACCGTTCATCATCTTGGTGCCTAACACATGAGTGGAGTTGACGTTGCCGAAGATGTCGGCCTCGAGTGCCGTGTTCATGGCTATCAGACCTAAGCGGCGCACGATTTCAGGCGAGTTGGAGATCTCGCCGGGACGCATCACGATCTTGTCGCGGAAGAAGTCGATGTTGTCCATGAAGTGCAGCATGGCATCGTCGCTGAATGTCAGCGCGCACGTGGAGGCGAACTTACACTTGCCTTCCTCCATCAGCGTCATCACGGCGTCCTGGATCACCTCGGTATACATCTGGAATTCCGGAATCTCCGGGTTCTCGCCCAGACCGTACAGCACGGCGTTTGCCACGTTGCCCACGCCTGACTGTATGGGCAGGAATTCCTTGGGAAGCTTGCCGGCGCGCAATTCGTGTACCAGGAAGTTACAGATATTGTCGCCGATGCGCTGTGTCAGCTCGTCGGGGGCAGTGAAGGGCTTGATGCTTTCCGATGCGTTGCTCGGCACCACGCCCACTATCTTCTTCGGATCGATGTGCAGCACTGTGTCGCCGATGCGGTCCGACGGCTTGTAGATGGGTATCTCGCGACGGTACGGGGGATCCAACGGCACATAGTTGTCGTGGAAACCGCGGAACGAATTGTGATAGTAGCTGGAATATTCGATGATGATCTTCTTGGCCATCATGGCCACGGTGGGGCTCATGCCCAGGCCGGCGCCGAGGATGACATCACCGTTGGGACTCATCTCCGTAGCCTCGATCACGGCCACGTCAAGGTCGCCGTAGAAGCCATAGCGCAGGTCCTGCGACACATGGCTCAGGTGCGAGTCGAAGTACTGTATCTCGCCGCTGTTGATGCCGGCACGCGAGTCCTTGTGGCTCTGATACGGTATACGCAGGTTGATGGCTTTGGCGCGGGCCAGCTCGCCGTCCACGTGGTCGTTGGTCGACGCGCCCGTGAAGACGTTGATCTTGAACTCCTCGCCCTGCTCGTGAAGCTGCTTGGCGCGCTCCGCAAGGGCCACTGTCACTACTTTGGGTGTTCCCGAGGCTGTAAAGCCCGAAAAGCCCACATTATCACCGTTCTTGATGTAACTGGCCGCTTCTTCGGCTGTAATAAAGGGAATGCTCATCTTGGATGTCGTTTCTTTATGCTCCGGGACCTTTGTGACCCCTTTGCTGGTCTTTTCGCAGTATTAGTTGGTTAACTTTATGAAATGATCCATATTTTATGATATGAATCATATTTTCACTATTTTTGCAGTGCAAATCCTTGAATTTGCAGTGCAAATCAAGAAATTTTTATTTATTTCTTAATTCTTGCACAAATTTAGTCATTTTATGCAATAAATCAATAAAAAATGGAGACATTTTTTTTGCCTGAGGATAATAAAGCCAAAAAAGTACACATCGAGACATACGGATGCCAGATGAATGTGGCTGACTCCGAAGTGATAGCGGCCATGCTGCAGACCGTGGGCTATGAGCCGACCGACAACGAGGAGGAGGTCGCGGCCGTGATTCTGAACACGTGCAGCATCCGCGACAACGCCGAACAGAAGATTCATTCGCGACTGGCCCACTACAATGCGTTGCGACGCAAATCGGGCCGCAATATAATAATAGGAGTGGTAGGCTGCATGGCCGAGCGCATGAAACAGGACCTTATCGATCATCATGGCGTCGACCTGGTGGCAGGCCCCGACGCCTACCTTGAGCTGCCCGACCTTATCGCCGCCGCCGAAACCGGGCACCCGGCCATCAACGTCACCCTCTCCGAAACGGAGACTTACCGCAACGTCATCCCCAAACGCCTGGGCCGTGGCATTTCGGGATTCATCTCTATAATGAGAGGCTGCAACAATTTCTGTTCTTACTGCATCGTGCCTTACACACGAGGCCGCGAACGCAGCCGCGATCCGCAGAGCATCCTGGCCGAACTCGCCGACCTGCGCGCACGCGGATATAAGGAAGCCACCCTCTTAGGCCAGAACGTCAACTCATACAGATTCCAGGCTGCGGACGGCACGGTCACCACATTCCCCGACCTGCTCCGCATGGTGGCCGAGGCCGCGCCCGACATGCGCATCCGGTTCACCACATCGCACCCCAAGGACATGAGCGACGAGACCCTCCATGTCATAGCCGGATACCCCAACCTGGCCCGCCACATACACCTTCCGGTGCAGTCAGGCTCAAACGCGGTGCTTAAGAACATGAACCGCAAATACACCCGCGAGTGGTACCTGGACCGTATCAACGCCATCAGAACCATCCTGCCCGACGCCGGAATTTCCACCGATATGTTTACCGGATTTTTCGATGAAACCGAGGAAGATTTTCAGCAGACTTTGTCGCTGATGCGCGAAGTGGGATTCGATTCCGCTTTCATGTTCAAGTATTCGGAACGTCCCGGCACGCTGGCCCAGCGCACCATGCCCGACAATGTGCCGGAGGATGTGAAGATCGACCGCCTGAACCGCATGATAGCCTTGCAGAACGAACTGTCGCTGAAATCCAACCGCCGCGACATAGGCAAGACCTTTGAAGTCTTGGTTGAAGGCCCCTCCAAGAGAAATGCGGAAGAATACTGCGGCCGTTCGTCGCAGAACAAGATGGTGGTGTTCCCCCGCGAGGGTGTGAATCCCGGCGATCTGGTCAGCGTCAGGATCCATGACGCCACATCGGCCACCCTTTTCGGCAAAATCACCGATTGATCCACGAATCCAAATATGTAAATATGTAAAAAGGACGCCCGATTGGACGTCCTTTTTACATAATCAATGTTTATTTTACACAGGCAACGATTCAAGCCAGTTGCCGTCGTTTTCCCGGCTATGTTGTGCCTCGTGCTCTTTCTGCAGCTTGGCTATACGGCCGCGCAGTTTCGCGATGCGCGCCTCGTATCAGCGCTTCATCTCCTCGGCCTGACTTAAAGCCTGCTCAAATTCCGGCATCCGCTTCTCTATCTCCTTGAAATCCTCTAAGTCCTTGACACGTTCGTCAAGTTCATGCTGCAGGTCTTCGAGTTTCTGATTCGCAACAGCTAATTCTTTCTTGGAATCGTCAAGCTTGATGCGAGTTTCCATCAGATTGCGCGTCAGCTCCATCACGGTGGCGTCGAGTTTGTCGCGCCGTTCCGACATATCGGTATATTCACCTTTCAAGGCTTCATGCTCCTCACATCCCTTTGCAATCTCGGCCTGAAGTCTTTCGATTTCAGTCCGCAGGTCGGCCTGACACTGCGCTTCGCCGCACAGCGAATCCTCCAGTTCCTCCAGCTCCGCGACAGTGCGTTTGGGATGGAGCCATACGTGCCATGCCCTGCCCATGTCACACCGGAGTTATGGTGAACGTGATGGTACCGTTTGTAACCGGAGCATCGGGTTTGGACGACCATCTGGCACTGCGTGCCGCGGTCTCGCAGGCACGGCGGATGTCGGCGGGGGCGCCTCCCTTGGCTCGGGCAGAGGTCACGTTGCCTTCGGCGTCGATCGTGACGCTGACCACCACCGTCACCTTGTGACGCAAAGTGACACGCGGCTTGGGACATCCCTTGAACACGCGGCCGGAGGCCACGCCGCTGATGCCGGTACCTGTGCCGCCGGCTCCCGATGTTCCGCTCTTGCCATCCTTCACTCCGTTCTTACCCTCAAAGCCTTTGGCCATCTTCGAGGTCACGGCCTTGCGCTCCTCGTCGGTCACGCTCGGTGTGGTCGATTTCACCTCCGACGGTTTGCGGCTGTCTACCTTCTTCGGTTCCGGTGGAGCCGGCTTGGGGTTCTTGCCCGGCTCGACCTTGCGGACGTTGTCTTCCTCGGCCGGCTTGGGCTCACCCTTCACCGCCGGGGCCGGGGCGTCGTGATTCACCGCATCCGGCTCGCCGAGGTCGCGCAGCAGTTCCGGCTCAATCAGCTGTTCATCCTCGTCGGGCACAAGCGCAATTTCGGGCGTAGCGGCATCCGCCAGTTCCCTGCCGTCGAAATGCAGTCCGCACGTGAACAGCATCAGCACCGTCAGCCCCATGAACAGCAGGGTGATCAGCGCCGCTATCAGCGAATCCTTTTTCTGACGTTCTGTCATGGACGTACCTCCCTGGCCGATGTGGACAATACCATGCGCAGATTGCGGCGTGCAGCTATGTCAAGCACGTCGACGACACGCGCGTAATTTACGGTGGAATCGGCATAAAGCGCGATGGCGCGCGTGGAGTCCTGCTGATGTATCACGGCAAGCTCGTTCTCCAGCCCGGCGAGGTTCACCCCCTTGGGCACCGACAGGATTCCAGTCGAATCGTTGCGGTCCGCCACGACATACAGGTTGTTCTCGGCATCGATATATACCTCCGTCTGCGGCTTGAGGCTGGTCTGTTCCGAACTCTGCGGCAGATTCACGTCGATGGCGCCTGGAAAGATGATGGTACTCGTCACCATAAAGAATATGAGCAACAGAAATATCACATCCGTCATGGACGACATCGAGAAGGTGTCCAGAGGCTGAAAATTCCTTTTGAGTGCCATCAGACCGCCGGTTCGTTAAGTATGTCCATAAACTCCATGGTGTTGTTCTCCAGGCGGTTCATCACGCTGTTGATGCGTGCCGTAAGGTAATTGTAGGCGAACAGGGCGATGATACCGACCACAAGACCCGCTACCGTCGTGACCAGAGCCTGGTATATGCCGGACGACAGCACGGTGATGTTGGCCGAGGTGCCGGCGCTGGCCAGTGAGAAGAAGGCCTGGATCATTCCGACAACAGTGCCGAGAAATCCGAGCATCGGCGCGCCGGCCGCCGTCGTGGACAGCCAGGGAAGTCCCTTGCCGAGGTTGGCCACCTCGATGTTGCCGGTGTTCTCTATGGCCACGAGGATGTCGTTCATCGGTCGGCCGATACGCGACAGGCCCTTGGCTATCAACCGCGAATAGGGCGTACCGCTCTTTTTGCACAGGTTCTGCGCCGATTCTATGTCGCCGTCATGGACATAGTCGCGGATACGGTCCATGAACGACTTATCCTGCTTTGCCGCACGATTTATGACTATGCACCGCTCGGTGAACACATACACCACCACAAGCAGCAGCACTGCCAGCGGAATCATGATATAGCCGCCGTCCATTATCAGCGACCAGAATGACAACGTCTTCATTATTTATTCTTTATATCAATTATCTATTCTTTAATACCTTTCTTTCAGCGATTGTCCGACACCTCATCACTCATCACTTGTCACTAACTGCTCAAGGTACGTGTCCACGGTGCGCTGCATCCCCATATACAGCATCTCGCATATCAGGGCGTGCCCTATGCTTACCTCGTCCAGACGCGGAAGTTTCTCGGCAAGGAAGCGGAGGTTGTGCGAATCGAGGTCGTGTCCGGCGTTCACGCCCAGGCCGAGTTCGGCTGCGCGCTGCGATGCCTTGACGTATGGCGCCACCGCCGTCTCGCGGTCGGAGTCGTAGCCGTCGGCATACGGCTTGGTGTACAGTTCCACTCGGTCGGCTCCCACTTCGTGCGCGGCCTCCACCTGACGCTCGTCGGGATCAACGAAGATAGACACGCGCACGCCCTGGCCTTTAAGCTCGCTTACTATGCCGCGAAGCAGTTCCTTGTTGTTCACCACGTCCCAGCCTGCGTTGCTGGTGAGCTGTGTGGGTGAATCCGGCACCAATGTGGCCTGTGTGGGATGTGCCTCGCGCACTATCTCCATATATCGGGCGTCGGGATAGCCCTCGATATTGAATTCCGTGCTGAGGCTGTCCTTCAGCACCGTTACATCATTGCGCGTTATGTGTCGCTCGTCGGGCCGGGGATGCACCGTAATGCCCTGGGCGCCGGCTTTCTCCAGATCCAGAGCGAACCGCAACACGTCGGGCCGGTTCTCGCCGCGTGCGTTGCGCAATGTGGCTATCTTGTTGATGTTTACGCTTAATTTCGTCATTTTTATCCCTCCATCGCCATTTTTAGGCCTGAATATTTCCACATTTCGGCATGAAATTTGTATCTTTGCCTCATATTAAGACGTTATATTATAATAATCACGTCCCTGCCAGTTGATGCAAATCCGTCTAAACCGCTTGTTTCAACTGCAAAATTAGCAAAAAGAAACACAAGTAACAATATTGAACGATAAAATGAAAGCAAAAGAAGCGATATCCCCGGTTGCCGGAGAGTTGGGCGAGATGGTTTACGGCCACAGCGATTCCGGCTCCATGCTGGAGTCCATGCAGCGCATGATAGCGTTGCGCGACGACTGCAGCCTGGTGACCGTGGAATGCGCTCCTGCCGATTACAGCGCCTCGCGCCTGGCACACGCCGTAGAGGATGCCGACGTCCACTTGGTGGACCTCCTCTCCACACCGCGCGACCACGGCCTTATCAACGTCACGCTGCGCGTGCGTTGCTCCGATCCGACGCCTGTGGTACATAATCTGGAACGTTACGGATACGACGTCACCGATGTCTGTGCCGGGAATTATGTCGAATCGACGGTAACCATCGAACGTCTGCTCGGCCTCAAGGCCCTGATGGACGTCTGAACGAATCTGGCTGTGCCGGGACCGGTCCCGCATGGCCCCTTATCTAAAATATAGCCTGCCATGAAAATAGCGATATACGGGAATTCGCGCCAGAATGCCTTTCTACCCCAAATAGCGGATTTCCTGAAGCTGCTCGACAAGAACGGCATCGAAATATATATGTCCGGTCATTTCTCGGACTATCTGCTGAAAAACGACATCCCGCAGAACTGGATTATACTGCACGACTTCGCGAGTGCCGACATCGACCGCGTCATCAGCCTTGGAGGCGACGGCACGTTCCTGCGCGCCGCGCAGTGGGTGGAACGCTCCCAGGTGCCAATCCTCGGCATAAACACCGGTCACCTCGGATTCCTGGCAAGCTATTCGCTCGACGAGACCGACGAGCTGATCAAGGCTATTCTAAATCCGGTCGTTACCGTAGAGCCGCGTATGCTGCTGCATATCGAATGCGCGGGAATGCCGGACGATTTCTGGCCTTACGCCCTCAACGAAGTGGCGTTCATGAAAAGCGACACTTCCTCCATGCTCAACGTACGCACATGGATCGACGACCATTACCTGGCCGACTACCTGGCAGACGGTCTCATCGTGGCCACGCCCACCGGATCCACGGCCTACAACCTCTCCGTGGGCGGTCCCATACTCGATCCTACCCTGCGCGCCATGGTCCTGTCGCCCATCGCGCCGCATTCGCTAACCATGCGCCCGCTCGTGGTACGCGGTGATTCCGAAGTCTCGGCCGCCGTGTTCTCCAAAGCCAACAACTACCGCGTCTCAATCGACGGACGACAGTTCACGATGCCCTGCTGCACACAAGGAAAAACGTGTGACCCTCAGGTGAAGATCACACGTGCAGATGTCGTAGTAAATATTATGCGTCGCCCCGACAGTCATTTCTCGGAGATACTCCGCAACAAACTGCTGTGGGGCCGGGCCACCATTTCGTTGGCCTGATTACTTTGCGGGAGCCTCGGCGGGTGCTGCTGCGGGAGCGGGTGCTGCGGCAGGCTTGGCGGCCGGTACCTGGTTTACAGGTGCGGGAGCTGCTGCGTTGGGTGTCGGAGCAGCCGTCTGGATCTTCGATACGTTCACCGGGGTCTTTACCACGAACGATGCGAAAATAGACATTACGCAAATGAAAATTGCAAGACCCCATGTGGCCTTCTCGATGAAGTCTGTGGTCTTACGATAGCCAAGGTACTGGTTTCCGCTCGAATAATCCTGAGCCAGACCGCCTCCCTTGGACTTCTGAATCAATACTACTCCTATCAACAGCAACGATGCTATTACAATAAGGATGCTAAAAAATATGTACATAATCGGTTGAAATATTTCTTGTTTTCCGTGTTGTCGTGATTGTCGTCATTGCTTTTCCGGGCCTTGGGCACTTCCCTTGACACGTATCAGTTTCTGCAAAAAACGCATTTGGTCTGCAAAGTAAACACTTTTTTTTGGATTTTTCAAATTAAGCTCCGTAATTATTTCCAAAGCTTTCTGATAGTTGCCGTTTTTGACCATGATTTTCACCAGCGCCTGTTCTCCTATCACGGGCTCGGCGGGATTCTCTATCGGCTTCGGCTTGGGAGTCTGTTCGGGCTTGAGGAATGAATCGAGCAGCGAGGCCGTGTCATCCTCAGGCATAGGAGCCTCCTCCATCTGCAGCAGCTGCGAGGCGTAATCTACGGCAGGAGCCTCGATCGGAACCTCCTCCGGCACTTCCGGCGAAGGTGCGTTTTTACCCCCGAATTTTTCGATGAATTCATCGATTGTGTCTTCAGTCGTCAGGTCCGGTTTCTCGTATTCACCGTAAAAATCACGAAACTCATCGGGATCAATCCCCACCAACGTGCGCAGCGATTCCATCGGCCCCACGCCGGCCGCTATGCGTCGCAACAGACGCTGGCGTTCCTCCCCGCGCGACTCGGGCAACGCCTCTATCGCCGGATATATATAATAGGGATATTTCCTGAACATTGTTTCTTCCTGCCCCTTCTCCATATTATTCTTCCTCTTTTTTATCCCTGTTTTTACCCCCGTTTTTACCCCCGTTTTTACCCCCGTTTTTACCCCTCCTTTTTACCTCCTTAATTATTCTCTTAACTTTCTCAACTCATCCGGTCCGTTTAGGCATCCCCGATGCGCGGAGCCGTTCTGTTCTGCGCCGGAGGCGCAGCCTCCCGCATCACCAGTTTCCGAACGTCGCGTTGAATATCAGTGTCACCAATTCCTCGCTTATCTGCTGACACAGGTCGTCCTGCACATCGGTAAGCATCAGCGACGACGAGAACTGGCGGTAAGCCGAGAAATTCTGGTCGATGTTGTTGGCCGGGTTCTTATTGTCGGTATACACCACATGGACCGTGATGGTGAGTCGTGTCTCGGTGGCGTACGCGTCAGTGCCCACGGCCTGTGGCGACAGAGTGTAACCCGTGATTTCACCGCGCAGTTCCAGGTCGGAACTGCCGTCTGTAGTCTGCAGACGCGTGTTGTGCGTGATATAGTCCAGCAGCTCGTTCTCAAAAGTCTGCTGCAACGGCGGATACACCAATGCCGCGCGTATCGGAAAATCACTTACGTTTACCGTCTTGTAGATATCGTAGTTGATCGACGATCCGTTCAGCGTGTATCGGGGTATGCAGCTTCCTGCCAGCAGCAACGGCAACACCGCTACGGTCAGCATCAGCCTTTTCCTTATCTTGCCGTAAATTCTCATTCTATGTTATAGTCGTGTAATTTGCGGTACAGTGTTCGCAACGATATGTTCAGGTCGTCGGCCGTCTTCTTCTTGTTGCCGTTGTTGTTCAGCAACGCTGCCTGAATTGTGGCTTTCTCCGTGTCGGCCAGCGGATCGGCTCCAAGGTCCAGCAGGTTGATGTCTGGGTACTTGGCCAGTGTTGTCACTTTGCTCACGTTCTGAGGCACAGGCGAGACAGTCTGTTCTTCGCTGGCATAACGGAATTCGCCACGGTTACGCTCCAGGGCGTCCAGACGGTCCTTAAGCATGTTGGTTTCGTCGCGCAATGCCATCACCAGCTGCAGCAGCATCTTCTCGCGTTCGCCGGCATCGCTCTGACGAGGCGCAGGAAGCGATTCCTTGTCGGAATGGAGATACTCTCCGAGTGTCAGGCGGTCTATTTCGTAGCCGCTATGGAACAATGCCAACTGTTCTATAACGTTCTTAAGCTGTCTTACATTGCCCGGCCAGCGATACAGCTGCATCAGGCGCATGGCATCCTCGCCGAACGTGATGGGTTCCGTACGGTATTTATGGCTGAAATCTGAAGCGAACTTACGCGCGAGCAGGCAGACATCATCGCCACGGTCGTGCAGGTTGGGTACGGGAATTATGATTGTGGAGAGACGGTAATAGAGATCCTCACGGAACTTTCCCTGACGCACGGCCTCGAGCAGGTTCACGTTCGTGGCAGCTACAACACGCACATCGGCCCGCTGCACCGTCGACGAACCTACTTTAAGGAACTCACCAGTCTCGAGTACACGCAACAGGCGCGCCTGTGTCGTCATCGGCAATTCCGCGATTTCATCAAGAAATATCGTTCCGCCATCGGCTTCCTCAAAATATCCCTTACGGGCTGTTATAGCGCCTGTAAAAGCCCCCTTCTCGTGCCCGAACAGTTCCGAGTCGATTGTGCCCTCAGGTATGGCGCCACAGTTCACGGCTATGTAGTTCTTATGCTTGCGGGCGCCGAACTGATGTATTATCTTCGGAAAAAACTCCTTGCCGGCGCCGCTCTCACCGGTCACGAGCACGGAAAGATCCACAGGTGCGACGCGAATGGCACGCGATATGGCGTTCAGCAATGCCGTGGAATTGCCTATTATCTGGAAACGCTGCTTGGCCTGCTGCACCTCCGCAGCCGGTACTAAGTTAGTATCTTTATCGTTTATTTCTCTCATATTCGGTGCAAACATTCCGAACTACAAATTTACGAATTTTTCCTGACATCAGGAAAAAGGGACACAAAAAAGGAACAAGAAAAACGGGACAAGAAAAAAGGGACTCATTTCTGAGTCCCTTCCTTTCAAAGTGGCGATTACCTACTCTTCCGCTTTCGCAGTACCATCGGCGTGATAAGGTTTAACTTCTCTGTTCGGAATGGGAAGAGGTGGAGCCCTTATGCTATCATCACCTTAGTCTCGTTGCCTGCTTCTTCCTTCCGGCTCTTGATTCAGCCTTCCGGTTTCGGCTTCCGCGGCCTCTGCCGCTGTGTTGTCTAGTTTCGGCGCGGAGATTCATCTCCGCTTCCGTGATGTCTTCAGAGTGACCCGGCCGGAACGAGAAGACCAGCAGAAACCAGTGCTTTCACACTTATCATAGTCGTTTCCTTGTTCTATAGTATTTAATGCATCGGTCAGGTATGTGTACCTCACTTCCGCATCTGTACTTTCCACGGAACTTCGGGCAATTAGTACCGCTCGGCTGAACGCGTCGCCACGCTTACACCTGCGGCCTATCGACGTCGTCGTCTTCAACGGCCCTCAGCGAGATCTTATCTCGGAGCCGGCTTCGTGCTTAGATGCTTTCAGCACTTATCCAATCCAGACGCGGCTACCCGGCTGTGCTCCTGGCGGAACAACCGGTGCACCGGAGGTCTGTCCAGCACGGTCCTCTCGTACTAGTGCCGGATCTCCTCAAATCTCAACGCCCACAACAGATAGAGACCGAACTGTCTCACGACGTTCTGAACCCAGCTCGCGTGCCAC
>UQMZ01000010.1 GCA_900542185.1 uncultured Bacteroidales bacterium
TTTGCTTTTTTTATGAAAAAATTTCACTGAAAATTTGGTTTTTAACGCAGTATCTCCGAGGTAACCAGCTATCGTAACACCTACCCCATCGAAGTTAATAGGAAACGGTCTCTCCATTGTCTACTTTTGCCATTAGTCCTCTGCTTTGAACATAATAATTCCAACATACCAAAGTTGAATTACTAAGAAAATATAGACCTTTGCCTTGTGGATGCAGGCAAAGGTCTAAATGTTGATGTGATATCGGCAACAGCGCTGGAGCCTTTTGTATGTCGGTTACTGCGCCGGCGTGAACTGCTGGAATTGATAATTTATACCTACTAAATCTCCGGCTGCCGAAACATTGAATGTTATGAACAACCGTATATAGTAGGCTTTCCCTTGATATGTGTATGTTATCACATAACCTCCATTATTGACTAATGGCATGTACGTATCCCATCCTTCAGCTGTAACTGTCTTAATATCACTTAGCTTTGATACTGTTCCAACAGAAACCATTTTCACATACGTGTATCCTCCGTTATGGCGGCTACCGATTTTAATTGAATTTCCTTTCCAAATGAAATATGGGCCCCAAGAATCATAATCTAATAAATCTATGATATTATTCTCTGACGCTGAACCGCTTACAACATCCGTCGTGCTCGGTTTTCCCGGCTGGTCCGGTTCGTCATCATCACCGCCGCCGCAGGATGACAGGCTGAGGCTCAATACTGTGGCAAGCATCAGCACGAAATACTTTAGATATTTCTCCATAAATCTTTCTCATGTCGCATCCATTCCTGATTTGACGTTAAGCTGTTATACGAGAAAAGCGTGGAATGATTTCTTGTCTATCTTCAAGGAGGCATCGCCAAACGCCTAACACGAAATAAACAGTCCACTCCCACGCCTTACCGGATATCGATACCCCTTGTCGGGGAGTGGATATACGACAAGCATGAGCGTTTTCGACTGCTTCTCCTTTCGTGTTTGAAAATTGGCGATTTCCTTGAAAAGGATAAAGCAAAAAAACGCTTCTATATGTCCGTGTGCCTTAAGCACACTCCGCAAAATTAATATTTTTAGGCGTTATCACCAAATTTGCGAAAGAATCTCAATATTTTTCATTAAATTTGCTGATAATCTAAACGCGTGATACCATGAATACTATCAAGATATGGAATGAGAAACCGTCGGACAATCAGCTGAGGGAAATCGCTGCGATTCTGGATGACGGTCAGACGGCAATCATACCGACGGACACGATGTATGCGTTGGTCTGCGATGCCATGAACATGAAGTCCATCGAACGTATATGCCGGCTAAAAAACATCAATCCGGACAAGACCAACCTTTCAATCCTCTGCTCTGACATACGGATGGCTTCTGACTATGCCCGCATCGACAACACCGGTTTTAAGATACTTAAAGAACAGACACCGGGTCCCGTTACGCTTCTGTTCCGCACCGTGTCGAGTCTGCCGAAAGCGTTCAAGAACCGTAAGGTGGTAGGTGTGCGTATCCCCGACAACCCCATCGCGCTCAAAATTGTAGAGACCTTGGGCCGTCCGTTACTGACGACCACCATCCAATATGAAGACGAGGACCATGCCATAAATCCCGAGCTTATAGCCGAGACTTACGACCGGAACATAGACCTTATGGTAGAGGGTGAGCCGGGGCAGATACGCCAGTCGGCCATCATAGACTGCACCGGCAACGAGCCGGTCATAGTCCGCGAAGCATCTGACGGGCGGTGAAGACACCGCTCCTTCGGTTACAGGTCGAAGATCGCCGACTCGGCGGCGTAGACGCCGATGATGCCGACAATCATCAGTACTCCGAACGCCAGCGCCCACACGTCAAGCGTGCGCGACATCTGCGGTATGCGGCGCATATACACCGCCAACAGATGGAAAAACGACATCATGAAGGCGAAAAACACCGGTATGTACGTCCACCATTCAGTGCGCAACAGGCCTGTCATCACCGTCACGGCTATCACCAATACCATGGCGCACCACGCCATTATCTTCGAATCCTTCAGTTTCATATTTATCTGTAAACCTTGAATGCATATATGTCGCCGTTCTGCGACATAGCCAATATTATATAATAACCCGAAGCCATACCGGCGAGGTCTATTTCCATTCTGTTGGTGCCGCGATACGTCTTACGCTGCATACGCGTGCCGTTCACGGCGAACACCTGCGACATCGCCGCCTCATCGGGCAACAGCACCGTGTAATGACTGCCGCCGCTACGCTGCAATATGGCGTCGTCGGGCGTCAGTATCCGGTCGTATGCCGCAGCCTTGGCGCGTTCCTCCTGGGCCATTTCGGCCAGGAAATCTTCGTAGAACTGAAAGGGAACTTCCTCGGCCATCAGAACATCGTCCAGCGTATAGTCGCGGTACTGTTCCGGGTCGTACAGGTCGAACTCAACGGCAGTGGGCATCATCACCCATGCGTTGCGTCGGTCTATGGTTTCCAGCCGGTCGCGGGCGTCGTCCGTAAGCCGACGGAACTCCACGGTGGCGTAGGGATTGTTTATTACGTCTGTGAAATACTTCGGAATATTTTCCCACGCCCCTTTTGCCGCAGTCGGAATTCGGCTGTCGTAACGTATCAGCTCTATCTCGCGGGCATAACGCTGAAACTGGTCGCGCTCGTCCTCGCCGAGCTGCGCCTTGTCGAAAGTCCGGGTCTTGCTGTACGACAGCACCGGATATGCCTTGGAATCGGCGGATATGGTCACATACCCGCCCTTAGGGCTGTTGTAGGTGTAGAATGGCGTGAACAGCCGGTTGGTGGTCAATTCGCGGCCGTTCCACACCAGTTTCGGTCTGCCCGTAACGGTGCCGTACATGGTGTTGAAGAAATTCTGTGCCAGCTGCATCGCCTGTTTCTGCGGAACCACCTCCGCGAACACTGACGACGATACCGCGCTCAACGCCATTGTCAATATCAGGATAATTCTTCCTTTCATATCTCATATAACGGATTTATTTACCGAAATTTTATCAATTCTTGGCTTTTTTGCACCATTTGATATTATTATGTGTGTTTTTTTCGTTAAATTTGCAGTCAGAAAATCAACTCACTAAAAGTAAACCAACATCACGATAAGACAGACTCATGAAAAAGAGTGCACTTCAGAAAGTGAGAGCTGAGTATCAGCCCAAGTTGCCCGAGACGTTGAAGGGCGCCGTAAAGCTCCGTATCGGCGAGCCTACGGAATCCGTAGCCAATCAGGCAGAAATCAAGCAGCTGTTTCCCCACACCTACGGAATGCCCGTAGTGGAGTTCGAGCGCGATGAGAATCCCGCCCGCGTTGAGGAACCGTTCAATGTAGGTATCATCCTGTCGGGTGGCCAGGCTCCCGGCGGACACAACGTAGTAAGCGGTATTTTCGACGGTCTGAAGACCCTGAACAAAGAGAATCGTCTGTACGGTTTCCTGATGGGTCCCGCCGGATTCATCAACCATCAGTACATGGAGCTGACAGCCGGCATCATCAAGGATTACCGCAACACCGGCGGTTTCGACATCATCGGTTCCGGCCGTACCAAGCTGGAGAAGCCCGAGCAGTTCGACGCCGGCCTCAAGATCCTGAAGGAGCTCAACATCAAGGCTCTGGTCATCATCGGCGGCGACGACTCCAACACCAATGCAGCCGTATTGGCTGAATACTACAAGAACATCGGCGCAGACGTGCAGGTAATCGGCGTGCCCAAGACCATCGACGGCGACCTGAAGAACCAGTGGATTGAGACATCGTTCGGTTTCGACACCGCCTGCAAGGTCTACAGCGAGGTTATCGGCAACATCCAGCGCGACTGTAACTCGGCCAAGAAGTACTATCACTTCATCAAGCTGATGGGCCGCTCGGCCAGCCACATCGCACTGGAGTGCGCACTGGAGACCCAGCCCAACATCTGCCTCATCTCCGAGGAAGTTCAGGCCAAGAAGATGACGCTGGACAATATCGTAAACTACATCTGCTACGTCATCAGCGAGCGCGCCAAAATGGGCTGGAACTTCGGTACCGTCCTAATCCCCGAAGGCCTGATCGAGTTCATCCCCTCGATGAAGGACCTGATCGCCGAGCTGAACGACGTGATCGAGGCTCATCAGGAGGAGCTGGCCGAGGTAGACGAGAACGAGAAGCTGGAGCTGATTCACGGCTATCTTACTCCCGTAAACGCTGACCTCTACAAGAGCCTGCCCAAGAATATCGCCCTGCAGCTCAGCCTCGACCGCGACAGCCACGGCAACGTACAGGTGTCGCTGATCGAGACCGAGAACCTGCTGAGCCGCATGGTGGCCGCCCGTCTCGACGAGTGGGCCGAGCGCGGCGAATACAGCGGCAAGTTCAACGCACAGCACCACTTCTTCGGCTACGAGGGCCGTTGCGCCGATCCCACCAACTTCGACGCCGACTATACCTATAGCCTGGGTTACAACGCCGCCATGCTGATCAACTCCGGCGTTACCGGCTACATGTCGAGCGTACGCAACCTCACCGAGCCCAGCGACAAGTGGATTGCCGGCGGTATTCCAATCACCATGATGATGAACATGGAGCGTCGCAAGGGCGAGATGAAGCCTGTGATACAGAAGGCTCTGGTCGACCTCAAGGGCCGTCCCTACCTGAAGTTCGCTTCGATGCGCGAGACTCTGGCACTGAACACCCTCTACCAGTATCCCGGCCCGATCCAGTACTTCGGCCCCGCCGAAATCTGCGACCGTCCCTCCATGACGCTGCTGCTCGAGCACGACAAGGAGATCTAAGAGGCAGCGATACCATTTAACCTATTCACCCCTCCTGATTCCCAACAATCGGGAGGGGTGACTATAAAAACACATTACATACGATGAAGACAATCAAGATTTTATTAGTGGCAGCCATGGTATCGGTCACTCTGAGCTGCAATTCCAAGACAGAGGCCGCCAAGGAGAAGGCCGACATGAAACAGACCGCCGTAGAGCAGCCTGTGGCCAAAGCCGCGCAGGATTCCGTCAACGCCGAACAGGAATGGCTCCCTACGGTCATCGATTTCTCGGCCACATGGTGCGGACCCTGCCGGATGATAGCTCCGGAGGTGCACAAACTGGCCGAAAAATATGACGGTGCCGTTAAATTCCAGTTTGTCGACATCGATCAGCAGCAGGACCTGGCCATGAAATATGGCGTGGAGGCCGTGCCGACCTTCGTCATTCTCGATCCTGACGGCAAGGAGACAAACCGCATCGTCGGCGCCAACGTCGAAGGGCTTGTCAACGCCATTGAATATGTAATAGCCAATCAATAACGAAACTATATCAACACAATGACAGCAATAGCACAAAACGCAATCGGATCACTGCGCGACAAGGCTTGGGCACGCTGGACGGCCCTCGGGCTGCTGGCTTTCGCCATGTTCTGCAGCTACATATTCATGGATATCCTCTCCCCTATCAAGGACCTTCTGCAGTCCACCAGGGGTTGGGACTCCACAGCGTTCGGAACCATGCAGGGTTCCGAGACATTCCTTAACGTATTCATCTTCTTCCTGATATTCGCCGGAATCATCCTCGACAAGATGGGCGTCCGCTTCACGGCGGTTCTTTCCGGAGCCGTGATGCTTGTGGGCGCCACCATCAACTGGTATGCGCTGACCGATGCATTCATCGGCAGCAGCCTCGATGTGTGGTTCACCAATCACCTGAACTACATTCCAGGTTTCGACGAGCTGGGCATCTCGCCCTTCTACGAGGGTATGCCGGCATCGGCCAAGCTGTCGGCCGTAGGCTTCATGATATTCGGATGTGGCGTCGAGATGGCCGGCATCACCGTCAGCCGCGGTATCGTCAAATGGTTCAAGGGCCGCGAAATGGCTCTGGCTATGGGTTCGGAAATGGCACTGGCGCGCCTCGGTGTGGCAACCTGTATGATTTTCTCGCCCCTGTTCGCCAATCTGGGCGGTGACATCAGCGTTTCGCGTTCCGTTGCTTTCGGCGTGATTCTTCTGATGGTGGCCTTGATCATGTTCATCGTCTATTTCTTCATGGACCGCAAACTTGACGCTCAGACCGGCGAGGCCGAGGAGAAGGACGAGCCATTCAAGATCAGCGATATCGGCAAGATCCTGTCCAGCTACGTGTTCTGGCTGGTGGCTCTGCTCTGCGTGCTGTACTACTCCGCTATCTTCCCCTTCCAGAAGTATGCAGTCAACATGCTGCAGTGCAATCTCAGCTTCACTGACGTGGCTCCCGATTCTTTCTGGGCCACTGACGCCGTAACAGTAATTCAGTATGTAATAATGATTGTTATTGCCCTGACTTCATTTGCAAGTAACTTCCAGAAGAACAAGAGCTTGAAATATGCGCTGCTGGTTACTTCAATCGTGGCGTTGGTGATATATTGCTACATGGGCTTCATGCGTCAGTCGGCCAGCGCAATCTTCGCGGTGTTCCCCCTTTTGGCCGTCGGCATCACTCCCATCCTCGGCAACTATGTCGACAATAAGGGTAAAGCCGCAACCATGCTTATACTCGGCTCGCTGCTGCTGATTGCCTGTCACCTCACATTCGCCTTCATCCTCCCCATGTTCAAGGGCAGCCCCGTGGGTGGCGTAATCGTGGCATACGTCACCATTCTGGTGCTTGGAGCCTCATTCTCGCTCGTGCCTGCGTCCCTGTGGCCCAGCGTTCCCAAACTGGTTGACGCCAACGTAATCGGTTCGGCTTACGCACTCATCTTCTGGATTCAGAACATCGGCCTGTGGCTGTTCCCGCTGCTGATCGGCAAGGTACTGGACAGCACCAATCCGCAGATTGTGGAAGGTCTGGCCAACGGCACCCTTACTCCCGAGCAGGCTGCGGTAAGCTATAACTATACCGTGCCTTTGGTAATGCTGGCATGTCTCGGAGCTCTGGCACTGATATTCGGTATCGTACTGAAGCGCCTGGATGCCAAGAAGCACTACGGCCTCGAGCTGCCCAATGTCGTAAAGGACGAAATCGAGGGTGGCGAAGCTGAAATCGTTGCAGCCGAGGAGTAAATGAAGGTACTTGTATTGATACCGGCGCGCTATGCGTCGACACGCTTTCCCGGCAAGCCGCTGGCAAAGATAGCCGGCAAGGAAATGATACTCCGCGTGTGCGGTCAGGTCGCGGCCACAGGCTATGACCTGGCCGTAGCCACCGACGACAGCCGCATCTATGACACCGTCAACGCCGCCGGCTACCGCGCAGTCATGACGCGTGCCGACCATCCCAGCGGCACCGACCGTCTGGCCGAGGCATACGCCAAAATCGGCGGCAATTACGACGTGGTGGTCAACGTACAGGGCGACGAGCCTTTCATCCGTCCGGAGCAGATCAACGACATCGTGGAAATCTTCACCCAGCATCCCGATACACGTCTTGCCACACTGGCACGTCCATATCCGCAGGGCAGGAGTTACGAAGGACTGGAAGACCCGAATATGGTAAAATTGATAATGGGCGATGACGGCCGCGCGCTGTACTTCAGCCGCAGCGTCATACCCTACCTGCGCGGTGTCGACAAGAAGGACTGGCCGGCACGGCACCAGTATTACAGCCATATCGGCATCTATGCCTATACCCCTTCCGCATTAGCCGAGATCGTTAAAATACCGCGCGGGTCACTGGAGATTACCGAGAGCCTGGAGCAGCTGCGCTGGCTGCAGAACGGCTACGAAGTGCGTGTGGCCGTATCGGATTTTCCCACCATCGGCATCGACACTCCCGAAGACTTAACTGCCGCCGAAGACTTTTTGAAGCAAAACTGAATTTGTTTCGGCATACTGTCTAAGTTGTCGATAACTAACGGTGTTAACTCACGATTTTTGTTTGCGAATGCAAATTAGTTTTCCTAAATTTGCATTCGCAAATATTTTTGCCCTGTAACACACAGCAAAGCGTTTGCCATCCCGTTCAATTTAAACTGCTTATCAGCCAATTCAATGCCGAACCATTCCCAATATACCGATTATTCTCCCGACTATTCGTCGCTGAACGATCTGCCAACTTCCGAGGCTCTGCGTGATGACAACCCCAAAGCCCGACAACGGGCTGAAGGACGGCGCGTACGCGCTCGCCGCAAAAAGGAGCCCGAAGTGCAGACCAAAGTCAATACCCCTGTCGAAAAACCTAACCGCTGGCGTCAGGTAGTCGGCGCTCTTACCGGGACTTCGGCGCGGTTGCTGTTCGGTATATTCTTAGGCATCACCGGCATATATCTGCTGGTCTCGTTCATGTCTTATTTCGTGACCTGCGTCGAGGACCAGAGTCTGGTCAACAGTCTTCCTGTCGGACAGGTACTGTTCAAGGCTCAGAATGCCGGCGGCGAAGGGGGTGCTCGTCTCTCGGAATTTCTGATCAACGAGAGTTTCGGACTCGGTTCAATTGTCATCGTTGTCTGGCTTTTGGCCATCTCCATGAAACTGTTGGTCGGCAAACCACGTTTTAAGACCGTGAACTTCACCATCAAATGTCTGATAGTGCTTATCACCGTTTCGCTGATAATCGGTCTCGTCACCATAAGTTCCCACACTCCCGTGAACTGGGGCGGATATCATGGCCGTTATATAAACGAATTCATCGTAGGATTCGCAGGATGGACCGGAGCCGCATTGCTTTCGCTGTTCATGCTCTCGGTTTTCGCAGTGATATGTCTGCACGACTTCGCCGTATGGATCCGCGGAATCTATCGGAAGCATAAGGAAAAACGTCGTCTGGAACGTGAAGCTCGGGAAGAGCAGGAAGCTAAGGAGGCCGAGATACTCCGGATGAAGCAGCAGGAACAGATAGATGATATCCGGGCCGGCGAAGCTACCGTGATTCATCCCGACCCTATAGTCGACGTTCAGGACGATGACACCCAGGTAGACTTCTCAGAGCACGCATCTCCTCTCTATTCAATGCCCGACGACCTCGATGACAATCCAATTGAATCCTCGTTCCCGGCACAACCCGATGAGACTGAAAATCCCACTGATCCGACAGAATATACTGAAACCACAGTACCTGCCGAATCCGCACCCTCTGTTCCTTCAGACTCATCTGATTCCTCTGATAACTCTGACATTTCCCAATCCTCCCAATCCTCCCAGCCTTTCCAACCCTCCCAGCCGTCCGACAAGATGATAGTCAATGTCGGTACCATCGGCGAGGCGGAGCAGCCCAAACTTCGTTCCGAAGTCAGCAACTGGGAGGCACGTGGCTATGACTTCCCCCCTATCGACATTCTTTACCCCGCCAAGTCGCAGGTTAATGTAAGTCAGGAAGAACAACTTGAAAACAAGAACAAGATCGAGAAAACCCTTCTTGACTTCGGCATCCCCATCACGCGAATCGAAGCTACAGTAGGTCCTACCGTCACCCTTTACGAGATCCGTCTTGAAAATGGTGTAAAGATCTCCAAGATTCGGGGCCTTGCCGACGACATCGCGTTGAGCCTTGCCGCCAGCGGCGTGCGTATCATCGCACCGATTCCAGGCAAGGGCACCGTCGGCATCGAGGTCGCCAATAAGGTGCAGCAGACTGTTTCGATGCGTACAGTACTGAATTCCAAGGCATACCAGGAGACTAAATATCACCTTCCCATCGCACTCGGCTCCACCATTTCCAATCAGGTATATTTGGCTGATCTTGCCAAGATGCCTCACCTGCTTGTTGCCGGCGCCACCGGCCAGGGTAAATCAGTCGGACTTAACGCCATCATCGCTTCGCTGATGTATAGCCTCGCTCCTTGGCAGCTCAAGTTCGTCATGATAGACCCCAAGCAGGTGGAGTTCTCTCTGTATAACAAGATTCGCGACCATTACATGGCCGTTATCCCTGAGGATATAGACAATCCCGAGCCGGTCATTACCGACTCTCAGAAAGTAGAAGCCGTATTGAACTCGCTCGTCATCGAGATGGAGAACAGGTACACGCTGCTTAAGAACGCCAAGGTGCGTAACATCGAGGAATATAACGCCAAGATACGCGCCTGCCAGCTCAATCTGAAGGAAGGGCACCGTTTCCTGCCATATATCGTTGTAATTGTCGATGAGTTCGGCGACCTCATCATGGTGTCGGGCCGGAGCGTCGAGATGCCTATCGCGCGTCTGGCCCAGAAGGCACGCGCCGTGGGCATGCACGTCATCATAGCAACTCAGCGACCGTCGGCCAACGTTATCACCGGTATCATCAAGGCCAACTTCCCGTCGCGCATTTCGTTCAAAGTGTCTTCGGGAGTTGACTCGCGCACCATTCTGGATGCCGTGGGGGCACAGCAGCTCATAGGACGCGGCGACATGCTTATCTCCAACAATTCCGAAATGGTCCGGGTGCAATGCGCCTTCATCGACACACCGGAGGTTGAGGCTATATGCGACTACGTGGCCAGGCAGCCGTACGCTCAGGGCCCATACCTGTTGCCGGAGCCTCAGCTTGCATCCGGTGAAGACTCCGCAACCCCCGGTGAATTCAACGGCAAGGAACGTGATCCTCTATTCGAGGAAGTCGCACACATGGTGGTCAGCAAAGGACAGGCCAGCACAAGTGCCATACAGCGCGTATATTCGCTCGGCTACAACCGGGCGGGACGCATCATGGACCAGCTGGAACAGGCGCACATCGTCGGACCCAGCCAAGGTGGCAAGCCCCGCACCATCCTTGTCGACGGCATCGAGCTGGAGTCGATTCTCGACTCCCTCAATTGATAATCCCGGCTCCGCCGGATAACGGGACGGCTCCGCGCTGATTAAATCAAAGCCCGGGGTTTAACGGGAATTTGAATTCGAATAGAATTCGAATAGAATCAGTTTTTAGGGAATTTGGATTTGAACAGAATCAGTTTTTTCGGGAAAATTGCCTTCGGAATTTGGCAGATTCGAAAATTTGTACTAACTTTGCAGTCGCAAAAGGGTTCCATGTCCGAGTGGTTAGGTACCGGTCTGCAAAACCGTTTACACCAGTTCGAGTCTGGTTGGAACCTCCAAACAAAACAACGCAACGACCATGGTCGTTGCGTTGTTTTTTCGTGAGAGCCGCCGGTATGTGAGAGCCGCAGGGTCTCACCACAGTTGCCGGAATTCTCATGTGGGCCGTATCAGCACGCGCCGGTAGCAGCATGGGCTGGCATCAGCGCGGGCCGGCACCAGCGCGGAGCCGTTCTGTTATCCGGCAAAGCCGGGATTCGTATCGGGATAGCACCTGGATCCCTCAGAAGTACTCCGGTGCCGGTCCGGCTGGCTCCACCGGCTCGGGGCACACCTCAGGCTCGATTACAGGCACCGGTGCCGGCTCCAGTCTCTCCAGACTGTCCTTAAGCGCCTCGGCCTTGGCTATGCTGTCGGCTATCGCTCTCTGACGCGCCTCCTCCTCCTTTGCTTTTCGCGCTCGCTCGAATTCCTCCTTCTCGCTCTCCTTCATTTCGAAGCCTGAGCGCGTAGCGAAATAAATCGTCTCCGATCCCTCACTGTGGTTCACCTCCCGGTCGCGCTTGCCAGGCAGTATTATGACGGGCATCCCGGCATGAACCAACTGAGACAGCTCCATTATATTCTCATTTGTCAGGCGCATGCAGCCGTGCGAGGCCCTGTGTCCGATGCTCCAGGGCGCGCATGTGCCGTGAATGCCTATCTGTGGCGAGTTTATGCGTATGAAACGCGGACCGAACTGGCCTTTCTTCTTCGATTGTTTACCGTTGTCGTCGGTATAGAGCCAGTCGGTACTGTCGAACACTCCCACCACATTGAAATAACCCTCTGGAGTGCGGTTGTCGGCCTTCTTGTGCTTGTTGCCGTATCTTTTGGAGCAGGCCATGCCATATTCCTTCTTTACATAGCCGAGACTGTCGTATAATATGACCTTCATTCGAGCCTTGTCGCATATAAGGAAGCCTTTACGACCTTCCACTGCGAGTCTCTCCGCATATTCCGGCGCTTCGGCGGCGATGACCGGGAGAATACCGTCGCTGTACTCAGCTTCCGAGAAGTCGGCGGGCTCAACCTTGACGGTATCGATCTGCGGAACCGTATCGATAAGAGATGTGGCGGTGTCCAGTTCGGGAATGTATTCCCCGACGGTATCCGTGTCCTTGGTTCTAGTTCTTGAGCAGCTTAATATCAGTAATAGCGACAGAATCGGTATCAGTTTTTTCATGAATGCAGGTAGGGAGAATCTTTCCCGGTTTTTATATATTTTAATGATTATTTTATGTTGACTGATGCAACTTTCATGCTACGGTATTACCGCTTCAGTTGCACATTTTCCTTTCTTGTGGCAAAATTAAGAAAAAATTTTTGTAATTTTGCCATACTGCTCCTTTTTGGACTATATTTTAGAGTATAACCGCTATGAAAACTACTCGAATCATAGGCTTTGCAGTGCTGGTCATATTATGGATATGGCTGGCATGGGGGGTATTGTCGGCGGGAATTACGTTATATAACCTGCTGATAGTGGCTTTTTCCGGCATCATCATCTTCGTGCCGATGTGGCGGAAGCTGACAGGCGGAAACAAGAAACAAAAATGAGTTCTAATGGACCAGGACAAACACGAAATCATCAAGAAAGCCGATGAAAACGGCACTTTGCTGTCACATATAGACAGTCCGGACGACCTGCGCAAGCTTGACGCCGCGCAGTTACCACAGGTATGTCGCGAGATACGCGACATGCTGATACGTAACCTATCGGTCAACCCCGGACATTTCGGCTCAAGCATGGGGGCTGTGGACATCATTGTGGCTTTGCATTATGTATTCAACACGCCACACGACCGCATATTGTTCGATGTAGGCCATCAGGCATACGCCCATAAATTACTGACCGGACGACGCGACGCATTCGCCACCCAGCGCACTTTGGGCGGAATCAGCGGCTTCCCATCGCCTGCCGAAAGCGTATACGACACATTCACATGCGGTCATGCCGGCAACGCCATTTCGGCGGCCCTCGGCATGGCCATTGCAGACATGAATACCCCGGGCGAGCAGGACAGGATGACAGTTGCCCTTATAGGCGACGCATCCATAGGCAACGGGCTCGCGTTCGAAGGACTGAACAATACCTCCATCAATCCCAACAATCTCCTCATCATCCTCAACGACAACGACATGTCCATATCGCCGAACGTCGGCGCGCTTCACCGATACTTCTCCGAACTGACCACCTCGGTCGGCTACAACAGATGGCGCTACAAACTGTACAACATGTTCCGGCGCAAGGGCATGATGGACGACAACAAGAAGGGTGTGATACTTCGCTTCGGCAACGCCCTCAAATCCCTTATTTCCCGACAGCAGAACATATTCGAAGGCCTTAACATACGCTATTTCGGTCCCTTTGACGGCAACGACGTCACCAAAGTGGTGAAAGTGCTGAATGAAATCAAGCACATGCGCGGACCTCGCATCCTGCATCTGCACACGGTCAAGGGTCAGGGCTACGGCCCGGCCATGAAAAATCCCGTGGACTGGCATGCCCCCGGCAAGTTCAATCCCGATACCGGCGCTCGCGTGAAATCGTCAAACCACGATCCCAAATGGCAGGAGGTATTCGGTCGTCATCTGTTGGAACTGGCGCGTGCAGACGCCAATGTAGTCAGCGTCACGGCGGCTATGGCCGCCGGCACTTCGGTCGACATCCTGCAGAAAGCCATGCCCGACCGCGTCTACGACGTAGGCATCTCCGAAGGACATGCCGTAACTTTCGCCGGTGGTCTCGCAGCCGCTGGCAAACACCCTTTCGTGGCCATATACTCCTCGTTCCTGCAGCGTGCGTACGACAACATCATCCACGACACCGCCATCAACAAACTCCCGGTCACATTATGCATAGACCGTGCGGGACTTGTGGGCGAGGACGGCGTCACTCATCACGGCATGATGGACATAGCCTTTCTGCTTTCCATTCCCAACTACACCGTAGCCGCTCCCGCCGACGCCGACACTCTGCGCCTGCTCATGAACACTGCCATGACGCTGCAGGGTCCATCCGCCATCCGCTATCCGCGCGGCAACTGCAAGTCCGGCTCGCTCCCGGATTCCGATATCGAAACGACTCTGCCCGTAGGCAAAGGCCGTCACGTCCACATGTCCGACAACGCCGAGGTGGCAATACTGTCTCTGGGCAACACCCTTGACAACGCTGTAGCCGCAGCTGAAATGGCCGAGTGTAGGAATGTGCATGTTGACGTGTACGACATGATATGGGCCAAGCCTTTCGACACTGAGATGGTGCGTCATATAGCACAGACCCACAAGCGCATCATCACCATCGAGGACGGAGTGCGGATCGGCGGATTCGGATCAGCCGTTCGACAGTGGCTCGACGACAATGACATCATGATCCGTTTCACCCAGTTGGGCATCCCCGACCGATTCATCGAGCACGGCAGCGTGCCTGAACTTAAAAAGATATGCGGTCTTGATCCGGACTCGATTCTGAAAGCCATTCTTCAAAACTCCGATCCGTCATGAAGATTATTATCGCGGGAGCCGGTGAGGTGGGACGCCATCTGGCCAAGATGCTGAGCAAGGAGAATCAGGACGTGACTCTGATTGATCAGGATCAGTCACGACTTGATGTCATTGACGCCACATACAATCTGATGACTTGGAACGGTAACACATACTCTTTCGCCAGTCTTAAGGATGTAGGCGTGGCCGATGCCGACCTCTTCATCGCCGTCACTCCCTTCGAGACCAACAACATCACGTCGTGTGCCATAGCCAAGAGCCTTGGGGCCTCAAAGACTGTGGCCCGCATCGACAACAGCGAGTTCCTGATCACTCGCAATGG
Source organism: uncultured Bacteroidales bacterium (assembly GCA_900542185.1). Classification (GTDB taxonomy): domain Bacteria; phylum Bacteroidota; class Bacteroidia; order Bacteroidales; family Muribaculaceae; genus Lepagella. The sequence continues at coordinate 14,790 of UQMZ01000010.1, forward strand.
CATGATATTGCGCGATCTCGGCGTCGACTATCTGATATATCCCGAGAATGTGGCCGCCAATGAAATAGCCATATCCCTCACCCACAACTGGGCCCGCTATTGGGGCGAGCTGCACGACGGCAAGCTGCTGCTGATTGGAGTCAAGCTGCATGACCAGAACCTGCCCATCCTCAATTGCAAGATCAAGGATCTGCCCGTCACAACCCACGATTTCCACATCGCCGCCATAAAACGCCGCAACGAGACCATCATCCCTAACGGCGACACGGAAATATTACCCGACGATATAGTCTACATTATCACCACACCGCCATATATACAGGATGTGCGCGAGTTGTGCGGTAAGACAAAGCGTGTCATCAAGAAGGTACTGATAATGGGTGGCAGCCGTATAGCACGCCGCTTCTGCGCACTGTATCAGGAAAAGTTCCATATCAAGATCATAGACAAGGATATGGAAAAATGCGAGCGTCTGGCCACAAACTTTCCCAATTGCGAGGTCGTGTTCGGCGACGGCCGCGACATCGAGGTGCTGCGCGAGAACAACATCTTCCAGTATGACGCCTTCCTGGCCATGACCGAAAGTTCGGAGACCAACATCCTGGCATGCATGACGGCCAAGGAGTTCGACGTGCGCAAGACCGTGGCCGACGTGGAGAACCTGCAGTTCGTCTCGCTGGCCGAAAACCTGAACATCGGCACCACCATCAACAAGAAACTATTGGCTTCCGGCCACATATTCAAGATACTGCTCGACACCGACCAGACCAATTCCCGCTTCCTGGCCCTGGCCGACGCCGATGTGGCCGAGATACAGGTGCACGAGGGAAGCAAGATCACCAAGGCACCCGTTCGCGACCTGAAGCTCCCTTACGGAATGACGCTGGCCGGACTGATCCGTGGCGACGAGGTGCGGCTCATCGACGGTAACACCCGCATCATGCCCGGCGATTATGTAGTACTGTTCACTCTCCAGGGCACCCTCGAAAAGATCGAAAAATGGTTCAGCTGATGAAATTCAAGCTTCCGAAGCTGGCGCACCGAAAGTACATCAATTTCCTGATGCTTGCGCGCATCGAGGGTTATCTGCTGGTGATCCTGGCCATCTTCATGCTGCTGCCATGTTTCGTGTCGATGCTTTACGAGACTGAAAGTTCCGTCCCGTTCCTTATAGCCGTGGGCATAACGGCCGGAGCGGGACTGGGCATGTGTTTCCTGAAGCCTAAAAACAAGGACATGGGACGCCGCGAGGCCATCCTGCTCACCGGTCTTACATGGGTGGTGCTATCCATGTTCGGAATGCTGCCGTTCATTCTGTACGGCACCCACATGTCCGTGACCGATGCATTCTTCGAGACCATGTCGGCGTTCACCACGACCGGAGTGTCTATCCTATCCACACTCGACGGAGTGCCTAAGTCAATTCTGCTGTGGCGTTGCCTGATGCAGTGGTTCGGAGGTCTTGGAATTCTGCTGTTCACGCTTGCCGTAGTGCCTATGCTCAACTCCGCGGGCGGTCTGCTGCTGTTCAATGCCGAAGTGACAGGCATAACCCACGACAAACTGCGACCGCGCGTCAGCAGCACCGCCAAGGGCCTGTGGGGCATGTACATAGCCCTTACCATACTGCTTATAATTCTCCTGTCGTTCAGCCGCATGGACTTCTTTGATTCCCTTTGCTACGGACTTTCAACAATGTCTACCGGAGGTTTCGCCACCACTGACCGGGGAATAGTGGAATATGCCAGCAATTATGTCAAGGTCGTGCTGACGGTATTCATGTTTTTAGGGGGTGTCAATTTCGTGCTGCTCTTCAATGCCTTGCAGGGCAACGTGCGCAACCTGTTCCGGAACTCCGTGTTCAAGCTGTATTGCTGGCTTGTCTTGTTCGGATATGTGGCTTTGGCCATTGACAGTGTGATGCAGGGTCTGTACCACAATGCCGAGGACCTGACGGTCAATCCTCTGTTCCAGTGCGTGTCGGTGATATCCACCACCGGCATCAGCACGCCGGGATTCAAAAACGGCGGTCCGCTCGCCATCATGGTGCTGTTCCTGTTCATGAGCATGGGCGCATGCTCGGGCAGCACCTCGGGAGGCGCCAAGATCGACCGGTTTCTGGTCATGATCAAGTTCCTGAAGAACGAATTCTACAAGATAATGCATCCCAGCGCGGTGACTACCGTTATTCTTAACGGTAAGGGCACGACGCCCGGCATGATCTACAAGACACTGGCATTCCTCATCATGTATGTTCTTGTGGTTGTAATAGCCGGAGCGGTGGTAAGCCTCACAGGCGTACCATTAGGCGAAGCAGTGTTCCGTTCGCTTGAATCCATATCCAACTCCGGCATCTGCGATGTCCCGGGGGGGCTGTCAGGCAGCTATTCGCATCTTCCGGGCCTGGCCAAATGGGTATATGCGTTCGTGATGCTCACCGGCCGTCTCGAGATATTCACGGTGCTTCTGGTATTCACTACCGGCTTCTGGCATCGGTAACAGCCTTCGCAGCCTGTGGCCATGGGAATCCCGACGGATTCATGGTCAGGTGCAGATCTTTCTCCGACAGACGCACCCCGACGTATTCCTTCAGTTTGGTCCGCTCCTGCTCGGTCAGGCCTTTCGGTGCGTTTATGAATATCATGTTAACCGTATCCTGATGCGTGTCGTGCGTGGAAGTGGCCACCATACGGGCCAGCGCAATGTCGCGGACTGACGGGAACAGCACCTTCACTTCGGGAGCTATGCGCATGCTTTCGTCGCTGAACTGACTGCTCTCCCTTATCACGCCTCGGAGTGAATCGATAGTGGTCTGCTGCGACGTCAGCTCCGACTGCATCAGCTTGTAGAACTGCGCGTCCGTTCGGCTGTCCTTAATGTCCTGCATGGCGAAGCCCTGCTTTATATTCAGAATCGTGCCGCCGAGTCCGCACGAATCAAGTTTGTTTACCATGGCCAGCTGCAGTGAATCCTTTGGCAAGGCCGCCCCTATCAGCGTCACGTCTATCACACGCCGATTGCCGTTCATGTATTCCCTGTGGCTCAGAACCTGGGTATTCGGGAACACCATCTCCTTCTCCACGAATGCCTGTGCCTTCTCGATGAATACGTTTTTACGCACCATGACCAGAGTCAGATATGCGCTTAATATCATCATGGCCGTTATCAGGGTATAGAAAATTATTTTGATGCGTTTGCTACGGGCTTCGTCCTGATATACGACCTTCTTGAATCCCATCAGTTTCACGCCTACCCACGAAGCCACAAAAATGAATATCATATTGGTGAAAAACAGATAGAAAGCACCGAGGAAGAAATGCATCTGCATCGTGGCCAGTCCATATCCGGCTGTACATAGCGGAGGCATCAGCGAAGTGGCGATAGCCACACCCGGCATGACCTGTCCCTTGTTCTTGGCGGCTATGCTCAGTATTCCTGCGGCTCCGCCGAACAGTGCCACGAACACGTCATAGATGGTGGGCGATGTACGCGCCAACAGTTGGCTGGAGCTTTCGTACTGCGGAGATATAAGGAAGTATAGCGCCGACGTGATCAGCGAGCCGAGAATGGCCGCCGACACGTTCTTCAGACTTTTCTTCAGCAGGTCGAAGTCCCGTATGCCGATACCCAGACCCATTCCGATGATGGGACCCATCAGCGGTGATATCAGCATGGCGCCTATTATGACGGGTACGCTGTCGGTGTTGAGACCCAATGAAGCTATGAAGATTGCGAATATCAGCGTAAGCAGCTGACTTCCTTTGAATGAAACGCCGGCGCGGATGCTCGCCTCAACGTCCGTCTGACCCTCCAGGTCCGCTATAGGATTGAGATACCCCTTGATGTCGGTCCATGTATTACGCATCCATAGCCGGAGCCTGTCCCTGAATGTTCCCTGTGCTTCCATTTTTCACCTTTTCTTTATTCATTCACTATTGTTAACAATTTCTTTTTTGTGCAGTTCGGAAACGGGTTGTGTAATTTCCGTATTTTGATTATTTTTGCATTGACATTGGCGGGCAACCAGCGCCTGCAATGGGCATTTATGTCAGCATTAAAATTACGCGGTCTGGGTGTGGCCATGATAACGCCCTTTGATTCAGACTTTAATATAGACTATCCGGCGCTCCAGCGAGTCATAGACCATGTCATCGACAACGGAGCGGACTATCTCGTTATACTTGGCACCACCGGCGAGACGCCGACCCTGACAGCGGCTGAAAAGGCCGAGGTGCGCCGTCGCGCAGTGGAATATACGGCCGGAAGGGTGCCCCTCATCTCCGGAATGGGCGGCAACTGCACCGCCGCTCTTGTCGATGAAATCCGCAACACCGACCTTACCGGTTATTCGGCAATCCTCTCCGTCACTCCATTCTATAACAAGCCGTCGCAGGAGGGTCTGTACCGACATTTCGCCGAAGTGGCACGTGCATCGTCCCTTCCCGTGGTGCTGTATAACGTGCCGGGACGCACCGGCGTCAACATTGCCGCCGAGACCACACTGCGCCTCGCCCACGAATTCCCCAATATCGTGGCCATCAAGGAAGCTTCCGGCAATCTGAAGCAAATAGAGGAGATTCTGAGCCGACGCCCCGAGGGCTTCGAGGTTATATCGGGTGACGACGCCTTGACCTATCCCCTCATCTCCATCGGCGCCGAGGGCGTCATATCGGTAGTAGGCAATGCCTTCCCCAAGGAGTTCGGTCAGATGGTACGCCTCTGCCTTGAAGGTAACTTCAACGAGGCTCTGCCCATCCATCACCGTTTCCAGAAGCTTTACGACGAGCTGTTTGTCGACGGCAACCCTGCCGGCATCAAGTATCTGCTGCACGAAATGGGCTTCTGCGAGAACCAGCTGCGTCTCCCTCTGGTTCCCACCCGTCCCGAAACAGGCGAGAAAATCGACCGCATTCTCGCCTCCTTATGATAGACCAGGCCACAGCCCAGCGCATCAAGGACACCGCCGACATAGTAGAGGTGGTATCCGATTACGTCCACCTCATCCGGCGTGGTGCGAACTACATGGGTCTATGCCCGTTTCATAACGAGCGTACGCCTTCGTTTTCCGTAAGCCGAAAACGAAATTTCTGCTACTGCTTCTCGTGCAAGAAGGGAGGCTCGCCCGTCAACTTCATAATGGAAAAGGAGGGCCTCAGCTATCAGGAGGCCCTGATGCATCTGGCAAAAAAATATGGCATCGAGGTCAAGGAACGCGAGCTGACCGACGAGGAACGTCAGCGTCAGAGCGAACGCGAGGGAATGCTGGTGGCCAACGAATGGGCCATGAACCTGATGGAGCACGACCTGCTCCACACCGACGAGGGACGCGACGTGGGCCTGTCCTACTTCACCCAGCGCGGCGTAACCGACGAGGCCATCAAGGCCTTCCATCTCGGCTATGCCCTCGATTCAGGCTCGCACCTCGTCGCCGAAGCCCGCACCAAGGGATTCAACATCGACACGCTCAAGACCTTGGGACTTGTCGGCACGTCCGGACGCGGCACCGATTACGACCGCTTCCGTGGCCGGGTAATATTCCCCATACTAAATAACTCAGGCAAGGTCATAGCCTTCGGAGGCCGCGACCTGAAAGGCGGTCTGGCCAAATACATCAACTCGCCCGAGTCGATGCTCTATAAAAAGAGCAACGAGCTGTACGGCATCTTCCAGGCCCGTGCGGCCATAGTACGCGAGTCCAAGTGCTTTCTGGTCGAAGGCTATATGGATGTGATCGGCATGTGGCAGTCGGGGCTTAAGAATGTGGTGGCCAGCTCAGGCACAGCCTTGACCGACGGCCAGATAGCGCTGATACACCGCCTGACGGACAACATCACCCTGATATACGACGGAGACGCGGCGGGCATCAAGGCCTCCCTGCGAGGCATCGACATGCTGCTGAGCCACAAGCTGAACGTCAAGGTTCTGCTGTTGCCCGACGGCGACGATCCTGACTCGTTCGCGCGTAAGCATACGCCCGAGGAGTTCCGCAAGTATGTGGAAGAAAACGAGACCGACATCATACGTTTCAAGATCCGCGTGCTGCTCACGCCCGAGACGGCGAGCGACCCCCAGAAACGAATCGAGGCTGTGAACAGCGTGGTGGAATCCATAGCGCATATCCCTGACCCTGTGGCACGCGACGTGTATATTCAGGAATGCGCCAAACTGCTGGGCGTCACCGAGGAATCGATAGCCATCTCCGTTGGCCGTGCCCGCGAGGCTCTGATCGAGAAATGGAAGAAGGAACGCGAATGGAAGCGTCTGCGTGGTGATGAGTCGTTGCCCGACGCTCCTGTATCCGATCCTCAGCGGCCGTCCATAGGACGTACCATCGCGGAAATGACACCGGCCAGGCCGAAGCGGCCCGCTCCGGATACCTCATACCGTCCGGTGGAGCGTCCGCTTATCAAGTATTGCCTCAAATATGCCTACAAGGAGGTATTCCAGACAATGGACGAAGACGATGACACTCTGATGAACGTGCTGGAATATGTGGAAAGCGAACTCGGCGCCGACGACATTCATTTTTCGGTTCCTGAGTATTCCGCAATTTTCGAGGAACTGAAAAGGGCCAGACCTATGTTCGACGAGGCACTTTTCCGCAAACGTGCCGACATTGACCGCGAGAAGGATCAGAAACGCCGCGAAGCCATAGAGGAAATAGCTAACGGCGACTTCTCTGTCAGCGAGATAGCTGCCAAGGAACAGAAAATGGAAAAGGACCTGGAGGATTGGGCCGCGACACAGATAAATGAGTTCATCAAGGACTGGCCCTCCCGTTTTCTCGCAAGTCATGAAAACGACACGGTGCGTGAAACCGTCACCGACCTGTTGCGCGAAAAGCATCATCTCAGCAACATATATGCCAACATGCCACAGGACGAGATGGAGGAAAATCGTCTTGACGCGCTGGTGCCACGGGCCATAACGGAATGGAAATCGGAGATTCTGAACCGGCAGCTTAGGGAACTGTTACAGAAGTTTCATGACACTGCGGCCATCATCTCGCCCGAGGACGAGCTGCAGATGCAGTTACGTCTCAACTCCATCATGAACCTCCGCAGCATGCTTGCGAAAGAAATAGGCGAAAGAACCCTTTCGCCTTCCAAAATTAGTAATTAGCAATCCATTCGTCGGCGTAATTACTAATTACTAATTTCTAATTGCTGATTGCTGATTGCTGCTTGTCAGAAGACATAGCTGAGTCCAAGGCCGATGAATACACCGCTCGTCTGAGGCATTATGCTGTAACGCCCTTGAAGCGACATCTTGAAGAAATTGGTGAAATATACATCGAAACCCAAACCGACGTTAACTCCCATTCGGCTACGGTTGGTTTCCTCGTAATAATGCTTATCGTAATGCCAGTTGTTGAACGCGATGCCTGCCAGGGGATAGATGCCGAAGCCGCGTACCAGCTGGAACGGGAAATGCACGTCGCCGTTGATCATGAATCCCGATTTGTGGTCGTTGCTCATTATGTATCCTATCTCCGGAGCGATACGCACATGGTTGGCGCATTCCCACTGATAGTTCATACTGACATAGCCGCTCTCGTTATATGATGCGAAACCGCCTGTGAGTCCAACCGACATCTCGCCTTTGCCGAATGCCTGAGCCTCGTTGACGCTGAATATCGCTGCCAGTCCCACAACCGCCGCAACCACGTATCGTAACCCTTTCATCGCAACGTTAATTTTTTTATTAATATGAAATGTTAATTTTATAGTTTTAACGCTTCACTCCGAAAATTGTTTTGTAACTTTGCAACACTCTCCGACATCAAGGTCCTTAATGTCCTTAATGTCCTTAGAGACCTTAGAGTCCTTAAAGACCTTAGAGTCCTTAGAGTCCTTAGAGACTTTAGAGTCCTTAGGGTCCTTAAGGTCCCTACCATCAACCCGAATTTATGACACAATACAGTTTCTCTGATATGCTTCGCGTCACGGCCTGCGTGCCCTCGGTACGCCCCTGCGATGTAGACGGCAACGTACAGGCCATCATGCGCATGGCTACCGATGCTTCGCGCCTCGGCGCAGACATAGTCCTTTTTCCCGAGCTTTCCGTGACGGGCTACACCTGCGCCGACCTGTTCCACGACTCTTTGCTGCTTGATGCGGCCGACAGAGCCATAGACCGCCTGACGCAGTTCTCAGTCACCGTCGGGTCAGTTATCGTCGTCGGCGCTCCCTGCCGATGCAACGACCGCCTGTATAACTGCGCGTTCGTTATCTCGAACGGATCGGTGCAGGGTGTGGTGCCTAAGTCATTCTTGCCCGACTACAACGAATTCTACGAAAAGCGCTGGTTCTCGTCGCCTCTCTCTCTGCCGGAAGGTATGTTTCCTTACAGCGAGAAATACGGCAAGGTTACGCCCCGCCGCATTTTCTCTGTGCGAGGCATAAAGTTCGGCGTCGAGATTTGCGAGGACCTGTGGGTGCCCGCGCCCCCAAGTTCCGACCTGGCTATGGCCGGTGCCGAAGTGATACTGAACCTCTCGGCCTCCGACGCCTTGATCGGCAAGCACGACTACCTTCTCTCGCTTCTCGCCAACCAGTCGGCGCGCTGCCGCTGCGCCTACGTCTATGCCTCGGCCGGTTTCGGCGAATCATCGACCGACCTGGCTTTCGCAGGCAATGCCATTATCGCCGAGAACGGCCGCATATTGAAGCAAAGCGAGCTTTTCGACACGCACGAGCTGATGCAGACCGCCGACATTGACGTGGCCCATCTGCGTCATGACCGCATACACATCTCCTCTTTCAATGAATATTTCCCGCTGGCCGACAAGTATGAACTTACTGAATGCGGCGTGACCGAAAACCGAGTACGCGAAGTGAATCCCCTTGCATACCGGTATGTAGATCCTACCCCGTTCGTCGACAAGGATGAGTCCGAGCTTTTCCGCCGCTGTTCAGACATCAGCTCCATTCAGGCATGGGGACTCGCCACGCGCCTCAAGGCCATCGGCTGCCGTAACGTAGTGATCGGCATCTCCGGCGGTCTCGACTCCACGCTGGCACTCCTCGTAACAGTCAAGGCATTCGACATTCTCGGCCTGGACCGCAAGGGTATCCACGCCATAACGATGCCCGGATTCGGCACCACGATCCGTACCCGCTCCAACGCGGATGCATTAATGGATACCCTCGGGGTTTCGGCATTGTGCATTCCTATCGGCGAGGCGGTATCCCTCCATTTCCGTGATATAGATCATGATCCTGATAATCACGACATCACATACGAGAATTCGCAGGCACGCGAGCGCACACAGATTCTGATGGACTATGCCAACAAGGTCAACGGCCTGGTGATCGGCACCGGCGACCTGTCGGAATTGGCTTTGGGCTGGTGCACCTACAACGGCGACCAGATGTCGATGTACGGCGTCAACGCATCTGTGCCCAAGACCATGGTGCGCTGGCTTGTGACCGGTTTCGCGCGTGAGACCAAAGACAAGGCGCTGCACGATGTATTGCTCGACATCGTGGACACACCAATAAGCCCCGAACTCCTGCCCGCCGACAGCCAGGGACACATAGCCCAGAAAACCGAAGATACCGTCGGTCCATACGAACTGCACGACTTCTTCCTTTATCATATAATGCGTTTCGGCGACTCGCCAGACAAAATAGCCGCACTCGCCGCAAAGGCCTTCGACAAGAAATATAACCTGCAGACAATATATAAATGGTTGAAAACGTTCTATAAACGATTTTTCAGTCAGCAGTTCAAGCGGTCGGTCATGCCCGACGGCGTGAAAGTCGGCTCCATCTGCCTCTCTCCGCGCGGCGACTGGCGAATGCCCTCCGACGCATCGGCACGAATCTGGCTCGACCGGATCCAGCAACTTATAGACGGCTTGAAGCAAGACTGACCCATCCATCACAGCCGCTCATGACAGCAGTATGTGACAGCCAACAACCCAACTACTCATAATGTTTTCATTAGACGAACGTATATTTTTGTTTTTTAACGGCAACCGAGCCCCGCTACTCGACGTGCTGATGCCCGTGTACACGTCGCCCTGGATATGGGTGCCGTTCTACGTGGCCTGCTTCGCCGCGCTGATATATAAATACGGGTGGATCCGTGCGCTGTTGATGCTCGGCGCCATCATTGCGGCCGTCGGCCTCGCCGATTATATCTGCGCCTCCATAATACGTCCCTGGTTCGGACGTCTGCGCCCCTCCAACCTCGACAATCCCTTCAGCCAGTATGTCACGATAGTCAACGGATACCGGGGCGGCCGCTACGGCTTCCCGTCGTGCCATGCCGCCAACACATTCGCGCTGATAGGCTCGCTCGTCACTTTCACTCGCTCCCGGCGCTTTGCAGTGATGCTGGTGCTCTGGGGCTTGTTTGTATGCTACACGCGATTGTATCTCGGAGTGCATTATCCCACCGACCTGCTGATGGGTGCAACGATAGGCTCCACTTTGGGCATTTCCATCGCACTCGTAGCGCAACGCGCCGGAGCCAACGCCCGCCGCATACGCGAAAGCCGAGGCTACCGTGTGCGCCACGTGCAGTTCAACCTTGTCAATATGAATTACACCCTCTCCCTCGCACCCATCCTGATTCCTGCCGCCATCCTGGTCGCAACCCTCCTGACCGGCTTCCTGTTTATAATTAAATGAAAGAGCTTACCAACCACTCGGTTCCGCGCTATTCGCGCGATGATATGTCCCGTGCCCTCGAAACACTGCGCAACGGCGGCGTCATACTGTATCCCACCGACACCATCTGGGGTCTTGGCTGCGACGCCACAAACCCGGAGGCCGTTGAAAAGATCTACTTCCTGAAGGGGCGCTCCGAATCCAAAGCCATGCTTGCTTTAGTGGGCAACGAAGGACAATTGCAAAACTGTGTACAACATATACCGGAGATCAGCTGGGAACTGATCGAGGCGGCCGTACGCCCCCTGACCATCATCTACGACCATCCTAAAGGACTTGCACACAACATGCTGGCACCGGACGGCAGCGTGGGCATACGCATCACGTCGGAGAACTTCAGCCGTACCTTGTGCCAGCGTTTCGGCAAACCCATCGTCTCCACGTCCGCCAACCGCAGCGGCATGAAGTCGCCCAAGACATTTGCCGAAATCAGCGACGACATCAAGTCGAAAGTAGACTACATAGTAGAGTATGGCCGCGGCAACAACCTCCCCGCCACCGCCTCCGACATCATCAAAATCTCCGACGGCGGCCTCGTCAAGGTAATCCGATGAACCGTTGGGCCAGTTTAAAAAGTTGAAAGAGTTTAGGAAGTTAAGACAATACAGCAGAGGCTTCAATAGTCGCACTATTATCTTAACTTTCTTAACTTTATAAACTCCCTAAACTCACCATATAAAGAGAGAAAGGACTGCCCGCTATCGGCAGCCCCTTCTCTCTTTATATGGTGTCTTGTTGTTTACTTCAATGCGTCCTTTACTGCATCGTTGGGTACCATCTCCTCTTTGAAGACGTAAGCGCCGGTCTTAGGCGACTTCTCCATCTTGATTACTTTCGAATATGTACGGCCCTCACCTTTCTGGATAGAGGCCACTGTTTTCTTTGCCATTGGTCAGGGGTATTATTTGATTTCCTTGTGGATGGTGTACTTCTTCAGGATCGGGTTGTACTTCTTGAGTTCCAGACGACCTGTAGTGTTCTTGCGGTTCTTTGTGGTGATGTAACGTGACATACCGGGCATGCCGCTTGCCTTATGTTCGGTGCATTCCAGGATTACCTGAACGCGATTGCCTTTTGCTTTCTTTGCCATTTTGTTCGCGATGCTTTAGAAGGAAAGAATTTTGATATCACGAAGGTCGAGGTTGCCCTCGGCTTCAGCCTTGCGGATAGCGGCGTTGAGACCGATCTTGTTGATGGTGCGCAGTGCGGCGCAGCTCAGGGTCAGCTCAATCCACATGTTCTGCTCTACCCAATAGAATTTCTTCGTGTGCAAGTTTACCTCGAACTTGCGTTTCGTGCGGCGCTTCGAGTGGGAAACGTTATTGCCCACCGATGCCTTTTTGCCTGTGATCTGACAAGTTTTAGCCATGGCTGTAACTTATTCTTGTTTCGATGTGAATACTATAAATGAATTCTATCATTTGTGTAGACATCTCAGTTCTCATATCATCGCTGAATGCATCTTTTCAGCAACTTTTCAGGATGCTCCACAAAACGTCTGCAAAATTACAAAAAAATTCCGAACTCACCAAGCAAACGGGCAAAAAACCTACATCATGTCGCGGTCGTCAAGGCGGATGGCCGCGATCTTGTATTTGTGGTTGCGCACGAAGTTCACGATGGCGTCGCGTTCCGGGCCTTGATCCACATCGGCCTCGATGCGCCGCAATGCGTTGAAAGTCGATGTGTTGCTCTGGTATATATGCCGGAAGCACTTGGCGATATTGTCGATGGTCTCCTCCGGGAATTTGCCTTTACGCAGTATAAAGGCGTTCACGCCGTAATACACTATGGGATTATGGGCCATGATGGCATACGGCGGCACATTGCTGTTGACGCGGCAACCGCCCTTGATCAGCACCCACTGCCCTATCTCGCATCCCTCGTGCACCAAGGCCGAACTGCTGAGTATGCAGAAGTCGTTGATCTTCACTTCACCGGCTATCTTGACCGAATTGCCCAAAACCACATGATTGCCGATCTGCGAGTCATGCCCTATATGCGTCTGCGCCATGATGAAGGAGTCGTTGCCAATGATGGTGGCGCGGTCCTTATAGATGGACCGATTGATGATGACGTGTTCGCGGATGGTGTTGTTGTCACCTATCACCACACCCGACGGGTCACCCTTCCAGCGGAAGTCCTGTGGAGTGGCTGCGATGATGCAACCTTCGTAGAAGTGGCAGTTTCTGCCGATACGGGCCCCGTCTAATATCGAGACATGGGGGCGGACTACACAGCCGTCGCCTATTACGGTGTTCCTGTCGATGTAGGCGAATGCCATTACCGTTACATTCTCGCCTATCTGCGCCTCCGGGTGCACATAGGCCAATGGACTGATTGTGTTCATGATAGTGGAGTTTTTATGGTATATTTGCCCGTTGATAGGTCCCTCCGGGCCTATAGGCTATCGGTACCTCAAGGCTCCGCAAGGAGCCTTGAGGTGATTTTTATATCAGCGTCCTCCGCCTACCGCCTGATAGAGCGATATGCACGCCGACACCTTGTTGTGCCAGCAGCTCAGGCTTGACATCTGGGCGTTAAGCAGGCTGGACTGGGCCGTCAAAACTTCCAGGTAGGTAGTTTTCTGGTCCAAAGATAATAATTCCTGCGTATATTCCACAGATTTTTCCAGACTTTCTATCTGTTTTAGCACATATTCGCGCTTTTCGTGGTTGTTCCGGTACTTCGAGAGGGCGTCGCTGACGTCGGCCGATGCCGACAGCACGGTGTTCTCGAAGTTGTTCATGGCCTGCTGCTGGCGCAGTTTAGCCACCTTCAGGTTGGCTATGTTCTGGCCTCTGGAAAAGAGAGGCGCAGTCAGCTGGCCGGCCAATTGCAGGAAGAACTTGCCGGGATTCTGCACCATCGAGCCAAGCAGGTTGGTAAATCCTCCCTGCGCCGTGATGTTCAGGCTGGGATAGAATGCCGCGCGGGCCGAGCTGGTATTGTAGTAAGCGGCTGCGAGTCCGCGCTCTGCGGCGCGCACGTCGGGACGCTGTGCCAGATAGCTCATCGGCACGCCCCGGTCGGGATCAACGGGGAGATTGAATTCCAGGCTGTTGGTCACGTCATAGTCGTTGTAATGCTCGTGTAGCAGCAACGCCATGGTGTTGTTCAGCTCGTGGATGTTCTGGCGTATGTCGGGAATCGACGACATGATGCTCCAGTAGTTTGCGGCGCTCTGCACCACAGCGGCCTCGTTGACGTAGGCGGCCTCCTTCATCAGCTTCATCGACTCCACCTGGTCCTTCCATATCACGGATGTGCGCTCGGTCAGGTCCAGCTGCTGGTGCAGCAGCACCAGGCTGTAGTACACGTTGGCCACGGCCGAGATTACCTGCGAGCGTGTGGCGGCCTGATATTCCTCCATCTGCTCCAGCGACACCTTGGCGCCGCGTTTACGGTTCAGGATCTTGCCGAATACGTCTATCTCCCATTGCACCGACAACGGAATTGTGTAGGACCATGTGTCCATGTTGCCGCTGCCGTACTTGGCGGCGCCGCCGTTGGGACTCAGAGCGACTGCGGGGAAATAGCTCAGCTTGGCTCCCTGCAGCTGGGCCTGCGCCATCTTCACGTTCAGCACGGCGTTGTCTATGTCGGTGTTCTGCTCCAGTGCCTTTCGGATGTACCCCTGCAGGATCGGGTCGGTAAACACCTGCTCCCAGCCCAGGTAGGGCAGCGACAGTGAATCCACTGTCTGCTGCTCGGCCTGTGCCAGCTCGTTGACATACCGGTTCTCCACCGGCATCTCGTATTTCTTGTATATGCCGCAGCTTGTCAGCATCACCGACACCACTGCAACAATTATATATTTACTTGCTTTCATCTTTTCTCTTAATTATGCATTATGCATTGTGCATTATGCATTCTCAACTCTCCTTGCTGTACTGCGTGATCTCGGATCCCAGTCCGCTGTTGTCGGTGTCCTTCCACTTCATCGGGGTGAACTTCTCCTGCAGCATCTGCAATGCCACGAACAGAGCGGGCACCATCATCAGCTGCAGTATCATGCCGATCAACATACCACCTATTGCACCTGAACCCAACGCACGGTAACCGTTGGCGCCGGCACCCGTGGCGAACATCATAGGCAACAGACCGATGATCATGGCCATTGACGTCATAAGGATAGGACGCAGACGGGCTGCGGCTCCGAGGATGGCCGACTTGACTATCGACACGCCGGCCCGTCGCCGTTCAAGTGCGAACTCGACGATAAGGATGGCGTTCTTGGCCAACAAACCGATAAGCATGATCAACGCGATCTGCAGATAGATGTTGTTGTCTATGCCCATGAACTTGGCGAAGACGAAGCTGCCCATCAGTCCGAAGGGCACGGAGAGGATAACGGCCCAGGGTATGATGTACGACTCATACTGCGCGCTCAGCAACAGGTAGACGAACAGCAGCACCAGCGCGAACACATAACCGGTGGAGCTGGATCCCTGCTTTGCCTCCTCGCGGGTCAGACCCGAGTAGTCGTAACCGAATCCGACGGGCAGCGTCTCGGCGGCAACCTGCTCGATGGCGGCGATTGCGTCGCCCGACGACGATCCGGGTGCCGGCGAACCGGTCACGGAAATGGAGGTAAACATGTTGAAACGGTTGATGATGTCGGGACCATACACGCGGGTCAGCTTCACGAAGTTGTCGATCGGAGCCATCGTGGCGCCGTTGCGCACCTTGATGCGCTTCAGTGTCTCGGGCGACACGCGCGCCTCCGGATTGGCCTGCATCATGACACGGTACAGCTTACCGAACTTGTTGAAGTTCGAGATGTACATACCTCCGTAGTATCCCTGCAGGGTACTGAGGATGGCGTTCTGTGTCAGTCCGGCCTGCTTGATCTTGGCCACGTCCAGCTCGACCAGATACTGCGGGTACGAAGGGTTGAACGTAGAATATGCCATGGCGATCTCGGGACGGGCGTTAAGCGCGGCGATAAAATTCTGGTAAACCTTGAAGAAGTTTGTCAGGTCGCCGCCGGTCTTGTCCTGCAGTCGGATCTCGAAACCGGACGTTACCGAGTAACCGGAAATCATAGGAGGCTGGAAGAACATGATACGTCCGTCGGGAATCTGCGCGGTCTTGGCAAAGAGTTGCTGCAGGATGGCCTGCGCGCTCTCGGTCTTCTCGTCACGTTCCTCCCAGGGCTTCAGCTTGATGATGAACGATCCGTAGGTGTTGCCCTGGCCGGATACGAACGAGTAGCCGGTTATGGCGTTACGCACCTGGATGGCAGGGATGGTGCCGCATATCGAGTCGACGCGGTCCATTACCTTCTTGGTGCGCTCCATCGACGTTGCGGGCGGCATGTCCACAACGCCCATGATGGTACCGGTGTCTTCGTTGGGCACCAGCGAGGTCGGCGTTATGGCCATGAGCCATACCAGCAGCGCGCACGCGGCGGCTACCGAGCCGAAGCTGAGCCACTTATGGTTGATAACCCAGGAGATTCCCTTGGTGTATTTGTTCTGCAGCTTATGGAACACGTTGTTGAACGCGTCGATGAAGTTCTTCTGGAACATGCCGATTACGCCGAGTACGGCCACGGCTATGGCCAGACAGCTCAGGACCACGTTCTCGAACTCATACCATCCCAATACCAGGAATACGATGGCGGCAAGTAGCAACAGGCTCGTCACCCATGCGGGGAACTGGAAGCCAAAGCGTTTCTTGTATGTCTGCTTCAGCACCTCGCCGGTGGCGGAATAGGCCTCCTTCATGCGTTCGCCGAGTGGCTTGGGTTCTTCCCCTTCTTCCACATGGGGTTTCAGGAACAGGGCGCACAGGGCCGGCGACAGCGTCAATGCGTTGACGGCCGACAGGAAGATGGCCATGGCCATGGTGAGTCCGAACTGGCGGTAGAACACTCCCGACGTACCGCCGATAAACGACACGGGGATGAACACAAGCATCATGACCAGCGTGATGGAGATCAGCGCGGATGCAATCTCGTTCATGGCGTCGATGGCAGCCATCTTCGACGACTTGTATCCCTGGTCAAGCTTGGCGTGTACCGCCTCCACCACCACTATGGCGTCATCCACCACAATCGCGATGGCCAACACAAGTGCGGAGAGTGTCAGCAGGTTCAGCGAGAACCCGAAGATATACATCAGGAAGAACGTACCTATCAACGCCACCGGGATGGCGATCATAGGAATCAGCGTGCTCCGGAAGTCCTGCAGGAAGATGAACACCACAAGGAACACGAGCAGGAACGCCTCTATCAGGGTCTTGATCACCTCGTGGATGGAGGCGAACAGGAACTGGTTCACGTCCATGGTGGTGATAATCTTGATTCCCTCCGGGGCATCTTTCTGGAACTTGTCGAGTTCGGCCTGGATGTCGTTCACCACCTGTGTGGCGTTCGATCCCGGGGCCTGCATTATCATGGCGGCCACACCGATCTTGCCGTTGGTCGTAGAATGGAAACCGTACGACAGTCGGCCCAATTCCACATCGGCCACGTCGCTCAGGCGCAGTATCTCGCCCTCCGGAGTAGCGCGGATTATGATGTCGCCGAATTCCTTCTCGTCAGTCAGACGTCCCTTGTAGCGCATCACATACTGGAATGACTGGTTGCCGTTCTCACCGAACTGGCCGGGAGCGGCCTCGATGTTCTGCTCGGCCAGTGCGGCAGTGATGTCACCGGGCATCAGGCCGTACTGGGCCATAGCCTCTGGCTTCAGCCATATACGCATGGAGTAGTCGGCGCCCATCACCATCGCCTCGCCCACACCGGGTACACGCTTGATTACCGGGATGATGTTGATGGCGGCGTAGTTCTCCACGAATTCCTCGGAGTAATTGCCCGAGTCGGCATACACGTTGAACACCATCAGCATTGAGCTCTGGCGTTTCTGCGTGATGACACCCACCTGGTTCACCTCCGACGGCAGGAAGCTGGCGGCCTTGGCCACACGGTTCTGTACGTCGACGGCGGCCATGTCGGGGTCAGTGCCTGCCTTGAAATATACCTGGATCTGAGCCGATCCGTTGTTGGCGGCCGTAGAGTACATGTAGTCCATGTTCTCGGCGCCGTTTATCTGCTCCTCAAGCGGGGCTATCACCGAATTCAGCACTGCCTGTGCGTTCGCACCCGTATAGGTGGTCGATACCGAAATGGTAGGCGGCGCGATGTTCGGGTATTGCTCGATAGGGAGCGCCATCAGGCCCAAGATACCCAACAGCACGATGAAGATGGAGATCACCGTACTTAGTACCGGCCTGTTGATGAATGTACTTAGTTTCATAACACTTCCTGAGCTTGTTCTTACTTCTTAGGCTTGATCACCATGTCGTCCTTCACGGAGATACCCACGCCCTCCACTACAACCTGCTGGCCGGGTTTCAGACCGCCGGTCACGATGTAGTTCTTGCCGTCGTTGTCCTCGGAAATTGTGATGGGCGTGCTGTGTACCTTGTTGGAGTCACCCACAACGTAGACGAACTTCATGTCCTGCATCTCGTATGTGGCTGCCTGGGGCACCATCATCACGTTGTTGTGAATCTGCGGGATCATGATCTGGCCGGTGTTGCCGCTGTGCAGCATGCCGTCGGGGTTGGGGAACACGGCCTTGGCCGATGCAGCGCCTGTAGCGGGATCGATCACTCCGGAAATAGCCGTGATCTTGCCGGGCTGGGCGTAACGCTCGCCGTTGGCCAGCTGGAGCGTCACGGCCGGCATGGCCTTGATGGCCTCGGCTATGGTGCGGCGTCCGTTGTCGGTCAGCGCCAGGATGTCCTTCTCGTTCAACGAGAAATAAGCGTTCATATCGCCGTTGTTGGAGATGACGGTAAGCTCCGTCTGAGGCGACACCAGCGAACCTTCTTTGAAGGGAATTGAACCTACCAGACCGCTGATGGGTGCCGTAATGGTGGCGTACGACAAGTTCTTACGCGCCGACGAGAGGTTGGCGGCTGCCTGTGCGTACTGAGCCTTGGCGGCGTTCAGGGCGTCCACTGATGTCTGGTAAGCCGGAGCCGAGATTATGTTTTTGTCAAGAAGTATCTTATTGTTGTTGGCGTTTGTCTGCGCGGTGTTGACGTTGGCCTGAGCCACCTGCAGTCCTGCCTGGGCTGCATCCACTGCGGCCTTAAGCGTCACCTGGTCGATGGCGAACAGAACCTGGCCCGCACGTACCTGCTGGCCCTCCTCGATGTAGACTTTGGTCAGTATGCCCTGGATCTGCGGACGTATCTGCACGTCGTTCTCTCCTTCCAGGGTCGTCGGGATACCGGTCTCCAGAGTGGCGTCTTCCTCGCCTACAGTGATGACGGCCAGCTCCGGAACCTGCTGGCCCTGCTGCTGCTGTCCCTTACCTTTGCATCCCGTAATCATAGCCGCACCTATCGTCATTACGGCCATTCCAATGCAAACTCTTTTCGTATTCATATATCACTCTTTGATTATTATTTCGTCATTATCCAGCCGGGGCCTACGCCCCTCGCCCACATTACCGGGGCTAAAGGCCCCTCGCCCCAACTAACCCGCCCGCTTCAGGCGGCTCAGTTTATCCGCCGACTCCACGCGCCTCGGTTTCTGGGCCAATACCAGGCGGGTTGGTTCTGGCACGGAGCTTCCAGCTCCGTCCGGAGCTCGCCCCCTTTTCGCTCCCTGAAAACCCAAATCCGTATTTTAGTTTTGCAAAATTACAAATTTTTTCACTCCCGCCAAAATTTATAACAATTTTTAATGCTAAAAGGGTGCGCAAAAAAGGCCGCGCCCCCCGGCCCGGCCCTCTGTATCATTTGCCGCTGAACGGCGGCGGCGTGTCTGCGTCGTCGTCATCGACGGCTGCCGGCTCAGTCACCTTGTCGCCGGTGCCTGCGGTGTCTTTGCCGCCGATTGCCTTCGGCTTGTCTGCGTCCTGGGCCTTGTTCAGCTCTATTATCTCGTCGGTGCGGCTCTTCCATTTGCGGGGTCCAAGTATGCGCGCCACATCGTCGTGATATATCACCTCGTTCACTATCAGCGCGTCACGTATCTGGTTGTGCTGCGCCGCATATTCTTGCAGTATCTGCTTCGCGCGCTCGTACTGCTCGTTTACGATGCGCTTCACTTCCTCGTCTATCACTTCGGCGGTGCGGTCGCTGTATGGCTTGGTAAAGCCCATCTCCTGTCCCGTCGAGTCGTTGTAGTTCAGGTTAGGCAGTTTGTCGCTCATGCCGTACACCTGCACCAGGCTGCGTGCTATCTTGGTACACTTCTCCAGGTCGTCGCTGGCGCCGGTGCCTATCTGGCCCAGAAACACTTCCTCGGCGGCACGGCCCGCCAACAGGCCGCACATGGTGTCCAACAGCGCTTGAGTCGGAATTATCTGCCGCTCCTCGGGAGCGTACCAGGCGGCGCCGAGGGCGCGGCCGCGCGGTACGATCGTAACCTTAACCAGCGGGTTGCCGTATTCCAGCATCCACGTCACCGTGGCGTGTCCTGCCTCGTGTGTGGCGATACTGCGCTTCTCCTGGTCGGTGATGATGCGGCTCTTTTTCTCCAGGCCGCCTACGATGCGGTCTATGGCCTGCATGAAGTCGTCCCAGTCCACAAGTTTCTTGTTGTTGCGGGCTGCTATCAGCGCGGCCTCGTTGCAGACGTTGGCGATGTCGGCGCCGCTGAAGCCCTGCGTCTGACGCGCCAACTGCTCGATGTCGAGCTTGGCGTTCACCTTGATGTGGCGCAGATGCACCTTGAAGATGGCCTCGCGGTCGGTCAGCTCCGGCAGATCCACATATATCTGGCGGTCGAAACGTCCCGGACGCAGCAGGGCCTTGTCCAGCATATCGGCGCGGTTGGTGGCAGCAAGGCATATCACGCCGTTGTTGCTCTGGAAGCCGTCCATTTCGGTCAGCATCTGGTTCAGCGTGTTCTCGCGCTCGTCGTTGCTGCCCATGTTCGGGTTGCGTCCACGGGCACGGCCAACGGCGTCGATCTCGTCGATGAACACGATGCACGGCGCCTTCTCCTTGGCCTGCTTAAACAGGTCGCGTACTCGCGCTGCACCAACGCCCACAAACATTTCGACAAAGTCCGAACCGGACATGGACAGGAACGGCACGCTGGCTTCGCCGGCCACAGCCTTGGCGAGCAGTGTCTTTCCGGTTCCGGGAGGGCCTACCAACAGCGCGCCCTTGGGTATCTTTGCGCCGAGGTCGGTATATCGCTGCGGATTCTTCAGAAACTCCACTATCTCCTCTATCTCCACCTTGGCCTCGCTCAGACCGGCCACGTCATCAAAGGTGACGTTCGTGCCGTTGTCCTTGTCGAACACCATGGCCTTTGACTTGCCGACGTTGAAGATACCTCCCCCGCCGCCTCCGCCGGCCATGCGTTTGGACATATATACCATGAACACCACGATCAAGATGATCGGGCCGAAATACCAGATGAACTTCATCAGGTCGGAGCCCTTTTCGTAATTTACCTTTATGGCAGGTTTTCCCTCCTTCTGCAGCGCTGCGTTCCAGGAGTCTATTTTCTCCTGAATCTTGTCGGTGCTGGGAATGGTGGTTATCAGTTTCTTGTCGCCGCTGAACGTGGGCGACATGTCAAACTTCTGGTTCTTCGCGCCCTGTGTGGTAAGCACACCTTCGGCGATGCCTTCTGTGGGCGTCACCGCAATCTTGTCGATGTCGCCGGCCAGGGCCGCGTGTTCAAAATCGGTCCAGTCCACTTCCTTGGTCTGCGAGCCATCCTGAAAGTAGTATAGAGCCAACAGCGACATCACTATCAGCGCATACATCCAGTACATATTGAACAGCGGTCGTTTGCTGTTGCCCGGCTTTCTTTTTTGCGGTTGAAACATATTTTGCATTTGTGTGTGTTCATTCTATTTCACGCTTCCACGTGAATATCCACGCAAAGGTAATAATAATTTCCGAATGCACGTTTAAAATTCCTCAATTTTCTCTTCACTCTGCTCACTCATCACTGATTCTCGTGATGCCGGCGTCGCTCCAAAGTTCCTCCAGATCGTATAGACTGCGCATCTCGGGCAGGAACACATGAGCCACGACCGATCCGTAGTCCAGCACCACCCATTGTGAATTACGTGTGCCGTCCATACTGTACGGCGACAGGTGCAGCTGCTGGCGCACCCTCTCGCGCACATTGTCGGCGATGGCGCCGGTCTGTGTGGTGGATTTCCCCTCGCATATCACGAAACGCGAAGCGGGTGCCGATTCAAGCTTCTCCAGGTCGATGACGGTCACGTCCACGCCTTTCACATCCTGCATCGCCTCTACTATCATATCGGTCAGCGCCTCGACGCCGCCGTTATTTCCATTCTTTTTTATTTCCATGCCTATACCTCAACAAAAAACGCGCCAAAAGCTTTGACTGGGACGGCGGTGTCCTCACCGCCGATTAACGGACTGGTACCGGGCTCCGGTGTCCTCACTGCCGAGTGTAGTCTTCCACAATTAACACCGAAGGCGCACCCATACGGATGCGCCTCCTTGATCTGCGTTAGAAAGAACCTACTGTTCCTCCTGTTATCCAGTCATAAAGAATCACTTCGTGATTTTAACGGCCTTGCCATTCTGAACGCGGATAAAGATACCATTTTCGGGATTCTCTACGCGCACGCCCTGCAGGTTGAAGTAAACGGCCTCGCCATTCTCAGCCTCGATGCCGGCGATACCGGAGGGAATGCTTATCTCAATAGGTGCAATCTGGGGAGCATTTTGGAACAGTGTAATTATACCCACAATATCTACGCCGTCCTTATTTTCCAGACCAGAGATGCCAAAACTGTTATATCCAGCTAAAGTAATACCTCCATCTTCAACGTTAAATTTATTTCCATTGACGCCTGAGATATTTACATTGTGGAACTTAACGTATGCATTGGCATTCTCGGCAGTTATGTCTGCGATATTTTTCTCCTCAGGCTCTACAGTAGCAACTTCATCGGATTTTTCTCCGAGCTCATACGGATTAAACTCTTGAATACCATTGTATACGGTATAAGTACCCTTGACATAAGAGAAAGTAGCACCTTTTTCATAGTTTTTTTCACTACGACTCTGATTAAACAGATTCATATAGTATCCCGTATTGTCTTTGGTATAGAGATTCTTGCCGTCATCATAGATTACAATGATTGGACCGTTAACGCGACCTTCTTTATCTACACCGGCGGCTACCATAGCCTCGTATCCATCGTATGTGGGGAGATATACGGCATTGAAGGTAGCTACGTTGCTTGATTCTCCATCCTTGATGGCAATAGCCTTGATTGTAGTATCTGCCGTGATGTCGAAAGGTGCATTATACTTTGTAGACTCGGCTGTAGGAGTTGTTGTGCCGTCTGTGGTATAGTAGATTTCAGCACCCTCTGTAGCGCATGTGATAGTCACCTTGTTGTCAGCGCAAGAGATTTGTGGAGTAGCGACAGTAGGTTCGGGACCAGAGGATTCAAGGTTAAGTGTAAGAGAATACACATCAACCGGAGCATCAGTACTCTTAACTGTCAGACTCTGAACATCACCAGCAGCCTCTGCACTACTTACAAATGGAATGTTATATGTTGTAGCCGTTGTAACGTCCGATGACAGAGTCGTAGCCATTTGATGGCCATTTATATCCAGATTCCAAGTCGGATTTTTAGGAGCTTTGTTATTAGTACTTTTGTATGTCGTTAATGTAACGTCGATACTTTTAATCTTATATGATGCTTTTAGATTAATGGTGAGAGTTCCCTGTTTATAAGCACCGCTTGCATAAGATCCAAAACGAACAGCCTTTTTCCCATTCAGTGCAGCTCCTCCGTTAAGATTAGAGGGATCAGCAAGAGAACTGATTAAATTTTGCGTGTCTGAATCGAACATATAGTCTACTTTCGAGGCATTGGCCGCCCCAATCTGATTTCCCGTATTTTGACTGCAGTTAAATGTCAGCGTGACGGAATCTTCTGCCGACGCGGCAAAACTCGTTGTGGCGAGCAACGCGACGGCTGCCAGCAGCTTCGCGGACTTGCGCGCCCAAGTCTGTTCAAGGGGACGGGAGGGCGAGGAGACGCATGGAGACTTCGAGTTGATCGGCAAGGGTGAGCGGGGCAAGGTAGTGGCGCTCCAGAGTGGTGGGCGCGTGGCCTATGAGGCGGCGCAGGATGTGCGGCGCTATGTCAAGTTTGTCGACACTCTGACAATAGGCATGGCGGGCATAATAATAGGTGATGCGGCTTGCGGGGCGCTGGCCGGCCGGCAAAGTGGAAAGGGCGGCGTTAAGTGCATCAGCCCGTGAACGAAACCAGTTGGCGATGCGGCGCATTTGCTGTCGTTCCGTCATTGGCTCATCATCAGAAAGTATCGGCAGAAGATAATCGTCGGGATTGCGGCCGGACATCAGGACAGACATGATAGGTGCGACGGAGGGACCGTCCATCACGATACGCACAGGTATGCCGGTCTTGCGACGCTCGGTTTCAACTATATATGCGGTATGCCAGATGCCGTCGGCCAGCTGTATGGGCAGTTCTCGTATCATATTGATGCGTAGCAAAGCCAAATCCACCGGGGCAAGACCCTGCATTGCAAAGTCTAACTCAAAGAGAGCAAGGGCGTATGTCTCGCGCTGAGTCAGCAACGGATCGTCAGCGATGCGTTGGCGTGTCAGTTCCCGCAATGCGCGTAACTGCTGCGGATCCATGTCACGGCGATGCACTGTATGCACCTTTGAAAGACTGGGCAACCTCATACGGTAATCTTCCGGCAACCAACCTTGGCGACGTGCATACGTCAACACGCCGCTCAAGCCAAGAATAAGCTGATTTCGCATTACCGGACTGTCGGTATATTGCTGCTGCAACGCATCGGTAAAGGTACGCATATAATTGTCTATGGTTTCAGGGGTAAAAGGTGTATCACCGCAATTGACTTCAAGAAAATTCCTCAGCACCTCGTAGCCTCTGCGCGTGTTATCTCGACGGCATTCGCGTATTTTCCCGGCAATGGCCTCTGTGAGTTTGTGCGCCGATGCAACACGATTTAGACGCCAATTGTCGTCACGTCTGATAGCGGAACGGTAGCGGCAACCCATAGGAAGGGTCAATTTACGGTCGCGACGATAGAGGCTGACAGTGATCGGCTCCCAGCTGTCGACGCTTTCTGCTTGCTTCTGATGTTTCATAGCTAAGTGTTAATTGGTTAGATAAGACAAAATAACACAACTTCCGTTATTTAAGATAGAAGAACAGGAGAAACAGTAGCGCAGGCTGTCCCCAGCCGCGCATGGATACGGATAAAGGCCTATTGAAAATTTATAAGGACTTTGGTCATATTCTGTGCGCGGCTGGGGACAGCCTGCTACTATACGATACGGGAATAGCATTTGTATACGGGAAATATTAGATTTCGGTGTTATTGGATAGGTTTGAATAAAAAAATTATTACTATTTTGTTAAAAAGTTTTCATTTATAGTAAAAAAGCCTTAACTTTGTGGTGTAATAACAGAAGACTTACAAGACACACAACTCAGCGTCTTATAGGCGATCAATAAAATAACTGAATAACAACCAAATAACAACATAAAACAACAAACATGAAACACAAACTACTACAGACTTGGGCGCGCAAGTCCGCGAAGCTGCTCGCAGCCGTCGCGTTGCTCGCTACAACCGCCGGCACCGCATTGGCTCAGACGGCAACATTAGAAATTCTAAATACGGATGTTAAAACTGGCAATACCAGTGCTTCCTACGTGGAAACTGAGTTTGAGTTTACCGCTAAAAACAATAAGTTTAAAACAAATAATATTAATCCTGACAAATTTCAGGTTCGTGGCAATAAAGCATTAGATAAAGATTTTTATCTCTTTAACACCACTGAATTTGGTATTATAAAGGAGATAAAACTTACTGCCACTGGTGCAAATCTTGTGCCCAGCAAAATAAACCTCTTTATAAGCGACAAAGCATATACCGCAGCGCCAACAGGAGAGGCCACCGTAACCGGTGGTGCTGACAATACATCTAAAACAAATTCTGCGACACTTACAGTACCTACTAACATCTCCGGTAAGTTTTTTTATTTGCAATTTACGAATGGAGCGACTTCAGGTAATTGCTATCTTTCTAAAATAGAAATTACTTATGAGGCAGTCGGTCCCATAACCTCCGTAGCCACTCCCACATTCAGTGTAGAAAATAATGCTACGGTATATCCTGACACTGAAATTATAGCCACATGTAGCACATCGAAGTCAACTGTATATATCAATGATATTGCAGGTGTGGCTGAGGCAGGAACAGCTACTTATACAGTACCCGCTAATGCAGAAATCGGTTCATCAATTACTTTAACTGCCTATGCTAAAGCACAGGGAGAGTCTGCAGAACTGACCTCTGAAACAACGACCATAGCCGTGACCGTTGTAGAAGCTCCAAAAACCGATATTTTCACTCTAGTAACCGATTTAGCTCAATTAAACGATGGATCTGAGATTATAATAACGGGATCTACCCAAACTGATACTTTCGGAATGGGTAATACTATCACAGGAGAGGGTAACACAAGATTTGCAAGGGGAACAGAAACTCTATCTCCCGAAAATAATAAAATATCAGGAGTATTTGATAGTGTAGGTATCTTTAAGGTGACTAAATCTGACAGTGGATATACCTTCTGTTTGGTTAATGGTGGAGATAATGCTGGTAAGTATATTTCAGGTTCTGCAAAAAATAATTGTGCTTTTAGTGAAACCGCTCAGGAATATGCATTGACACTTACAGATGGAGTGCTAAAATTTGTTGTTGGTAATAATGCGCTATTCTATAACAAATCATCACAATGGTTTAATTTTGATAGCAACACAACTACTTCAGATGCTTTCATACGTGTAAATCTTTATGTTAAAGAAGTTGCTCCTGTAGCTCCCGAACTTCCGGCTCCGACGGCTGAGGAGGGCGTTACGATTACTGAGAGCGAGGGTGGCTGGAACGTTAGTCCGAAGAAATATCCTGTTACTCTGACATTCGCTGTTGAAGACGGCGTGCAGATGTATGCCAAGAGCATATCCGGTGACGTGGCTCAGGCTGCAGCAGAAGACGACAATGACGGTTATACCGCACTTGTTGACAATAAGCTCACACTGACAAAGACCGGTGAGGTTTATAGCGTTTATGCCATGAAGGATGGCGTGAAATCGGAAGCTAAGACTGTTACTGCTACTGTGCCGTCCGGCATCTCCTCCATCGAGGCTGAGGACGGCGAGGCTGTTTACTTCAACCTGCAGGGTGTGCGCGTACAGAACCCCGAAAAGGGTATCTTCATCCGCGTGCAGAACGGCAGTGCAACAAAAATCATGAAATGATTTTTGGCAATTAGCAATTAGTATTTAGTAAGTAGCGCAGCGAGTTCAAGAAGAAGGCTGCACTAAGACGCAAATAAAAAAGGAGGCGCGCCCAGTGGGGTGCGCTTTCTTTTTTAGGGGGGGGATGGTTGAGGCGCGGAGCTTACAGCTCCGCATTTATTGGCTTCGTAGGCAGGAAAATTTGCGCTGGCGCAAATTTTTTCGTAGCTTTGCTTTTCGTTTAGCTAACCCAACACCACTACCCCATGGCCATGAATTTCAATGTGCGCTGCCGCAACCATGATTACCACAGTAGGTGCATCTATATGATCACTATTCTGGAGGAGGAAGGTTTGCCGCCACTGATGCGACTCTCAGGCCGTTATGTCAATAAAAAGTTAGAGCCTGTGCATTATGTGCAGCCACTCGGCAAGGTAGTGTACGACTGCATCGACTCCTACTTCAGGCTGCATCCCGAAGTCCGGGTCCTGACCCGGGCAATAATGCCCGACCATATCCATCTGGAACTCTTTGTGACCGAGCGCACCGAGTGGCACCTGGGCCAATACATAGCGGCATTCACCCATAGTTGCAAGGATGCGCTAAAGGGTTATCTGGATGCCGGCACCGGTCCCGGAGGGACGTCTTTTTGGACGAACCTACGCCAGAGCATGTTCGCGCAGAAGCGCTCGGCCATATTCAGGGAGGGCTACAACGACCGCATCGCCTACCGTGCCGGCGCCAAGGACGCCTTCTACCGCTATATAAAGGACAACCCCTACCGCTATGTGATACGCAAGATGCATCCGGAGTTTTTCGGCAACACTCTGGACTTGAAAATCGGAGACAAATGGCTTCAATTGTATGGTAACTTCCTATTGCTTGACAACCCCGTGAAGGAGTTCGTGCAGATAAGCAGCAAGCCGGAGAAGCGTCGCGACCTGCCGCAACGGGTAGCGACATGGCGCGAGGCGATACGGCAGCAGGGGGTGCTGGTGTCGCCCTTCATCAGCAAAGAGGAGCGGCAATACCGAAACGAGGCAGTGATCGGAGGCGCGAGTATCATTATGGTGGTGAATAATGAATTCCGCGAGCGGTATAAACCGTACAAATCGCTGTTTGAGCTATGCGAGCAGGGGCGTTTGCTCCTGGTGTCGACGGCGGCGCACGAGAATCAGGACGCTCCGATGACGCGCGAGGAGGCCTTAGGCATGAATGAGATAGCAGCGCATATAGCGGCCTTGCAGCCGGGCGAAGCGCGCCCGCTGCTGAGGCGCCGCCCCAGAAAGCCAGGGGACGGCACGCCGGAGCTGTAAGCTCCGGGCCGGAACCAGCCCGCCTGATACAAACAGAGGCAGGGCGCCCGACACAAGAGGCAGGCCGCCCGACACAAGAGGCAGGCCGCAGAAGGACACACTGCAGGCAGGCTTCAAGCGAAGGCATTCAGCAGGCGGGTTAGTTACGGCGAGGGGCTTAAGCCCCTGCAGACGGGTGGCGAAGACTGCGGAGGTGTTGTCACGCCGGGCTGTTGCACGGGTAGTGGAGCGGCTGGATGTCATACCAATTAATCCGTGAAGAAATCTCGGATACAGCCTATCACCTGATCGCACTCCCGGTCAGTCAGCTCATAGTACATGGGAAGACGCAGCAGGCAGTCGGCGTACCGGTCGCATTCGGGCAGGTCCAGACCTACCACCTGGGCCTCGTCGGTCACGGTGCCGTCGAAGTTGGTGACAGCTACAGTCTCCACGTCCTGACAGTTGTCGGGACGGAAGTCCGCGTGCGTGGTATAGAAGGCACTCTTATGCAGGCTCAGATAGTGGAACACCGACAGAATGTCGTTGTCCTTCAGATGCTTTATCAACACGGTGCGCTCTTCGAGCGAACGACACACCACATAGAACATGTGGGCGTTGTTGGTGGCATAGTCGGGAATGACGGGCAACGTCAGGCAACCCTTGTCTGCTAACTCCTGCAGTCCGGCATGATAGCGCAGCCATAATTCCTTGCGGCGCGTCTGTATCATGTCCAGATTCTCTATCTGAGCCCAGAGGAATGCCGAGATAAGCTCCGACGGCAGGAACGACGATCCGGTATCCACCCAGCCATACTTGTTGACCTCGCCACGGAAGAATTCGGAACGGTTGGTGCCCTTCTCCCAGATAATCTCCGAGCGGCGGATGAAGCGCGGGTCGTTGATGGTGAGAAGCCCCCCTTCGCCAGCGATTATGTTCTTGGTCTCATGGAACGAGAAGCATCCCAGATGGCCAATTGAACCGAGCGCGCGGCCCTTGTAGTATGAATCGATGGCCTGCGCCGCATCCTCCACTACGAGAAGGTTGTGACGGGTGGCTATGTCCATGATCCTGTCCATGTCGCAGGCCACGCCGGCATAATGCACCGGTACTATTACCTTAGTCTTGGGCGTTATAAGGGCTTCGATCCTGTCGGGGTCGATGTTGGGATTGTCCTTGCAGCTGTCGCAGAACACTATTTTGGCACCCTGACGCACGAAAGCCAGAACCGAGGACACGAAGGTATAGCTGGGTGCTATGACCTCGTCGCCGGGCTTGATGTCGCACAGAATGGCCGCCATTTCCAGGGCGTCGGTGCAGGAAGTGGTCATCAGAGCCTTCCGGAATCCATAACGGTCCTCAAAGAATTTCTGGCACTTACGGGTGTACACTCCATTGCCCGACAGTTTGCCGGAATAAACGGCCTGACGGATGTATTCAGCCTCGTTGCCTGTGAGAAAAGGCTTGTTAAACGGTATCTTCATAATGGGTTTGAATTTTCATTGTTATTACTCCATACGTGATAAACGTATGACCGGGATGCGATATTAAATCCATGGCGCTCATAAAACCGACACGCTGTGACATTGTCGGCCTGGGTGGTTACCTCCGCCTTGAGATGCAATTCGGAGGCGAGATTGACGATGGTCTGAATTAAGGCGCCCCCTAGGCCACAGCCACGGTAATTCTCATCAGTCGCAATCAGTCCGATAGAGAGTTCGTCGCCCTTTACTTTCGCCGTGACAAATCCAACTGCCTCGCCATCGACTTCGTAAGCGAATACATAATCTGCGAATTGACGCGATATGGAATTGTCGACCCATAGTCGGAACATACGTCTGAAATCCTCTTCCTTTATGTTCGGATCCACCTTATAACGGGAATGGCCGCCGGCCTGGCAGCCTAATTCATAAAGCTGCCGGGAGACTACGGAGACCTCCACTATGTTCTTGTCTACCGGTATATATACAGGGTTTGTATTCACATAGCTGAGTTTCTGATCCACCAGCACTGCATTGAAGCCACAGA
The DNA here is from genome assembly GCA_900542185.1 of uncultured Bacteroidales bacterium. GTDB lineage: Bacteria > Bacteroidota > Bacteroidia > Bacteroidales > Muribaculaceae > Lepagella. The sequence continues at coordinate 45,093 of UQMZ01000010.1, forward strand.
GCCGTAACGGATACGCGCTGAACACATAAATCAACTCGGCACGCTGCCGCTGAAGTCGCCTTATCTCCGCATCGACGGCACATTCATCGGTACAGTCGGTGTCAATCCGGGCTACGTCGAAGCCAAAGAACCGGCTGTCCCAGTCCATATTGTCAATAGTCTCGATCAATGGCATGAATATATGTGGAATTCTGACTATAGGTACAAAATTAGTATTTTCACTTTATATAACGGACAAAATCGCTCCATAATTATAAAACACAAACGCCCGGCCGTAAATGGAGCCGGGCGTTCTGTATCAGTATGTGTCCTTACCAGCCGGGAAGCTGGGCGCGGTTCAGCACCGAGGGAGCGGTGAACACCGCCTTGAGGTGCGCAGGGGTGTTGCCGAAGCCGTCGGCTTCCTCGCCCTTCTTATGCTGGTCGTAGGTGTACCAGAGGGTGAAATAGCTCCAGTTGGCGCCATCCTGCAGGCACTTGTCCGGATCGGGCAGATAGCCGATCTCGGCCAGGGCCACGGGCTTCAGGCTCTTGCCCATGTTGCGGACGGCAACATACGCATCCTTGTGGCTGGAGTCGTCGCCGGCCTCGGGATATAGATCCACGCCGAGGACATCCACGCAGTCATTGCCGGGATAATCGGCAGCCATCTGCTGCTCTTTGCCTTCGGAATACTGGGCGGTCCACACCCATATCAGGTTATTCACGCCGTTCACGTTCACGATGCGGTCGTACATCAGCTTCCACAGCTGCTTGGTGTACTCGCCGCCGTAACGGCCCCACCAGAACCAGGGGTTGTTGTACTCATAGCTGCCTGCAGCCTCGTGCAGCGGACGCCACAGCACCGCGATGCCCGCAGCCTCCAGTTTCTTGAACACGGCCGAAACCTTGTCGAGGTCCGCGAGAATGAATTCATGCTGCCACGTTCCTTCCTTCAGGGCCTCGCGGATGTCGAATTCGGTAGGTCCCTCCACATTATCGCCGGGTACGCGCGCACCGTAGCGGTTGTAGTCCTTCTTGTCGTAGGCATCCTTGTCGGTGGGTACGCGCCAGTGCCACATGTAGCCCACCATGCCGTGCGCGTTCCACTGCGCCTGTGCCGGAGTAATGTCGTTGTAGTCAATCCAGTTCTGACCCGACTCGGGGAGATGGATGAAGTCGTAGCACGTCATGCCGGGATAAACGCCGGTAATCTTGTCGATCCAATCGGAGAAGTCGTTGTTGTTGTTCACGTTGGCCATGGCACCGGACACGATTTTCTTGCCGATGTTCTGCACCAGGAACGCATACACGTCTTTGGCAGCCTTGGTAGCATTGGGGTTGACCAGCGCCATGTCGCCGACAGGGATATTGCCGCCTTCAGTGCGGAACTTAACAGTCACCTCGTCGCAAAACTTCTCGGCGGCGATTGTCGCCACGCAACGGCGCGGCACAACGAAAGTATAGTCAGCGCCTTCGTTAAGCGCGACAGTAGCCTTCAGTATCTTGTTGTCCTCGAGGACAGTGGGCACCTCAACGCCGTTGAGTGTGGCCTTGACGGCCTGGTTCAGGGCCACCGGCTCGGAATACTCTACGGTAATTTCCTTGAGATCGGGGCTGACAGAGGCGCCGTCGGCCACGGATGTAGCCACGACAGTGGCAGGGGGAAGGGTGTTTGGCTCGTCCTTGACGTTATCGTCGTCGCAGGAGGTCAGCGCGCCGAACGACAGCAGCGCGATGAGGGCCGGTATATATTTCTTTATGTTCGGGATCATGATTGGGAAAATTTATTTAAACCGCGGCCATGCCGCTCGCCCCGGCTAATCAGGGCGAGCGGAAGCCGGACGGGGTTATTCCAGGGTTACTTTGGTCATTTTATATCCGGTACCTGTTATGACGAGGCCACCGTTGGCCACCAGGTCGTCAATGACATCCTTGGTGAGCACATATTCGGCTACGCCGCCTGCGGGAGTGTCAACCTGACCGATGCCGGGCAATGCCGCCCAGTCCTGTCCGTGGCGCACATCGACACACCACCATTCGCCATCCGCAACGAGCGGAGTACAGTAGATACGCAGCTTTGTGCCGGCTTTCACTGTGCTCCAGTCATAGCCGCCCCAGGCCAGATCCTGGTTGCCGCCCCAGCCGGTATTGTCCCAATCACCGGTCCAGATCACCGTCTCGTTCGAAGCGTCGGGGTTGATTACGTCGTAGGTATAGCTGATCTCGCCGTTGCTTGAAACCAGAGTGACGGTGGTGTTCTTGGCGGCGTCCGCGGGCAGATTGATGTAAAGGGTCTCCCCTGTCACGATGAACTGCACGTTCTGACCGTTGACCTTGACGGCCGTCAGTTTGTCACCGTTCTTGACCTCGGCTTCCATCAACTGACCGGCGTGCAGTTCCTCGGACTTAACGACGGTGATGTAGGCGCACTCGGGCAGCTTCACCTCAAGCTTCTCTGTAGTGACCTTCTCGTCATTCTTCATTACGAGTGTAAGGGCACCCGAAGCAGCCGTCGGAGGAACTGTGACAGTTATCTTGTCGGCCGTAGCGTTCTTGGGTTCAAGCTTGGCACCGCCTTCAAACACAATCTCCTTGACCAGGTCGAGGTTGCGACCGTGAATTTCCAAAGCAGCGGCAGCCGCTACGGGATTCGGATTGAAAGCGGTCACCTCCGGCTTGGCTGTAGCGGCAGCCACGCTCACGGTCTTGCCGCTCTTAAGGTTCAGGACGATGTCACCGCTCTGAGCCATCTCAGGCCACTTGGTGGAGATCTTCGTGGCGGTAATCTCGGGAGTAACTGCACTCTCTACGCCGGGGAATGCCATAGTAGTAACCTGATCCATGTTGACGCCGCGTATGGAGAATGCATCGCCGGCACGCAGGTCTTTGGCGGGCTCGGCCACAAGACCGGTGGGAACAACCACGCCGATATTTGCCACAGCCACCTTCACGCCCGACGCGGGCACGGCACAGATGGCACCGTCGCTGATGTCGCCGGGCAGAGTGAACCGGATCTTGCCGTCGGCATATTCAAAGTCAATCTCCTTGTCGGCCGGGGTCAGCACCTTGCGCACCAGGTCGAGGTCGGTACCCTCTATGGTGATCACGTCGCCACCCTTGGCATCGGTGAGGTCCAGAGGCTTTGCTACGGCAGGCAGTTCTATCTCCACTTCCTGCTCGCTTTCGATGACGTTAGGCATGGCCTTGCCGTCGGAGATCGAGATTACGCCGCTGATGGCCTCCTCGGGAACTGTCAGCACAATCTCATGACGCTCGTGTTTCTTGAAGTCGGCGCCCTTCACGATTACGCTGTCATTGAGGAACGAAAACCACACCTCGTTGATGAGATTAAGGTATTCACCCTTGATGGTGAGGTCATTGCCGGGCTTTACGGGCGAGGGAACGATCTCCTCGATTGCGATGGGCTCGGTGTAGGTGAGCATGGTCTTGGTCACGATGTCGCCGCCGGCGTGGGTCAGCGTCAGTTGACCCGGCTCAGCCTCCTGGGGAACCTTGATGCGGATCTCCTGCGGGTTGATCTGCTCTATGTCGGTGATAGGGTCGCAACCCGGTATCTGAATCCTCGTGATCTGATCCATGCCGGTGCCGAGGAAGCGGAGCTGACCGCCGCGTGCCACAGGCGAAGGACCGAACACATTCAGGTTGACGCAGCCCTTATACTGATTGGTGTCGAAATTGTTGTCGTCGCTGCAGGAAGTCAGCGCGGCGGAGCCGCCCGCTGCCAGTCCCATCATCAGCCAGACTAAAAATTTACCTGATTTTTTCATTTTCAATGTTATCTTTTTGGTCGGTTCGCTTCCTGCGGTCGTTACGCCGCAGGAGGCGAACCTATGACTGATGTTACTTCTTCACGACGCGGATGTTGTCGATCCGGAGGATTGGCGTGCAGTCCACGCCGGTCCATGTAGAGTTGGCGCCGTCGGTAGTGTCCACCCACAGGAATATCTGCAGGTTGGCGAAGTCGGTCACCTCGGAGGGTACAGACTTGGCAGCCTTGGCATCGGCACCGTATGTCAGCTCGCTGAGCGGATATACCACGGTGACCCACTTACCTTTGGTGGTGTAAGGCGTAGCCTCGGTCCAGGGCTTCCAGAGACCGCGTCCCCAGCCGGCCACCTGCTTCAGGTAGTCGTTGTTCGCACCGGCCACATTGTTGCCGAACACATCGGTGCCGGCGTTACCCATCGACACCTTGTCCGTACCGGAGAAGATGATCTGCATGGGATTAGCCTGCCATGCGCCGTTTTCGGGAACGAAAAGCTCGAACTTCAGCACCTTGTTGTTGAAGTCGCTGAAATCGGCGATGTCGAACAGACGCGCGCCCTCACGCTCGGGATAGTCGGTGGGCGTGTTCCAGCTGCCGGCCCAGTACTCGAAGCTGAACTTGCCGTCGTCCCAGCCGCCGGCCGCCAGTGTGGTGGAGCCGTCGCCAAGCTGAACATAGTTGCCCGATATACCGTCTTCGTCCTGAATGGGCTGGTTGTGCCATCCGTGGTTGGTCAGTCCGGTCCGGCCGTCGAAGTCGAACAGCATTCCGTTGGTGTCCATATAGTTGAACCCGGACTTGCCCTCACCGTAGATGGAGCTGACCATAATCGGACCCTCATGGGTGCCCTCGGGCACCTCGATTACGAGCTGCTCCTGCGCTATGCTCTTTATCTTGGCCTCAATGTCGCCGGGGAAGACGACCTTCAGAGGCACGTTGGGGTCGTTGGCGAAGTAAGCGCCGTTTATCACCATCTCCTCGCCGGCGCGGGCATATTCACAGCTCACGTCGTCAATGCGGGGTGCCGGCACGAATACGTTGAACTCATAGTCGACGGCAGTCCCCTTGCTGGTGATAAACCGTGCGATGTTGGTAACCTCGCCAGGGAGGTTATTGGGGATATCGACGATGATGGTATGGCTTGTCACCATGTTGGGATTGAGCTTTGCCTTCTGGTCGTTGAACCACACCTGCTGCACGTCGCCCATATTGTCGCCCACGAAACATACGCGGGCTCCAAGGGAGGCACTGACCAGGAGAGAGTCGCTCTTGTCGATGTCACAGCTGCGGGCATACTTGATGACGGGGGTCTTGCCCTTGTCGTGTTCAGCGTCCGTCTGCTCGCACGAGCTCAGAGCGCCGCCCAGCACCAAGGCCCCGATTGACAGCATTCCTATCTTTATTATCTTGTTCATGTTCTTAATCAATTTAGGGGTTAGTGCTTGTTATTCAGCATAGTAGTCCACCGGGTCGAGACCCATCATGGGCGACGAGCTGGTTACGGCGGCAGGCACGGGAGCCTGGAACGCGCTGGCAGTGATCATGATGGGATTGTACATGGATCCCTCGTCGGTGCTGCTCACCATCTTGTAGTTGGCGGGATCGTTCTCCTGGGTCTTGTCCAGATTGCCGTTGGGGATGTACATCGCGCAACGGTTGATGCCGGTGCCGAAGCCGTTGTTAAGCCATTCCAGAGCCTTGGCTTCGCCTACGCGATAGCGATAGCGCTGGGTGTCGAACCATGTCTGGCTCTCGAAGGCCAGCTCGCGGCGACGCTCTTTCAGCAGCTCCTCGTAGGTCACGCTGCTTGCCTCGGGCACGCCGGCACGCTGACGCACCATGTTGTAATACTTCATGGCCGTGGCGTCCGAAGTCTGGTCGGCCGCGCCCATCACTGCCTCCACGTATGTCAGGTAAACGTCGGCCAGACGCATCAGATAGATGTTGTTGGCTGCATCCTGGTTGATGCCTACCATGCCGTCGCAGTCCGCGCCCTTGCCTATCAGGTACTTCTTGATGTGTGCGTTCATCTCGATGCGGCCCTCGATTTCCTCGCCGTCGGCATCGCGGTTGATGAGCTTGTAGGTGTAACCGCCCTGGGCTGTAGCCAGCTTGGGATAGTAGTCGCCCTGAGTCATGAATACCCACATGCGGCGCTTGTCGCCGGCCTCGTACATCTTCTGCAGCGAGATTGTGGGCCCCTTGCCGCCACCCCACTGCTGGTCGGCTATGAGCGCGCTGCGGCTCCAGGCCACGTTGCGGGCGTTGCCGAAGGAGTAACCCTGCACGGCGCACTGGATGGCCAGGATGGACTCGGGACCGTTGTTGGCGGCTACGTCAAACAGAGTGGAATAGTCAATCTCGGTCAGCGCCTGGGTGTTGGTTATCACGTCCAGGGCGTCGGCGGCAGCCTTCTTATAGAGTGCGTCGCGATCCAAACCCAGGTCGGAATGCTGAGCCATAGTCACCGCTAACTTGGCGCGCAGCGCGCGGGCCTTGCGCTTGGTCAGACGGTATACGTCGGTATCGGTCTCGGGGAGGTTGTCGACTGCGAAGTCCAGGTCTTCCATAGCGAAGCGGTATACGCTGGCCTGGGTGTTGCGGGGCTTCTCGAAGTTGCCGGCGCCTATGTCGGCGGAGTTATTCTCCACGATGGGCACGTCGCGCCATACCTCGGTCAGCATATAGTACGCGTATCCGCGGATTCCGCGTGCCTCGGCCACTGCGTGCGTGATGTCGGTATCGGTGATTGTGCCGCCGCATACCGGCGGGATGTCGTTGATGATGGAGTTGCAGAACAGTATCACGTTGTACAGGCCCTTCCAGCCCTCGTTGATGTAGGGGTTGGTGGGAGTATATGTACCGAAGTACCACTGGCCCTCCTGGTCGTAGGTATAGTACAGGTCGCCGTTGATCATGTCCATCTTCCACTGGAAGTTCATGTGGAAATTGGACCATGTCTTGGACGCATAGAGCGTCATGGTGGTGGAGCGCAGGTTCTCGGGAGTAGTGTAGAACGTCTCCAGCACGGGCTTGTCGGCGGGGTTGACGGTCAGGAAGTCGTCGCACGACGTCATGAATCCGCCCAGGGCAAGCGCGGCTACACCGCTCAATATTATATTCTTCATTTGTGTTGTGCTCGTTTGAGGTTAGAAAGTGAGGTTTACACCTACGGTGTAGGTTCGCGGTGTAGGATAGCGGCCACGGTCGATATTCTGCAGCAGCGAGCTCTGGTTGAAGGCACCGATTTCAGGATCGTAACCCTTGTATTTGGTGAAAGTATATACGTTCTGGCAGTTGAAGTAAACGCGTGCCTGCTTTATGAATGCCTTGTGCAGCCATTTGTCCGGCAGGTTCCATGCCAGCGAGATGTTCTGTATGCGCAGATATGTACCGTCCTCTATCCAGCGGTCGGACATACGGTTGTTGCCGTTCACATCCAGGTTGGAGAAGCGGGGCACACCGTTGTGACCTTCCTTGAGGCGCACGTTGCTGATGGTCTCGGCAGCGTTGGGATCGATCAGCTCGGTCTGCGCGCGGTTCAGCACGCGTGTGCTCTGGTTGTCCCAGATGGAGTTGAGGCCCTCGGTGCGGAAGCGCGACCAGTTGAGGATGTCGCCGCCGAACTGGCCCTGCAGGCCGATGTTAAGCTCAAAGTCCTTCCATGTGAAGGTGTTGGTCCATCCGTAGGTCAACAGCGGGTTGGGGTCGCCGATAACCTTCTGGTCCTTGTCGTCGATGACGCCGTCGCCGTTCTGGTCCTTGAACTTGATGTCGCCGACCCATGCGCCGGACACCTTGTCGATCTTGTTGGCGTAGGGCACGTTGCCGCCGGTCTGGGTGGCGTGGGCTATGATGTCGGCCTCGTCGCGGAACAGGCCCTCGGTCTCGTAACCGTAGAACACGCCCATGGGCTGTCCTACCTTGAACATGGTACAGGTCTGGAACGCGGAGTACCAGTCTACGTTGCCGTAGATTACCTGGCTGTCGTCGTTAAGGGCCACAATCTTGTTCTTGTTGTGCGACAGGGTGATGCCGGAGAACCAGCGGAAGTTCTTGGTGATGACGGGGCGAGCGTTGAACTGCACGTCCACACCCACGTTGCGGGTCTGTCCCACGTTGGCGTAAGGAGGTGCTATTGAGCCCCAGCTGTCATCTACCGAGGGACCCATGTAGCTGGGCACGAACACCTGCATCAGCAGGTCCTTGGCCTGCTTGCGGTAGACGTCCACGGTCAGCTCGATGCGGTTGTCGAGAGCCGCGAAGTCAAGGCCGACGTTATACTGTTCGGATGCCTCCCACTTCAGGTCGGGGTTGGAGAGGTTCTGGGGATAGTATGCCGTGCCGTTGGGAGTCAGCATCGTGGCGAGTGCCGAACCGTAACGGTATGTGGAGATGTTGGAGTTACCCACCTGACCGTAACCGAGACGCAGCTTCAGGTTGTTCAGCCAGTAGGCCTTCTCCATGAACTTCTCGTTGCTGATGCGCCATGCCAGGGCCACAGAGGGGAACGTACCCCACTTCTTGTTGGCACCGAACTTGGAGGAGCCGTCACGACGAACCGTAACGGTAGCTAAGTAGCGCTGGTCGAACGCGTAGTTGGCACGCGCGAACACCGAAGCGGTGGTCTGGGCGTCCTTCCATCCGGAGTTGCTGACGAATTCGCCGTCCTCGCCCATCACGAAGATGTCGTCGGTCAGGAAGTTCTTCTTGATGATAGACGTACCGTTCCATGCGGCGCGTGAAACCTCGAAGCCGACCATGGCGGTGATGTCGTGCACGTCCTTGACGGTCTGATGATAGGTAAGGTAGTCCTTCTGCATCCAGTAGAAGTTATGGTCCTCGCGTTGCATCATCTGGTTGATGTTGTTTTCCACGACACCGAACTTATAGCGGGGGATGTAGGATTTGTTCTGGTTCTGCGAGGCGTCGAAGGCAAACTCGGCGCGGAAGTTGAAGAACTTCAGGAAGTCGACGCTACCGTAGAAGTTACCCATCACCTGCTGGCGGAGCAACTTGTTGTTGGTCTCCAGGGCAAGAGCCACGGGGTTCCATGTCGATGCGCCGTTCACAGTGTTGGGACCCGCCCAGTTTCCGTCGAAGTCACGCACGGGAACCGAGGGCATCATGGTCATGGCCTGCATGATAACGCCATCCGATCCGTCCTGACGCGTGATGGTCTCGTCGGTGCGGGTGTACGCTAACGAACCGCCGAAGCGCAGCCAGTCGGTCACCTTCTGGTCTATGTTGAAACGGGTGTTGAAGCGGTTGAAGTCCGAACCGATGATGATACCCTGCTGGTCCATCCATCCGGCCGAGAGGGCGTACTGCGTCTTGTCGTTGCCGCCGTCCATTCCGAACTGATAGCTCTGCATGAACGCTGTGCGGTAGATCTCATCCTGCCAGTCCGTTCCACGGCCCAACAGCGAGATGTCGCTGTAAGTGTCGTCGTAATTGGTCTTGCTCAGGACGCCTTCGCTAAGAAGCTGGTTCTGATATGTAGCGTATTCGCGGAGGTTCATCATGTCAAGCTTCTTGGCGACCTGCTGCCAGGCCACGTAAGCGTCGAGGTGTATGTTGGTGCGTCCGGCCGAACCGCGGCGTGTGGTCACGATCACGACACCGTTGGCACCTGCCGCACCATAAATGGCGCAGGCCGAGGCATCCTTAAGGACGTCGATGCTGACGATATCGCTCGGGGCGATGGCAGCTAACGGATTGACGGTGGTCTGTCCGTTAGATCCGCCCATCCAGTCGAAACCCTGGATGGAGTTGGAAGTGCTCATCGGCACACCGTCTATAATATAAAGGGGTTCGTTGGAGGAGTTGAGCGAGCTTGCACCACGGATACGGATGGAGGTCGCGCCGCCGGGGGCACCGGAGTTGGATGTTACCTGCACACCGGCCATCTTGCCCTGCAGCATCTGGTCGGCGTTGGTCACGACGGTCTGACGCATCTGGTCCTCCGACAGCGAAGCCACCGAGCCGGTCACGTCCGAACGCTTCTGCGTACCGTAACCCACAACCACTACCTCGCTCAGCGTGGCGGCGTCCTCCTTAAGACGGATGGTCACGTCGGTCTGGCCTTTCAGGTCGTAGGTCTGGGTGGTCATGCCCACATACGACACCACAAGCTGAGCCTTGTTGCTCTTAACATTGACTTTGAACTTACCGTCGATGTCGGTAGCCGTTCCGTTACCGGGTACGCCCTTCTCCATCACGGTGGCGCCTATCACCGGCTCGCCGGTGTCGTCGATGACCGTTCCCTGCACCGCTACCTGCGCCATTGCCGCACTTGTGGTGCCACAGAGAACCAACGCCATCAACGCGCGTGTCACACGTTTGAAAATCGTTCTCATTAGGTGATTTAGTTTATTATTGTATTATGTTTCCAGTTCTGTTGCTGTTGCATATTTACGTTCGTTTCTATCGTCGAAGCAGTCACAGTCACTTCGTTCGGCCGTAAATATCCTGCGGTCGTGAGTTGTTCATCCGGCTTATGAAGCCCTTTGAGTTTTTCACGGTTGCAAAGTTACATACTGCCGTCCGAAATTTATGATACTATTTTGACATTTGTTGTTTAACTTAATTTAAAGTGTGTTTTACTGCTGCAATCGGCGTGTCATACGCCTCCAGCAGCTTGTCATCGGCATTTACGATGTTCTTATTTATAATACTGGAATTGTTAAATCATGATGCAGTGTTACGGATTCGTTAATATCTATCGCTGTTTTCTATCGTTAATGTTATGATTTCTGTAATTTTACTATCGTTTCGGCGTGTGTTTGTGACATTATGTCAAATCAAGATGTTGGTTTTTTATTGCTTAATACAGGGGTTTCGTTTCATTTTGCTGCAAATATAGTATAAAAATGGCGACCCACATAGAGGCCGCCACCATATTTATACTATTTTAGCAGAAATTAAGGACCTTAAAGGATTCCTCCCGAGAACTTGCCTAAACGTTTCATGGCGAACGAGAAACAGATACGGTATATGCCGTAAGTCAGCAGCGAGATGCCCAGCCATACCCATTCGATGTAGAGGCTCTCTACGGGATTTACCAGGAATATCATCGAGAAACCGATGGTACAGAACAGCATCACGATCATCCATACCACCCACCAGGGATTGTACTTTATCATCATGCAGCTCTCCACCACGCCGTCGATGGCCACGACCAGGATCCATATTCCTATTATATACATGAATGTGATGACCAGCTCCGGCATCGGTATGCAGAACATCCAGATGCCGCATAGCAGTTCCAGTATTCCGAGGAACAGGCTCCATCCCCATTGCGAATAGAGACCGCTCACCGAGAACGCGAACGTGAAGTTAAGCACGCCGGCAGCGCACATACATGCCGCGAACACATACGCCAGAATCGGCAGCGACTGCGACGGATCGCACAGACACCAGATTCCGAAGCCTATAGCCAATAAACCCGTGAGCATGGGTATCCACCAATAACGGCTCACGAGACCCTTTTCTGTAATTCTTGCCATAATGATATGTTTTTTATAGTATTTAGTATTCTGCTGTTTTAACAATCGGTAACACTTACATGTTCAACCCCGTCTCCCCGTTTCGCCATTTGGGAACTCAGGGCCTGTTCCTTATAGAATAGATAAAACTGTAAGTATTTGTTCATTTTCATGTAGGGCTGCTCACTGGTGCAGCCTTCCCTGCGACTGCCGGCAACTCCATTGGCAAGTTGCTCAGGGGAACACCCCTACATATCGAAATGTTCATTTACTTTGTGCGTGAACTATAACCCGAAATATTCATACAGATGCGTCGAAAATCAGGACAAATGATTAAGATGGAGGAAAAATCGGATGCTTGTAACAAATGGAGTAGAAAATGACGTATTTATTGATATTATAAAATCGGATATCGGTGTAATTTTGCCGTAACGATAGCGAAGAAATAACCGTCATTGTAAACGACAATAGCATCAATAACAACATTAATATCATGAAGAAACTTCTTCTTGCAAGCGTGCTTGCATTGTCAAGCACAGTTGCCTTCCGGAGCATGGCTTGGACAGGCAACGACTGGATGTCGGAATTGCCCGACAACGCCTATGTGGCACAGGTGTCGATTCCGGGCACACACGATTCCGCAACCGGCAATGGATGCACATTGGAATCCTTTTCAAAGACTCAGGCACTGCCGCTCGACAAGCAGCTTGAGCTCGGTATCCGTGCATTCGACTTCCGTCCGAAAGTAAACGGCAACACCCTTAACGCTCAGCATGGCATTGCTGTCTGCAACATCACATTCGACGCGGCAATGAAAGATGTGATCGCCAAATTCCTGAACGAGCATCCCACGGAATTTGTAGTGCTTCACCTGCTGTATGCCAACGATTTCGACAAAGACAAGGCCAATTATGCCCGTTTGCTCAAGACACTGTTCGAAAGCAACGAACTGAATGGTAAAGCTGTAGCATTCCGCCGCGATCTCACCGTAGGCGAAATGCGTGGCAAAATACTTGTTCTGAGCCGCGACCGCTATGCCGACCAGCCCTATTTCGGCGCGTTTATGGACAACTGGAGCGAGGAGTTCAACGGCGTCTCTGACCGCAGCCGCATCATCGGCGCTTCGGGCGACGAGATGAACAACTCGAAGCTCTTTGTCCAGGACCGTGCAAAAACTAACGGCGACAACACAGAGAAAACCACTTTCATGACCCGTCTGCTGGACTTCACAACACGCCACAACATCAACGGCGATCCCGCAAACCTTGTATGGGCCTTCAACTTCCTGTCGTCATATTCAAACGATCCTTCCACGGCATCAAGTTATAAGGCTAACGCCACTGTATTCAACAAGATCTTCGCAGATTATATGGGTTCGGCGAGCAACATGGCCGGTCCTACAGGTTTGGTGATGATGGATCAGGTCGGAACCGACGAAACCAACGGCAACGCATCGGTTAAGGCCGTAATCGACAACAATTTCAAATATCTCGTCAATACAACTGAAGCTACGGCCGCTAAGGGCGGGACCCCCCAATTCCGTCTTGACAAGGCATGGCTTCAGGCTGACGGCATGTATTACAACTGCGGTGGCGACAAGGCTCTTCCCATAATCGCCGACTTCGACGGCGATGGTCGCATGGACTTCTACTGCAGCGGACAATCCTGGGAATGTGATGACAATAACAACTGGAACTGGGGCGATGCCTCTTATATGGCGTTCAACAAGGGATTCGGACATCCATACGGTTTTGAGGCATACGACAATTCAGGCGTAAAGCGTGGAGAGCCACGTGACGCTTCCAATAAAGAAGACTTCCTCCCGATCGTTTATGGCGCTCAGGTACGTGCATTGGCCGACCTTAACCAGGACGGTGCCGTGGACTTCATGCTTTGGGACTGCGACCAGCATGGATGGGGTACTTATCAAAAGCACACACCATGGGGCGACCCCAACAATCATGTGTTGATCAATAACGGCAACGGCTCCAAGTTCAGCATGATCGAAGGCTATCCCAACAATATCGCCAACAACAAGCACAACGACTGGGGTTGCTCGCTTCCCGGCAAATACCATCGCCTTTCTGTAGCAGATGCCAACGGTGACGGCTATCCCGACATTCTTATGGTAACCGAAAACGGCACCTATGCCGGCGGCTGGTACGATAAAAATGGAACTTCCCTCTTCATCAACAACGGCGACAATACATTTGAACGTAAATACATCGCCTCGAATCGTAATACCTATGCCACATCGCTCTTCGGAGATTTCAACTGCGACGGATATCCCGACATCCTGTTGAACGGATGGCATGACGCAATCACCGACGACTTCGGCAATACAATAGATGGCGGATGGGAACTCGTCATCATGACCAACGACGGTAAAGGCAATTTCTCCTTAGCTTACCACAGCAACGCCTACGGCAAGAACGATGACAATGGCAAGGAGACCGCAATCCATGTAATTGACTATGACCAGGACGGCAAACAGGATATTCTCTTGATCGGAACAACCAACTCAAACAGCTTCAACAACAGCAACGGCCGCGATGCCAAAGTGGCCTTCATACTTCGCAATGAATCCGACGAAACGGGCGTGAAGTTCAGCGAGGTTCTTACCGACCTGCACGCCGCGTCAGAGGCCATGGCGCGCACTTCCATCCTTGCAGACTTCAACGGCGACGGCTTCGTTGACTATCTCGCCGACGGTTGGGGTCTCCCCAAAAATGATTGGTCTAACGGATCATACCTCTCCTACAGCCAGGGAAAATACAACAATAACTACGGCCTTGCCGATGGTGTGATCAAAAAGATGAATTATAACGATGAAGAAGTAGAAGAGGAGCAGTGTTGGATAACCTTCGGCGACATCGACGGCGACGGTATGCTTGACATCATCTCGCCCAATGGCTCCAACGCTCCCCGCATATACCTCAACCGCACACTCGAAGGTAAGAATCAGGTGCCTCAGGTACCCGCTGCTCCCGAAAACCTCAATCTGACTTTTGACAATGACAAGAATCGTGTCAATATCAGCTGGGACAAGATGACCACACCCTCCGGCAGCAAGGCTGTCTACAACACCTATATCCGTCCTGTCAACAACGATGGTCGCGCCATTACAAAAACCTTCATGCGCGTTCCCGCCAACATCGAGTCCGGTAAACTCAAGGCCTATAGCGATTGGAGCTCATTCCTCCCCGACGAGAAATGCTTCTTCGAGAACCTCGAAGACGGACAATACGAGGTAGGCGTGCAGTCTGTTGGTTACAACTACGGCGCCTCGAAGTTCACGACTCAGCAGTTTACCGTCGGCAACGGCGGCATAACCACCGGCATTAACGGCACTATAGCTGAAGAAATGAAAAAGACGGTGAATGTCTACAACATGCAGGGCATCCTCGTCCGTCAGGGCGTAGAACGTGCCGGCGCACTCGACGGCCTCTCAGGCGGCATCTACATCGTCAACGGCAAAAAAATCCTGAAACGGTAATATTACCCCATACACCGCGCATCGGTCGATTCCCACCCGAATCGACCGATTTTTTGTTAAACTTCTTGTCAGTTTCTTTGCGTGGTTCGGAGAGGCTGCGCTACTATGCGCCGACCCGAGGCGATGAATTGTAAAACTTATGGCGCGTGATTTGTGTTATAATTTCAGAACCGAATTTAATTAATTTTAAGTAATGTTGAATGTGGAATTTTGAATGTTGCATTCCGCATTATGAATTCTGAACTTTATAAATCTCTCACTATATGAATTTCAACAATTTTACGATTAAGTCGCAGGAGGTGGTTCAAAAGGCGATAGATTACGCCAAGGCATCGGGCCAGCAGATGATTGAGCCGGAACATATACTGAAGGCCATCATCTCCGAGTCGGAGCCAATCGTGAACTTTATCTTCCAGAAGACGGGTGCCGCGCTTGGATCGGTCAAGAGCGCACTGGACGCCGCGATTGCCGCTTTGCCAAAAGTGTCAGGCGGTGACGTGGCTTTGTCACGTGAGTCAAACGAGGCTTTGCAGAAAGCCGTGGACTATTCCAAGAAAAACGGCGACGAGTATGTGTCCGTAGAAGCCATGCTGATGGGCATACTCCAGACGCGCTGCAAGGCGTCGCAGATACTTAAGGACGCAGGTCTGACCGAAAAGGATCTGCAGGCCGCCATCCAGGAACTGCGCAAGGGCAACAAGGTGAAGGACCAGAGCGCCGAGGAGACATATCAGGCCCTGAGCAAATATGCCATCAACCTGAACGACCGCGCGCGTAACGGCAAACTCGACCCGGTCATCGGCCGCGACGAGGAGATACGCCGCGTGCTCCAGATCCTGTCGCGACGCACCAAGAACAACCCCATGCTGGTCGGCGAGCCGGGTACCGGTAAGACGGCCATCGCCGAGGGACTGGCCATGCGCATCGTGCGCGGCGACGTGCCGGAGAACCTTAAATCGAAGCAGATTTATTCGCTCGACATGGGTGCGCTTGTCGCAGGCGCCAAATACAAGGGTGAGTTCGAGGAACGGCTCAAGGCCATAGTTAACGAGGTGTCCGGTTCGGACGGCGAAATAATCCTGTTCATCGACGAAATCCACACCCTGGTGGGTGCCGGCAAGGGCGAGGGCGCCATGGATGCCGCAAACATCCTGAAACCGGCCCTGGCACGCGGGGAGCTCCGTTCCATCGGAGCCACTACTCTGGATGAGTATCAGAAATATTTCGAGAAGGACAAGGCTCTGGAGCGCCGTTTCCAGAAGGTGATGGTGGATGAGCCGGACGAGCTGTCGGCCATCTCGATTCTTCGCGGTCTGAAGGAGCGTTACGAGAACCACCACAAGGTGCGCATCAAGGACGAGGCCATCATAGCCGCCGTTCAGCTGTCGGTGCGCTATATCACCGACCGTTTCCTGCCGGACAAGGCCATCGACCTGATTGACGAGGCTGCATCCAAGCTGCGTCTGGAAATGGACTCCCAGCCTCAGGCACTGGACGAGGCTTCGCGCAAGATCAAGCAGCTTGAGATAGAGCGCGAGGCTATCAAGCGCGAGGGCGACGACTACAAGCTTAAGGAGATAGACGAAGACTTAGCGAACCTGCGCGACACCGAGAAGTCGCTGCGCGCCAAGTGGCAGGCCGAGAAGAACGAGATCAACAAGATCCAGCAGAACAAGATAGACATCGAGCAGCTGAACTACGAGGCCGAGAAGGCCGAGCGCGAGGGTGACTACGCGAAGGTGGCCGAGATACGCTATAGCCGCATCAAGCAGAAACAGGACGAGAACGCGGCCATCCAGGCGCGACTGAAGGAGCTGCAGGGCGAAGGCGCCATGATCAAGGAGGAAGTGGACGCCGAGGACATCGCCGAGGTAGTGAGCCGCTGGACCGGCATCCCTGTCAAGAAGATGGCCCAGAGTGAGAAGGAGAAGCTGTTGCACCTGGAGGAGGAACTGCACAAACGTGTCGTAGGTCAGGAGGACGCCATACGCGCCGTGTCGGACGCCGTGCGCCGCAGCCGTGCCGGTCTGAACGACCCCAGACGCCCCATCGGTTCGTTCATATTCCTCGGCACTACCGGTGTCGGAAAGACCGAACTTGCCAAGGCCTTGGCCGAATATCTGTTCGACGACGAGGACATGATGACCCGTATCGATATGTCGGAGTATATGGAGAAGCACTCCGTGAGCCGACTGGTCGGAGCGCCTCCGGGATACGTGGGTTACGAGGAGGGCGGTCAGCTCACCGAGGCCGTGCGCCGTAAACCGTACTCCGTGGTGCTGTTCGACGAGATCGAGAAGGCCAATCCCGATGTGTTCAACATTCTGTTGCAGGTATTGGACGACGGTCGTCTGACCGACAACAAGGGACGCTTCATCAACTTCAAGAACACCATCATCATCATGACGTCCAACATGGGTTCCGACATAATCCGCCAGAACTTCGAGGGCTTCAACGATAAGAAGGAGGACGAGAAGCAGGACATCATATCCCGCACCAAGCAGGATGTGATGGACCGCCTGAAACAGATAATCCGTCCGGAGTTCCTGAACCGTATCGACGAGACGGTGATGTTCACGCCGCTGAGCAAGAAGGAAATCCTGGAGATTGTGGAACTGCAGGTGCGCAGCGTGAAGAAGATGCTGCAGACCAACGGCATTACCTTGGAGGTAACACCCGCGGCGCTCGACCTGCTGGCCGAGGACGGCTACGATCCCGAGTTCGGCGCGCGTCCCGTGAAACGGACCATCCAGCGCCTGGTGCTGAACCAGCTGTCGAAAGACATCCTGGCGCAGAAAGTGGACCGCGAGCACCTCATCACCATCGATGTCCGCGACGGGGAGCTGGTATTCGTGAACAAGTAGCCTGGGAATTAAGGTCTTTAGGGTCTTTAGGGACTTTAGGGTCCTTAGGGTCTTTAAAGTCAAAAGCGGAATGGTGTGCCGGCAGGCGGCACACCATTCCGCTTTATTCATAGACGTTACGGGTTGGCGGTCAGTTGTGGATGTCGCCGGAACCCTGTATGATCTTTGAGACCTTGGTGGCCTTCAGGCTGCGGGCATTGATGTTGCCCGAGCCCTGGCACATCAGGCTGGCGTTGGTGCACGAGCCCGCTAAGGTTATGTCGCCGGAACCCATTACCACGGCCCGCAATGTCGTTGTATTGACGAGATTGATGTTCAGATCGCCCGAACCCATTACATTGGCCTCGACCGACCTGGAGTCCATCTTACGCACCAGGATGTCGCCCGAACCGCCGACATTCACCTTGGCCGACGAAGATGACTCCGCACTGCCGACAACCAGATCGCCGGATCCAAAAACTCCTAACGTCACGACAGATGCCTTGACGGAACCGGCCGTGATATCTCCAGAGCCAAATAACATCAATGACAGGTTTGTGCCTGTAAACTTATCTACTTTCGCATCGCCCGATCCGTAGAGCATTATGCTCTCTACCTTGTTGCCGTATACCTTAATCTTCGCCGGCTCCTTTTCATAACTGTTCTCGCTGACGTGGATCATCAGATTGTCGCCCGACGACATGAGCATGATGCTTTCGCGAGCCTGCTTCGACCCTATGATTTCCACTCGAGGCGAGCCGGGGAGATATTCCAGGTCGGACGAAGTATAATTCATCACCTTGGAAAAATCTTCACCTCGGAAACGCGTAAGGGTGCCGGCAGGCTCTTTTGCTCCCGCGATGCCCGCACACAAGGCGACGGCTATTATCGATATTACAATTCTTTTCATCTTTATTCCCTCCTATTCTTATTCGTCCGTTTTATCATAATCCTCGTATTTCGACTTGGTCCTCACGAGGCCTTTATTCCAGTTTATCACCGACACTTCCGCGACATTAGGCGCATCAGAGTTCCATATCACCATCTGTGTGATTTTGTCGCCGTCATCGATAAATTTTTCATACACCGCATACTCCTGAACGCCCTGACTGGTGCGCATCATGACCTCTACGCTCGGATTATCCTTCAGATACTGTTTAAGGATCTTCCTGGCCATCGCCACACTCTTCTCAGAATAACACTGATAGGAATAGAATGATGAGAAACCCTTGTCAAGACGGATGGAATGCTGCCCCGACGAGCTGGCCCATATCTTCTTGTTGTGTGCGAAACGTCCCGAAACGTATGTGCTCTCGACATTGTCTACTCCGGCGAGATCAGCAAAGATGTCCTGAGCATTTATAGAGCCGGCCATGAATGAAACCATGGAGGCCAGAAGCATGACCGTCACGCAGTATTTCTTAGATGTATTCTTTATTATGTTCATAGTTATGTGAGTTTTAGAGGTTATAAATGTCGTTCATTTCCATTTCATATCGAGACTTGACATCGCTTATCCTGAAGTTTTCCTCGGTCATTCCGCTTTCAAGCCGCACGAAAACTGTACTGAGGATTGCATCGGCCTCGCGTTCGTCGGTTACGACATGGTAATTTGCTGCCACAAGGCGTTCTTCCTCCTCCTCCGAAAGATACAGATCGTCGTCGCTGTCTGTCTCTACCGGCTTATGCTTCACGGCCTTGCGCGCCGCTTTCTTATGAACCGAAGCCAACTTCCGCGATTCCTTTTCAACCGCAGGAGCGACCGCCCGGGGCAGTTCCGGCGTCATAAAAAGGATCGTGTCGGTCGAGACCGGTCTGACATCCGGCGTTTCGCTTACAGCCATTCCGGCCTTATCTCCGACCATAGCCTTATCGTTTGACTTAAGAAACGGTATCGTCAATACCACAGCCATACATGCGGCGGCGGCACAGGCAGTCATAGCGCGCCTGCGCCATCCGAAGCCCTTGCGTTGCGGTTCCCTTTCTCGAGCCATTTCCACTTCA
Source organism: uncultured Bacteroidales bacterium (assembly GCA_900542185.1). Taxonomy (GTDB): domain Bacteria; phylum Bacteroidota; class Bacteroidia; order Bacteroidales; family Muribaculaceae; genus Lepagella. The sequence continues at coordinate 64,692 of UQMZ01000010.1, forward strand.
AGGGCGGCATTTATGCTCCGCGATACTTCAAGCGGCATTTCGGCATAATCCTCCCCCGCCTCAGTCATGGCACGGAACATCTCACGCTCCATCTCCAGGTCTGCGGGCAGCTCCCTGTCCGTGGCGAAGAAATCCGCAAGCCGCTGCTGCTCGGCGGGTGTCGATTGCCCGTCGTACCATCGGTTCAGTATTTCGCGTATGTCGTTGTATTCGTTCATAGTCATGAGGAAAGATTATTATTATCCATCAGTTCCCGGAGTCTACGTCGTCCGCGCGACAGCAGCTGCCTCACATTCGCTTCCGACAGTCCTGTGGCTTCGGCAATCTCCGCGTTGTCAAGGCCTCCGAAGCTGCTTAGCCTTACCACCTTGCTTTGTCCCGGCGGAAGCGAGTCTATCAGCACCTCTATCCTGTGCCGGGTGTCGCGGTATTCGGTCGACGCCCTTTCTTCCGGAGCCTTGAATTCGGCTACTTCATCGAGCGTTACCGCCGGTTTCCGTCGCCGCATCATCGTGATGCACTCCCTTCGCAGGGTTGAAAGGGAATACATCCTCAACGCACCGTCATCGTCCGGAATATCGACACGATGCCGCCACAGTTTGATCTGTGTTTCCTGCACCACATCGGCGGCATCGTCGGGCGGCATACCCATCTTCAGCGCCAAACCATACATCAATCGCTGAAGCGGCAGTACCCGTTGTCGAAATTCCTTCTCGGTCATCGGTTCACTTTCCGCCGCCCTGACTGCCTCCCTGGCCACTGCCGCTATCTTCCTTCTCTATATTGGCCGCAGTCTTCTTCACACTTGCCTTCAGACCGCCGAACTTGTATGAAATGTTAAGTCCCACGTTCCACTGGCTGTAACGGTTGTGACTGGTGAACCGTACCGTTTCGTCCTTCTGAGTATAACCGTTGGTGCGGTGCGAGGGCAGGAAATTGCCGGCATTCACGCTGATATTAAGGGCGTCGTCTTTCAGGAAGGCACGACTGGCACCGATTCCGTAATAATATCCATTCTGACTGCCTCTGCTCTGTAAATCCAGCCACGGCGTATAGAATCCGCCGTATGCGCTGAGACGTACCTTGCACGGCAACTTATAGTTCAGGTTCGTATTTCCGTAAAACTGCCATCCGCATCTTTTTGCCTTAAGCATATCGGAATTCGCCATCATATAGGTATAGGACGTGGAGGCATATATCGACCAGCGAAGGTCCGGTATTATGTTCCAGTCTCCGTTGAGATCGAGACTGACGGCATGGGATTTTCCGATGTTGGCGTAAGTGGTGTTCATGACGTTATCCTTCATGAAAATTATGTCGTTCACCATATTGGCAACGTATCGGTAATTGATCTTCGCGCCGCCGGTGATTTTACTGCCGTCGTAATTGGAATACGCCAGCGACACGTTGTGTCCCTTCTCGCTCTTAAGGTCGGGATTACCATACGAAATCTGACCGGGAGTCATCACGTTTACATACGGATTCAGTCTCCACAGACTGGGCCGCGAGATACGCATCTGATAAGCGGCGCGCAGACTCGATCCCTGCGTGATGTTATAGCTGACGGCGGCGTTCGGCACCAAGTCGTTGAGGCGTGTGATGAAATCGGGATACTCCCCTATCTTATACTTCAGTCCCATGCGTGTATGCTCGTAACGCAATCCGGTCTTGAGATTCCATTTGTCGAACGTACCGGACCAGGAAACGTATGCCGCGTATATATCCTTGAACTGACTCAGCTTCACGCGCATCGACTCGTTCATGGCGGCATCGTCCGGACTCGTGCCGAAATAAGGCCTGGTATCGGCATCCGTGGGATTCAGATTCATCTTGGCGCCCGCCTCGATCAGATTATGCTTGTTCAGCTTGTTGGAATAATCTATCTGAAGCACATGCGTATTATAACCGGTCAGTTCCTTGCTGCGCGACCATGGCGATTCCGTCACATCACCCTCAAGGGCTTCGGTCACGTAATCAGTCAGATAATTGTTGTGACCTAAATCGTATTCATACGAAACCACAAGCGTGTGATCCTCGCGTCCGAAGGTATGCTGATACGACGCCGAGAAACCGAACCCGTTATAATGACCGCTGTTCTTGCCGTTGCGGTTCAGATTCCAAAGCACCGACATGTCGTTACCGTACATGGTGCGGTTCTCCCGGCTGTCGTTCCCCCAGCTGTTGAAGCTGTAATATCCGGACAGCGTAAACAGATTGAGCGTATCAGGCTCCCATGACATATTGAAGTTGGCCCCGGTATAATCCCAACCGCTCTTATATCTTGAATGTGACCGCATCAGATGGTTGGGACCTCCGGTCAGGTCCTCCTGCTCACGATCGCTGGTGTTCCAGCGTGGCCAGATCTTGCCGTTGTTATAGTTGACCGTAGCATCGAACATAACCTTGTTGGCCTTGAACCTTGAGTTTACGTATCCTCCGGCCTGCCATGAGTTCACCCATCCCGACAGCTGCGTCATGAATCCGCTCAGATTCTGCTTCCGGTCCGTGACGATATTCAGGATTCCTCCCACGCCCTCGGCCTCGTACTTGGCTCCCGGCTCGGAAATAACCTCTATCTTTTTGATTGACGACGCCGGTATGGATTTCAGCACAGTCTTAAGATCGCCTTTCAGCATCGGGTCCTCGCGGTTATTCATCAGTATCTTGAAGCTGGACTGCCCGTTGACCTTTACGTTGTCCTCGGCGTCCACCGTCACACCCGGCACTTTACGCAGGATCTCGAGTATGTTGGAGCTGCCCGACTCCGAGTCCTCGGTCACGTTGTATGTTAGTTTCGCGCCGTCGCTCTCCACTAATTTCTTCTGCTGCACTATCACGAAATCCTCAAGGTCCGTGTATCCGGCCGCGCCGACGGTATCGGTCTCGACCGTCGGCGTGGCGGATATCGTGGTGTCAGGAACCTCCGCGGTCGCCGCAACCACAGCTATAGTATTCAGGTATGAAATCAGTGAAAAGGCCGTTACGGCCATAATTGTTTTGTTCATTTTGTGGAATCTGAATTAATTACACTTATAAGACGCGCTGACTTCACGATTTGTGACACTATCGCTGAAAAAAGTTGCATTGCTACATGCCAAAGGCATCTCCCTACAGTATATCAAGCATTTATTCTTACCTTGCCAGCGACACGTTCACCGCAATACCGTAGTTGGAATTGCTGGTGGGATATGCGTTGTTGGACACTAACGGGGTGTTGGTCTGATGGTCGAAGAACATGGAGAGCGTGATACGTTTCGACAGCTGATAGCTGGCCATGAAGTTGACCGAGAATGTCTCTGTGCCCTGCGTGGCCTGCGTGTATGCGGTCTCTATGCGGCGTATCAGCGACTGGTTATGGCTCCACGAGAAGTCGAGGTTCAGAGTCAGATCGTTGCTCACCATACCCTGCTTACTGCCTATCTTCAATATCTTGTTGAAATTGGCAATCTTATAGCCTGCGCCAACCTGAAGCTGCTTGCTGGACGTCTCCACAATCTGACCGGCCGAGGTGTTGAGGTTCAGTGTACGAGCGTCACGGTATTCGGCATTGAGTGTCAGGTCATTGTTCATCGTGACCTTAAGACCGATCAGCGGTGCGAATTTTTCGGTAATCGCAACGGACGGTATATTGAACGGAGACGAGGGCTGAGGCGTCTGGGTCTGTTCGTTCATCACGAAACCATTATTACCCATACCGTTGCCAACCCAGTTCATGTAGCTGGAATACGACCCGATGGAGTATGTGCACTGATATGCATGGTTCAAAGTGATAGACTTGAACCAGCGGCGCAGGTTGCCTATGTTTATTATGCCGTCGTAAGTGATTCTCCAGTTCGGCAGCATCGACGACAGCCCCGGGAACAAATTAAGCGTCTGTTTGCCCGGCTTGGTGCCTGTATAGGCCGCTAAGAACGCCGGGATAAGCACATCTGGGCTGGTGGCGCTGACACCGCCGTTCTTGCCGTCATATTCGGCACCGGCGTATGGGGTGTCGGCCAGGAAGCCGGTAGTAGGATAATTGGTACCGGCATACTGGGCCTCTACCCTTGCGGCAACCTGCGGGATATACGCTAAGAAGTTGCTGAATTCCTTGGACGCATAGCCGTTGGAAGCCTTGCTTGTGCGCATGGCCGTGGCGATGGCGCAGTGTGTACGCACATACTGGCCGGAGAATGTGGTAGGATTGCCGGCATACATGAACTGCATCTGCTCCGTGCGGCTTTCGGTCAGGTTGGACGTCAGCAATATCTTCAGGCCGCGTATCGGCTCAAGGTTAAGTTCGAAGTTGAACTCGTTGCTCTTGTTCCACAACGCGGGCGAGATCTGCTCGCTGTCCGTGATGAGCCAGCCGCGTTCCAGAGCCTTGTCCACATAACCCTTGTCATAAAAACCGAACGCGAAATCCAGACCGGGAGTCATGGGTCCGTGACTGTTGTTCTGGCCGAATATATCGCCGACGTTCGGTGCGAACAGCGGCAGATTCAGCGAATGGCCGCTGCGCCAGCGGAACGATGCCGAGCGCACCATCATCAGGAAACGCAGCGAATGGTCGGCTATCTCCTGTCCGATGCCCGGCTTGTCGGCGTTGGGCATCTGCGAGATCAGCAACTTCACCTGCTGATGTCCGGTGTCGGTGATCTGGATGGTGTTGGCATCCTTTACCTTATAGTTGATCTTTCGGCGCTTTCCGTCGACTTCTGCCGACAGCCGAAGTTTCTTGGTGTTGAGATTGTGCTTCACGGTTATGGCCGTATCGGCGAGCTGGATGGCACGTTCCACTTTCTTGACCTTGCTGTTCTTGTCGTCGGTTTCCTTACCGGTCTTAAGCGCACCTTTGCCCTTTTCGTTCTTTCCCTTGTTGCGGTCGTTGTTACGGTTTCGGGCCGAAGTCGAGGCGGAAAAACGCTTGTTGATGCGCTGCAGATATTTCGACTTGTTGTACAATGTCTCGAAATTGAATTTGGCATCGGCGTTCCAGTTGCTCTGGTTCTGGATGGAGTTGCCTAAGTACACGTCGTCGACAGTGGCACCCTTATCCCAGCGATAGGTGGAATTGTAAGATACGTTGCCCGACAGATAGTCGAGGAATGGTATCTTGTTGAACGGAGCCCGATAGGTTGCCGTAAACGTCTGGTTATAATTCCATGGCGTGCCGAGTCCCTTGAGCGACGACAGCACGGTGTCTTTCCACTGCTTGTACTTGTCGGGGAAGAGCTTCTTGTTCACCGCGCCGATAGTCTCCTCTATTCGCGCCGTGGTGTTGGAGGCGAAGCTGAGCTGCAGCGACTTGATCAGGTTCCAGTTGATGGATAGCTGGCGGTCCCAGGTGAAGTTCTTGCTGACCTGCACGGGAAGCTGGAAGTCGACGTCCACTTCGCTGCGCGTCTGCTGCTCGTAGTAGTAGCGGTGCATCGACGTATAGAACGTCAGGCTCTGGAACAGCCAGTTGATCTCCCAATCTTTCAAGAACTTGGCTGCACGCTTCTTGCTCTTGATCCACGAGAACGGCTTAAGGGGCTTGAAGTATGGCGTGTAGCTGTACTGGAACGAGCCTCTGTAATCGCGGGTGTTCTCGTATTCTGTGGTCGGGTCTACGTTGCGCTGCTTGTTGAACGAGAAGTTCAGCTGGAAGTTGGCGGGGTCCCACGGCATCGGCTTCTTGCTCTGCACGTTGAAACGGAAATTGGAGATGGAGAAGCTCTCCACGCTCTTGCGCGTCACGGCATACGACTTGATTGAATCCTTCTCATGCTTTGTCGCGGCGGCGGCCAGAGCGTCCTTAAGCAGAATATCCTGATCCAGCGGGTTATAGCGCGGCGTAGTGGTTTCCTCCGACTTGCTATAATAGATGGGTGCGGACAGCTTTGCCTTCTCGGGCAGGATTTTGCCGGCATCGGCCTGTACGGAAACATTATACTGATTGTACGTATCGAGACGGCGCGACGAGAGTCCCTGATCCACGGCTCCGAATCCGTCGGTCTCGCGATGCCAGGTGAAGTTGACGTTGGCTATATCGGATATGGACAGCGCGGCGTTGGCGTTTACGGCCCAGCCTCCGTTCTCGTTAAAGTCGGTGACACGCATTTCGTTGACCCATACTATGCCATCCTTGACCGAGTTGGACCGGTTGCGGATACCGATCAACATGACTCGCACGTCGCTCAGACTTGGATTACCCAACACGGAAATCGTATTGTGGGCATTCTCCGGATCCTGTTCGCTGTACAGCGTGCTGTAGCCCACACCCGCAGTTCCGGCGCTCTTGTCGCGGTTGCGGTGCACCTTGACGGCAGGGAAATTGTCTAGGGCGATATCCAGATAGTTTGACTGCGGCCATACTATGGAGCGATCACGCGAACTGTACAGGCTGTACTGTCCGAATGGTGTCAACTCCAGAGGAACTTCATACTCGTAATAGTTGTTCTTTACGTCGGAACCAATGCGGAGGAACACGGAGAGGTCTCCGTTCTTAAGGTCGGTGTGATCGCCAACCAGTGCCTCTGCATGCGTCCACATCTGCAGGCGCTTGTAGATACGCAGGTCCATCTGTGTGTTCTTGTACACGCCGCGCGCATCGCCGGGCTGCAGGCCCTGCACCTTGAGCTGCAGCGACTGTTCGTTAAGCAGCGTGGCCTGGGTGGATCCCGCATCCTGGGCGCGGTCAACGCCGGGAGGCAGGATATAGTTCACCGGCTCGCGGCTCGAGTTCTCCTCGATGTTCACCACGGTCTGCGACAGCTCGCCCTCGGCAGGAGAATCATTGCGGGAGTTGAGGTTGAACTTATAATCGCGCCATTCGCCGCGCACCAGCTCCAAAGTGGCGAAACGCAAGTGCGTCACCTCACGGAATCCTGTCATGAACATACGGATGAACCGAATGGTGGAGAAATCGTTGATGCCGCCCACAACCTTGTCGGGTTGCGTCAAGGGTATCTTGAACTGGTACCATACCGAGCGCTTCTTACCGGCCACGGTGGGCACTTCCTGTTCTATCTTGTCGGTAATGAAGTTGCGGCCAACTTCAAGGTCCTGCGGACGCAGCGATACCTTGTACTGGAAGTAACGCTCGTATTCGTTCAGTGTATTGTCCTGGTTTATGTCCTCCACATCGGGCACGGCACGGGCCGACTGATACTGCGGATTGTCGGACTGCTCGGGGCTGAGCGAGTTACCTTCCACTCCGTTGTAATGCTTGTAACGGTCCAGCAGACGGCTGCGGTGCTCGTCATACCAGTTGGAACGGTAGAAATGGTAGTTATCGCCGGCGGGGTCGTTGAACGCCGAGAAGGGGTCGTCCTGCATCTCGGCTATGCGGGACGGACTGAGGCGCGCGCGCAGCTTGTCGAGATAGTCCTTGTACGAGCCGAACGTGAACTCATCCTCGTTGGGAAGTCCGTCAAGACCCACGTCCTGCAGCAGACGCGCATCGGGAGCGTTCTCGAATGCGTATGTCAGCGAGTTCTGACGCGACACGCGGCCCCAGTTGGTCTCCGTAAGCCACTGGTTGTCGCCGTCCACGGGAAGTCCGTTCTCGTAGCTCTTAAGTCCATCCTTCAGTATGTCCTCGCTTATCTCTCCCAAGTTGAAATACAGGTCGCCGCCGTCGGTGTTGTGATTGTCCGGGTCAAGGAACGGATCCATCAGCCAGAACTGGATGTACTCCACGTTGTTGGAATCGAAGTTGGAATTGTCCATCTTGCGCATTATGCCGCCCCAGCGTCGCTCGGGATTGAGAAGGTTGCCCTGGTCGTCGATGTTCTCGGCGTCAAGGTTGTACGGGCCGCGCTCGCGGGGATAGAACGAAAGGTTGAGGGTCTGTATCCAGTTTGCCTCGCCATACTGCAGCTCGCGGTTGGGGAACAGCTCGGTCATAGTGATCTCGCGCACGTAGGGGTTGGCCATCTGTTCGGGGTCGTTCTTCAGATAACCGGGGATGGTGCTGGAGTTGCGCTGCGTCCATGTGCGGTCAATGTAATACCACGAAAGCAGGGCGCGGTTCTTGCCGTAATCCACGTTGTTGGAAAGCGCGGCCTCAGGGAACAGCGCGTCGGCACCCGGATCGTAGGGCGTGGAGGCCATGAACCATGAATAGGGACTGCGAAGGTCGATGGATGTCTGCGAGGCCTCGAAGTCGTCGATATAGCTTGAGCCCTTGCTCGATCCGCTTTTCTGCTTGTGCGGAATCAGCTGGGCGAATTCGGCGTTGACGCTGAACTGCGACGGAGCGCTCGACTTGATGGTCGGAATCTTGTTCAACAGGTTGGTAAGCCACATGAACTGTTTGTTATACGACAGGTTCACGCCCCACATGGTGTTGTTGATGATCTCCTCGCCCATGTTCACCTTCTTGGTCAGGGCCTTTTCGGAGAAATGCATAATGGTGGCCCCGACAGTCAGATCCTTGTTAAAGCGATACTGCGCGTCGAGACCCAACAGCGTCTTGCGCTGCATGGAGAAGAGCGACTGGTTCTCGAGCGTGACGCTGACGTTGGTGCCGGAGTCGATGATGCTCTGGTTGGTGATGGTGACGATACCCATGGAATAGTCCACGGTATAGTCTGAGTTTTCGGTCAGCACGACGCCGCCGGCCATCACCACGACCGAACCGCGTGGCACGTTCATGGCGTTGAGGCGTATTGTGGCGCCTCCCGACGACTGGTATTCGCCTACCAGAGAGAACTTGTTCTTGTCGGCAAACTGTCGGGCCACGATCAGCGTGGAGTCGTACAGCTCGTAATAGCAGTAATCCTTGGCTATGGCCTCGTTGCCGATCTTGGATGCGAGATGACGTCCGAAAGGCTCGGCCACGGGGAAAATGATCTTGCCGTTGGATGACTGTACGGTATACCCTTCGATATAGTCGAAGAATCCGTCCGGATTAGATTCCTGGTTGGAGTCGATGCGGTCCAGGTTCATGACCTGAAGCAGCGGCTGGTTGCTGATGGGAGGCACCGGCAGGAAGTTGATCATTGTTCCAGTGGTGTCGCTCAGATACTTCACCTGCATCTTGAAGTTCTGGCTCTGCATCTGATAGGCTCCAAGCGAATAGATGTTCTTCATCATCAGCTTCCACATCGGGAGCTTGGGCGAGACGGTGGTGCTGCGCAGCATCTTCAGGTAAAGCGACTCGGTGGTGGTTGTGACGTCGCTCGAGAACTCGCCTACCTGATATACGCGGCCGTTGTAGGTATATTCGTATGCCACTGCCAGAACCTCATCGGTATTGAGCGGCGATTTCAGCGAAATATAGCCGAGGTCGTCGTTGAGGGTATATTCGCTGGAATTAAGCAGGCGTGCGGACTCTACCTTCTCGAAGTCGCGTCCGCCCGTAATGCCGTAAGCCTCGAGGGGCGCGAGCGCCTGCGTAACCTGGTTTATGTTGCGTGCCCCGGGATATTCGCTCTTGATGATCTGCAACAGGTTGTTGGACTGGTTGCTGGGATTGTCGAAGGACAGGTCCGGCGTCCAGTAGTCGCTGGCCAAACGGTGATTCTCGCCCAGGTCCATGAAACCGACGAAGTTACGGCTCTGCTGGTAGTTGGAGTTCTTGTTGGTGATCCACACCTCGATTCGCGTGATCTTTACACCCGAGGCCACGTGCGGCAGACGTGCGGCGAAACGGTCGTAGTTGTCATAGAAATACTGCGCCAGGAAGAAGTGTCGGTTGGCGTCGTAGTTGTCGCACTTCACCTCGAACTTGGTGCTCTGCACGCCGCCCTGCGTACTGACGGTCTTGGACTCGGAGTTCTGCTGCGACACCAGTCCGGTCAGGGTCAGCTTGCCGAACTGGAACTTCCCTTTGACACCGAACAGCGACGTACCTCCGCGGATCAGACTCGATCCTGTAGTCATGCTGATGTTGCCGACCTCGAAATTCTTGACTATCTCGTCCTCCTTCCCCTCGTATGCCAGTTTCAGGTTCTTGGAATCGAAGTCGAAGGTTGCGTCGGTGTTATAGGTCATGTTGAACTTCAGTTTGTCGCCTACCGACGCGTTGATGGTGGCCTGAATCTTGGAATCGAAGTCAAAGTATGTCTTGCGGCGGTTGCGCTTGGTCAGCGCGGGATTGTCGGTCTTGTTGCTCTTGACGCCCAACGACAGCTGAATTGATCCCTGGGTCTGCAGACGCACGCCGCCGGGTCCGAACACCTTCTCCAGCGGACCGAGGCTGAAGTTCATGTCGAATATGTTGAAAGGCTCCTTGTCTTTCTTCTCGAAAGTCTCGGTGTTACGCGTGTTGAAATAGGAGTACATGTCGCGCCGCATCATCATGTTCTCGTACTGGTCGGGCGTCATCATGTATGGAGTGGTCAGCTCATGATCGCCCACTCTTGTCTTGAACACATACAGTCCTGATTCCGGATCATACTCTACTTCGGTCTTGATGTTGGATGGGTCGCGGAGGTCGGCGGGATATTCGGGATTGTTGTAGTCGTCGTATCCACGAGGAACGGTGGGATGCACTCGGCCCGGAAGCTGCAGGGTGTCGGCCGGCGAATCGCCCGGACCGACGGGAGGAAGCACAGTCTCCACCGGAGGTGTGGAGGGAGGCTCCTTAAGCTCGGATTTGTAATACTGCGGCAGCGCTATAATGCCAAAGGGCAGTACCGCTATCAGTACCGCCATTATAGCCATGATTCTGCCCGATCTACCGCTTACAAACTTCAAAGCATCTTAAACGCCTGCCTTATAGCTTCTTCGGTGGATGCTCCCGGATTGTCTCCGAATACCTTCTTCAACACCTTCTGACTCTGCTGCTGAGTATATCCCAATGCCACAAGGGCGTCCAGAGCATCCTGGTATGTTTCTCCCGCAGGCGTACTTGTAATAAACGACTCGGATACCCCCTTTATTTTATCCTTAAGGTCCACTATGATGCGCTGCGCGGTCTTTCCGCCTATCCCTTTCACCGCCTTGAGCTGCGCCTCGCTTCCCGACGCTATTGCCGCCTGCAGCTGCTGAGAGGTCATGGCCGACAGAATGAGCCGGGCTGTATTTGGTCCCACACCGCTCACGCTGGTCAGTAATATGAACAGCTCGCGGCTCTCCTTACTGAGAAATCCATACAGCACATGGGCGTCCTCACGGATTGACTCAAAGACGTACAGTTTCACATTATCCTTGGCTGCGGCGATGTGCGGATAGTCTATCAATGTGATGTTTATACCGTAGCCTAAGCCGTTATTGTCGATCACGGCGTATGCCGGCGACACTTCGGCGGGTTTTCCGATTATATATTCAAGCATGGTTTTCTGAGTTTAAAGAGTTGAAAAAGTTAAGAGGAATGTGATGAGGAGTCAGGATTAGAATTCAAAGATTTTTGGAATAGCAGGATGTCTTGCGAATTGTCGGCAGAGACAAGCCAGTCTTTAAGACAGCCGCATTCAATATATCCGGCCTTAGCGAAAAGCCGCCGGCTTGCGACATTTCCGGAAGCTATCTTTGCGGCCAGAATTCGTAGGTTGAGCAATCTGCGACAGTAATCCTCAAGCATCATAAGCGCCTTCCTCCCTATTCCATTTCCTCGGAATGCCGGACGTATATATATACCTACCCATGCAGTGCGATTGGAGACACATATATCATACAGATCCACTATGCCTGCAGGCTCTGCCGAACCTTCGTTAACAAGCATAAGGCGTAATTGGCCTTCGGCAAATGGATCGGCCCGGTATTGCAAGGCGTATTCCTTGAGATTCCTCAGTGAAAACGGTGCCATCATGCCGTTCTCTATCCATTGGTGCGGGTCGCTCTCCATCTCCCACATGGCCATTGCGTCATCGGGCTCGACAGGACGCAGACGCAGACCTTCGCTTCGCAACAGTCCCGTGTCAGCCATGGAAGGTGTCTTTAAACGGCATACGGTTCAATATGGAACGGCCCAACGTCAGTTCGTCGGTATATTCCAGCTCATTGCCTATGCTGAGGCCTCGCGCCAGCATGGTTACTTCCACCGGATAGTCCGCGAGCTTGCGGTAGATGTAGAAATTGGTGGTGTCACCCTCCATAGTCGGGCTCAAGGCCAGTATCACTTCCTTTATCTCACCTTTTGCAACACGCTCCACAAGGCTTGCTATCTCTATGTCGCCGGGAGAAATGCCCTCGATCGGCGATATGAGGCCACCCAATACATGATACAAGCCTCGGTGCTCGTGTGTGGACTCGATGGTGATCACATCCTTGACATTCTCTACCACCATCACGGTGCTGCGGTCGCGCCTGCGGTCACTGCATATCTGGCATTCGCCGCTGTCGCTGATGTTATGACATTCCGGGCAATAGCGGATGTGGCGCCGCATCTCGATGATTGCGTTACCTAACGCTTCCGATGCCTCTGGCTCACGCCGCAACAGGTGCAACGCCAGCCGCAACGCCGTCTTCTCGCCGATGCCCGGCAATTTCGACAACTCGGACACCGCCGTGTCAAGCAATTGTGAATTATAACTCGTCAGCATTTTATGCTTTTGTTATCTCGTTATTGTGAATTATTAACCAACCTCACAGGCATGTCGGTTGTTAATACATTGCATATTAACCGCACGCAAGGATTCAGGTCCCCGAGTGCATCAAACATTATCGATATGAACACCGATGCTTTGAAAAAGAGTGCCGCGGAAGCAAAAGAAGCCGCACAGGACTTCATGAACAGCCCTCAGGTGCAGGGTGCTATCGACAAGGGCAAGGAAGCCCTGGAGAAAGGCAAGGAATGGATCAACGGTCCCGAGGGTCAGAAATACGTCCAGAAAGGCAAAGACATGCTTGAAGATGTCAAGGACAAAGTGGGCGATTTCATGAAGGATAAATTCGGTTCCGACAAGAAATAACGGTCGCTTCGGCACGCCATTACATCACAATCCGTTGCATAGCCGCCTATGCGACGGATTGTGCTTAATTGTAGCGGGCGTATATCTCATTGCCTAACTTCTTGGCCTTGTCTATGTCGGCCTTGTTGTCGGGATTGACGCCATACTTGGACAGAGGAGGCACCACGACCTTGGTTCCCGGCCTTATGCGGTCAGGATGGCCGAGGATTTTTTCATTTTCCTTGTAGATATATGGCCACAGGTGATAATTGCCGTAATGGTCCTTGGCCATGGTGGTGAGGTATCTGGTCTTGGTGATGGTGTCGTACACCTTCTTGTCGGACGGCTGAGTGGGAACCGCAGGTTCAGTTTCACCACCGGCCTCGGATGCAGACTTCTGAACTTCCGGCTCCTTGGTAGCCGGTTCGGGTTCAGCCTTGGCCTTATCAGGCTCAACAGCCGGCACTTCCACCGATGCGGGAGTCTCTGCCTTTGCCTTGACCGCAGGATTGGATTCGGCTTCGGCCAAGCGTTCGGAAGAAAGCACACCGTACTCGAACAGCGCCCAGACCGCAACGAACGCAATCAGACATGCAGCCGCGAAACCCACTAAAAAACCGGGCCAAAAGCGCTTCTTTGGAATGGCGGGAACTTCGGAGTCTTCAGAAATATCAGAGTCCGTAAGGTCATTAAGGTCCTTAGTGTCCTTAAAGTCATTAAGGTCATTAGAGTCCTTAAGGTCCTTAAGGTCCTTAGGGTCCTTAAGGTCTTTAAGGTCATCATCGGAATCCAGGGATTCTTCCGAAGCGGGCTCAAAGGCTTCCGGCTGTTCCGGAATTGATTCGGATGCGGCTTCCTGCGCCGATTCGCGCTCAAGTTCAGCCTCTTCTATCACTTCCGGCTCCTCCAACTCATAGACGGTGCTTGCAAACGGCACGTCACAGACTGCCTCACGTTCCGGTTCTGCCGGGTCGGACGCTTCCAGTTCCGCAACGGCATCGTCCGTAAGTTCAATGGTCTGAAACATACTGAATGGCTCGTTCACTGTCGCAGACAGCTCTTTGGACGCAATGTAGACTATCTTGCGGTGACCAGGTATCAACGTCTCCTCGCCTGTGTTGACGTTCACGCTCTTGCGGGCCTCGACCTCGATGCTCTTGAACACTCCCAACCCGGGGACCTTGACGCTCTCTCCTTTCTCAAGCTCGCCGGCAATCAGGGCGAACAGTTCGCGCAGGAAATCTTCGGTCTGGCGTTTGGTGTCGCCGGTGCGTACCGACAGCCGTGCCGTCAGCCCCGCCAACGTCACCTTTTCACTTTCACGCTTATGCTCTTCCATATTCCCGTTCATGATTGACGAACCTTGAGTTTCAGCATTGTCGATGGCCGGAATGTAACCGACAATTTCGGGGGAATAAGTATGCGCCGTCCGGTGGAAGGGTGCATCGTAATGCGTTCCATACGCTTCTTGGGTTCGAAGGATCCGAACGAGGGAACAGCCACGCTGTCACCTTCTGCCAGAACCTCGCCGATGACGCCGGCAAGCTGATCGCACAGCAACGTCACGTCCTGAGGCTCCCGGCCAAGCCGTCCCCCTAATTCTTCTGTCAATTGTTTTGCGTCCATCTCTTCATTGATTTATACCCGGACAATCATCACGCCGGAATCAGCGCGCATTCGGGTATTGACTACAAAGTTAATCGTTTGTCACGAATTACACAAACCCTCGACTATGAAACAACGCTAAAAATTTACAGGCTCCATTCTGCATATCATGCTGAACGGAGCCTGTAAAGGCGGGTCAAAAATTAATTGACCCTCTATATAACATCTTCTAAAATCAACGTCTTACTTAAGTTTCAACACCTGACCTGCCTGGATCTTATCGCCTTGCGTCAGATTATTCAGGCGTCTCAGTGTAGTTGCCGACATACCATACGAGCGCGCTATCGACGATAGGGTGTCGCCACGCTTCACGGTATATGAGCTCTGTGTATTGGACGCGGCATGATAGCCGTTGCCGTCGGTTTTAGCCAGTGCATTGCGCTTGGGAGCGTAGTTGCGCGGCTGAGTATATGTCTTCTTGCTGAATGTGTATGTATCCGTATGAGTGGTTCTGTTGGCAAAATCGAAAATAGCCGATGGATTGATCGCATAACCCATGTAGCGTGTCTCGAAATGGAGATGTGGGCCTGTGCTGCGACCGGTGTTACCACCTAATGCGATGGGCTGACCTGCCTTCACCGTCTGTTCAGGTTTTACCAGAGCCTTGGTCAGGTGTCCGTATATCGTTTCCAGTCCGTTGGGATGACGCAGAATCACGTAATTACCGTATCCCTTTGCCTCGTAGTTGGTGAGACGCACCTTGCCGTCGAACGCGGCATAGATGGTGTCACGCATCTTGATACCCATGTCGATGCCCTTGTGCATACGCCCGAACTTGGCGCGATAGCCATAGTTGGACGTGATGCGGATGTTCTTGACAGGCATGTGGTAGCCCGTCACATCGATTACCTGCTGGTTGGGCACGTCCTTCTCCTGGAACGGATTGACGCGCTTGGAGTTCCAGCCTTCGGTATATATGTCAATCTCCGGCTCCAGATCCTCGATCAGGTCGATGAACGTGTTCTGTTCTATCAGCTTAATCTGATCGGAGCTTTTGGTCTGCGATGCCAGCAGCTGCTTGTGCATCTGCGAGTGGGGGTTCTTCGAGCGTACGTTCTGTGCCTGCGCTCCCATACACGCCATGGCTACAAGTAACGTTCCGCTTAATATCTTCCTTATCTGTATCATAATTCAGGTTTCGCCGATTCGGATGTCCTTAGAGTTCTTCCGGGCCGTATGTGTATTTAAGTGTGGCCGGCTGATAGTCAAACACTTCTCCGGGATTGAAGAAACGTGCTATCTCTATATTGGCGTTTTCTACCGAATCGGATGCATGTATTATATTGAGAGATCCGCTCATGCTGAGGTCTCCGCGGATGGTGCCGGGCGCTGCCTTGCGGCCGTTGGTCACGCCTGTCATCTCGCGGAACACGGATACAATCTCCACGCCCTGCAGACACATCACGATAACGGGACATGCCGTCATCGACGCAACGATGTCGGGGAAGAAAGGCTTGTCAACCAGATGTGCGTAATGTTCGCGCAGAATCTTTTCGTCCAGCTGCATCATCTTCATTCCACATATCGTAAGGCCTCGCTTCTCTATGCGGCTTATAACTTCTCCTACCAGATTACGCTCGATGCATCCGGGCTTCAGGATTACTAATGTACGCTCCATGCTTTTAAACACTTTTTAAGATTTCGATCTCTCTGTTTCTCAAAGGTAAAACTATTTCTCCGAAAAAACCAAACGTTTTAATCTTTTTTTTCAAAATATAATTATCCATAAGTGTATTTTTACACCCAACTACCAATAATATAGCGAATTAACCCAAAATTATGTTTTACAGCATATTTTCGAACATTTTGCACAGATCGCAATTTGTGTGCAAAAATATATTTGCTGAATTGTGAATAAATGTTAACGCCTTGTAACATCCCCATTCTCACCATCTTTTGATTTCAATTTTGCCAATTATGCATTTTCATGGCCATATTTACACATTCTCGGACGGTATACCGACACATGACATAAAAACGGTTGATTGCGTTCCCGAACCATCCCCGGCCACACATTGTATTATATATAGGAGCGTAAGTACGTTCTCTCTGTATTTATCTCCGCTATAAACTGAAAATATCCACTATAAACCATATAGGATATGACGTTAACATCCATTATTGCCGAGGCAACCGATAAGATGCCGACTCTACATATAGCAGAGACGGTCACGGAGCAAAGCACATACGCCGTGGCCAGACTTTTGATGAGTCTTTCATCATGGCTTATCAAGACATTGCATCTGCCCCAAACCGATGATGTGTTCGTCGTGGTATATGCGCTGGTAGTCTTCGCCGTGGCCTTTGCGGTAGGATGGCTTGTAAAGACTATATGCGTATTCATACTGCGGCATATCAGTTTCAAAAATAAATTGTCGCTGTATGATATTCTGGTCGAAAAGCACTTCTTCATCAAGTTGTGCAATGTGATTCCGCCGTTATTGTTCGTGATTCTCATACAGTTCACTCTTTATACACATGTCACACTGGCCTCGTGGCTGACCCGCGTGTCGTGGGTGTATATGTCCATTGTCCTGGCCGGGTCGCTATGCACTCTGGCCGACGGAATCTGGGAACATATCGACAGGAACGAAAACAAAAAGCGGCTGCCGCTTCACGGAATAGTGCAGATTATCAAGATAATTCTATGGCTCATAACCATCATAATCTGCTGTGCCGTTCTCGTCAATAAATCGCCTGCATCGCTGTTGGCCGGTATCGGAGCCTTCGCTGCTGTGCTGATGCTGATATTCAAGGACTCTATACTTGGTGTCGTGGCGGGGGTGCAATTAGCCCAGAATGACTCTCTGCACGTAGGAGACTGGATAGTGGTGCCGAACAGCAATGCCAACGGCACGGTGACCGAAGTGTCTCTTACGGCAGTAAAGGTCACCAACTGGGACCTGACAGTCACCACGGTGGCACCGTATACGTTGATCACCAACGGATTCACCAACTACCGCAACATGCAGCTGTCCGACACGCGCCGCATCCAGCGGGCGTATATGATCGATGCCGATTCAGTGGTGGAGACCACTGACGAAATGCTGAATGAGTTCCATGAAATTCCCCTGATGGGCGATTGGATCGACGGTAAGCTGAAGCAGAAAGCCGCCGGCAAGGAATATGACGTAAACAATCCAGACGGACTGGTGGACGGAACCATCGACACCAATTTAGGCATGTTCCGCGCATACATCCGCATGTATCTGGCCAACAACAGCGACATATCCCAGACCAGCACCTGCTTCGTGACCACGCTGGCACAGACATCTGCCGGGATTCCACTGCAGGTTTACTGCTTCACCGCCACATCCTCATGGCTTCCTTACGAAGGGATCATGGCGTCTGTGTTCGAGCACTTAGCCGTGATGATGCACCGGTTCCACCTCTATACCTTCGAGAATCCGTCGGGCCGCGACACCATTGTGGACGGCTATCTGAGTCCCGGCAAGAATCCGGAATTCGTTACCGGTATGCCCTACCCATTCTTCCAGAAGACAAGCACGCCTATGAATCCCGGCATGCCTCCCGCAGGGCTATATGCACAGACGACACAAAACAACAACGGCCCCGTGCAGCAGCCTCCAAAAGTATGGGGCGAGCCAGAGCCGAAGTCAAAACCGGAGTCAAAGCCGAGTGAGCAGAGCTGATCAGCTAATCTCGTTTACGGCAATGCGCAGTACGGTCAGTTTCCTTAGCATATCTTCCACCTCACTGAGCGGAAGCATATTGGCTCCGTCGCTTTTGGCCACGGCCGGATTCTGATGTGTTTCCATGAAGATGCCGTCACAACCGGCGGCTATAGCCGAGCGGGCTATAGTGCCTATCAGTTCGGGCTTTCCCCCTGTCACGCCCTCGGCACGGTTGGGCTGCTGAAGGGAATGCGTTATGTCCATTATAACCGGACATCCGCACGAGCGTTTCATTTCCGGAATGCCTCGCATGTCCACAATCAGGTCGCCATAGCCGAAGAACGTACCTCGATCGGTAACGGCTACCTCACTGTTGCCTGACTCTATTACTTTTGACACGGCAAACCTCATGGATTCCGGCGCTAAGAACTGTCCCTTCTTGATATTTACGTACTTACCCGTCTTGGCCGCCGCTATGAGCAGATCCGTCTGGCGGCACAAGAAGGCGGGTATCTGGAGTATGTCTACATACTCCGCCGCCATCGCTGCCTCGGGTGCCGAATGTATATCCGTCACTACCGGGATGCCGAACGTGTCGCGTACCTTCGCTAATATCTTCAACGCCTTTTCATCGCCGATTCCCTGAAACGAGTCCAGCCGGCTGCGGTTGGCCTTGCGATAGCTGCCCTTGAACACGTACGGGATGTTGAGTCCGGAGGTGATTCTAACCAGCTTCTCGGCTATGTCGAGGGCCATCTCCTCTCCTTCGATCACACACGGTCCGGCCAAGAGAAAGAAATTGCCGATAAGGCTGCTTTGCAAATATTCAGATATTTTCATCATTCGATATTCTTACATGTTGTTTATTACATGGAACGCGGCCGTAGCGTAAAGCGCGGCAGTCTCGGTGCGCAACCGGCTGGTGCCGAATGTCACCGGCAGGAATCCGGCCTCGATGGCCGTCTCTACTTCCGCCGGGCTGAAATCGCCTTCCGGACCTATCATTACCACTACATCACTATCCTTGGTGCAGCACTGGCCGAAATCCCGACGCTCTACCTCAGGCGAACAGTATCCGAAGCACTTGAACTCCGGTTTATCGGTATGTTCCTTAATGAAATCCTTATAATCGACCGGTCCGGACACCTTCGGCAACCGGGCCTTGAGCGACTGCTTCATGGCCGATACGGCTATGCGTTCCAGTCGCTCCGTATTCATCTTGCGCCGTTCGGAATGTTCGCAACGCAACAGGACGATTTCATTTACGCCCATCTCCACGGCCTTCTCCACAAGCCATTCCATACGGTCGGCATTCTTGGTCGGAGCCACAGCCAATGTTAGCCGGCCCTGCCAGTTCTGGAGCTGGTCTGTTCTTTCCAGCACATCTACACCGGCATGCTTGGGATGGGCATTAGTTATGACGCAACGGTACACATGCCCCTCGCCGTCGACGGTCTCGATTTCGTCACCCTCGCGCATACGCAGCACGCGGCAACAGTGCGTGGACTCATCCTCAGGCAGCGTGCCGGTCTGCTCTATGCCGGGGGAATAAAAACGTATCATTTCCGCTCAGATTTCGACCATCCCGCCGGCATCAGGATTACTCTCCTTTTTTACCTCCTCTGCTTCGTGCGTGTCTTCGGGTTTGCGCTCCTTAAATACTATCCAGAACAGTACGCCTACTATCAGGGCGTATGCGGCGAAAATAAGCCACGACTCATGCCAGCCGTCAAGCTGCTGCTGCAATGTCAGGCCGGAGGCGTTCACCAGCTTGTTCACCACCAACTTACCGGCTAAGAACGTACCCAACGAGGCTCCGATACCGTTGGTCATCAGCATGAACAGCCCCTGCGCAGCCGAACGCTGGTCGTGCGACGTGCGACTGTCGACATACATTCCGCCCGAAACGTTGAAGAAGTCGAATGCCACGCCATAAACTATGCACGAAAGCAGCAGCCAGATGAAACCGGGACAGTTGGTGTCGCCGATTCCGAAGAATCCGAAACGGAACACCCATGCGAACATGGCTATGAGCATGACACCCTTTATGCCGAATTTACGCAGACAGAACGGTATCATAAGTATGCACAGAGCCTCGGCACATTGCGAGATGGAGATAAGGAACGTCGGGTTCTTGGCCCACCAGCCGTCCATGAAGCCGTCGGCAAACTGCGGCAGTTCCGGATTGCTGAAGAAATTGATGAACGACGAGCCATAGCTGTTGGTAATCTGCAGCGACACGCCCAGCAACATGCTGAAGATGAAGAATATGGCCATGTCGCGGTATTTGAACAGCTTGAACGCCTTGAGACCGAGTGCATCGGCCAGCGATTTCTTCTCGCCGCTCTTGTCTATCGGGCAATTGGGCAACGTCAGGCAGTATGCCGCCAGAATGATGCTGAATATACCCGAGGTGTAGAACTGAGCTGCCGAGAACTGAATGGCCTGGCCACCCCAGGGCACGAAGTTGACAAACAGTTCGGCAAAAATGAATCCGACAGTTCCGAACACGCGAATCATCGGGAAATGCGTCACGGTGTCGAGTTTGTTCTGGTTCAGCACATTGAACGCCACCGAGTTGCTCAGACCGATGGTAGGCATGAAGAATGCCACCGAAACTGTATAGACAGCGAACAGAGGACCGAACTCAAGCACGCCATTGGCGGCAAGCTGTGAGTTGGCTATCGCGCCGGTCACCATCATCATGACGCCGGCCAGAAGCTGGCACAACGCCAATGTGCGCTGGGCCGGTATCCAACGGTCGGCCACGATGCCCATCAACGCGGGCATGATAATGGACACGAGTCCCTGTACGGTATAAAACCAGAATACGTCTTCGCCGAGACCGTGATTGCCCAGAAACATACCCATTGAAATGAGGTATGCGCCCCATACGGCGAACTCCAGAAAGTTCATCACCGACAGGCGGGCCTTGATTTTTGCTGTATTTGTCATCTTTTTTATAATTTGCAGCTTTTGAGTTTTTCAATTTTCAGCCATAAATGTATTGGCCGAGGATTCCGAAAGGCAAATTTATAAAAAATTGATAAAACGACAAAGGAATCGAGGCATGATTACTCACTAATCACCCCATCGTAAGCCTATTATTTAAGAATAATCCGGATTTCACCGGTTCTGTTCCTGCAGGCTCTCAGCGTAATCGAGCAGCGACTGGCGGGATTCGATGATGATTTCGCCTTCGTTACCGAACTTGACGTAACCGGCGTCCACCAGCTCGTCAACCTGCCTGTCGTAATCGGCCTGCGCGTTTTCAGGGCCTGTGGCCCAGAGGCGGTCCATCCCTTCCAGCACTATGCGCCTGCAGTCTCGGTCGGTCATCAGCGACACGATGACAGCAAGAGTGCCTGCCACCGAACGGCTGTACAACGATTCCATCGACACCTCGATGCGCTGGCAGTGATAGTTCAGATAATTCAGGTAATTTATGAGACAGATGTGGTTGTTGCGCAACAGGGACATGTACTGCTCCTTCGAAAAGCTCATGGTGCCGCATGACTCCAGAGCCCTGACTTCATGCCGTGTGCGCGTGTCCATACCGAACAGCCGCTCCAGGCCCAGCACCTTGCCCGGCCCGTATTCGGCCACAAGACGGCTTTCACCGCCCGACAATGTATATGCCATCTCAATCCGGCCCGACAGAACGCATTTCAATCCGTTGCAGTCATCAAGCAATGGCTGTATCACGGCGCCGGCCTCGTAATTATCGAAATCCAGATGCGTCTTCTCCAGAAACAGCGATAACTGTTCGGTGCCTACTCCTTTGAATATGGGCAGAGTCATGAGCCTTTCGTACATTGTCATCATAGCGCTATTCTTTTATTCCCGTGGAATCATTTATTATAAATCTATAATGATATAACATCGGGAACGTAAAAAAGGTGCGTCAAACCTGCATTTGACGCACCTTTCAAACGATTCGTAGCGGGACCGAGAATTGAACTCGGGACCTCCGGGTTATGAATCCGACGCTCTAACCGACTGAGCTATCCCGCCGTTTGCGAGTGCAAAGTTATATAAAATTTACAAACTGACCAAAATTTCTCGATATTTTTTTCTAATTTTGCATTCAGAACTATGGCAATATATCTGAAATTGAAACTGAAACATACCATATATTTATTTGCGTGCCTGTCGCTTATGGCCTCGTGCAACACGGGCATAGAGCGCACCAAACGAATCACGCCCACGCGGGCCGACCGGCTCATCATGAGGGAAAGCGCCGAAGAAGCGCTGGCCGATTCGGTGCATCCGGCCCAGTTGTCGCAATGGATGCCGGGCAAGGAATTCGTCGTTACAAACTCACGCGCGTCGCTGCTGTATGACATCGTCGACCGCAACGGCCGTCGCTCGCATCAGGATTCCATCGCCGATATGACCGTCCGTTATATCGGTACGGAAGAAGCTGTGGCTCCCGACGGCAGAAGCATATCGATAGTAAAATTCGAAATTCCCGCACTGGACCGAATCATGACATACACGGTGCGCAAGGAGCCATCGGCCACGGAATCTATGGTATGGTGCGACTTCCCTATGCTGATCGATATGGATATGGTGTCGGAATTCAGCACTATTCTCACGGGACGCAAACTGTGGCTCCGCACCGCCCTATGGTATGACAAGGAAATGAATCCGATAAAGGGTCGCAAATTCATTCCCGTCACCATAAATACGGTGAAACGTGGCAACGCCGCATTCCCCCTCTTCATTTGCTTTGACGACGGTCAATCCGAATCGTGGCTGCCCATGAATATGCCGGACGGCAAAGGTAACCCCGGCTCGCGCAGCTTTGCCTCAATGTTCTACCTCACCGATCCGAAACTGCGATTTCCAGAAATATCGCCCGAAGTATGGGAGCTGATATGCTCCGGGCAGGTACAGCCCGGCATGACCAAACAGGAATGCAAGCTGGCCCTCGGCAACCCCGACCAGGTGGAAACGGGACATGACTGGAACATCCTGGCCGACATCTGGAAATATTCCGACGGCAAATACCTGTTTTTCATCGACGACAAACTCGTGGACAATAAACGATAATCATGGACATTCAATTTGAAGAGCACAAGGATCTGACCTCTCTCACCACATTCGGCATCCCGGCCTGCGCAAGATGGTATGCCGAATACAGCAGCGAAGCCGAACTGCTGAAAATTTCCCGTTCCGAAATATTCATCAAAAACGAGATACTGAACTTAGGAGGAGGCAGCAATCTTCTGTTCATCGACGAGTTTGACGGTCTTGTGCTGCATTCGCGCATCGATGGCATAAAACGTTACGACAAGGATCCGGACAATGTCTATGTCATAGCCGGCGCCGGCGTGAACTGGGACGCGTTCGTGGACTGGTGCGTGGCCCGGCAGCTGGGCGGCGTGGAGAACATGGCCGGCATACCCGGATGCGTGGGTGCTTCGGCCGTGCAGAATGTAGGAGCGTATGGCGTCGAGGCGAAAGATGTGATATATTCCGTGGAATGTTTCGACACGCTGACGCGCAAACCGTGCCGATTCACCAACGGGGAATGCAGGTTCGGATACCGCGACTCATTCTTCAAGCACGAAGGCAAGGACCGGTACATCGTGCTGCGCGTATGCTTCAGGATGATTCCCGGGGACAAGGCCACTAACCTTGAATATGGCCCTTTGCGCGAACTTAAGGAGAAACTTGGCCATACGCCCACACTGCGCGAGACTGCCGAAGAAATCCGGCGGATACGCAACGAGAAACTGCCCGACTGGCATGAAATCGGCAGCGCGGGAAGCTTCTTCAAGAATCCGGTTATAAGCCGTCCACATTGGGAGGATATCTGCGCGCGCAGCGGCATGGAGATTCCCGCACACGATGTCGGCGATCATCTTAAGAAGCTGTCGGCCGCATGGCTGATAGACCATGCCGGCATGAAAGGTCATCGTGTGGGCGGAGCGCAGGTATGGGAGAAGCAGCCGCTGGTCCTGGCCAATGTGGGTCATGCCACGGCCACAGATGTCGCGGTGCTGGCAAACGAGGTGCGCAGTGCCGTGAGACGCCGCTTCTATATCGACCTGCTCCCCGAAGTGAATTATATCGATACATCCATTAAGGTGACAGTATTGGGCAGCGGAACTTCCAAGGGAGTGCCGGAAGTTGGCTGCGAATGCGAGACATGTCGCTCCACGGATCCTCGCGACAAACGCCGACGCGCGTCGGTATTGATACAGACCCACGGCATGAATCTGCTGATCGACGCATCGGCGGATTTCCGCCAGCAGGCTCTTGACGCCCGCATATATAACATTGATGCTGTACTTATCACTCACGTGCATTACGACCACATCGGCGGCATCGAGGACCTGAGACCGTTCTGCGCGACAGGCGACCTACCCATATATGTGCGCAAGGACGTGGACACCGACCTGAGGGAACGACTGGCATATTGCTTCAAGGAACATCCATATCCCGGTGTGCCAAAATTCGACATGCGTGTCATAGACGACTATCCTTTCCATATCAATGGACTTAAGATAGTGCCCGTAGAGGTGTTGCATGGAAGCAAGCCGATATTCGGATATCGAATCGGCAATTTCGCTTACGTGACCGATTGCAAGCATATCAGCGAAACGGAAAAAGAAAAACTTGAAGGTCTGCATGTCCTGATCGTGAATGCTCTGCGCGACCGCGACCATTTCGCGCACTTCACCATCCAGGAAGCCTTGGACCTTATCGATGAAGTGAAACCCAAGGTAGCATATCTCACCCATTTCAATCATGAGGTGGAGACACACGATCTTCTTGACCGATGTCTGCCGGAAAATGTGCATCCTGCATACGATGGACTTGTAATTGTGATAAACGGCAAATAAATAGGCGGGTATGTCATGCGACAACACCTTGCGATCCGCATGAATCCACGATTTTTTTTGCAGTTTTTCAAAAAAAATCGCCCGAAATTTTGCAGATTCAAAAATAAGTTGTAATTTTGCATCGTCAAACAGGAACAACACCTGCAGATGATAAAATAATCGGTCGATTAGTGTAGCGGTTAGCACGCCACCCTCTCACGGTGGAGACTCGGGTTCGAGTCCCGGATCGACTACTGAAGGACTATTGAAAAATAGTCCTTTTTTTCGTGTTCGCACAATATATTGCTCTTTTCAATACCTCTTTTCAGGGTCAAGCCGAAATCACGGTGCATTTGTTAAAACCGGGAGATTAAAGTGTTAAA
>UQMZ01000011.1 GCA_900542185.1 uncultured Bacteroidales bacterium
CGTGCCTGGATTGAGACTGGGCGTTTTCGCCACAGCTGACCGGGATGTCATCGCACGTATGAAAAAAGACGTGGCTATATGGAACATCAATTCTTTTGCCGAATTTTACATGCAGATATACGGTAAGTATGAAAACGACTACCATAAGGCTTGTCTCAGGTTCATAGCGGAGCGTGAGCGATTCTTCGGATTGCTGCAGGACATACCTTATCTACATGTCATGCCATCTCAAGCCAATTATTTCCTGTGCGAGGTCATTGACAGATTCACCTCAAAGGAGCTGACGCAGATTCTGCTTGACCATGACGTGATGATCAGCAACTGCGGACGCAAAAAGAAAATGAGTGACCGAAATCTTATTCGTCTTGCCGTACGCTCCCGGAGCGACAACGACAGACTAATTGCTATTCTTAAATCCATTTGACATGCGGATAGTAACTGACAACGAAATAATGAGTCTCGGCATCCGGCCCGAAAAATGTGTGGATATGGTCCGCGAATCATTCCTGATGAAGAACCGTGCCATGTTGCCTCCCAAAATCTCGCTTCATCCACGTGGCTCGGATTTCATTAATACAATGCCTTGCATTCTTCCCGAGGAGTATCACACGTTCGGCTGCAAGGTTGTGTCGCGTGTCAAAGGGACTCATCCGGCACTGAAGAGCAAGATGATGATGTTCGATACCCTTACGGGCGAGATGACATGCCTGATAGATACCGACTGGATTACTGCCATGCGTACCGGAGCGGTCGCGGCACTTGCCATCAACACTCTAAGAAACAGCAACGCGCACATATACTCGTTTATCGGGCTCGGAGCCATGGGACATTCCACACTCGATTGTTTTCTCGCCACCAACCAGGACAGGAATCTTACAGTGCGTCTTAAACGGTACAAGGATCACACCGATAAAACTATGGACCGTTATGCCGGATTCAAAAATGTAACATGGGAAATAGCCGACAGCAATACAGATCTGGTGTCGGATGCCGATGTCGTGGTATCATGCATCACCGATGCCGACGGTCTGTTGGTCGAGGATGACAACCTTTTCAAACCCGGGGTACTTGTCGTGCCGGTGCATACGCGGGGATTCCAGAACTGCGACCTTGTCTTCGACAAGGTATTCGCAGACGACGAAGGGCATGTTAATGGATTCAGATACTTTGACCGGTTCAGACAGTTCGGGGAAATGTCGGATGTATTGAGCGGTAAAATCCAGGGACGCATCTCCGACGACGAGCGAATTCTATCATACAACATAGGTCTGGGGCTGCATGATGTCCTTTTCGCATATAATATTTTAAGTATGCTCGACACTTGTCATCCCTGAAGCCTTGGTTACTAATCACCGACGGCTTGAATAACAATCTCGACTATCGGACAGTGTCGGGCTCCGCAGGTTTCGGTGCCGGGCGCGATGGCTTGGAGAGGCGGCGCTGGGAATTGACGCGGTAGTAGGTGGTGGAGTCGTAGGGCTCCTTCACCAACTGTATCGAGTCGAGGAAAACGGGCAGTTCCTGAGGCTTGCGGGCGTTGAGGTAACCGAAAACTCGCTTTAGCTTCATGCCGGTGTCAGTCTGGCATATCACCTCTATCTTCCGCTGGCTGCCGGACGTGCGCGACACGTATGATATGGTACCGTCCGTGTATTCCACACCCATCACTACGCCCATGTCGGAAGGTGTACGGGTACGCATCATCCATTTCAACTGAGTGCCCTTGTCGGCTTCGGCCACCGGCACCGAGAAACGCAGCACGTTGCTGCCTGACTTCTCCCATATCACTGCCGTTCGGCGGTAAGGCCAGATGTCGTCAAGCTGCACATCCACTTCCTTCATGCTGCCGCTTTTTTTGGCCAGTTCCCTCTGACGGGCAGCCAGGGCACGGTTTATCTCTGCGTCCAGCTTGTAATAGGCGTCGACGTTATGGCCGTACCAGCTCAAAGTGGAATCGAAGTCCTCGCGGCTCACCTTGTGCCGCTTCAATACACCCTCCACCATGCGCTCGCGCATCTCCTCACGGCTGCCTATATCCTGCTGCCCGCTGTTCAGATAGGCCTCGGCAAGCTCCATGTCGGCCACTATGCCGGCCATCTCCTTGTCGCTCATCACATGACGCGGACGGCGCACGCATCCGGCCATCACGACCATGCATGCCGCCAACATGGCTATCGATCCTACCTTAAACAGTTTCACGCTATTAATTTTGAATTCTGAAAGTTGAATGTTAAATGGGAATTACTGCTTCCCGTCCTTATTCACATTCTTCTTAACTTTCTCAACTTTTTCAACTTTATCAACTCCCTTACCGTTAGTAAGGATTGCATACGCTACGCCTGTGTCGCGGCTGTAGAAGAGTATCAGCATGGCCACGCCCACACATATCGCGGCATCGGCCACATTGAAGATGTAGGCGAAGAACTCGTAATACTTGCCGCCCACAAACGGCATCCAGTCAGGCCATACGAAGTCGAACAGCGGGAAATACATCATGTCCACCACGCGTCCCTCGAACCATGTGGAATACCCTCCGTCAGGCGGAAACAGCTGTGCCGTTTCAGGCGGGAAAGGGTCGTTGAAGATAACACCGTAGAACACGCAGTCGAATATATTGCCAGCGGCTCCGGCCGCTATCAGCGCGACTGAAACTAAGAAGCCGCGCCGCAGGCCATCCATGCGCACCATCTTCACCAGGCACCATATCAGCAGCCCAACCACGATGATGCGACCGAATGTCAGCACAAGCTTATTCCAGAGCTCCATGCCGAACGCCATGCCGTTGTTCTCGATAAACTTCAGGTGCCACCACGAAGTGATGGGCAAGTCCTCGCCCATATAGAACGAGGTCTTGACCCATATCTTTATTATCTGATCCACGAGCAGCACGGCCAATATCACGGCCGTAACCACCCATGCCGACGTGCGGACCCGGCTGTCAGTCGCGGGTGACGCGAGCGTTGATCTTTCTGCCATCTATGTCAAGTTCATTTACACCTTCGCCTTCCAGCGTCTCCACCAGCACAACGTCGTTGGCCAGCACCTGCTCGGCCAGATAAGTGCCGAATTCCTTCAGCGCCTCGCGCACCTCGGGTACGTCCTGCAGCTCTACCTTCACCTTATTGGTGATGTCGAAGTCACTCTCCTTGCGGATGTTCTGTATACGGTTCACCAGTTCGCGCGCCATACCCTCGTTGCGGAGTTCGGGCGTCACTGTCACGTCGAGTGCCACGGTCATCAGTCCGGCGTTGGATACCTGCCATCCGGGTATGTCCTCGGTGGTGATCTCCACGTCGTCGAGCGTAACCACAGGCTCGCCTGGCAGCGAGGCGAACTTATACTCGCCGTTGCCTTCAAGCTCGGAGATGGCGGCTGCGTCCATCGCCATGATGGCGCGGCCCAGGTCCTTCATTATCTTGCCATAGCGCGGGCCGAGCTTCTTGAAGTCCGCCTTCACCTTCTTCACCAGACCGCTCTCGGCGTTGTCCACAATCTTCATTTCCTTGACGTTGACTTCGCTCAGGATCACGTCCATTACGGCCTCCAGGGCCTTGCGCTGATGCTCGTTCATGACGGGCACGAGCAGCGTCTGCAACGGCTGGCGCACTTTCAGGTTCACCTTGCGGCGCAGTGCCAATACCGACGATGTCACATCCTGTGCCAGAGCCATGCGCTCCTCCAGGTCCTTGTCTATCAGCGCGGGATCACTGACAGGGAAATTCGCCAAGTGTACCGACGCATAACCGTCCGGCTCGATAGCCGGGGCCATCAGGTCGCCGTACAGACGGTCGCTGTAGAAGGGCGAGAAGGGAGCCATCAGCAACGCGATGGTCTTCAGGCACTCGTATAGCGTCTGATATGCAGCCAGCTTGTCTGTATCCATCTCCCCTGCCCAGAAACGGCGGCGGTTCAGCCGCACGTACCAGTTGGAGAGGTGGTCGTTCACGAACGTGTCGATGGCGCGTGCGGCGCGTGTAGGCTCGTAGTCGTCCAGGTCGGCCGTAACTTCGGCTGTCAGCGAATGCAGCAGCGACAATATCCAGCGGTCTATCTCGGGACGCTCGGCCACAGGCACCTGTGCCTCCGTGCCGGTGAACCCGTCAACGTTGGCATAAAGGGCGAAGAACTTGTATGTGTTGTACAGCGTGCCGAACAGCTTGCGGCTCACCTCGGTCACTCCGGCCTCGTCATATTTCAGGTTGTCCCAGGGCGACGAGTTGCTGATCATGTACCAGCGCACGGGGTCCACGCCGAACCGCTCGATGTTGTCGAAGGGATTGATGGCGTTACCCAGTCGCTTGGACATCTTCATGCCGTTCTTGTCCAGCACTAAGCCGTTGCTTATCACGGCCTTGTATGCCACGGAGTCGAACACCATGCCGGCTATGGCATGCAACGTGAAGAACCATCCGCGGGTCTGATCCACGCCCTCGGCGATGAAATCGGCGGGGTAAACCTCGCCGCTGTCAAGCAGCTCCTTGTTCTCGAATGGGTAGTGTATCTGCGCGTAAGGCATGGCGCCCGAATCGAACCATACGTCAATCAAGTCGAGCTCGCGGCGCATGGGCTTGCCTGAGGGCGACACCAATACGATACGGTCCACGTACGGACGGTGCATGTCTATCTTCTCATAGTTCTCCTTGCTCATGTCGCCGGGGACGAAACCGTTCTTGGTGATGGGGTTCTCGGCCATCACGCCGGCGTCCACAGCCTTGTCTATTTCGCGGCACAGTTCCTCGTAGCTGCCGATTATCATCTCCTCGGCGCCGTCCTCGGTGCGCCAGATAGGCAGCGGAGTACCCCAGTAGCGCGAGCGCGACAGGTTCCAGTCCTGCACGTTCTCCAGCCACTTGCCGAAGCGGCCCGAACCGGTGGCTGCAGGCTTCCACTTGATAGTGTCGTTCAGTTCCATCAGACGCGCGCGGGCATCGGGCGTGCGGATGAACCAGCTGTCAAGCGGATAATAGAGCACGGGCTTGTCGGTGCGCCAGCAGTGCGGGTAGTTGTGTACATGCTTCTCGGTCTTGAAGGCTTTGCCCTCTTTCTTCAGCTCTACGCACAGCTCCAGGTTCAGGTCGTCGGCGGCCGATGCGGCTGCCTCGTCGTATTTGCCACCCTCGTTGAACTTCGGGTCGTAAGCGTTCTTGACGTATGCGCCGGCGTGATTCGAATACAGAGGCACGTCAACGCACTTCTCGACAAAGCTTTCCGCTAAGTCCTCTACGGGATAGAAACGTCCCTGCAGGTCCACCATAGGGCGTGTCTCCCCGCGCTTGTTTATCAGATACAGCGGCGGGATATTGGCGGCCTTGGCCACCTTGGCGTCGTCAGCACCGAACGTAGGCGCGATGTGTACGATTCCCGTACCGTCCTCGGTCGTCACGTAGTCGCCGGGTATCACGCGGAATGCCTCGCTCTCCAGCTCCACGAACTTGTAGCGGTCAACGCCGTACACCTTGTCGGGATGCGCCTCGGCATACTTGCGCACGTATTCGGGCGAATGGTCGTCGAGTTTCTCTGTCGGCTTCACCCAGGGCATCAGCTGCTTGTAGTGCATGCCTACCAGGTCCATGCCGTTCCATTTGCCGACGATGCGATAAGGCACTACCTTGTTGCCCGGAGTCCAGGCCTCCATATCGGCCTCGGCACCCTCCTTCTTGAAGTACCCCTTCACCAGTTCCTCGGCCATCACGACGGTAATTTTCTCGCCGGTGTAGGGGTTGTAGGTCTGCACGGCCACATACTCGAACTTCGGGCCTACGCAGAGGGCCGTGTTCGATGGAAGTGTCCAGGGCGTGGTGGTCCATGCCAGGAAACAGGGACGGCCCCAGCCGGTCATCTCGGGCTTCGGGTCGACTATGTCGAACAGCACCGTGGCCGTCAGGTCCTTCACGTCGCGGTAGCATCCGGGCTGGTTCAGCTCGTGGCTGCTAAGTCCCGTGCCGGCGGCGGGGCTGTAGGGCTGGATGGTATAGCCTTTATACAGGTAGCCCTTCTGATACAGCTGTTTCAGCAGCCACCACAGGGTCTCCATGTATTTGGAGTCGTAGGTGATATAAGGATTGTCCAGGTCCACCCAGTAACCCATCTTATGGGTCAGGTCGGTCCATTCCTTGGTGTATTTCATCACCTCGCGGCGGCAGGCGGCGTTGTACTCGTCCACGCTTATCTTCTTGCCGATATCCTCCTTGGTGATGCCGAGGTTCTTCTCCACGCCGAGTTCCACGGGAAGTCCGTGGGTATCCCAGCCGGCCTTGCGCTTCACATGGAAACCCTTCATGGTCTTGTAGCGGCACACTATGTCCTTGATGGTGCGCGCCATTACGTGATGGATGCCGGGCATACCGTTGGCCGACGGCGGTCCCTCGTAGAACACGAACGACGGACATCCCTCGCGCTCCTTCATGCTGCGCTCAAACAGGTTGTGGCTGTCCCACTCCCCGAGCACCTCTTTATTTACATTGCTCAGATTCAGCTGGCTGCTGTATTCCTTGAATTTCTTATCCATGGCTGTCTTATATCAGTCTTGTTAACGTTTGCCGCCTTTGGTACCCTTCGCACCCTTGACGCCGCCGCCCAGAGCGAAGATGTTGCTGTCGTATGTGAATGTCTTGCGGTCCTGCAGGCGCTTGCGCTTCAGCGCTAATTGCACCAGACGGTCCATCAGCTGCTCGAAGCTGATGCCGCTGGCCTCCCACAGATAGAAGCTCAGCGAACCGGGTATGGTGTTGATTTCGTTCACGTAGATGGCGCCGTCCTTCTCATCGATCATCACGTCGACGCGGCTCACGCCGTGGCAGCTCAGCACGCGGAAGGTCTCGCCCGCTATGTGGCGTATCTTCTCGCTCACGGCCTCGGACAGGTCGGCCGGGATGCGCTTATCGCTGCTCTGCATACCGGCGTCCGTCTTGGTGCCGCCCATGTATTTGTCCTCGTAGCTCAGGAAGTCGCCGCTCTTGATAGGCTCCTCGCAGACAGAGCTCTGATGCTCGTCGGCATCACCCAATACCGAGCAGTTTATCTCCTTCAGCTGCTCCACCATGTGCTCGACGATGATTCGCTCGGCAAACTTGGTGGCGTTGTCTATGGCCTCGGTCAGCGCGGCGCGGTCCGATGCCTTGCTGATTCCCACGCTCGAGCCTAAGTTGGCCGGCTTCACGATAACGGGATAGCCAAGCTCCTTCTCGACCTTGTCCAGCCATGCCTCGTGGTCCTGCTGCCACTGGTAGTCGGTAAACCATACGTAGTCCACCACGGGAATGCCTTCCGATTTCAGTATCATCTTCATGGTGATCTTGTCCATGCCGTTGGCGCTGCTCAGGGTGTCGCAGCCGGCGAACGGGATGCCGATGGTCTCAAGCACGCCCTCGAAGATGCCGTCCTCGCCGTGGGTGCCGTGCAGCACGGGAATGGCCGCATGCAGCGTGGCTACAACAGGATTCTTCTTGCCGAACAGACCGCCGCCCGGGTTGGCTTTGTACAGATTGTAATCACCATATTCGGGACGCATGTACACCTCCTCGCTCGCCGCCGTCAGCGCGTTCATGTCGCGGTAATTGCGGATGTCGAGCAACTGCGGGCCGGTGTACCACCTGCCCTGCTTCGAGATGTAGATAGGAATTATCTCATACTTATCCTTATTGAAAGCGTTGATGGCCTGCAGCGCCGAGATCACCGAGATCTCGTGCTCCACCGACCGTCCTCCGAAAAATACTGCTACGTTGGTCTTCATTTTATTTTGCTTATGCTTTTCTTTAGCTTTTGCTTACGTTTTTTCTTAAGCTTTTTTCTCAAACTGCAAAATTAACAAAAATCCGCGACATATCAATCACAAAAGTGGTTAAGAACCGATTAAGAGCCATTTAAGAACCATTAATCACGTATTTTTGCGGGGTTATACTCGGAACTTTTACGCTGTTTTGCTTGGAATGTTTCCTTATATCACAGATTATTTGTAATTTTGCATAATTCAAATCTGTACATGGTGAAGTCAGCAACAACAATAGACCAACAGCTCGAACTCCTGAGATCAAGAGGTCTTACTGTCAACGACGCTGACAAGGCTCGTGAAATCCTTCTTGATATCGGATATTACCGTATTGGCTTTTACCTGTTTCCCTTTGAAAGATCATATCCCGAACTCCGAAACCGGACACACGAGTATATCAAGGGTGCATCGTTCGAGGATGCGGTAAATCTCTATTATTTCGATTTTGACCTCCGTCTGTTGCTCATGCGCTACCTCAACAGAATCGAGATAGCTTTCCGCACTTCGCTCATATACAATCTCTCCAACAAGTATAACTCAAATCCGATATGGTTTGTGAGTCCGGCAGTCGTCAATCGTCCCTATGCACGTGAGTTTGAGAGTAAAGTCTATACCTCGGACTTCAAGCGAAATCCGATTATTCACCGCCACCATCAGAACAATCCCAACGACCGCTTCGCTCCGGCGTGGAAGACTCTCGAATTTATGACCTTCGGAGCAGTAATGAAGCTTTATGAACAGTTAAAAGATCCTGATGACAAAATCTTCGTCGCCCATGAGTTCGGCATCCGTCAGGTCGTTACTTTCGAGAGCTATATGCGCACCATCCGGCAAGTCCGCAATGTGTGTGCCCACGGGCTGTTGCTTTATGATATGCGATTGACACTGCGTATCAATCGAGGTCCTGCCAGACAGACACCTCAGGAGTCGGGCAACATAGTGGGTGCTCTGCGCGTTATTAAGTATATCATGGGGCAAGTATCCGCGAATCGTGCCGCCGAATTGAGCAATTCGATTTGTTCTCTCTACAATAGACTATGTATTAAATCGCCCAACTTGAAGCCACTGATTCCTGATTTATCCACGATATGAGTTTTTTAGCGCGAATTTTTCTCTGAAAATTTTGCCACGTCAGATAAAAGCGTTACCTTTGCGCTAACAAAGTGCCGGTGCAGACTTCGTCGCTGCATCCTTGCACTATAAAAAAAGGTAAAGTCGAGGCTACCACTTAGTCGGGTAGCCTCGCTTCTTTTTATATCCAAAACTATTAGGCATCGTTCTTAATTTGGCCGTCTAATCGGCGGGTTCCAGCTGCACGGAGACGAAGATGTGGGGGCAGAATTCGCGGCAGAGGGCGCGTTCGATGTGGCCGGTGATAACGGCGCCGTCGTCAACGGTGGTGGAGCCGTCCACACAAACCGTGATGTCGAACATACGGGTGTGGCCTGACTTGCGGGTGCGCAAGGACGAAATACCTTTCACCCCCGGTATGGACGAGATTACCTCCCGGGCTCGGTCAACGTCACGCCGCGGCATGGAACCTTCCATCAGTTCGACGAATGTAGGCACCATCAGCCGTATGGCCGGCACCAGTATCATCACGGCTATTACCAATGACGCGCAGGGATCGAGCACGCGGAACGACTCGCCTAAGAAGTGTGCGCCCGTAACGCCTATCAGCGTGGCAATCGACGACATGGCGTCAACGCGGTGGTGCCATCCCGCCGCCCGCAACGCGGTGCAGTCCAGTTTACGCCCGGCGCGGCTGTAGTAATGATACAGGCATTCCTTGGTGGCCATGGCCACTATCACGGCGAACACCGTCCAGATATCAGGATGTTCCAGGGCCTCTCCATGGGCGTAGCCCACGATGCTCTCGATGCCCGACACCATGATCATTATGGATATGAATATCATCAGCACCGATATCAGCACCGACGCAAGAGTCTCGAACTTGCCGTAGCCGTATGCGAAGCGTGGACTGGCCTTGCGGTAGCTGATGCCTACGAATATCAGCATCACAATGTCCACGGCCACGTCGTTGAGCGAATGGAAACCGTCGGCCACCAACGCCTCGCTGTGTCCCAGCCAACCCGTCAGCAGCTTCATCACCATCAGGCATGCGTTCACCACGCAGCCCGTTATCACCACACGCCTCACCGCCCGTGATCCGGCGGCATCGTCACTCATCAATAAGTCGGGCAACCCGGCGTCGTTGACGCCGGGTCGCTCGCATGTTTCTGTCACACGGTCTTTACTCATTTTACTCGCACAGGCACGGGCTGGAGTGTCGGTTTCCGGCTCGCGCCTAAATTCTTTAACGCATCCAACAGTGCCTGTATTACTTTATTCGCCATAGTTTTTGTGGAATTGAATTTTAAACCTAATCTTAAATTCAAACACAAATAGGCGCATGTCGGTTCGTAAGGATCGGATTATTCACGACTGAAATTACACGATCATTCCGATTATTCCATATATATCTTAACCAAACGCAGACCCTTTTCCAAGGAAATGTTAAAAAACATATTTTTCTGATTAGAATTTCTTTGTCATAATACCCCTTTTTAATATCAACCATATAAAAACTATATCGCATGAAGAAACTATTATCTTTATCGGTCGGAGTTCTGATCAGCTTAGGCGTACAGGCTCAGGACGTCACAACAATCTATGTCGCAGGTGCTCCGGGAACGGTCATCAACGGCCAGACCCTTGGCAACTGGGACATAGCCAATCCACTGGAAGTAGAAGCCACGGATGGTTATTTCGTCCTCGACTGCAAGAATGTGCAGCAATACGGCTTCGGAATCTCTGACCTTAAGACTTCCGACTGGACCGTATGGCCACAGCACCTCTATAGACCCTCGGCCGAGTTTACCAAAGCGAACTTAGGCAAGGAAGTGCCTATGTCCGGTCCCAACGCCGGTAATTTCGAGCCTCTCTGGCCCGGAGACTGGAAACTCGTCATATCCCGGGACCTGTCTACCGTAACCGTAACTACTACTACACCTGGATCTTCCTATAATCTCGTAGGGTCTTTCAACGAATATGCATGTCAGGACAATTATCAATTTGAAGCCGAAGAAGGCGTCGACAACGTTTTCTGGCTTGACATCACCACGCCGCTCACATCTTCCGTACTGAATATCCTCAGGAATAAAGGATGGTCGGAATGGTGGACTCCCGAAACGACTCCGCTATCAGTGGGAGAGACAGCCAATACATGGCTCTGGCACGATGACTGGCTCGACAAATCGAATCCCAGGGACGCCGCTCTTACAGATTATACCGGCACCATGCGCCTCGAGGTGCCCGACGACATCACCAACGGGTGTTCGATTGCCGTCACCTGTTATCCTGACATCCGCGAGCACAAAAGCATTCCTACCGGTATTGTTCTGCACAGGACAGAATACGGAGAGCATCCTGAATATTTCAATCTACAGGGAATGAAAGTGGAGACTCCGCGGAATGGCATCTATGTGGTGCGCAGAGGCAACAAGGTGACTAAGGAACTGATTCGCTGAAACTCTTTATAATTCATCCCAAATAAACAACTCTAATAACCACAAAGATTTATCTATTATGAAGAAATTTTTCTCTTTATTGGCCGGGACACTTGTCTGTGTTTCCGCGGTAGCCCAGGAGGAGGTCACAACACTCTATGTCGCAGGTGTTGAGGGAACGGTCATCAACGGACAGACAATCGGTGCTTGGGACATAGCCAATGCACTGGCAGTAGAAGCCACGGATGGTTATTTCGTCCTCGACTGCAAGAATGTGCAGCAATACGGCTTCGGAATCTCTGACCTTAAGACTTCCGACTGGACCGTATGGCCACAGCACCTCTATAGACCCTCGGCCGAGTTTACCAAAGCGAACTTAGGCAAGGAAGTGCCTATGTCCGGTCCCAACGCCGGTAATTTCGAGCCTCTCTGGCCCGGAGACTGGAAACTCGTCATATCCCGGGACCTGTCTACCGTAACCGTAACTACTACTACACCTGGATCTTCCTATAATCTCGTAGGGTCTTTCAACGAATATGCATGTCAGGACAATTATCAATTTGAAGCCGAAGAAGGCGTCGACAACGTTTTCTGGCTTGACATCACCACGCCGCTCACATCTTCCGTA
Source organism: uncultured Bacteroidales bacterium (assembly GCA_900542185.1). Taxonomy (GTDB): domain Bacteria; phylum Bacteroidota; class Bacteroidia; order Bacteroidales; family Muribaculaceae; genus Lepagella. The sequence goes on from UQMZ01000011.1 coordinate 11,906, forward strand.
CTGAATATCCTCAGGAATAAAGGATGGTCGGAATGGTGGACTCCCGAAACGACTCCGCTATCAGTGGGAGAGACAGCCAATACATGGCTCTGGCACGATGACTGGCTCGACAAGTCAAATCCCAGGGACGCTGCTCTTACAGATTATACCGGCACCATGCGTCTCGAGGTGCCCGACGCCATCACCAACGGATGTTCGGTTGCCGTCACCTGTTATCCTGACATCCGCGAGCACAAAAGCACGTCTGCCGGCCTTGTCGAGAATATGATAACCGAAGATGCGCCTGCCGAATATTTCAGTCTGCAGGGAATAAGGACATTAAATCCCGGCAAGGGCATCTACATCGTACGCCGGGGCAACAGAGTGACTAAAGAAGTGATTCGCTGACTTATCCGCACTCAGTATTGAGGCGTATGCACGCCTTTGGGAAACATGAAGTTAAGTTTAATATTAGCAGCCATGATCGGTTTCTGTGCTTTGGGTTCCGCCCAGCACAGGGCCGACATGCAGCATCTTGAAAATGAGGATTCTTTCTCCATGATCGTACTTGGAGATCCGCAGGGCTATATAAAATATGATATAAATCAGCCTTTGTTCGATCTCTGCACGGCATGGATAGCCGACAACATCGATAATCTGAACATCAAGGCAGTGCTCTGCACCGGAGACCTTGTCGAACAGAACGAGAACATCGCGATGAACCGCTATATGCTCAACCAGACAAGCCGGGAGATGTGGCAGGCCGTGTCGCGTTGCTTCGAACGTCTCGACAATAAGGTGCCCTATTTCATATCGTGTGGAAATCATGATTATGGCTACCGGACATCTGAAAACGGCATGACGCATTTTCCCGAATACTTTCCGTTCGAACGCAATTCCACCTGGCGCGACATTATTGTCAGCAACTTTCCCAATCGTCAGGGTGTCGCGGACATGGAGAATGCAGCCTTTGAAATCAAGCAGCCGAAATGGGGAAAGATGCTGGTAATAGTCACTGAATTCGCTCCGCGCGACGAAGTGCTGAAGTGGGCCAAGGATCTATGCGAAAGCGACAGATACAAGGGACACAAGGTGATTTTTATGACTCATTCCCTTCTTACGGAACGTACCGCCGAATATACCGATGACTCCTCTTACAGGATTACGCCTCAAAACGGAGGAAAAGAGGTGTGGGAGAAATTAATCTACCCGACTGGAAACATAGTGTTCGCTCTCAGCGGACACATGGGCGTACCCGGAGATTATGAAGATTCGATTGCATATCGAGTCGACAAAAACTCGGCAGGACGCAATGTGCACCAGATGATGTTCAACGTACAGACCCTCGGAGGAGGCTGGGAAGGCAATGGCGGCGACGGGTGGCTCCGCATACTCGAGTTCATGCCCGATGGCAAGACCATCAAGGTAAAGACCTATTCCCCGCTCTTTGGCATCTCCCCACTGACCAAACATTTATCCCATCGATCTGAGCCGTACGATCAATTCGAAATGACAATAAACTGACCGTACGGTAACCAACCCGCGCAGTCCTGAAAAATCCTTGTTCAACTAAGATTTTTCAGGACTGTTCATATTTTTCAGGACTGTTTATTATGCATGATGTTTTCAGGGCATACATCCGGAAAACCGTCGAATCCAATTACCAGTCATCGGAACGGAACGGACTTGCCGGCACTCCGAAACAATTAAAAAGCGTCGCGTTGCTGTTATTCCTTATGGCATAACGCACCGCAACAGGCTCCGGCACCGCCTCCGACTTTACACGTATCGTCTTGCAGTCGTTTTCATCCACTCTTGCTGTCGCCGGATGGAACACGCGATCCCTGCCGGCAAGTTCAAACCCCGGGATGTCCTTTGAAATCGGCGACATCCCTTTCCTGCCCACATCGAACCTCACCTTGGCAATCCCGTTTTCAAAACAGAACGATTCAGCGATCGGCGTGCCGGCGTCGATGTATTCATATCCATAATCGCGCATCAGGGCTATGCCGGCCAGTCTGTAGGCGGTAGTCCGTTTATCCGACGGATGTATGCAATCGGATTCTCCTGTGTCGAGGGTAGCCGCCATTGCGCTGTTGGGAATCTCTTTCCGGTTCTGTGCCTGCATCCACATGAAACACCCCGCTGCCGTACCGTCAGGATTCCCGTATGAATAGGGGGCTATCTGAGTATAGTAGAACGGCATGTCAGCATTCCCGGTCTCGTCACGCAACATTCTTACGAACGCAGGTTGCAGCCGTGAGTATTGTTCCGGACGGTTGACATTGTTTTCACCCTGATACCAGATGAATCCACGCGCCGTAAACGGCAGCACGGAATGCAGCATTCCATTGTACAATGATGCGGGAGCCGTATGGTTGTTTTCCTCAGGCCACTGTCTTGTGGCATACGCGCTCATATCCACCTCTCCGGGAAAGTCCCGGTCCAGAACCTCTTTGCTCATCCAGCCTTCTATGGCGGTTCCGCCCCATGAAGCGTTGATCACACCTACCGGCACTTTCAACACCTCGGCCAGCCTTTTGGCAAAAAAATAGGCTATCGCGCTTGCCTCGGCCACCCCGGGCCCATCGTTCACGCTCCATACGGCGTCACAACGGTCCTGCGTATCGAACGATTTGGAACGCTTCACATAACAATGTCGTACCGGAAATGCCGGATCGGCATCGAGTATGGTCTCCGTTGCATCCCTTACGGGCTGTCCAGGCCAGCCCTCGACCGGCATTTCCATGTTGCTTTGTCCGGAACAGAACCACACCTCCCCTATCAGTATATTGCTTAACGATACCGATGATTCACTATCCCGGATTGTTATGGTGTATGTCTCGGTCGACGCCTCAGGCGTCGGTACCGAAAACGACCAGTTCCCTTTGGAATCGGCCTTTACCCTCTGTTTCTTACCATTCCAGGAAACTTTTATCTCTACGCTATCTTCCGGCTTGCTCCAGCCCCAAAGACGGACGTCGGCACGCTGCTGCAACACCATATTATCGCTCAATACCCCGGGAAGTTCGACGGCGTGTGCCGTAGCTGAAGCGGCCAACAGCGCCACAATCATACCTGAATGTCTCATCATGATTTTGATATTGTCATTGTTATGTTTTTTCTTGAATCTATCGTAAATGGGAAGATTCCATGCTCTATTTCTAATGATATGTTTAGAAAATTTAAATTCTCTTTAGAAAAATAACGTAAAAAAGTCCCATTGAATATAAACGCCTGAAGCATGGACCATGAATATCTCAACACATTGACCGACCGGGAAGCCGCCGCATTGCTTCCCGACTATTTCAACGGATCATTATCCGAGGAGGATAAACGGAAAATCGATGAATGGAAATCCGACAGCGAGGAAAACAATCGGAAATTCCATGCCATGCTCGAGATAATAATGGACTTCCGGGCCCTGGACTCCGTTTCCGGAATAGATGTGGAAACTGCGCTCAGACATGTTAACGGTCGCATCTCTAATAAGAGTCGCAGTTGGCTCAGACACTTAGAGCGGGCGGCGGCCATACTATTTATTCCATTGCTGGCCGCTACCATCCTGTCTACAATGCGGACTTCGACACCCCCGCCGACATACCATCAGCTGAAAGTGGGTACAGGCATGACCGGATGCGTGACATTGCCCGACAGCTCCACTGTGATACTGAATTCCGGTTCCACACTTCGTTATCCCTCGGAATTTACCGACGGCTCCAGGACAATAGAACTGGTCGGCGAGGCATATTTTGACGTACGCAAGGATTCCGACAGGAAATTCAGGGTGATGCTTGCGGACGGAAGTTCCGTGAATGTCTACGGCACCCGCTTCAACGTGGACGCCTATCCGGATGACAATGCCGTCATAACCCTCGCGCAAGGCGCCGTCGGCTTTAATTACACCGATGATAAAGGAGCCGCACGCGAAATCCGCCTCTCTCCCGACCAACAGGTCACAAAAACGGCAGACGGATATGTTTCCATAATAAATACGGAGGCTTCCAAGGCCATTGTCTGGAAAGAGAATAAAATCATACTCGACAACACGCCTCTGAATAATATCCTCAAATCCCTTGAACGACGGTTTGACGTGGAATTCGTAATAAAGGACCATGAGATCGAGGAATTGACATTCTCGGGAAACACCATCAGCATAAACAGCCTCGACTATGTTCTTGAGACACTCAATATCGCCACAGGTATGGATTGGCGGTATGTGAACGCTCCCACAGACGAGAGACGGACAATCGAACTGTCATATTCCCGGTAATACTGCGGATAGATCAATAATCACCAAAACAAATAATTAACAACTTTTTCACAATGAAACAATTCTTTTTCGCGGCATTGTCATGCATGATGCTGATATTCGCCGCCTGTTCGGAGAAAAATGTCTCCACAGAACCGGACCCGGATCCCACACCCGGACCGGATCCCGATGTCGAGGAAGTGAAGCCCCTGAAGGCCGTTCCCTTCTCCAAAGGATTCAATCTTTCCGACTGGCTCAACACCTCCGAGGAATATTGGTTCGTTCCCGACAAATACAAGGAGGAGGATTTCGACGACCTTAAGACCTTAGGGGTCGACGTCGTCAGGATTCCAATCAACTTCCCCCTCTTCATGGGTGCGGCACCGGCCTACACTTTCAATCAGAAACTGTACGACGTGCTTGATAAAGTTGTGGAATGGGGAGCCGCCCGCGGCATCTACGTGATACTGGACCAGCACAGCTCCTTCGGCAACACGGGATTCACGGCCGAACACGAAGACCTGGTGGCCTCCGGACTCCGTCAGCTCGCCACCCGTTATAAAGGAAAGGACCACGTGCTGATCGAACTGTTCAACGAGCCGAACGGCAGCTATGTCCAGGACAACTGGGATAAGATCCAGCAACGTCTGGTATCTGAAGTCAGGAGCATTGACAAGAACGTGATAATAATAGCGACCGGTGTGAACAGCGGCTTAAAGGCGCTTACGCGCGTGGCCGAAATTCAGGACAGCCGCATCATCTACACATTCCATTATTACAACCCGTTCCTGTTCACGCACCAGGGGGCTGAATGGATTCCCAGCAAACATATAGCCAACGTTCCTTTCCCGTACGACGCCGACAAAATGCCGCCGATGCCCGCCGAATTCAAAGGCAACGCCGAATACGAGGAATACTACAATATCTACGCCGCCCAGGGCAATGAACGGGCCATCGCACAGGAAATGATGGAAGTCTACAGCTGGGCCACCGATCACAACAAGCTGATATTCTGTGGAGAATTCGGCACGCTTACCACTGCGTCCAGAGGCGACCGCAACCGATGGTACAAGGCTGTGTGCGACAATCTGGCAGCTTTCGGAATACCATGGACCGCATGGGAATACAGCTCCGGAACCATGCCTAATTTCGGCGTGTTCAAAGGCACGAAGAATTTTGATACGAATCTTGACGCCGACCTGATACGGGCCATGGGTCTGAACGTACCCCCGCAATACGAATCCGGATGTCCGGAAGTGGTTTACTTCGACGACGAAGTGCCCGAGTGGTGGACGCAGGGAAGCAAATGGGATGGTTATGAACCCAAAATAGACTTCGCATGCAAGGAAGATCCATACGACGAATCCTTGAAATGCATACGCTGGGACATTGACAATGTGTGGGGAGGTCTCACGATGTCTACATGGCCTGTATCCGACTTTTCCGAACAATTCAATGCCGGTGCTTCGCTCGAATTTGCCATCAGGACCACCGATGTGATCGATAAAATGATAGTAAGGTTCGTACAATACAAGACCGGGGCTCCATGGAACTGGCGTATCGTGGAGGAAATCAGCACCACCAACGCCGATAAGCCGGCTTACAGATTCGCAAACGACGGAAAATGGCATCTCATCCGGATTCCGTTGCAGAGCATGTGGATATGCGGAACCCAGGGCAACTGGAAACTCGGCCCCGACGAGGGTGACGAAGGTTTTGCATGGGACTGCATTCAGCATCTCGAGTTTGCACCCGAAGGTAATGAAAGCCTGCTCGGAAAGACAGTATATATCGACAATATCAGGATAAGAAAATAAAAACGTGTTTATGAGCAATAACATATATAAGGCTTTGGCGTTGACACTGATCATGGGTGCCGGCTATCTTCAGTCGGCAGCCCAGGTGAAAGTGTCGGTCAACGCGAACAACCAGCCGATAGAGAAGGTTCTTGACCAGATAGGCAAATCTTCCGGCTACGAGATATTTTACGTCGACGGTCATCTGGACGACTTAGGCAATGTGACCGTAAAGGCAACTAACGAAGACCTGAAGTCTGTGCTTGACAGGATATTTGCAGGCAAGGACGTGACCCGCACCATCAGGGACAGACAGGTCATAATAACGCGCAGGAAGAAAAAAGACAACAGACCGGGAAAATCCGCCGGCAGGAAAGAGAACAAGACTGCCGGAGCCGCCACAGTCACCAGACTGACGGGTACAGTGACAGGGACAGACGGAGAGCCCCTGATCGGAGCGACCGTGTTCGAAAAAGGCACGCAAAACGGTGTGGTGACCGACGTGGACGGTAACTTTGAGATCAATGTGCACAAACCGGACGCCACGCTTGCTGTTTCCTATGTGGGTTATGACGGTATTTCCGTCAAGGCCACTCCCGGAAAGGCCATGAAGATAACGATGCGCGAAAACAGCGAACTTTTGAACGAAGTCGTGGTTGTCGGATACGGCACTATGAAGAAAAGCGACCTTACCGGATCGGTGTCTCAGATCAAAATCGACGAGACAAGGGCCGCCACGGTGTCGTCCGTGACAAACGCGCTTGCCGGAAAGGCCGCAGGTATGCAGGTCAGTCTCAGCACGTCGCAGCCCGGCGCGGCATCCACCATACGCATCCGTGGCGCGGCATCGCCCAATACCGACAACTCTCCGCTGATCGTGATAGACGGGTTTCCCGTCAACCCTACCAGCGACGGCAAAACAGCTGTCGGAAAATACAACAGCGGCATGAACGACAATTATCTCGGATCGATCAATCCTAACGATATCGAATCGATCGAGGTATTGAAAGACGCCTCGTCGACAGCCATATATGGTTCGCGTGCGGGTCACGGCGTAATTCTCATCACCACTAAGAAAGGCAAAGCCGGCCGTGCCACCGTCACTTATACCGGAAATGTCTCGGCTCAGGTAATGGCAAACGGTTACGACATGCTTGACGCCAGAAACTACATGATCCAGACGGAACGTTACCGTATGGAAAAATGGCGCATGGATAACGGCGTCGGGTTCTTTGGAGGCAAAGACGAGGAAGCCACCATGCAGACCAATCCCTACACTCCGAAATACACGCAGGACATGATTGACAATCCCGGAGAGACCACCGACTGGTTCGGCGCGGTGACTCGCACCGGATTTCAGACCGCCCACAACCTTAACGTTCAGGGAGGCGCCGAAAACACCCGTTATCTTGTATCCGGCAACTTCATGAAGCAAAACGGCGTGGTCAAGAACAACGACATGCAGCGCTTCACTCTCAGAAGCAACATCACTCAGAAATTCAACGAGCATTTCAGCGGCGGTCTTTACCTGACTTTCTCACGCATTGACCAGAACAGCATTCCGAGCGGACTTTCCTCCAACGAAGATTCGGGCGTGATGGTCGCCGCAGCCTCGCAGAGTCCGTTGCAGCCCATCTATGACGAAAACGGCAACTACACTACCAATGCCCTTGCCGCGTTTCTTCCCAACCCGGTCTCGATGCTCGATATTACCAATAAAAGCCGCCGCAACCGTTTTTTGGGTTCAACCTATGTGGAATACAAACCCATCAAGGAACTTACGTTCAAATTAAACCTGGGCATAGACTATAACAACCATAAACGACAGGTATATATGCCCAAGACCACCCTGTACGGACAGAAAGAAGACGGACGCGCCGATATCGCGCAATACGACCAGAACGACTATCTGGCGGAATTGACTGCCTCATACGTGAAGGATTTCTCGGACATTCATTCCATAAACGCCGTGATCGGCGGTTCATATCAGAAATTCAACAGCGAGGGATTCACGGCCGGAAACAGCGGCTTTCTCAGTGACGCGTTGCTTTATAACAATCTGAGTTACGGAGACTATGCCAAACCGTGGGTGTCATCATCAAAACAGAACAGCGAGATGGCGTCTTTCTTCGGACGTATCAATTATTCGTTGATGAACCGATATCTGCTCACCGCCACAATCCGTGCCGACGGCTCCTCCAATTTTGCAAAAGGCCACCAGTGGGGTTATTTTCCCTCTGTAGCTCTCGGATGGCGTTTTTCCGAGGAAAACTTCATGGACAAGGCACGTTCATGGTTCTCCAACGGAAAATTGCGTCTCAGCTGGGGCCAGACCGGTAATTCAAGCATAGGATACCAGGCCGTCAGCATGTACCGCGGATCAAATTCGACAGGTACCAAAATGAATCACGGATTCGGAGGCGTGGAACATTTGGGATTCATAATTTCGCAACTCGGCAATCCCGATATCACATGGGAGACCACAACCGAGTTTAACGTGGGACTTGACCTCGGGTTCATCAGCAACCGGATAAACCTGACGGTGGATTATTTCAACCGCGAGATCTCAAATCTCTTGAACTGGCGCACGCTCGCATGCATAAGTCCTGTATCCGGCATCGCCGACAATATGGGCAAGACAAGGAGCCAGGGACTTGAAATCACACTGAACACCATCAACATCGACAACCGGGACTTCTCGTGGACCACAGACCTGACGTTCTCGTTCTATCGCGACCGTTGGGAAGAACGCGCCGAAAACTGGACTCCGTCCGTCTACAGCCGGTATAAGGGTGACGTGCGCCCCCTGTCGGGATATTTCCTGACAGACGGTCTCGTTCAGCCCGGCGAGGAGATTCCCTACATGCCCGGTGCGTTACCCGGCCAGGTCAAGGTAAAGGACATCAACGGATATGTGTTCAACGACGACGGCACATATAAGACCGACGAACACGGAATACCCGTTCTTACAGGTGAGCCGGACGGCAAGATCGATGACGCCGACCGCGTGTATATAGGCTCGAGAGACCCGGGATTCATCATGGGATTCAACAATACGTTGCGTTATAAGAATTTCGATTTCAACATCTATTTCTACGGCCATTTCGACCAATGGACCACGGGAGCCTACCGTGATCTGTGGATACAGAACGCCTATATCGTGGACGAAGACAGAAGCGTACCGGTCAGCATCGAAGAAATGTGGAGCACCGACAATCCTGACGGATGGCGACCCGGATTCGCCCAGTCTTCCAACTCTATACACATAGGCAGTACCGATTTTTATCTCAAGAAGTGCTGGTTCATACGTTGCCGCAACATAACGCTCGGTTATTCAATACCGGTCAAGAAAGGAATTTCAAAACTGCGTGTGTACGCCGACGTCAACAATCCTTTCATGCTCACCAATTATAAAGGCCTCGACATGGAAACGGATGACTCCGCATACGCCATCCCCAATGTAAGGAGTTTCAACTTCGGTGTGGAAATCTCGTTCTGACAACCATTAAGGCATCGTTCCTTAACAACTAAAACAACTAATGAAATGATTAAGAAAATCATATATATTTTAGCCGCGTTCATAGGCGTTACGGCAATGTCGTCGTGCGAGCTGAAATCAAATGTGTATGACGCCTACAACACCTCGATATTCCCCAAAACCGAGGAGGATCTGGAGGCCCTGCTCGTAGGCAGTGTCTACGCTCCGTTCCGGTCCAACCAGTTCAGCGGACTTTTCACCGTAGCCATAGGGGGTGTACAGATCTATAACGACATGTGCACCGATATGGGCGACTGCAACTGGAATGACCCCTACTGGTTCGACATCATAAATGTCAATTTCAATCTCAACAATTCCAATGGCCCGCAGTTGATATACAACAACTGGCTTTCATCCCTATCCAGAATCGCCGATGTGGTGAATCGAATCAAGGAGATGGATTCCATATCCGAAGAGAACAAACGGAAAATGCTTGCCGAATGCTATTGTGCCACGGGATGGTTGGGATATATCCTGTACGACATGTATGGAGGCATTCAGATTCCCACCGAGGAGTCGCTGGCCAATCCTGCCGCCAATGTAATCATTCCCCGTTCGTCTAATGAAGAAACCGCCAAGTTTATTGAAGACAATCTGCTTGCCGCGGCCGAAGTCCTTCCCAAGAATATAAAATACGGCTCGTCCGATTACGGCAGATTCACGGCCGGTACCGCCTACACGATACTGATGCACCTGTACATGCACGACGGCCGATGGAAGGACGCAGTGGAAATAGGACGGGAATTGATGAAAGCGGAATACGGCTATCGTCTTGTGCCCGAATACAAGGACATCTTCACTCTCGAGAATGAAGGCAACAGCGAGACCATATTCGCCTGCACATGCGATCACGGCATTCACACGCAGTACTGGCTGTCACAGGTATTGTCCCAGAATTATCCGGTCAAGAACAGAAAAATGCAGCGGTGGGGCGGTTACCGTATGCCGTGGAACTATTTTCATACGTACGAGGACGGCGACCGGCGTCTCGAGACAATCGTGTCGAGCTATGTCAGCACCGCCGGCGTCCTTGTAGACGAGGCCCACCCCAGCGACGGGTTGAGAAAAGGAGCCATACCTAAGAAATATGGCGAGGATCCCGAGGATACCGGTGCCGGTTCGGCCATCGACTGGATAGTGCTCAGATACGCGGATGTGCTTCTCCTTCAGGCCGAGGCACTGGCCCGTAGCGCCGACGGCGTGACACAGGAGGCCGTGGACCGTCTGAACGATATACGCCGGCGCGCGGGACTCGAACCGTACAAGACAGGTGACTTCAGCGGCCTGGAATCATTCCTGAATGCTGTCCTTACCGAACGTGGCCATGAATTGTATTTCGAAGGATGGCGTCGCAGCGACCTGATCCGCCACGGCAAGTTTGTGTCCTATGCCAAACTCTATAAAAAGAGCCGTACGGCGGCTCCGCACCATGTCCTGTTCCCGCTGCCTCAATCGGTCATAATGGAGGGCCACGGCCAGGTGCTTCAGAATCCCGGATATTAAGCATTTGTTCAATAATCAGTTAACCCATGAGAGGAAAGGGCTGTATTCTATGGGATGCAGCCCTTTCATAAATTGATATGAAACCGTTATTGTCAATAATAATCCTGCTGACCGTCTCATTGGCAGCATACTCCGCGGAACATCGTTTCTACGCCGATGAAGGCGCGGGAGACGATTTTTCTCCTCAAGGCATCGTCTGCATGATCCGCTCAGGCATAGACGGCGACGTGGAGAACGTACGGGTCACCATTAAGAATAACAGACATACGCCGTTTCAGCCCGTAAAGGCAGGCATCCTCCTTGGCATCGACACATACATGGATCGATATCCCGACTGGAACGACAAATACTTCCCTACCCTTATGGTATGCGAGCCATGTCATTTCTATGGTTATATGCAATCTCCTTCGGGAAGGATCAAGGCCATCGCATCACCGGACCCTGTGGCATCCTGGAGTCTCGATTATAATCTCGGGTATCAGGATCCGGCACCGCATTGGTTCATGGGACATCGCATCAAGTCATTGAGGCTTGATCTTCTTGCAGCCCTGCCTTTGCCCGATCATCATCCACGGGACCAATGGCAGCTTATGCCGGGTGAAGAACGCTCCTGGACCATAAAGATCATTGATATTCCTGCACTCGCGGATTTCGAAGCGACAGTAAGCCGGGAATGCGGTGTTCCGATGCTGCACATGGAAACGACATCCACCGCTCCAGGCAATGAAATACAGTTTGACATCCATGGCACTGCTCCGTCAGTGACAGTCAACCGACAGCCTGTACCCGTTAAGAAATCAGACATCGGCTGGCAGGCCTGTTTCTCATCCTCCACACCCGGCATATATGACATCGAGGTCATTGACGGGAACAAAAGGGCTCATGGTCACATCAATGTCCGTTATCCCTGGCGCAGGACCATGGAACTCGCCCGTGAAGCAGCCTGGCGATATAAGCAGAAAGCCACATCGCATGTCGAGAGCTGGTATGGATTCCATACAGCATTCCTCGCCGCACGATATTTCCCATGCGATTCCATCGACAGCCTTCTCAACAAACGGTTCGATACGATATTCAATGAATTGTTTGACTCCGACGGCAACCAGAAGAAGTATGACTGGCGCATTCAGAACGTATCGTCGACTGTCGGGATGCTTGTGGACAGATACGAGGCATACGGCGACAAGGCCGACCTTATGAAGGCCCGTCTCCTTGCCGACCGGTTTATTTCATCGTTTCAACAGAAAGACGGAGCGTACAGGACAGGCAACACCGTATATACAAGCGTGATATACCCGGCCAAGAGCATTCTCGAGCTCGCCGACGCCGAATGGGAAGCAGGCCTCAAGAACGACGCGCGTAGACATGAACGTTCCGCCCGGATGGCTATTGACCGCCTTGTGGAATCCAAAGGGGATTTCGAAACAGAAGGGGAAATTACATACGAGGACGGAATGGTCAGCTGCTCCGCGCTGCAGATAGGAATGCTCGCCCTCCGGCAGAAGGACAACAGATTGCGCCGGCATTATACCGATGAAATGCTCGAGATATTGAAAGGCCATGACTGTCTGACTCAGCTTAGGGTGCCGGACGGGCGCCGGAGAGGCGGGACCATGCGCTATTGGGAGGCTCAGTATGACGTTCACATGCTGCCCAACATGATTTCATCGCCCCATGGCTGGAGCGCATGGCGCGCATACGCCACTTATTATGCGTACCTGCTCACGGGTGACGAACGGTGGATTAAGGAAACTTTCGACGCGGCTTCATCGTTCGCATCTCTCATTGACCCCTCAAGCGGCCGACTCAGATGGGCGTTTGTCGTGGACCCTCAGCTTCATGTCCGGCAGATAGCCGTCCCTGACTCTGCGCACACATCCGAGACTCCAAGCTATGGCACACCGCATCCCGATGTGTACGGCAATCGTAAATTCATCGTCGGCGAACAATATGTGGACATGATATCCGACTGGCAGACTGTCGTATCTTCCGACAATGACGTCCATGAGGTATTCAAGTTCATCGCCGAGGCCGTGCTGGACAAGGCGTATGTCGTGGAACGCCCCGACGGATCGTTGGGCTGCTACAATTGCAAAGCCGTACGAAACGGCAATAATATTGAAGTCCATGCCTCCGAACCCCAGATATGCCGCCTGTTCGTCAATACGAAGCGTAAATATAATGTCAAATTCGATGGAGAAATAATATGGCAATGAATATAAGGAATATATGTCTGCTGGTCTATACGCTTGCCGCCCCTGCCTGCCTCGTCAGGGCGGACGTGCCGGCATACCTCAATGACAGGCTGGATATCGAGACAAGAGTAGAGGATGCTCTGGGACGGCTCACCGTCGAGGAAAAGATCGCGATGATTCATGCCCAGTCCAAGTTCACATCCCCGGGCGTTCCTCGTCTGGGCATTCCGGACCTTACGGTCAACGACGGTCCGCAGGGTGTCAGGGATGAATTGTTATGGGACAGTTGGGAAAATGCCGGGCATACCAACGACTCATGCACTTCGTATCCGGCATTGACATCATTGGCGGCAACATGGAACCGCGGACTTGCCCGCCGGCAGGGACGCTCGTTGGGAGAAGAATTTCTTCAGCGTGGGAAGGACGTGGCCCTTGCCCCGGGCATCAATATCTCCCGCCACCCTCTCTGTGGCCGTAACTTCGAATATATGGGCGAAGACCCTTTCCTGGCCGGTGTCATGGCCGCTGAATTCGTGAAGGGGATTCAAACCAACGGTATCGCGGCATGTGTGAAGCACTTCGCGCTCAACAATCAGGAAACAGACCGTCACGAAGTAAACGTGATCGTAAGCGACCGGGCCCTTCACGAGATATATCTGGAAGGCTTCAGGCGTGCCATTGTCGACGGCGGGGCATGGACTGTAATGGGCGCCTATAACAAATACAGGGGACAATTCTGCACCCACAATGAGTATCTTAACAAAATCCTGAAAACAGACTGGAATTTTGACGGAGTCTTCATATCCGACTGGGGTGGCACGGAAGATACGCGTGAAGCCATATTCAACGGGCTTGACCTGGAATTCGGCACCCATACCGACGGCTTGTCCTCCGGCATGAAAAACGCATACGACAACTATTATCTCGCGTCTCCATACCTGGAATTGATAAGGTCCGGGGCGGTAGGTACCACCGAACTTGATGATAAGGTTCGCCGCATCCTGCGCCTGATGTTTCGCACATCTATGAACCGCAACCGCGGATTCGGGTCCCGCAATTCGAAGGAACATTCTGCCGACGTACTCGCCGTGCAACAGGAGGGAATTGTACTGCTGAAAAACGACAATGACATCCTGCCTGTCGACAGAAAAAAATATCACAGGATACTCGTAGTCGGTGAGAACGCGTACCAATCACATACCCGCTGGGGTGGATCCTCGGGCATTAAAGCGCGATATGAGGTCAAACCCATAGACGCCCTGCGCAGTAGAGCCGGCAATGATGTCGACATCATGTTCCAACAGGGTTATACAACTGTCATGCCCGAGAACATTCAGCTTGAGGATTCGCTCAGGGCCGAGGCCGTCAGAGCTGCCCGGAATGCGGATCTTGTGATATACATCGGTGGTTACGACAAACGGTATGACACGGAAAGCCACGATCGGACGGATTCTAAAGCCCCATATCGTCAGGACCGTCTCATAGAAGAACTTCTTCAACAGCACAAGCCTGTCGTGGTCGTAACTTTTGGGGCAAGTACGTTCGACATGCCGTTTATCGACCGGATACCCGCCATGCTTCATGCCTGGTATGGAGGAAGCGAGTCGGGCACGGCTCTGGCACAGGTCCTTTTCGGCGAGATAAACCCTTCGGGCAAACTTCCTGTAACCTTTTATAAGCAGGCATCGGATTGCGGAGCATTGGCCTTGGGCGAATATCCCGGCGACGGTGAGAACGTTCGTTACAACGAGGACATTTTTGTAGGTTACCGGTATGTTGACCGATATGGAGTGAAACCTCAATTCCATTTCGGTCATGGGTTAAGCTACACACGCTTCTCCTATGGCAAACCTGCCGTCGACAAAAAGGAGTTGACTAAGGGCGATACCATAAATATTTCCATCCCTGTTACTAATACCGGCTCACGCTACGGCAAGGAAACAGTGCAGCTGTACGTTCACGATGACAAGGCGTCGGTAATACGTCCGGTTAAGGAATTGAAAGGTTTCGACAAATTAAGTCTCGCTCCCGGAGAAACGAAACACGCCGTGTTCCGACTCACAGCAGATGATCTGAGTTTCTATGATGAATCTTCCGGGAGCTGGAAAGCGGAGCCGGGCACATTCCAGGTGCTGATAGGCGCTTCTTCAAACGATATCAGAAGAAATACACAGATTCGACTTAAGGCATCGTTCCTTAAAAAATATATACGCCAGGGCGGTGGATTTTCGAGGTAATTTATTCGGTCTCAGAGGGAGCAGCCTCGCGGCTGTGACCGAGGAGAACGGATAAATTAACCGAAAAGACACCGGGCAAGGCACAAATTAATTTTGAATTGTTAAAAATTATCTATTAACAACTGGCATGTCCGAAAAAGATATTACCATAGACTCGCAGCTGCACCTCATCTTTAGCCTTTTGACTCAGTCACATAGCCCGCTATGCTCCTGAGTCTGCAAGGCTATATCTGAGGCACATCTGCGACCCTGGCGTATATATTTTTTAAGGAACGATGCCTAAGACGCACGGAAGGTATTGATACCAAATAAAGACACACAGGAAAAATACCATGTAAGGACGCACGCCTGGTTCAAATCGAGACCAACAATAACAATAATAATAAGTATGGACGAACTAACAAAACGAACGCCCCGTCGGGAATTGCGTTACGGCATCAAGGCTCTTATATTGAGTTTCGTGATGCTGATGATAGCGTTCCCGTCGTATGCGAGAAATGGCAACATCACCATCAATGTAAGCGGTGTGCCGATGCAGACAGTCTTGAAAAAAATCGAGCAGCAGACCGACTACAGGTTCTTCTACAGCAAGGACGCCGTGAACGTCAACTCCAAGGTGAGCCTGAACGTCACGAACGAGCCGCTGACGACTGTGCTTGACAAACTTTTCGACAGCAGCGGCATCAGCTATCGCATCAACAAGAAGCAGATAGTACTGACCAAAGGAGGCAAAGCCGAGCCGAAAGCGGGGAGCGCCATCGAAGCGAAGAACAAGAAGAAAGGCGAGACGGTGCATGTGACCGGATATGTGCGTGATGAGGCCGGAGAGCCGCTGATCGGAGTTACGGTAATGGACAAGGGCACCATGAAAGGAGCCGCCACAGATGTTGACGGCAAGTATGAGATTGACGTTCCGGTCGGATCGAGCCTGAAATATTCGTACGTAGGCTATGATCCGGTTTCAAAAAAGGTGAACGGAGCCGGGGAGCTGGACGTAACCATGAGCGAAGGCGCCAATGTCCTTAACGAAGTGGTGGTGATCGGCTACGGCACGATGGACAAGAAGGAACTTACCTCGGCCATAAGCCATGTCGGCGAGAAGGACTTCCTGTCCGTAAGTACCCTTGATCCCAAGATGCTGATACAAGGCAAAGTGCCGGGTGTGTCCATAACCAATACCGGCGCGGGAGACCCGAATAACCAGGCCAGTATCCAGATTCGCGGCGTCTCCTCGCGTTCCGCAGGTCTGGGGCCGTTGATTGTCATCGACGGAGTGCCGGGCGGAGACCTTACGAACGTCAGTCCCAGCGACATCGCTTCGTTTGACATTCTGAAGGACGGTGCCGCATCGGCCATATATGGAACGCGGGGATCGAACGGAGTCGTCGTGGTTACGACCAAGAAGGGCGCGCGCGACGGAAAGACACACACATCATATTCCTGTACGCTGTCATGGGATGTAATGAAAAAGGAGCTGGACATGATGAGCGCGCAGGATTTTCGCGAGGTCCGTCTCGGCTGGGGAGACCCTGGAGTTGACATCGGCGGAAATGTCGACTGGCTTGACGCCGTGTCGCGCACCGGATTCACGATGAAACATACGCTCTCGGTAAGCGGCGGAAATGAAAGGAGCAACTATCGGGTGAGTGCCGACTATCGCGATGCGAACGGAATTGACCTGCGGTCGGGCAGGCGCGAGTATGGTGCGCGCGCGTCGGTGCATCATTCCACCAAGGGCGATCTGTTCACGATAGACCTCAATGTGGCGCCGCGCGTCATATCGCGTGACAATGCCGACTGGGGAGTGTTCAAGGATGCCATTGAGGCCAATCCGACCACCCCTCTGATGGATCCCAACAATCCCTCGCAATATTATAATTTCTTCGGGCAGATTGCCGGCAGCAACCCTGTGGAGAGACAGAAGCTGGAGAAAAGCCATGGCGACGACAGACTGCTGGACATGGACGGATCGCTGAAACTCAACCTGCTTCCGTTGTTTTACAGGAACGAGACGACCGGACAGAATCTTTCTACCCAGATTATGTTTGCGAGTCATCATTACAGCAACGACAACACTTCGTTCGTACCGTCGACCAGCACGGCATGTCTGAACAGCGGACACGAGGGCGTCGCTTCCCGCTCATACAGTAAAAATCATCAGTACATTCTGGAATGGCTTACAAATTACAGCGCATGTTTCGCTGACAAGCACAATCTGAAGGCCATGGTCGGATATTCCTATCAGTATTCCCAGTCTTCGGGCTTCAATGCGGAGAACCGTGATTTTCCCAACGACGGTCTCGGTGCTGACAATCTCGGATCCGGACTATGGGCCAAGGAAGAAGGCGAGGTGCTGATGGGCAGCTATAAGAACGATTCGAAACTTATCTCCTTCTTCGGCCGACTGAGCTATGATTACGACGGCAAATATCTTGTCACCGCGTCCCTGCGTCATGAAGGATCGTCAAAATTCGGCAAGAATCATAAATGGGGTAATTTCCCTGCCGTTTCCGTAGGATGGCGCATATCGCAGGAAGAATTCATGAAGGACATCACATGGATTAACGACCTGAAGATAAGGGCCGACTATGGAGTCACCGGCAATCAGGATTTCGGCAGCTATCTGTCCATAAACACCATGAGCGGATTCGGATACTATTACTATAACGGAAAATATATACAGGTGTGGGGACCGGGCAAGAACGTGAACCCCGACCTGCATTGGGAAAAGGGAAAGAACTGGAACGTCGGTCTTGATTTCTCATTGCTCGACAATCGCATCTATGGCTCGCTGAACTATTTCAACCGCAGGCAGCAGGATCTGCTTGGTAATTACACGGTTTCGGTGCCGCCGAACATCCATGGCGAGACATTCGTGAATGTGGGAACGATGAAAAACACGGGATTTGAATTCGACCTTAACTTCAATGCCGTGGAGACCAGGGATTTTTCATACAATTTCAGTGTGATCGGAAGCACGATGAGCAATAAGTTCGTGAAATTCAGTAATTCGGAATATGTGGGACAGGATTATTACAGCGTCTGCGAGACAGTGAATCCGTATCCCTACTATTTCCTGCAGCGCATCGAGAAGGGCAAGCCCATAGGCAATTTCTACATGTGGAAATATGCCGGCGTCGACCGCAACGGAGACTGGGTGGTATATGACAAGAACGGAGAAATGATCAGTGCGTCGATGGCTACTGAAGAAGACCGTCGTGTGGTCGGAAACGGAATGCCGAAATTCACCATGTCGACGACACATAACTTCCGTTACCGCAATTTCGATTTATCGCTGTTCTTCCGGGGGGCTTTCGGTTTCCAGATCTTCAACATTCATGATTTTTATTACGGCACCCGCAATTTCAACGGCAATATGTTGAAAAAGGCGTATGGCAAGAATTTCGACGTGTCTCCGTATTCCGCTCCTGTAGTGAGTGACTATTTCCTTGAAAACGGCGACTATTTCAAGCTTGACATGATAACGCTGGGATATACGCTGCGCCTTCCCCAATGCCGTTTCATAGACAAGGTGAGAGTCTACGGCACTGTCAATAATGTGTTCACGCTCACAAAATTCACCGGCGTCGATCCATCTACCTATCAAGTCAACGGCCTGCAGCCCGGAGCGCAGGGCGACCGGAGTTATTACCCCTCGACGCGTCAGTTCATCGTGGGCCTTCAGGTTGATTTCTAACAGCAAAAACAACTAAGACATGAAATTTCTGAAACATATAGCGATAGCCACTGCGTCCGTGCTGGTCATGGGAGGTTGCACCAACCTCGACGAGACTCTCTACGACCAGGTGGGTTCGGAAAACTATTATAATACCAAGATGGATGTGATCCGGGCCGTGTTCCGACCCTTCGAGCATGCCTACTGGAGTATATGCAACCGCCATATACTGAACGAGCTTCCCGCGGATCAGCTCATCACGCCCACACGCGACGGCTGGTTTTATGACGGAGGATGCTGGGAACGCCTGCATTATCATACATGGACCGTAGACGACTTCGTCGAGGCCAGGGATGAATGGAACGGCTGTTTCCAGGGAGTCATGCAGTGTAATCTGGTAATCGAGGATTTAAGCCGGTTCACACCCGAGCAATTCGGTTTCAGCGAGGCTGAGTTCCACAATCTGAAGGCACAATGCCGCATACTCCGTGCGTGGTTCTACATAAGGCTGCTTGACGAGTTCCGCAATGTGCCGCTGGTCACTACCTACAGCGACCGCCCCAATAATCCCCAGGCGGCTCCCGAAGATGTATTCAAGTTCATAGAGAGTGAGCTTAAGGATAATCTCGGACTGCTTATAAAGAAAAACGGTCTGGGCACCAACTCCCAGATACAGGGACAATGGACACAGGCCGCGGCCGCGTCTCTGCTGGTGCGTCTGTATCTGAATGCCGAAGTATATACGGGGCAGGCCCGATATGAGGATTGCGCCAAGGTAGCCCAGGATATCCTCGACAACAAGTATGGCGACTATGCCGTGGCCGACCGTTGGGACGCAGCCTTCGATTATGACAACGACAATTGCGACGAAGTGATCTTCGGATTCCCGGGCGCGAAAGGATATTCGCACTGGCACTACGATTACAACACCTACGCCTGGACTGTTCCCCCCAATGCTGCGTGGTTCCTGGACGACAACAAGTCCGGCATCCATCATAACTGCAAGTATGCCGCTTCGCCAAGCTATGACCTGGACGGCAATCTGTATGATTACGAACTCGGAATGCCCGTACAGAACTTCAGGAAATATCCCGGCGACGAGCGTATGAAGTTCTATACCAACATCGGTGACAGCCGTCGCGAGGGTATGTTCCTCTACGGGTATCTTGAATATAAGGACAATTCCGGGAACATAACGCGTCTGCGTGCTCCCGAGCTTCCATACGACCTGTATATCCGCGATGCCGTGGGCAAGTTCCAGGGCCTTGATCCCGACAAATGGCCCGGCGACAAGACCAGTACGTTGCGTAGCGGCGACCATAATTCGGGATGGCATTTCGTGAAATATCCCTTGTTGAGCGATGGCGATCCGAATCAGGTGGAGAGCGATTATACGGAGATCCGCCTTCCGGAGATCATCTATTCGCTGGCCGAATGCAAGATGCGTGCGGGCGACAAGACAGGAGCAGCGCGGCTGCTGAATACCGTAAGACGTCGTAATTATCCGGCCGAGAACCTCGATAACGTGCTGTACGCTCCCGAAGGAAAGGTGAAGTTCGACGAGAACGAGATGCTGGCCGAATGGGGCAGGGAATTTTTTGCCGAAAGCCGGCGAAGGATAGACCTGGTGCGTTTCGGAAAATTCAATACCGGACGCTGGTGGGACAAGACCCCGGATGCCGACAGCCATACTGCGATATTCCCCATAGTCCGCTCCATTCTCAACTCCAACTCCCTGCTGGAGCAGAATCCGGGATACGGCAGATAATCGTGCTGAACGGGCATCCCGGCATGACGGGAAGAAGCCTGAAACAACTTCTCACTAATTAATCGACAAAGACTTATGAAGTTAAAGAATATATTCAGTTTACTGTCCGTCCTCCTGCTCCTGACGCTCGGGGGCTGCGAGGGGGCAAAAGATCTGGTGATAATAGAAGAAGACCTGCCCATAAAGACATCGGTGCTTTATATGGTGGGGGATGCCACACCCAAGGGCTGGGACATAAATTCCCCGACACCCCTTGTGGCATCGGAGGAGGACCCTCTTGTGTTTACGTGGGAGGGCAACATGAATGTCGGAGAAATGAAACTCTGCATCACTACGGGCAGTTGGAACGATCCGTTCATTCGTCCTCTGACGGGAGGAACGGAAATAGGCAAAGAGCCGATCAACGACGCGCCGTTCAAGATGACCGCCGGGGATCCGGACGACAAATGGAACATAGTGGAAGCCGGTGTGTACAGACTTGAGTTCGACATGCGTCACCGCACCATGAGCACAGAGTATCTGCGTGAACCCGACGGACCCGAAATCACGCCTATCGAGACTGAAAACCTGTATCTCATCGGAGACGCGACACCTTCATGGTGGAACATAGACACGCCTACGCCTTGCGAAAGGATCTCGGACTTCATATTCGTATATGAGGGCGGACTGAACGAAGGGGCGCTGCAGGCACTGCTTACACCCGGCGACTGGGCTCCGGCTTTCATACTTCCGATCGAAGCCGACAGCAAGATCGGCAAGTCGGGGAAAGACAAGGAAACCTTCAATTATTCCATCAACCACAACAACATGTGGAAGGTAGAGGATGCCGGACGTTACCGTCTGACCTTTGACCTCGAGCACTGGACCATATCTGCCGAATATCTGGGAGCATACGCTCCGGAGAAGCTTTATATCGTGGGTTCGGCCACAGCGGGAGGCTGGAGTCTCGACAATGCCACGGAGCTGACTCCGGTAGATGGAATCGAAGGAGAGTATACCTGGACCGGATATCTTTCCAAGGGAACGTTCAAGGCCACGACGGTCAAGGACTTCGGAGCGCCGTTCTACAGGCCCTCGTCGTCGGATTGCCAGATTTCCGAAAACGGCATAACCGCGACCGATGTAGTACTGACATCCGAGCCGGACGACCAGTGGAATGTGGTCACTGCCGGCAACTACAAGATAGACATCAACACAAAGAAGATGACAATCTCGGCGGAATATCTGGGAGATCCCGGAAAGAGACCCATTGAAACGTCAACGCTGTATATCCTGGGTGACGCCACTCCCAACAGCTGGGACATCGGTGCTCCGACGCCGCTTGTGATGAAATCGGAACATGTATTCGTATATGAGGGGAAACTCTTCAAGGGTGCCCTTCAGGCCACGGCGATGGCCGGAGACTGGAACGTTCCGTTCATTCTGCCTGTGGCTAATGGCTGCAAGATAAGCAAGACAGGTGTGGAAAGCGACGAGTTCGATTATCTCGTGGACCATACGAATATGTGGCAGGTGGAAGATCCGGGCAATTACCGTCTGACCTTCGACCTCGAGAACTGGACCATAAGCGCCGAATATCTCGGCGAATGATACGTAAGTGAATGCGACTTTGTTCGCATTCACTTAAACATCAGTCTTTTTGAAAAATCAACTCAGAAAACAAATTGAAATGAAAATAAAATTAGGAATTATGAGCCTACTTGCATCCACGCTCGCCGCGGTGGCATTGTCAGGGTGCGTCGAGAACATCGAGATGCGGCGTCCTCAGAAGTTTGAGTTACCGGAGCTGCCTCCCATCGAGGAGATACACAACTTCAAGGCTCCGCTGTACTGGAGTGTCTATGAATACTGCCACACCCAGTCGCAGAGCGGCGTGAAGAACGAGGACATGGACATCACCGCCGCCCAATGGGAACAGATAACGGACTGGCTGGCCCGTGATCTGAAGCCATACGGTTACGATATGGTATGCACCGACGGCTTCATATCGCAGAACTGTAAGGACGGGTCGCCGTATATGACGCATTACGGATCGATGTCCATAAAGGAGCTTGTGGAGATGTGTAAGAAAAAGGGCCTGAAGGTCGGTATCTATGACAATCCCCTGTGGGTGCACGCTCCATGGGACACCAAGGTGCCGGATTCAGAATATACCGTAGGCGACCTGCTGTGGGACCATAAGAGCGAGGTGCTGAATCCCGGCACGGAGGACATGTGGGGATTCCAGTGGGTCGTGGCCAGTTATCCCGGCGCCAAGGAATACATAGACGGATTCTTCAAGCATTACGCTGAACTCGGAATCGACTATATCCGTGTCGATTTCCTGTCATGGTACGAGGACGGAAAAGACAGGAACATGGGTCCGATAGGCCGTGGCTACGGGCGTGAGTCGTATGTTCGCGCATTGTCCTACATCGCGGAGAATGCGAAGAAATACGGGATATTCATATCGCTTGTGATGCCTCATCTGTATTATGACGCCGAAATAGAGAAACTGTGCGGCAACATGGTGCGTATCGTGCAGGATACCGGCAACGGCGGCTGGTGGCACTATTCCGATTGCGAGAGAGGAAAATCGTGGACTACATGGCCGAACTGCATGAATATGTTCGACGGCTTCGTGTATTGGTCCCATATCTCAGGGCGTGGCAAGGTATTGCTGGACGGCGACTTCATCCGTCTCAACACTTTCAACACCGATGCGGAGAAGGAATCGGTGGTGTCGCTTCAGCTTATGGCCGGAGGACCGGTCACGATAGCCGACCAGTACAATACCATCGGCGACAATACCCGATTCTATACCAATACGGAAATGCTGGCCCTGAATACCGATGGCTTTGTCGGCAAACCATTGAGCGACGAACTCAACAGCAAGGAGAGCCAGATCTGGTACGGACAGTTGTCTGACGGCAACTATGTGATAGGCCTGTTCAACCGCGATGACAATGCCATGTCGGTAAACGTCGATTTCAAGACACTCGGCATCGACGGCGAATGGAAAGTCCGTGACTTGTGGAAGCATGCGGATGAAGGTGTGGCAAAATCATTGTCGGCTACACTTGCTCCTCATGGATGTAAAATAGTAAAACTCACCAAATAAATATAGCTATGAAAAAAACTATCTTATCAATCATCATGGCCGTTGCAGGAAGTGCCATGGCCCTGGCTGAAACGGACCCAGCAGTACTGTATATGATCGGTGGCGCCACCGATGGTAACTGGGATTGGAATCAGGCGACCGAAATGCAGCCTGTTGCCGGACAGGAAGGCTCGTACTCCTATACTGGTCCGCTGAAAGCTTCCGATTTCAAGATCTATGCTGAAAAGGATGCCAGCTGGCAAGGTATACCCGCTTATCGTCCCGAGACGGCAGACTGCGAGATCTCGAAAAGCGGTGTCGCGAGCGACAAGGTCGTGTTCAACAGCGATGCATCCGATAACAAATGGAAAGTGGTGAATGCAGGCGTGTACACGATAACCATAGACATCAAGGCAATGAAGATCTCCG
Source organism: uncultured Bacteroidales bacterium (assembly GCA_900542185.1). Lineage (GTDB taxonomy): Bacteria > Bacteroidota > Bacteroidia > Bacteroidales > Muribaculaceae > Lepagella. The sequence goes on from UQMZ01000011.1 coordinate 36,358, forward strand.
CGACTTACGACGGAGAAATCGAACAGCCCAAGACATTATACCTGATAGGTAGTCTGAACGGATGGGATATTAATAATCCTACGCCTTGCGTGGCCGACGGAGACAACATATTTGTCTACACCGGCGAATTAGAGGCGGCCTGTCAGTTTCAGGCCATGCGCGAGAAAGGGAACTGGGGCGCGGAGTTTGTCGTTCCGAAGAACGCCACACCTATTGTTCCTGAACCGCAAGGTAATGTAAAGGCAGAGAGCATAATCCCGGCAACCGGGTTGGTGAATGACGCGTGCGAATATACTTTCGACCACAGCAAAGTCTGGACCGTGGAACAGAAAGGGACCTATACCCTGAAGTTCAATCTCAATGACTGGACGCTGAATGTCACTCCGAACGGTTCGACGGGCGGCATCGAAATCGTGACCGATGCGAATGCTCCGACTGAGTACTATAACCTGCAGGGTGTGCGCGTATATGATCCCGCCGGCGGATTGTATCTGGTACGTAAAGGTGGAAAAGTCTCCAAGGTCATGATAAAATAATCCGGAATGAGATTACTGACTATGATCGGGTTCTGTGCGTTAAACGTATGTCTGTGCGCACAGACTCATGCAAATAAACTTGAACACACCGCTCCGCAGGGCGGTGTGTCAAGTTATAAGACATCTGCGGGTTCCATCGTGCTGCCGAGGATTTATACCGACAACATGGTGCTGCAGCACAATTCCGTCGTGACGATTCCTGGCATCGCCGCACCCGGGTCGAAGGTCGTACTGAAGGCGGAATGGCTGAGTGCTCCGGTTTCAGCCGTGACTGACGGAAACGGGAAATTCACGCTGAAACTTCCCACTCCGGACTGTGGGGGACCATACACCATCGTTCTGAACGACGGTCATGGCGAGAAGGTATTGCAGAACATACTGATAGGCGAAGTGTGGCTTTGCTCGGGACAGTCGAACATGGAGTTCCCGATACGGGGAGACTGGGCCCGTTTGGCGGATGCCGACAGGGTGGTGGCCGACATGGGGCGTCCCGCTTTAAGACTGCTCCAGATAAAGAACACGACATCGCTAACGCCTCTGGATGACGCAAGTGTGGAATATGGATGGGTGGAGTCTTCGCCGGCGGCCGAATCATTTTCCGCGATCGGTTATCTGTACGGCAGAATGCTTCAGGATTCCCTCGAAGTGCCGGTAGGCGTGATTGACGCCACATGGGGAGGCACTACCGTCGAGGCGTGGACTCCCCGCGAGGCTCTTAAGGGTGTGCCTGGATTTGAATATTATTATGAGCTGTCGGGAGGCAAGGACCGGGAGACCGCGCTGTCGGAGACGGAGGTAAGGCAGACTTATGAAGCCACGGGTAGCAAAAGACCGGCTTATCCGTTCGACAAGTCAAGGATGCAGACCGGAAAGACCTGGGGAAAGATGCCTGTGCCTTCTTTGTGGGAAGACAATGCGTTGCCAGGATTCGACGGAATCGTGGCGATGCAGTTTGAGCTCAATCTGCCTCAGGACGCGGCAGGGAAAGACCTTTTGCTTTGTCTGGGAGCCGTAGACGACATGGACAGGACGTATTTCAACGGAATTCCCGTAGGGAGTTGCCATATACATGACCTTGCGCGGGAATATAAGGTGGACGGCAGTCTGGTGAAGACCGGAGGAAATGTCATTACGGTGGAAGTGGTGGACAACGGCGGGGGAGGCGGTATCTGGCGGTCTTCTTATGCCGTTGCGGACGGTAAGAGATATACTCTTGACGGAGAATGGAATTATACGGTACTGTCCGATTTTTCGAAAACGGGAATGTCGTATGTGTGGCCTGAGTCGAACAATCATCCGATGGTGTTGTATAACGCCATGATCAATCCGTTGACCACATTGCCGATAGCCGGGGTCATCTGGTACCAAGGCTGTCAGAACGTGGGACGCGACGCTCAATACGAGGTATGTTTCAAGAAGATGATAGAAGGGTGGCGGAAGGCGTTTGATGATCCGGATATGCCGTTTTATTTCGTGCAGCTTGCCGGATTCCTTCAGCCGGTCGTGGTTCAGCCCGATTCGCGATGGGCACTCCTGAGACATGCCCAGTCGAAGGCTCTTGAACTGCCGAATACCGCTATGGCGACTGCAGTCGATATCGGCAATCCCGTAGACATCCATCCGGTGAACAAGGCTGAGGTGGCACGAAGGCTTGCAATCATAGCTTTGGACAGGGTATATGGCATGAAACATATATGCGAGGCTCCCGCATGCACGTCTGTGGTCAATGACGGAAAGAGCGTGACATTGACCTTCAGCGGCCCGGTCAAGGCTGTGGGTGGAGTGGCTACAGGGTTCATAATCGGAGACAGGACAGGAAGATGGGTATCGGGCTGTTCTAAAATGATCGACGACAGGACCATTTGTATTTCATCGCCATTGATAGACGATCCGGTCGCAGTACGTTATGACTGGGCGGACTATCCCGGAGGCAATCTCTACGGCGCGAACAATCTGCCCGTATTGCCGTTTGCAACCGATAAATAATTAAAACAATAACCATGATGTCAAAAATAACGACAATTATCCTTCTCTCGTGTTTCTGTTGCATGTCGATGGCTAATGCGGGCAAAACGTATGTCCAATCTCCCGACGGCCGCGTTTCGGTGGAATTCAGTCTGGACAGGAAAGGACGTCCCGTGTATTCGGTATCATACGGCGACAAGGATATAATCCGTCCGTCGTGCATGGGATTCGAATTGTCTGACGGTACATCGCTGTCAGACGGATTCCGCGTCAAAAAGATAAGCCGCGAGCAGTGTGACAGCCTGTGGACTCCCGTATGGGGAGAAAACGACTCCATCCGCGAGAATTACAACGGAATGACCGTCTCCCTTTCTAAGAACAAGACCCGGATGGACATAGAGTTCAGGGTGTTCAACGATGGCATGGGCTTCCGCTATGTGTTTCGTGAACATCCGTGTCCGGTGTTGGTGCTGAAAGAGGAGGTGACGGAATTTTCCATGACCGGGAATCACACGGCATGGTGGATTCCCGAAGACTACGATTCCCAGGAATTCGAGTACACGGAAAGCAAGTTGGATGAGATTGACGCCCCCGGTGTGCAGACCTCGCTGATGATGAAAGCCGACGACGGGATATATCTCAACCTTCACGAAGCGGCACTTGTGGATTTTCCGGCCATGCACCTCCGGCTTGACAAACCGTCGAAGGTGTTTCGGGCTCATCTTACGCCACGCCCCGACGGAACCGCAGCGGAGGTGACACTTCCGTTCCGCACGCCCTGGCGCACTGTGACCGTCAGCGACAAAGCTACCGACATCCTCGCCTCGAACCTTACGCTGAACCTTAACGAACCGTGCAAGATAACGGATACTTCCTGGATAAAGCCCGTGAAATTCATGGGAGTGTGGTGGGAGATGATTACCGGCAAAAGCAAATGGAGCTATACCGACGCCAAAGACTTCGACCTGGCTACATTCGACTATGCGTCGGCCACACCACACGGGCAGCACGGAGCAAACAACGGGAACGTGAGAAGATACATAGACTTCGCCTCGCGTCATGGATTCGACCAGCTTCTGGTGGAAGGATGGAATGTGGGATGGGAGGACTGGTACGGGAAGGAGAAGGATTTCGTGTTCGACTTCCTGACGCCATATCCTGATTTCGACATCGCGGGGCTTAACGACTATGCCCATAAGAAAGGTATCAGGCTCATGATGCACCACGAGACTTCCGGATCTGTAGCCAATTACGAACGGTATCTCGACGCTGCCTACGACCTGATGCGGAAGTATGGTTACAACACGGTGAAAAGCGGATATGTAGGCAACATCCTGCCGAAAGGGGAATATCATTACAGTCAGAATATCGTGAACCATTATCTGAATGCGGTGAAGAAGGCGGCCGACCGGAGGATTATGGTGAATGCCCACGAGGCCGTTCGCCCTACCGGACTATGCCGCACGTGGCCCAACCTGATGGCGAATGAAAGCGCGATGGGGCAGGAATATGCCGAGATGTCGCCCCGACATGTCACGATACTGCCGTTCACCCGTCTCAAGGGCGGTCCGATGGACTTCACGCCCGGAATATTCCGTATGGACATCACATCCTTCGCCCCCGGTTATCAGGGAAAGAAGAAGCGGGCCACCATCTCGAACCAGCTGGCGCTGTACCTGACGATGTACTCTCCGGTGCAGATGGCGGGTGACTTGCCGGAGCATTACGAACGTCATATAGACGCTTTCCAGTTCATCAAGGATGTGCCCGTGGACTGGAGCAGGAGCGTCTATCTGGATGCCGAGCCGGGTGATTTCATCGTAGTGGCGCGCAGGGACAGGAACAGCTCCGACTGGTATGTGGGTGGAGTCACGAACGAGGATGCCCGTGAATACAGGCTCGACTTCGGTTTCCTTCCGGAAGGCGCGGTGTATGAATGTACGGTATATCGTGATGCGGCCGATAGCGACGGATTCACGAACCCGGAACGATATGAGATATTCGACACTCGGGTGACATCCGCTTCAGAATTGCCTTTGCGTATGGCCAGGGCGGGTGGATTCGCAGTGAGACTCCATCCGATACAGTAAGTTCTTAAATAAACGGGACGCCCACGGGTTTTAGTCCCTATTTCCCCAATGCAAACACAGTCATAAAAAAAAGAGGAGACTGTGTCAAAAGTGAACCGCACCACAAAGTGTTATAACTAACTTTTGGGTGCGGTTCATTTTGACACGGCCTCATTTTGTTATTGTTGATGGGTGGACTTATTTCACTTATTCAAATCTAACTATATTTGATTATCAATATTTTAGTGATGTATGGTACAAATATGGATATTTAAGTTCATAGGAATGACATCGGTTATTTTGTCGTTTCTTATCTCGGAAGGATAGTTGAAGCCCAGTTGGGAAGCTCCTCAACATAGCGTTTCACAAGCTCACCTTTGCTCAGTCGGAACAGAAGCCGAGCTTCCGCATCCTCGATTGAGTTGTCGTAGACATAGAGCCGGTCAACTATCGCGGGCAGGATTTTGCAATTGGCAATGGATTTGTCGTAACGGGATATGATTTTGGGGATAGGCACATCATGTCCTCCATCCAACACTCGTTGAGCTACTCGTTTCGCATTGATTGTAGGAGACTCAGTGGATACGAAGAACAGACGGATGAAGAATCCGGCTTCTTTCGCTCTGAGAATGTAATCGACCTTATTCGCGGCCGACATCACGGTCTCGAAGATATGGCTCTTGTGTTCGGCAAGACATCTTTCCCTCCATTCATTGCAATAATTGGCTGCTTTGAGAACAGACTCCTGATTGTTCCAGTCTCCGAACACATCGCGTGCGACATTATCCGGGTTGATATATTCCGAATCCTCTAGCCATTCATGATGCAGTATCTTTGAAGTCACGGAAGTCTTACCTGACCCGTTGGGCCCGGCAATCACAATCAAAACAGGGCGATGATTATTTGCTGCCATTCTTTATTCTGTTTATGGCATCGCCCCATTTTTCTTGAGCCGCCTGCGAAGCAGCCTCAATACCGGCGGCCACACGCTCTGCAGCCCGGCGGGTGCTTTCGCGGGCATCCTCGGCAACCTCACGCATAATCTGAGCCATGCGCTCGTCGCCCGGCTCCTCCATCGACGTGAGTCGATAACTATTCATCTCAGATTCCGACATAATCTATAATATCTCCTTATTTTAAATTTTAACGCCAACTTTAATCGTGATAGTTCAGCGGCAAATGTCGGCCAAGCCTAATTTGCATTGTTAATGACAATAGAATCTAAGCAAAGTTACACATTTTTTCTCAAAATCTATAATGCAACTTTAGATTTGTGTAACTATCTTTGTGATTTTCAATCCGATTACAGGGAATGTCCTATTAAAAAGAGGAAGCACTTTATATAAAAAGAGGAAGCAGTTCCAATCGAATGGAAATTGCTTCCTAATTTTGTGCTGAAGCTGAATCAGCTATCAGAAGTTGAACTGCTCGAGGGTGAGGCTGGCTACCTTCTCAATCTCGGGAACGAGGCGGCGGAAGTGGTCGGAGGCCATGTGGGCCTTCAGAGAGGCTTCGTCCTTCCATGTCTCGTAAATTACCAGACGGTCGGTGTTGGTCAGAGATCCCAACAGGTCATAATCTATGCATCCGGCATCATGGAGCGACAGCTCAACAAGTTCGGTAGCCAATGCAATGGCTTTCTTTCTGTTTTCATCGGTCTCGGCTATAAGGCCGCAATTAAGGCGTATCATAGTTGTTTGGGTTTAAGGTTTTGGTTTATAGTTTAGGTTTAAAGTTTAGAGAATGGTGAATCATTCTGAAACAATTATGGCGTACGGCCATGTTTAAGACCATACGCCATAATTTATATCAGTTTATAATTCAGCTTATTATTTCACTTCCTCGAAGTCGACGTCCTCGGGACCGTTGTTGGGCTGCTGTCCGGCGTTAGGCTGTGCGCCTGCGTTGGGCTGAGCACCGGCTCCGGCTGCGTTCTGGGCATTGTAGATGTCCTGGGCGGCTGCCTGGAATGCATCGGTCACGGCCTTGACGGCGGAGTCGATGTCCTCAATCAGCTGCTGTTTGTGAACATCTTTCAGATGCTGCAGTGCGGATTCCACGGCTGCCTTCTTGTCGGCCGGAATCTTGTCGCCGAGTTCGGCGAGCTGCTTCTCGGTCTGGAAGATGACGCTATCTGCGTGGTTGAGTTTGTCGGCACGCTCCTTGGCCTTCTTGTCAGCGGCTTCGTTGGCCTTGGCCTCGTCGCGCATACGCTGTATCTCGGAGTCGCTCAGACCGCTCGATGCCTCGATGCGGATGGACTGCTCCTTGCCGGTAGCCTTATCCTTGGCTGTCACGTTGAGGATACCGTTGGCATCTACCTCAAACGTAACCTCAATCTGCGGAACACCACGGGGTGCGGGTGCGATACCGCCAAGGTTGAACTCGCCCAACAGCTTGTCGTCGGCTGCCATAGGACGCTCGCCCTGAAGTACGCGGATGGTAACCTCCGGCTGGTTGTCGGCTGCTGTGGAGAATACCTCGCTCTTGCGGGTCGGGATTGTGGTGTTGGCGTCGATCAGTTTGGTCATCACGCCGCCCATAGTCTCGATACCGATTGACAGAGGCACGACGTCAAGCAGAAGCACATCCTTCACGTCGCCGCTCAGAACGCCACCCTGAATTGCTGCGCCGATGGCCACAACCTCGTCGGGGTTAACGCCCTTGTTGGGTTCCTTGCCGAATATCTGCTTAACCTTGTCCTGGATTGCAGGGATACGTGTGGAACCACCCACCAGGATAACCTCGTCGATGTCGGATGCGCTCATGCCTGCATCCTGCAGAGCCTTCTGGCAGGGGCCTGCCACAGCGTCGATCAGGTTGGAAGCCAGCTGCTCGAACTTGGCACGTGTCAGAGTCTTTACCAGGTGCTTCGGGCCGGAAGCAGTTGCCGTGATATAGGGGAGGTTGATCTCGGTCGAAGTGGAGCTGGACAGTTCAATCTTTGCCTTCTCGGCAGCCTCCTTCAAACGCTGCATTGCCATAGGATCCTGACGGAGGTCAACGCCCTCGTCGTTCTTGAACTCGTCGGCCAGCCAGTCGATAATCACGTGATCGAAATCGTCACCACCCAGGTGTGTGTCACCGTTGGTGGACTTCACCTCAAACACGCCGTCGCCAAGCTCCAGGATGGAGATATCGAATGTGCCGCCACCGAGGTCGAACACGGCAATCTTCTGCTCCGTGGTGGCCTTGTCCAGACCGTAAGCCAGAGCGGCTGCGGTAGGCTCGTTGATGATACGCTTAACCTTCAGGCCTGCGATTTCACCGGCATCCTTGGTGGCCTGACGCTGTGAATCGTCGAAGTATGCGGGCACCGTGATGATAGCCTCTGTGACGGGCTGTCCAAGATAATCCTCGGCGGTCTTCTTCATCTTCTGAAGAATCATGGCCGAAATCTCCTGCGGAGTGTAATCGCGGCCGTCGATGTCTACCTTAGGCATATCGTTCTGGCATACCACCTTGTAGGGTACGCGCTTGATCTCGTCCGTAACCTGGTCGCATTTCTCGCCCATGAAACGTTTGATGGAGTATATGGTACGCGTCGGGTTGGTGATGGCCTGACGCTTAGCGGGATCGCCTACCTTGCGTTCGCCGCCGTCAACAAATGCCACTACCGACGGCGTGGTGTTGCGTCCTTCGTTGTTGGGTATGACAACAGGATCCTTGCCCTCGAGCACTGCCACGCATGAATTCGTGGTTCCTAAGTCTATACCAATAATCTTTCCCATGATTTCTATATTTTATTTGATTAATTTTCTATCGTTTTGTCCGGGTCTCTTTCCCGTTCGCTACTATATTAACAAATAAGATGCTAAAACGATTGAAATTGACATAAAATTTTAAAAATCCGTGTAATGAGCTGAATGACAAATTGAAAGAGTTAAAGACGCTTGAGCGTGGGAATGTGACAAAAGTGGCAAAAAAGTCAAAAAAACATCAAAATGCAGGCGAAATAGCGAATATCTGCCTAAAAATTCTTAACTTTGCATTCTGAATATATACGAAATCGCGCAGCGGTGACGCAACAGCGGTTAGAAAGACACTTCAAACAGAATGAAACCATTACAGCAGAAGTTATCGGTATATGACGCGCCCCAGAAGGCTAAGGCCGCGGGCGTATACCCATATTTCCGGGCCATATCGAGCGAGCAGGACACCGAAGTAATAATGAATGGCAAGAAGGTGTTGATGTTCGGATCGAACAGCTATATGGGCCTGACCAACCATCCGAAAGTGATAGAGGCCGCGATAGAGGCTACTAAGAAGTATGGTACGGGAATGGCCGGCTCGCCTTTTCTGAACGGGACATTGACCATACACAAGGATCTGGAGGCACGTCTGGCCGACTATGTAGGCAAGGAAGACGCAATGATATACTCCACAGGTTTCGGTGTTAACCTGGGAGTGGTGTCAACGCTGACAGGCCGCGAGGATTACATCATACTCGACGAGCAGGACCATGCGTCGATAATAGAAGGACGCCGTCTGTCGTTCTCCAATTATCTGAAGTATAAGCACAACGATATGGAGAGCCTGGAGAACCAGCTGAAACGGTGCGAGCCGGACAAGGTGAAGCTGATCGTGACGGACGGAGTGTTCTCCATGGAAGGCGATGTGGCAAATCTTCCCGAGATTGTCAGACTGGCCAAGAAGTACAATGCGTCTGTGATGGTGGACGAGGCCCATGGTCTCGGAGTGTTCGGCGAAGGCGGCCGCGGCACCTGCAACCATTTCGGCGTGACAGACGACGTGGACCTGATCATGGGCACGTTCAGCAAGTCGCTGGCTTCGCTGGGCGGATTCATCGCCACGGACAAGGTCATAACCAACTTCCTGCGTCATCATTCGCGTTCATATATATTCACGGCATCCATCACGCCGGCTTCAACTGCAGCCGTGAATGCCGCATTAGACATCATACTGGCAGAGCCCGAGCGTCAGGAACATCTGTGGAAGATCACCAACTACGCTCTGGAGCAGTTCCGCGCCATGGGATGCGAGATAGGCCACACTTCTACGCCTATCATACCTCTGTTTATCCGCGATGACTACAAGACATTCCATGTTACAAGCGATTTGCTGAAGGAAGGTGTGTTTGTCAATCCGGTCGTTACGCCGGCTGTGGCTCCCCAGGACACGCTGATACGCTATTCGCTGATGGCCACGCACACCGAGGAACAGGTGCAGCGTTCGCTTGAAGCCATCGAGAAGGTGTTCAAGAAATACGACCTGTTGAAAAAATAAGAATCCATGGATTTCAGAATCGATGGAGTTGCGCCCGACAGCGCGGCACGTGCCGGCATGATCACCACTGCGCATGGTGAGGTGCCGACACCTATCTTTATGCCCGTAGGTACCGTAGGCAGCGTCAAAGGCGTGCACATGCACGAACTGAAGAACGACATCGACGCCAAGATAATCCTCGGAAATACATATCATCTGTACCTGCGTCCGGGGCTGGACATACTTCGTCAGGCCGGAGGACTGCACAAGTTCAACAGCTGGGACCGTCCCATTCTGACCGACTCGGGAGGCTTTCAGGTGTTCTCTCTCACCGACATCCGCAAGCTGAAGGAGGAGGGAGTATGGTTCCGCAGCCATATAGACGGCAGCAAGCATCTGTTTACACCCGAAAATGTGGTAGACACGGAGCGTGTGATAGGCGCCGACATCATGATGGCTCTTGATGAATGCTGTCCCGGCGACGCTGATCGCGATTATGCCGAGAAGTCGTTGCGGCTCACCCAGCGGTGGCTGGAACGCGGCTGGAAGCGTTACAAGGAGACCGAGGGCCTGTATGGCTACGACCAGGCATATTTTCCGATAGTGCAGGGATGCACATACAAGGATCTGCGTCAGGACGCCGCCAAACATATAGCCGACCTCGGCGCCGACGGCAACGCCATAGGCGGTCTGGCGGTAGGTGAGCCTACCGAGGTAATGTACGATATGATAGAGGTGGTGAACGACATCCTGCCTCAGGATAAGCCACGCTATCTGATGGGCGTCGGCACTCCTGCCAACATACTTGAAGCCATTGACCGAGGCGTGGATATGATGGACTGCGTGATGCCTACGCGCAACGGCCGCAACGGCATGATATTCACACGCAACGGAATAATAAACCTGAAGAACAAGAAGTGGGAGAATGATTTCGGCCCCCTCGATCCGGGCGGCGCGTCAGTAGTGGACGAGGAATATTCGCGCGCATATCTGCGGCATCTGTTCACGGCTCACGAGCTGTTGGGAATGCAGATTGCGTCAATCCATAATCTCGCGTTCTACCTTTGGCTGGTGCGCGAGGCACGCAAGCATATACTGGCCCGCGATTTCAAGAGCTGGAAAGAGGAGATGGTCGTTAACGTGACAAGACGGTTATGAAGTGGGAGGAAGGTCTGAAACGCAAGCGTCGTTACCGTAAGCTGATGAAGCTGCGGAAAGGACGTGTGCGTAAGTACAAGACCGTTCCCGGCCCACGTGGTCTTATGGCCGGTTACAAGGGTCTGCCCGGCCTTAAGATACTTGACATATACATATTAAAGAAATTTTTAGGAACGTATTTCTTTGCCACTATACTGATACTTGCGGTAATAGCGATGTTCGCGATCACCGAGAAGCTTGACGCGTTTCTGAGGGCACCGCTGAAGGAAACGATTTTCGATTATTTCATGTCGTTCCTGCCTTATTTCGCATTGCAGCTGGCACCTCTTATCACTTTCATTTCCGTGATATTCTTTACGACCAAACTGGCCGACCATTCGGAAATAATAGCGATGCTGTCCAGCGGCATCAGCTTCAACCGCCTGATGCGTCCCTATATGTACGGTGCGGCCGTCATTGCCGCACTGACGTTTGTTCTAAGCAACTATCTGATACCTCCCACAAACATACGGCAGATTAACTATTACAACAAGTATGTGAAAAACAAGGAGGTAAAGACCGGTACGGACATTCAGCTCATGGCAAAGCCGGGCGTGGTGATGTACATAGGACGATACGAAAGCACGAATAAGACGGCCTATCGATTCAGTCTCGACAAATTCCAGGACAAGGAACTTGTGTCGCGAATGACATCGCAGCGTGCAACATACGACACGACGAGGCAGTACCACTGGACTCTGTACAACTATATGATACGCGATTTCGACGGCATGACCGAGAAAGTGACGCGAGGCGCTCAGAAGGACACGCTTATACCGGTGGAACCGAGAGATTTCCTGATACAGGCCAATGATCAGGAAACGCTCACTACGCCTCAGCTCACGGAATTTATCGAGAAACAGAAGAAGCGCGGAGTAGCCAATATCGAAAGCTTCGAGATAGAGAAGGAACGGCGCTATGCTTCGACGGCAGCGGCTTTTATCCTGACTCTGATCGGACTGTCGCTGTCGGCCAAGAAGGTCAAGGGTGGAATGGGTATAAACATCGGAGTGGGACTGGCCCTGAGTTTCAGTTATATTCTGTTCTCTTCGCTGACCAGCCAGTTTGCGATTTCGGGGATGACCACACCGTTCATCGCGATGGAAATACCCAATGTCGTGTATCTGCTCATAGGACTTGGCCTGTATTATCGTGCAAGCAAGTTCTGATGATACACTAAGCGTCGTGCGACTCCGTTCTTATAAAAGAAAAGAGAAAATACCTAAGGCTCGGAGCTATGAAAGTTGATACCGGAATATCGGGCATACTAATTGCCGTATATATGGCAGCTGCGGTAATCACTTCTGCAGACAGTGCAACCGTACGGTTTCAAGGTCAGAGCAGGAAGGTGATAGAAGTAGAAGCTCCTAAGAATACGGGACTTGACCGCATATTCGTGGCATACGATACAGCAGAACTGACGGAAATGCGCATCGAAGGAGCGTCAGCCGATCTGGAAGTAAGCCGTTACAGTACTCTCGGTGGCGGATATGCCGAGCCGGTTCAGTTTCACTGGGACGGCAATACAGCCATAATCGACAGACCGCAGGGAGAGATGGGGTATATCCTGACCGAAAATGGCCGCAATACATGTATATGGCTTGTAAATTACGCGATTCAACCTTTTTCAGTATCGTCCGTAGGGCTTGACGACACGCAGGACTGCTCATATACCAATCTTGATGTAGAAGGCACTGGTCCTGCCATCCATTATTTCACAATCGACGGACGACGTGCCACACTCAGTCGCGACATAGAGGTCAGTTACGATACCTGGATATGGGACGACACAGCTACGGATTATGTAACAGAGCATACGGCAAAGGACCTGGAATATCTGACAAATACCGTAACTCTCACTACTCCATTATATTGCTCCACTTCTGTTACGGTAAGTGGCGACCGTTTCCTGGCAGAGTGGGGAATGGAACAGAAGGCCACGTCTATGACTTTGTCTCCGAACGGGATTGACGCTCATACCAATGCGGTTCAGACCAATCTCCCCGAGGAAACGGAAGACAGCGACCCGTCAAACATTGTGAACGGAAGCTCAGGGGAAGGAGGACTCGGCGGCTCCGCTCCGGCTGTAATAGTATTTACGGCATACGTTACCGAAGCCGTCATTCATGACGAGTGGCAGATGTCGGCGGATCCTGAGTTCCAGAACATCGATTATCGGTGGAACGAACGCGAAGTGGAGTATACTTTCGAGGACGAAGGAACTTATTACGTACGTTACATAGGGAGTAATGCCGACGGTACGTGCGAAGTCTACGGCGAGACATATACCATATCGATAGGTGCATCGGAACTGCGCATACCCAATGCCTTTACACCCAACGGCGACGGGGTGAACGACGTGTGGAAGGTGGCATACAGGTCGTTGCTTGATTTCAACTGTACCATATTCGACCGATACGGAAACAAGATATACCATTTCAGCGATCCGAACCAGGGGTGGGACGGTAAGTACAAAGGAAAGACTGTAGGCCCCGGTGTATATTACTATGTAATAGAAGCAAAGGGATCGGACGGTAAAAAATATAAAAAAGGAGGAGACATCAACGTTGTCGGGTATAAGAACCGCAACGCCCGGACCTCTCCGGCAAATTGAAATATAGATGAAGAAACTGAGCATACTGACCGTGATGTTAATGATAGTGACGATGACTGCGACTGCATTGTCGTCCACGCTAAGCAAGGTGACCGTAATGGGGCAATCCTATTACAAATATCAGGTAAAGAAAGGCGACACCATGTATGGCGTAGCCCGTCAGTTCGGATGGGACGAGAAGCTGATTCAGCAGTCGAATCCCGGTGAACTTACAACTCTGAAGAAAGGCTCAGTGCTTTTTTATCCCTGCGACACGGATGGTAACACACAAAAAAGTACTGCCGACAATGTAACAGAAACCGGTAATAACGGAGTGACACATCGTATCGAAAGGGGGGAGACCCTAAGTTCCATTGCCCGCGTATACGGCATGACCACAGGAGAACTTATAAAACTCAACCCCGGTGCCGGAGATTATATCAAGGCCGGCGACATTCTGATTATCAGCAACCCGCAGCAAAATGCGACAGATAAGAATAACGGGGTCGAATATCACCGTATTCAGACCGGGGAGACTCTATATGGCATAGGTAAAAAGTATAATGTGTCGGTCGAGGCATTGCTTAAGAGCAACCCGGGCGTTTCGGAACGTAATTTCCGAGCCGGAGAGACAATACGTATTCCTGCATCGGGCACCGGGATAGTAATGACGACAGAGATGGTGCGCGAAGATGTGTTGAAAGGCTTCAGGACCCATAAGGTAAAAAAGGATGAGACCTGGAACTCCATAGCCCGCAGATATGGAATTCCTGCGGAAGCATTGATGGAAGCCAACTCAGGTGTCGAATTGAAAAAGAACGTATATATCGGGGTGCCGATAATAGCAAGCGAGGAAGTTTCCAGGCAAATCGTGGAAGAAGACAAGCGTGACGTCCAGGAAATATATGCCGATATCAACGGTATAAACGACAGCACTGACTATAACGAAATTCGCTTCGCCGTCGTATCCGACAATCCCTCTTCACGCCGTGACAGGGAGATAATGAGGGGTGTGCTGATGGCAGTAGACAAGCTGAAGAACAGCGGTTCGAAAATTTCGCTGAAGATGCTGGAGGGTGGAAATTCAGACAGCACTGTAGGAGAACTCGACACATTCAGGCCCACCGTGGTGATGAGCACGGCAGAAACTGATTTTCCCGAATGGCTTGCCGGATATGCGAATGACCGTCGCGTTCCCGTTATCAATACACTGGACGTGAAGAACGTGGATTTCCAGTCAAATCCGTATATGGTGCAGCTGATCACCACCCCCGATTACTTCAATGAAGAGGTGGCGAACTGGATATTCCAGAAGTATGGCGCGTATTCACTGGTTTTCACGGGGGAAAAAGACCCCAACGACGCTCTTGCGGAATCATTGCAGGCCATCTGGGATCCGTCGCGGGTGCGTTCGCGTTCGGTAGAGGATCTGCGGTCTCTCCCGCTCAACGCAAAAGGCAAGTATCTGCTTTACAGTTATCCCACCAGGAAAGCTGATGTAATAGAGTTCCTCGATGCGGTGAACGATGCAAAGATCAAGACTCCGGAATCCGAAGTGACCGTAATAGGCCGTCCCAACTGGATTGTGTTCGACGAGGTATTGGCAGAGAAATTTCATAATGCCGACGTAGAGATACCCGCACGGTTCTATATGACCAAAGCACAGCGCAACAATTCGGATTTCAGTATGCGATACCGTCAGCTCTACAACTCTGCTGTTCCGAATACTTTCCCCGTATATTCCGGTATAGGATATGATACCGCACTGTATTTCCTTGAAGGACTTGCGGCAGGTAACGGCGACATAAACGCAATGGGACAGCCCTCAGGAACTGTACAAAGCGAATTCTATCTGGAACGTCCCAGCAACTGGAGCGGTTTGTTAAATCGATCCGTATATATGGTCAGATTTACACCTTATGACTCGATTGAAAAAACAGTGGTGAAATGAAAAGAGTGTCATCGATGCTGGCGGCAGCGATATTATGCGTATTGCCGAGCGTTGCCCAGACTCATTACGAAGCGCAGATGTCGCTTGGCGTGCATGGCGGCGTTAATCTGTCACAGGTGATGTTCTCGCCAAGCATACGGCAGAAGTTTCTGCCCGGCGCCAATGCAGGAATTAATTTCAGGTATACGGAGGAAAAGCATTTCGGCTTTATAGTCGAAGCCAACCTCGAACAGCGCGGATGGGCAGAGAATTTCGACGGCGAGCCGTTTTCGTATTCACGCACCATCAATTATGTGCAGATTCCCTTCATGTCGCATATATATTTCGGGCGCCGACATAAGTTCTTCATTAATCTCGGTCCGTCGGTAAGTTTCAAGATCGGAGATTCAGTGAAATCAAATTTCGATTACGCGAATGTCGGATCAATTCCCGATTTCCCTGTGCATACATCGCAGCAGTACGGCTATCCCACTAAAGGAACCGTGGATTTCGGCATTTCGGGAGGTCTTGGTGGCGAGATAGGTCTTACACGCAGACATTCAATTTATCTCGAGGCCAGGTATTACTTCGGAATCGCAAACGTATTGCCGGCAGGCCGCACCGATCATTTCAAATCATCCAATCCGATGGCTCTGTCCATTACATTGGGGTATTGGTTCAGGATAAAATGACCGATATTAACAAACCGGCGATATAACATATCGACAAAAAAAGCGTTAAATAGACAGCCGTTATCCTGACCATAAACAAGGAACGCGATTAGGGAGGCGGCAGACCAATCAATACTGGAGCGTTGAAAACATTGATACATAGCAAACAATCCGAAGCTGTAACCATAAGCGCCCCGGAGAAATTGAAGACTCCGGAGCGACCGAAAGAACCGGCCGTCAGCACGCATAGGTCATGGGTGTCGCGTAGCGTCAAACGGGGGTGTGACATGGTATTGTCGGCATTGGCATTGGTAGTATTCTCTCCGATATGCGCCATCTGCGCATTGGCCGTCAAGTTACAGGACGGCGGTCCTATAATATTCAAACAGGAACGTATAGGCCGTTACGGCAAACCATTTAATATCTATAAGTTCCGTACCATGCGGATGGACGCCGAGGCTTTAGGCCCTCAGCTGAGTTGCTCGCACGGAGAAATCGACGCGCGTCTTACAAAAGTGGGACGTTTCATACGTGCACACCATCTTGATGAAATACCACAGCTGTACAACGTGCTTAAAGGAGATATGGCATTAATCGGCTACAGACCCGAGAGGAAATTCTTCATCGATCAGATAATGCGTCACGACAACCGTTACGAGTTGCTGTATCAGATCCGACCGGGAGCGACGTCGTATGCAACACTATACAACGGATACACGGATACGATGGAGAAGATGCTTAAGCGTCTGGAGTACGACCTGTATTATCTGGAGCACGGATCATTCTGGTTCGATGCCAGAATATTGTTCAACACATTCTGTGCCATAGTTTTCGGCAAAAAATTCTGACCTTATGTCTGACACAGCAAAGGAATTTAGTGAGGCAATATCCGTATGTCGCGATATATTCGGTAAGAAACTTCAGGATTACGGCACTTCATGGCGTGTGATGCGGCCGATGAGTCTGACGGATCAGATATACATCAAGGCACGGCGCATACGCTCGCTTGAGGAGAAAGGCGAGAGTAACGCCGCTGTGAACGAAGGTATTGTTCCGGAGTTCATCGGAATCGTGAATTACTGCGCCATCGCGCTGATACAGATGGAACTCGGATGCGGAGATCCCATACCAGCAGAAGAAGCGCTGAGACTCTATGACAGGGAAATAGAACGCGCCACATCGTTGATGACGAATAAGAATCACGATTACGACGAGGCCTGGCGCAATATGAGGGTCAGCAGTTTCACCGATATTATCCTCCAGAAACTGATGCGCACCAAGGAGATAGAGGGTCATGACGGACATACCATGATCAGCGAGGGTATTGACGCCAACTATATGGATATAATCAATTATGCAATCTTCGCCCTCATCAAGCTTAAACAATAATACTCACAGGCATACGCTGATTGCTCTGGTGACATGGCTGTGCAGGATTGTCACCGGAGGCGTGTTTGTATTCTCTGGTTTCGTCAAGGGAATAGACCCCTGGGGCACTGTCTACAAGATGGACGAATATCTTGTGGCTATGGGGATGCCTCTGTACGACAGTCTTATACTGGCAGGAGTGTTCGGACTCTGCGCGCTTGAGTTTCTGATTGGCATATATCTGATATTCGGATGCTATCGCAAGTCGGCGCCAATGTTCGCATTGCTGTTCATGTGCGTGATGCTGCCGCTGACGCTGTGGATAGCGATAGCCGATCCTGTGGCGGATTGCGGATGCTTCGGCGATGCACTGGTAATATCCAATTGGGCCACTTTCTGGAAGAACGTGGCCATTACCTGCCTCATTATATGGCTTATTAAGTTCAACCGTCGGGTCCCGTGTATCATAACGCCGGCTTTCCAGTGGATGGCTTTCGTGGCCACGGTGCTGTATATGATCTGTATCTGCTGGTACGGATATAATATACAGCCCATGCTCGATTTCCGGCCTTTCGCCGTCGGAACCGATCTGGGCGCCGAGGTAGAACAGAATGAAGAAAGCGAGGATACGACATTTCTGTTCACGTACACCAAGGACGGCGTCACAAAGGATTTCACGGCAGAGGAAGTGCCTTCCGATGACTCAGGCTGGACATTCGTAAGCCGTAAGGAGATATTTCCCGACGGCGATAAAAACAAGGAGACAGGCCACGATTTCAGTGTGATGGACAGGGATGGCAACGAAGAAGTCACATCCGAGGCCATAGATAGCGAAGGTAAGGAATTGCTGTTGCTGATCCCGTCGTTAGACCGGATATCCGCATCCACCACCTATAAGATCAACATGCTTCACGACTGGGCTACGGCAAAGGATATCCGTTTTGTAGCTATTGTCGCGGCTCATACCGGCGACATAGCCGAGTGGGAGGATATGAGCATGCCGGGTTACGACATATATACCGCCGACGATACAGCCATCAAGGAACTGGCCCGCGGCAATCCGGCTGTCGTGTATCTGAAGGATGGAGTCATCAAGTGGAAAACGAGTCTATATTCCATCAACGAAGACGAGTTTACGGCTGCTGAGGCCGGAAATAACGTCAACGCAGAGGTTGACTTACTTCCGTATGACGGCAAGCGCACTTTGATAAACTGGTCGCTGATATATCTGGCCGTGATGGCCATGCTGGTATGTATATCGTTCGTGCCGCGTCTCGCACGTCTGTTCCGTCCATTGGAATATAAAGGCGAGAGACACAAAAAGGAACATGCCGGAAAGAATCCTTCCGACATGTCCGATAAATCCTGATGACGCCGTATCGGGCGTCACTACGTCAATCAATAATACTTTTTCAGTTCCTCCTCCAGAGTTGCGGCGGGAGTTACGCCCGACGTGCGCCATTTCAGTTCGCCGTTCTTGAATATCATGAGCGTCGGCACCGAGCGCACCTGATATACGCGGGACAGTTCCTCGTTCTTATCGATATCAATCTTTATGACTCGGGCATTGTCGCCTACATTCTTCGCAACATCCTCAAGCACCGGATGCATCATCTTGCAGGGACCGCACCATGTGGCATAGAAATCCACCAGCACCGGTTTGTCGGATGCGATAATCTCATTAAATTTTTCCATAATAATTTCTGTCTTTGACTTCCTGTAGAAATCCATTATCTCTACCATATATAACAACATTAACACACATAAGTTGTAAAAACGGTGATTCATACGGTTTGTGAATCATTTTTTACGAATTGTTACCGGTATTTACGAATAGTTACACCTCAGTTTGCTCCTTTTTGATTAACTTTGGCCCACAATAACTTATACATCATGAGCATCAGAAGCATCTTTTTCGAGACCTCCAATTCGCCGCGTGCCTGCCTGAAATGGATTATAGTCATAGTGGCCGCATTAGTATTCGTGTTGTTATCATCAACATCGTACAATCTCAAGAGTGACGGCCCGACAATCCAGTTGACGCGGCAGGCAGTAATGACCCAGCGGTTCGACAAGGATACCATAAAACAGGTGTTGCCCGCCGGCGACAGTATACGTGTGCTGGCCATCGACCGTTCGTCGTTCGGTCAGAAATGGCTTGTGCAGTCTTCGAAAGGGGAGCGCGGATGGATTGACGCCGCGCAATTGCCCCAGATCCGGCAGGTGGTAACAAAGGGCAAATTCGAAGGTGATACCGTTACAATTTGCGGTACGGGTAGCGGTGCGACATCAAAGTATGTATTCAAGAACAGTGCCGGCGAGGAGGATGACCGTTCTACAAAGGACTTCATACCTGTATTGAAAGATTGGGACGATTACGCCTACAATAGCGACGGCGTCGTAGGAGTATGCTCCATGAAGAAATTCAAGTCAAAGACCGAAGGGAAGAATATGGTGGAAGTGGACAAGGCTTTAGGTTCGCCGATACAGGTGCACAGCACACCGCAGGGCCTCGAAGCAAGCTATTCGTGGAAGGTGTTCGACCCCACCACGGGAACGATGCAGCTACCCACGGTTACATTTTCAAGCGATTCCATAGCAACCGGCGTGACTTATAGTGAATGGACATCGCGTGCATCTTCTTGGCTAAAACGCGTGCCTATGGCTTCAACCATCATCGACTGGCCGTTAACTTCGGTGATGGTGCGAGATTCACGTTACAACGCCATGAGCGATCCCACGATGTCAGGTTGGAAACGTGCGGGAGCTTTGCTTATGATTCCGATTATTCTGCTGGCCGGGTTCATTATGATGTTCATGGCACAGACGCTTCCGGTACTGCTGATGGGCTGGCTGGTGAAGTTCCCCCGGGTGTTTGCGTTTCTGTCTGACAGATGGCTGAAATTGCTGATGGCTGTTGTGGCAGGTATATGCGCATATAGCTGGTGTGTGATGATGATGGCATGGGGGATGTTCCCCTTCTGGTGCGTGCTGATATGGTACATGACCTGGTATTGCTTCCTGCTTGCCTCAAGTCCGTTGTGCAGGCCTGCAAAGCTGCGTTGTCCCAAGTGTCACAGACTATATACTATCGACTTCGATCACAGGGTCTTCGAATATGATGAGATTAAGAAAGGTAAGGATATAGTGTTCAACAGGCTGCTGGGCACGCGCACCGAGAAATGGAAGGCATGGACGGAGGTTACAACTATCACTACTTATCGCGATGGCCACAAGACGGAAAAGACAACAAAGAAGGACGAGCACACGATGGCCCGCGATCACAACGAGTATGAGTTTATTGATTATGAGGTGACCTACCGGCTGGACCATTATCGCAATTACTTCAAATGCAGTAAATGCGATTATGTGGAGGAAAGCACTGATGTAGAATTCACGGAGCTGGACCGCAAGGTGGTGGGCACCCATACGGAAGAAGGGGCCGGGAATGAGTATCGGTTGGACTGATAGAGGTAGCTAAAGCTTCATACTGAAACAAAAAGGCGACATGCACACATGAATACTGAAACAAAAAAGGCGATGTGCACGTGAATCGGTGCATATCGCCTTTTTTGTAGATGTTTTGTCAGGATGATTAGCGGCGGTCGCGCTTGTCAGCCTTCTTGGCATTTTTATCAGCCTTGGCTATCTTACTGCCTTCAATGTTGAATCTCTTTCCGAACTTTTCATCCTTTCTGAACTTGTGGTGCTTGAAGTTGCCGCGTGCGGCGTGCTTCGGGCCTTTGTTGAGGTAGTTCTGCTCCAGGAACTGGGTGTACTGCTCGGGAGTCAGGATCTTCTTGATGTCGGCAAGCTGCTGACGCTTCAGGTCCTGTGCCTGGTTGCGCAGGTCCTTCTTCAGCGAGTCGTTGCGCTGTTTGTTCTGCTTGGCATCCCCACGCAGTGCCTGACGTTTCTCGCCATAATTCTTGCAGAGAGCCTGAAGCTGCTGCTTCTGGGTGTCAGTGAGGTTCAGTCCGTTGAAGCAGCTGAAGCCGTTGCACTGTGCGGGACGCGCTTTATACTGACGGTTGCAGGGAATCTGTGCGCAGTCAGTTTGCGGACAGTTGGTCTGCTGACAGTTTACCTGCGCGCAGTTCTGAGGTGCGCAGTTTGCGGATGCGCCGCAAGGAGTGGCGGTCTGTGCGTATGCTGTTGCGATGCCGAATCCCAGCATACATGCAATTCCAATCATTGATTTCTTCATATTTTCCATTTTTTTTCGTTTCGTAATTATAGACCGCGGTTTATGCCCAAAGGTTTAGACGGCATTTAGCAAAATTTTGTTAAGGACGTTTTAAGAAGTTTTAATTTCAAAACATGCTCATTATATGGAAGTAGTGCTTCTTGCGATAGGAAAGACCAATATAAAGTTTGTGGAAGAAGGTATCAAAGAATATGAGGGACGGTTGCGACGTTACATGACGTTTCGGACGGAATGGCTGCGCGACGTCAAGGGAGCGGGACAATTGGCCGAGGCGCGTCAGAAGGAATTGGAGGGCGAGGTCATACTTGCCAAGCTGCAGCCGTCGGACATGGTCATATTATTGGATGAGCGCGGCAAGGAATTTACCTCGCGCGAGTTTGCGGTGTGGATGGAGAAGCAGATGGCTTCAGGCCGCAAGCGCATAGTGTTTGTGATCGGCGGCCCATACGGATTCAGTCCGGCTGTATATGACAGAGCCGACGGCAAGGTGTCGATGTCAAAGATGACCTTCAACCACGAGATGATACGCCTGTTCTTTGTGGAACAGATGTACCGCGCCATGACCATACTGCGGGGAGAACCCTACCACCATGATTAGTGACGAGTGATAAGTGACGAGTTTCAGAGGGAATTTGGGTTAAACCTGAAGTTTGTTTGTTATTCTAATATGTAATGTGAATAACATGGTATTATGATGAGAAGAATCCTGTTTGTATTAATATCTATAATAATAAGTGTGCAATGTCTGGCTGTGACTTTCCACAACGAGACGCTGCATTATGTAATCAGTTATAAGTGGGGACTGATACATAAGGATGCGGGCGATGCGACGTTGTCGCTGCGTCAGCGCGGGCAACACTATGACCTGATGCTTGCGGGCAAGACGCGTCCCTGGGCCGACAAGATTTATATGACGCGCGACACACTGTTAGGCACCATCAATAAGGTGGATCTTTCGCCCGTGTCATATACCAAAATCACGCATGAGAAGGACCATCACGACCGCACGGAGATATCGTATACCAGGTTTCGAGGAGTCACCAAGGGTGAAACCGTCAAGTATAAGACCCGTAACGGCAAGACGACCGTTAAACGGCATAAGATAACCGGCACAGGTCCTGTGTTCGACATGCTTTCGATATTCTATTATCTGCGGACTCTGGATTATGACCGGCTGACCGAAAAACATTATGTATATAAGGCCACGGTCTTTTCCGGCTCACGCTCCGAGACGGTTACCATACGTTGCGAAGGTCGTAAAAATATAAAGCTACGCAACAAACAGACTCGCGAAGCCTATCACATCAAGTTTAGGTTCACCACCGGAGGGGGTACCAAATCAAGTGACGATATCGATACCTGGATCTCGACAGACAGCCAGCACATTCCGTTATACTTAGTCGGCAAGCTTCCTGTGGGAGAGGTAAGAGCCTACTACGTTAATTAGGGGATAGACAATAGATAAAGATAGCGGAATATAAAACGCGGATTTAGCGAATCCGCGTTTTATGTTCCATTCTTAGTTATCGGTTATCGTTATCCTGTGCACTTACTCGTAGCGCATGGAAACGATGTCCCAGTCCACGATGTTCCACAGCTGCTTCAGGTAATCGGCACGGCGGTTCTGATAGTCCAGATAGTATGCGTGCTCCCATACGTCGAACGTCATGATTGGACGCAGGCCATCGGTCATGGGGTTGCCGGCGTTAGGACCCTGAGTGATGTGAAGGTCTCCGTTTTTGTCGGCTGAAAGCCAGACCCATCCGGAACCGAACAGGGTGGCGCCTTTCTCCTCAAACTGACGCTTGAACTCGTCGAACGAACCGAAGGTGGCGTCTATCTTCTCGCGCAGTTTGCCTGTCGGTTCTTTCAGACCTTCGGGCGAGAACTGGAAGAAATAGAATATGTGGTTCCAGGCCTGCGAGGCATTGTTGAAGATCTTGCCCTCGCTCTTCACGATTATGTCTTCAAGAGACATGTTCTCGAATTCCGTGCCTTCTATCAGAGAGTTGAGAGTGTTGATATAGTTGCTCTCATGTTTGCCGTAGTGATAATCGATCGTATTACGAGATATGTACGGCTGCAGGGCGTCTACCGCGTATGGTAGACGTGGTTGACTGAATTTCATAATATCCTCTTAAATTTAATCGAAAAAAAACATATTACCGTAGGCCCCAAAAACAAGGCGCCTCACTATGAGAACAAGTGAGGCGCCCTATCGGTTCAACAGTGCCCGGAATCAATCAAAAACGGAATCCCAGTCCTTCCATACAGGCTGGTAGCCGCCGGCGGCGATAGCCTCGATTACTTCGGTCGGAGTGCGTTCGTCCGACACTTCGAACTGCTCCAGAGCCTCGGGCGTGCTGCAATATCCTCCAGGTTCCGTCTTGCTTCCGGCGCTAAGTGACGTCACACCTAACGGGAAGATATGATTGCGGTACTCCGGTGCCTCGCGTGTGGAGAACGAGATGTCCACATCATGGTCAAAGATGCGGAACGCACAGGTCAGCTTCACCAATTCGCGGTCGGAGATGATGCTCTTGGGCTGATAGCCGCTCTCCGACGGACGCATACGCGGAAAATTGACCGAATAGCGCGAGCGCCAGTACTTCTTCTGAAGATAACGCAGATGCCGCGCCATCATCACCACGTCGGGCTGCCAGTCCTCAAGACCGAGCAATACGCCGAGACCTATCTTGTGTACTCCTGCGTCGCCCATTCGGTCATATCCGTTCAGACGCCATTCGTAGTGGCTTTTCATGCCCCACGGATGATACTTCCTGTACGATTCCCTGTGGTATGTCTCCTGAAAGCAGACCACGCCGTTCAGTCCGGAGTGTGTCAGGCGCTCGTATTGCGACGAACGAAGCGGCATCACCTCGATGGTCATGTTGTGGAAATAGGGACGGCACACCTGCAATACGTTCTCCAGGTAATCGACACCGCACTTCGACGGCCATTCGCCGGTGACAATCAGTATGTTCTCGAACGGACCGAGCTTCTTGATTGCCTTGCATTCCGCCTCCACCTGCTCCATGGTCAGGATGGTGCGCGGCATTTTGTTATCGAAGTTGAAACCGCAATACACGCACTTGTTGGTGCAAGCATTGGTGACGTACATCGGGATATACAGCGACACCACGTTGCCGAAGCGCTCGCGGGTGAAGTGGCGGCTAAGCTGCGCCATTTCCTCCAGGTGCGCGTCGGCAGCGGGGGAAATGAGCACAGCGAATTCCTCCGGTGTCAGCTGCTTCACGTTACGCGCGGCCTTGGCCAGCACACGTCGCACGTCGGCGTCCGTTGCCTCGCGAACCATGCGGAACGTATCGTCCCAGTCATAGTCGCCGATCACATCGGTGAATCCATGACCGAATATAGCATTGGGCGTCGGGTCGCTCGGAGCCTTGAATGAATTGATT
Organism: uncultured Bacteroidales bacterium; assembly: GCA_900542185.1. Lineage (GTDB taxonomy): Bacteria > Bacteroidota > Bacteroidia > Bacteroidales > Muribaculaceae > Lepagella. Next base: position 61,539 of record UQMZ01000011.1, read on the forward strand.
TCTTTATCTGTCGTTACTGACATTTTCAGTTGTTTATAATCCTTTTATTGTTCGCATTTGTCGGCGATGTCCTGCGATATACGCATAGCGCAGAAGTTGGGGCCGCACATGGTGCAGAAACGGTCGTTGGCATCGGGAGCCTCACGGCGCGACTGGAGGTAATATTCCTTGGCACGTTCCGGGTCAAGGCTCAGGTTGAACTGGTCCTTCCAGCGGAAGTCGTAGCGCGCCTTGGAAAGTGCGTCGTCGCGAACGGTTGCGCCGGGGAATCCCTTGGCGATGTCGGCGGCGTGGGCGGCGATCTTGTAAGTCACCACACCCTCGCGCACGTCAGACAGCGTGGGGAGCGACAGGTGCTCCTTGGGCGTCACATAGCATATCATGGCCGTTCCGAGCGCCGAGATGATGGCTGCTCCGATAGCCGATGTGATATGGTCGTATGCCGGGGCGATGTCGGTGGTAAGCGGGCCGAGTGTGTAGAAGGGAGCCTCGTGGCACGACTTGATTTCACGGTCCATGTTCTCGGGAATCTTCTGCATCGGCACGTGTCCGGGACCTTCTATCAGCACCTGTACGTCGTGCTCCCATGCCTTGGCGCAGAGTTCGCCAAGCACATCCAGCTCAAGGAACTGTGCGCGGTCGTTGGCATCGTGGATGGAGCCGGGACGCATGCCGTCGCCGAGTGATACGGCTACATCGTACTTGTTCAGAATCTCGCAGATTTCGTCGAAGTGCTCGTACAGGAAACTTTCCTGATTGTGCAGCACGCACCACTGGGTCATGATGGAACCGCCGCGCGACACGCAGCCTGTAAGACGCTCGCCCACCAGTGCGGCATGTTCCTTAAGCACTCCGGCATGGATGGTGAAGTAGTCCACGCCCTGCTCGGCCTGCTCTATGAGGGTGTCGCGGTATATCTCCCAAGTCAGTTTGCTGACGTCACCATTCACCTTCTCAAGAGCCTGATAGATAGGCACGGTACCCATCGGTACGGGACAGTTGCGGATAATCCATTCGCGCGTCTCGTGGATGTTGTCGCCGGTGCTGAGGTCCATCAGCGTGTCGCCGCCCCAGTAGCAGCTCCACACGGCTTTGGCCACTTCCTCCTCGATGCCCGACGACAGGGCGGAGTTGCCGATGTTTGTGTTGAGCTTGCAGCTGAACTTGCGACCGATTATCATAGGCTCGGCCTCCGGGTGGTTGATATTGGAGGAGATTACGGCGCGGCCGGCTGCCACTTCCTGACGCACGAACTCGGGCGTTATATAGCTCTTGATGCCGCGAGCTTCGTTGTCAAGATTCTCCCGGATAGCAACATACTCCATTTCTGGAGTTATGATGCCCTTGCGGGCATAGTGCATCTGTGTGACACGGTGTCCTGCCTTGGCGCGACGGGGCTTGTGGCTGACGGGGAAACGTATGGCGTCCAGGCTCCTGTCGTCGCGGCGCATGCGGCCGTACTGGCTGGTGATGTCGTCAAGTTCCTCTGTGTCGTTGCGGTCGAGCACCCATTGTATGCGCTCGCGGGGAAGGCCCTTGTTGATGTCGGTCTTGATGTCCGGATCGGTGTAGGGACCCGATGTGTCGTAGACCGTGATATCCTCGTTGGGGTATTCCACACGCTTGCCGTTCTCTATCTTTACTGTGGGGTACTGATGGATCTTGCGCATGCCCACGCGGATGTCGGGGCGTGATCCCTGTACGTATATTTTCTCCGACTTAGGGTAGGAGGAGACGTCGATGTTTTCGATTTTCATAGAATGAAATAAGGTATTAATCGTTGAAGAATGCGGTTAATGAGCTTGTGGCCTGGGCGTTTGATGATACAGCACCGAGTCCTGCCAGGAATGCCCGGCGTCCGGCGTGCACGGCCTCGGCGAATGCCTGAGCCATCATGACGGGGTCACCGGAAACTGCAATCGCAGTGTTCACCAGCACGGCATCAGCACCCATTTCCATAGCCTCGGCGGCATGTGAAGGAGCACCGAGGCCGGCATCTACCACAACGGGAAGCTGCGACTGCTCGATGATTATCTCCAGCAGGTCGCGAGTCACCAGGCCCTTGTTGGTACCGATCGGGGCTGCAAGAGGCATCACTGCAGATGCTCCGGCCTCCTCAAGAAGTTTGCACAGCACAGGATCGGCCTGAATGTAGGGAAGCACCACGAAGCCCTCCTTGGCCAGCTCGCGGGTGGCTTTCAGAGTCTCTATGGGATCCGGCATCAGATAGCGCGGATCGGGGTGTATTTCAAGCTTGATGAAGTTGGTCTGGAATATCTCGCGGCTCATCTGTGCGGCCAGTATGGCTTCGTCGGCGGTACGTACGCCTGAAGTGTTGGGCAGCAGCTGAACGTGCTCGCGGTTGATGTGGGTCATCATCTCGTCCGTGGCCTCGTTCATCATGTTGACGCGCTTCATCGCCACTGTGATCATCTGCGAGCCTGAAGCCTTGACGGCCTCAAGCATTACGTCCGGCGACGAAAACTTGCCGGTTCCCACAAACAGACGCGACGTGAACCCGCGTCCCCCTATGGTCAATATATCATTATTCATTACTAATATCTCTTTCAATATCCGTTTAGTTATTCATAGTTTGCAAAGATACGAAATTATTAGTAAATAATGAAATAAATAATACCGCAACGATTAGAAAAGCGTGCTGTTGATAGCTCGTCGTTTAGATGATGCTACTATAATCACAAAGAACTAACTCTTTCTACAGTCTTTATGACATTGCCCCAAGCCATCCGGAGGTCTGTGTTGTCAAGTTTATTAAGATTCACAACCATTACTGTCCGGTAAAGAAGCGCCATATCAGATCTTCCTTAAATTCACTCCAACGGGTTGAAAAATGACTGTAAAATTCCCATATAGGCTCGTCACCTTTCCCAAACATTATTGTCAGGGCATGACTCATGACAGAATTGTTGTAAGAGTGCCGCCATATCCGCCGACAAGGAAATCAGCGTCCGGTCAAGGTTATATTCGGACAAAACTCCCCATGACGGCAATGTGAAGCACACTGCCGTCATAAGAAGAATCATTAGGAATCGTTCCTTAAACTGGCGGCTTTCTCAGCGCTTTCTACACAATGATACACCCTTATGACCGGCTGATACTTATTCGCTTTGATCTTGTGATGAAATTGAAGCTTCCCCAGTCCTGAAATCGGAAGGACTCATGCCAAACCTGCGTTTGAAATGGCTGTAGAATGCGCCATTCGACATCTGTGCCTCTTTTGCTATGGCATGAAAATTCCATTGCGGATTCTCTTTCATAAGTTTCACTGCGTAATCGAGACGACAATTCTGAATATATTGTGAGAAGGAACATCCGGCAAATTCCTTGAACAATATGGAGAATTTGTTGGCTGAAATTTTGAATTCCGCCATAAGGTCTTTTCGGGAGAAATTCGGGTTTAGGTATAGCCTTCGTGCCTGAATTTCATGATCCATGCGAATATACACCATCTTATCACCTTCCGTTAATAGGGATTCGCTTTTTTCAGGAATTTCGATTGATTCGGATTCATTATCATTCTTTTCGACTGTTTCTATTGACGGTGCTTCTATGCCTGTCTTCTTTTTCGCCTCATCAAGCTCTTTCCTTAACTGAAAGACCTCTTCCTGTCGCACAAACAGTTCATCTTTATAGCCCATCAATTCATCAATGGTCTTCACCATTACCTTGTTTTTGCTACCGATAGTCTTATTGTAGCGCAAGATTCTTATTATGAATACAACTGCAAGTATTAGGAAAATTAGTGCTGAACCTATTATGATGTTGCGGATTAAAATTGATGCCGATTGCTTTTCAAGCTTTAGCGCTTGCTCCTGACTCTTATAAATCTCGGCCAGCTCAAGAGCTTTGGCGCTTCGCTCGCGCTCACGAAGAGTGTCGCTCATCTGTTGGATGGTATTGGCAACACGCAGGGCTTCCGCTGTTTTATTTAAACCGGTGTATGCCTCCTGCTCCCGTTTCAAATGAGTGTCGATATAGTCATAGCTCAATGTGTCGGCATTTGCCTGCCAGTATTCTTTTTCATTCTTAAGGTAACTCAAGGCCTCGGCATAGCGTTTCCGGGCCAACAGATAAGGCACGAGCAGCTGGCTGCCGTCAGGCGTTTTCGAATAATCTGTCTCCAGTAGCTTGCGATAAAGTTCATCCGCCTTACGGTTGTCACCTTCAAGAGCCAGCATAGATGCAAATGCAGCATACGCGCTCGCACGGCGCATATCCACGAGGCCGTCGGGAATATCATCTTTTGACTCAAGACAATCCATGGCCTGTTCATAACGCGGCAGTAGCGCTATGGCATCGCGATAACGGCAGTCGCTGTATAGCGACTGTATATATACGCCAAGCGAATAAACATAATCGTCTGCGGTAATATATGAGCAGTCTTTGGCAGCCTCTTTTTCAAGAATATCCGCAGCCTCGCCGAGTCTGAGGTAGGCTTCGTCCTTTCGGCCAAGCTCCCATAGATTAGTAGCCAGAGAAACATCAAAATTGGCTACCTGATCTCTTAAAAGACTGTCGGAAGCCAGCTTCAGACCCTCGGTGCAGAAGCGCACACTCTCTTCATAGTTGCCATTCTGATAGTAGTCATCGGCAATTCCTCCGAGTAGGAGAAGGAAAATCTCGGTGTCCTGACGCGCCTCCGGCATATTGTAAGCCTCAAGATCGTATCGCAGTGCGTTTTTATAGTCCGAAAGGCCGTTATGATAGGCCATACCGCGAAAGCGAGCGATGTCAAACTCACTCATGAGCTTCTTCCGTTCGGCCGTATCAAGTATGGCAAGTGCCCGTTCCGGATTGTCTATGGTAATGCTGTTGAGATATTCAGCACTGTATATGCTGTCCGAAACATCAGGACGCGAATCATTGGAATCACATCCCGATGCCATGGTCAAAGTAAGCAGGATAAATATCCCAATAATATATAAAAGAATGCGCTTCATTAATTGTATTATATTGCCATATTCTGTATAAATACAAAGTTAATAAAAAATCCTGACACATAGGCCTATGTTGCCAAACAAAATATTCTCTGGAAATGTAGTTTGTCAGAAAACGTAAACAAAAGGGCCGCGCAATCACGCGGCCCCGATTCCCAAATAATGAATATCTCAGAATAATAAAGCTATCCGGTATACCACAAATGCCATACACCATGCCAGCACGGTGTTGTAAACCAGCGAGAAGAGGCCGTATTTCCAGCTTCCAGACTCGCGTATGATCGCGCTCATGGCGGCTATGCACGGGAAATATAGTAGTACGAACACCATGAACGCCAGCGCCGAAGCGGGCGTGAATGGCGTCTGACCGGTAATTGGCGATGGGGTACTAAGTCTTTGGCTCAACGCCTCGGCATCATCGTCGCCGACATACAGCACACCTAATGTGGACACAACCACCTCCTTGGCTGCGATACCCGCCAACAGCGACACGCACGATTTCCAGCCCTGGTCCAGCGGACGCATCACGGGCTCGATGAACTTGCCTACATGGCCTAAGATGGAGTGACTTTGCTGATATTCGTTCAGCACGATGCCGTCAATCTGCTGCTGGCTCATTGTCTGCATAGTAGCCGCCGGCATCTCGGATTTTACCTGAGCCGCGAATTCCGCCGGCACCTGCTCCGCCTTATAACGGGGGAAGTAGGAGAGAGCCCATATTATTATGGACGCCACCAGTATCAGGCCTCCCATCTTCTTGAGATATTGTTCTGCTTTTGCCCACATGTTACGCATCGTGGCCTTGGCAGTAGGCATACGGTAAGGTGGCAACTCCATCACGAAGGGAGTCTCGTCGGCCTTGAACCAGAACTTGCGCAACAGCTTAGCCGTGATGACGGCAACCGCAATACCCAACAGATACAGTCCGAAGAACACCCACGCGCCGTGATGCGGGAAGAATGCCCCGACTAACAGCACGTAAATGGGTATGCGCGCCGAACAGCTCATGAAGGGATTGATAAGTATGGTGATTAAGCGGCTTGACTTGCTTTCGATGATTCGGGTTGACATTATGGCCGGCACGTTACATCCGAATCCCATCACCAACGGTATGAACGACTTGCCGTGCAATCCCATGCGGTGCATCAGCTTGTCCATAATGAACGCCACTCGCGCCATATATCCCGAATCCTCCATAAACGATATGAAGGCATAGAGTATCAATATGTTGGGGAGGAATACAATCACACCTCCCACACCGCCTATGACACCGTCGAACAGCAGATCCTTGAGCGGGCCTTCCTGCATGTATTTGCCTACGAGCGACGATATCCACGACACCAGACTCTCGATCCACTCCATAGGATATGAACCGAGTTCAAACGTACACCAGAACATCAGCCACATTACAAGCAGAAAGATAGGGAATCCGAACAACTTATTGGTAACGAAGGCGTCGATAATCTTGGTGGCTTTCTCCTCATGCGCCACATTGCCCTCTAATGTTTCCTGTAAGGCTCCCTGTACGAAGCCATATTTCTCTGCTGAAACGGCTTCGGTTATATCCTCGTTGGCATCTTTGTGGAGCGTGTCGTTAAGCTGTTCGCGCACCTTGACCCACTTGGGATAATCGGGGTTGGATTTCAACGTGGCTTCAATTTCGGGATCACCTTCCAGAAACTTGATGGCTATGAAACGGGGTGAAAAATGCTCGGTGACAGTGTGGTCATTCTTGAAATCGTGATTAAGGGTCTTGACAGCCGATTCAATGGATGGTCCGAGAGGGACGTGGATGTGACGCACATCGGAATTCTTCATCTCATAGACATCGATGACGGTGTCGAGCAATTTTTCCACACCCCAACCGGTGGATGCGATGGTAGGTACGATAGGCACGCCGAGCATCTTGCCGAGGGCCTCATAGTCCAGCCGGGCGTCAGAACGCTTGAGCTCGTCATACATGTTGAGGTCAATCACCATCGAGCGGTTCATGTCTATCAGCTCTGTGGTGAGATACATGTTGCGCTCCAGGTTGGAGGCCACTACTACGTTGACTATGACGTCGGGCGTTTCCTCACGCAGATAACGCATTACATATAGTTCCTCGGGAGAATAAGCGGACAGCGAATAGGTTCCGGGCAAGTCAACCACGTTGAATACATAGCCTTTGTAACGCATTGTACCCTCTTTGGCTCCTACCGTGACGCCCGCGTAGTTGCCTACATGCTCGTGAGCGCCGCTTACAAGATTGAACAGCGATGTCTTGCCGCAGTTAGGATTGCCTATCAGGGCGATGTTGATGATTTTGTCCTTGCGGGGAGTGGAGACAGTGTCAGTGCCTTCATGTTCGTGCCTGCCTTTAGGCTGTTCCGTGTTCTCGTCATTATCCCATTCGTCGACATCGCACACCTCAATCAAGTTTGCCTCGGCCCGACGCAGAGACACTTCATAGTCCATCAACGAGAACTTGATGGGATCCTGCAACGGCGCGTTCAACACCATCGTGACCTTGCGGCCCTTGACAAACCCCATTTCCATGACGCGTTTGCGGAAGGCGCCATGACCCAATATCTTGATTATTATTCCTGACTGGCCCGCGCGAAGATCGGAAAGTTTTATCGCTTTTCTGCACGTCGTAGCCTCCTGTAACCTTGACTGTGAATCCATTATAACCGCGTTCTTATGCTACCATAATGCGCATATAGCGCTTCAGGGCATTTTATTATGCAAAAATACCCAAAATTTTAACATTTGTCAAGAGCGGATGGTTTATTTACTCATTTTTGAGTATAGAGACCATAATTAGATTTTTCCAAAAATCGCTTTAAGACGGAGCGTGATGACACCGAATATGGCTTCGCCGAAGATTGATGAATTCATCTTGCTGGTGCCGAGGCGACGGTTTACAAAGATGATGGGCACCTCTACGATCTTGAATTTGCGGCGGTATGCGCGGAATTTCATCTCGATCTGGAAAGCATACCCTTTGAACTGAATTTTATCGAGATCGAGAGCCTCGAGCACGTTGCGGCGATAGCAGACGAATCCGGCGGTAGCGTCACGCAGCTTCATGCGGGTCACGATACGTACGTACATCGAAGCGAAATACGACATCAGCACGCGGCCCATGGGCCAGTTCACCACATTTACTCCCGACACGTAGCGGGAGCCGATGGACATGTCGGCGCCTCGGTCCTTACATTCGTGATATAGCCGCGGAAGGTCATCGGGATTGTGCGAGAAGTCGGCGTCCATTTCGATCACGTATTCATAGCCACGCTTCAACGCCCACTTGAATCCATGGATATATGCGGTGCCGAGACCGAGCTTTCCTTCGCGTGTCTCCAGAAATACCCGGTCAGGATATTGCTGCATCTTGCTGCGAACCGCGTCCTGAGTGCCGTCTGGTGACGCATCGTCTATCACCAACACGTTGTAGCCGTCAGGCTTGTCCATGACAGCGTCGATGATGTTCGAAATATTCTCTATTTCGTTATACGTGGGTATGATTACCAGTACGTCACTCATTGCGGATTCGATTTGACTGCAAATTTAGAAAAAAATCTTAGAATCTATGGTTATTTCATGCTAAAAATTTGTTGAAAAAAGAATTATTTCTCCATATTGCAGATGATTTGATGGAATTTGTATTAATTTATCAACAATTATTTCGCTATAAAGTGCCTTCCTACATATAATGAAAGGCATAATATTACAAATCTCATCATATAGCATGGGTGCGGCGCTGTATTTTGACTCCAATATGTATAGTGATGATATTCAATCCATAACGAATAGAATCGTAATTTCGTGGACAATTGATTGCAATTTCGTGGACAACAACAGGCAAGGATTGTTAGGTTGCCGTTGCACTTTGCCTTAATTTTGTCCATGCGGGAGTCACCACTCCCTAAGGCATTATAACAACAATAACATAAACCATTATCATGAAGAAAGCATTACTTTTATTAGCAGGACTTTCAATGCTTGCGCTGTCATCGTGTTCGGATTCAGACGACGAAAAGCTGATAGTGAACAATGACGAGAGCGAAATCACGGTAAACCGTCTGGGAGGCAGTATAGAGATTCCGGTATCGGCCGATGGCAACTGGACCGTCAGCATGGAAAACAACACGACCGACAACAGCCTGGAATGGTGTGGGACGGACAACCTCAGTGGCAACGGTTCCGGTAAGATTGTAATGGAAGTGGATTATCTGAGTCCGTTGGCCCAGAAGCACGAACGCACCGCCAACATCATCATTCAAAACGGCAGTAAGAAGAAAGTGGTTCGTCTGCGTCAGTATGTCGGCATCAAGGATGGAGAAACCGTAGACAATGCCGCTACCGAACCGTTCGCCGACCTGTGGAACAGCAAGGGAATCGGATCGGGCTTCGATGTGCTGACCGGAAAGCAGACGGGCAACGTGGTGTTCAATACCAAAGGCCTCATACAGCTTGCATCGTCAGGCGACTCCGAGTTCGCATCCCTGTTCCGTCAGACCGCCAATCCCGATGCGAAGAACAAAGTACTTTTTACCGACACCCTGGAGCGAAACAACTCGCATATTAACGCCGAGTGTAATATCGATGTAAAGTATGCCTCCTTCAAGCTCAACCTGCATGTTGTATATGACAACACCGGCCAGCAGATCAACAATAAGAAGACCTATAACGCCAGCCAGAGCGTGGTGTTCCTCAGCTCGTCGACCGATGCATTGAGCATCGCCAGCTTTCTGGAGGATGATCCGGACTTTGAGGACGCAACTACGCGCCAGCTCGTTTCGCGAGGCTTCCGAAGCCTCTATCGCTCAATCACACAGGCCCACAAAGCAAACGAGACCGAGGACTTCAACGACTGCGTGGGACGCCTTCTCGACTCATACGGTCCGGTAGTGGTTACAGGTGCCGATTTGGGCGGAAGCCTCTTTGTGTCGATGAACTGTGACAGCATCATGATGGAAAATAACTTCAATGTCACCGGTAAGCTTACTGCAGACGTACTGCTGGCAGGCATTTCCATCTCAGGCAACGTGTCGGTGACCGTGGGACGTAACGGCAAGGATATATGGCGTCACGGCGAGCATTATGTATCGGCATCCGGAGGCGACAAGGCCGCGCTCAAGACTCTTGTGGCCGCAATCAGCGTGCCGGAGCCAGACGATGACCTGCTGAGGGACGCCGCCAGCAAATGGATTGACTCGATCGTGAGCTGCGATAATGAAAACGACAATACCGCGGTTGTATCGATCGCCTATACTCCGATATGGACACTGTTCCCGTCATCCATAGCCCGCAAGATCAAGGCGCTGGCCGTGGAGAAGTATAAAGATAAGAATATCTGTACTTTCAAACTCGAGGATCTCGGGTTGAAGTGATGTTCATAGGTAAGAACAAAATAGCCGCTTCGCTGGCTTGTTGTATGTTACCGGCATTATGCTCATGCTCCGGCGAGCATGGCATAGTGCCGGGACCGGACATGCCTGATGAAATCACCTTCAACCGCACAGGCGGCACGCTGGTGATTCCGGTAGATGCGCATGGAAACTGGGATATTTCAATCGAGGGAGGGACTGGATATAACGGACCTGAATGGCTCGATATAAGCGAAAACTCAGGCCGGGACCAAAGCAATGTCACATTAAGTGCCGATTACTTCAATCCAATGCAGCAGATTCACGAGCGTAAGGCCAAGATTGTGCTTCGCAACGGGAACAGGACCTGCGAGATACCGGTGCGGCAGCATATAGGCCTGACTGACAGCGAGACTGGTTATAATGCAAATTCGGAACCATTCGCCGATCTGTGGTATGGTAAAGGTATAGGAGCGGGATACGACATACTTAAAGGAAGGCAGTCCAATAACAATGTTCTCAATCCGCGCGGACTTGCAGTTCTTGCAGCCGGCGGAAATCCCGAATACTCCACATTGTTTCGTCAGACAAGAAATCCTGACGCCAAGAGCAATGTCATATTTACCGATACGCTCGAAAACAATTATTCCGGACTGAGAGCGACATGTGACCTCAGCGTGAAATACGCGATATTCAAACTCAATCTGAACGTGCAGTACAGCAACAAAGGTGAGCAGATTCACAACAAGAAGACGTACAACGCCAGCCAGAGCGTGGTGTTCATGAATTCAGCCACGGATTTAGGAAGCATTCAGACCATGCTTCAGGAGGATCCGGATTTCAGGCAGACTGACACGCGTCAGATAGTATCTGCGGGATTCAGATCTGTGTACCGCAGGGTCATAAAGGCATACGATTCAGAAGATGACGAGGAATTCGAAGAAGAAGTGAGAAATATGCTCAATGACTTCGGAGCTGCTGTGGTGGTCGGAGCGGAACTCGGAGGGAGTCTGTTTGTGTCGATGAACTGTGACAGCGTGCAGATGGAAGACAAATACAGTGTAGGAGGAACGTTGACTGCAGGAGTGCTGTTGGGCGGCATTTCGATAAAGGCTGATGTCGGAGTCACCACAAGCCGTTTCGGTAAAGAGATATGGAAGAACAGCGAGCATTATGTAGTGGCTTCCGGCGGTGACATCGCTGCCTCCAACGCACTGTTGACCGCAATCAGCGTCGCCGAACCTGATGAGACCAAGCTTCGCACCGCATCCACACGATGGCTGGATTCAATCGTAAGCAGCGATAACGATACCGACAACACTTCGGCCATAAACATCACCTATACGCCCATCTGGAATCTCTTTCCATTTCGAGTGGCACGGGCAATCAAGGAATATGCCATTGAATACTACAATGGTAAAAGAGTATGTATTTCGGCACTGGATACACTCGGAATCCACTCTAATCCATGATTAACATGCAATATATAAGGAATATCAAAGCATTGACGGCATTAACGCTGATAGCGTGGGTGATGACACTTACGTCGTGCCGCGACCATACGCCGGAACCGAATCCCGTCGAGATCAAGGTGAGCGACACACATCTGGAAATAGGAAGCGACGGTCGTTATTATCTGCTTGAGGTTGATAAATCACCGGATCAGACCATAGCTGTCGATACCGACGTGGATTGGATAGAATTCAATGCGTATTATGTCCCTGATTCCGGCAATGTCGAGATTCACGTGACACCTAACGAAGATTCGCGCTCACGTGACGGTAAGATCCGGCTGCGTGACATCACCGGGGAAATGGAAACCATTGTGTCCGTGCATCAGCACAGCGAGTCAGAAGACGATTCCAACGCTTTGCAGGGAGATTCCATCACCCGTAGGGCTCGGGTAGGCTACGGCTATAACATGCTGATTGACTATATGAACCCCGATTGCGTCACCGAACCGATCCTTGACTATTCCAAGACGGTAGCGGCAGAGCGTGTCTGGGGCACAATAATTGCCGAAGAGGGAAGATCCGTACAGGAACTTACCGTGCACAGTTCGAATACAATAGAAGAAATGTCGTCGTGGATGACCAAGCAATCCACCACCGAATCGAAGATATTCTTCACAAACAAGAAAACGCAACGTTACAGTTCCGTTTCCGAATACCAGAGCGACAAACATACGTACGGCTATAGTTCGTTGAGTAAGACTGTAGCTACGCGATATGCCGATGAATCCAAGATAGAAAGCATAATCCGCAGCGGCGGTGACATATTCACTGACCGATTCCGCGAGATATATGACCGGCTCAATTCATCGCCTACCTCCGCTCTGGTCAGTGAACTTGTAAGGAAATACGGCACACATCTGGTGATTTATGCCGACCTGGGAGGTCGACTCGACTATACTGTCAATTTCAGGTCGAAAGAGACGAGTACCAAGAGTGTGGAACGCTATCTGAAATACAAGAACGGCAAGGAGACGGCGAACGAAGCCACTGAGGAGGCGTCGCACAATATCTGCAGTAACGGCGACCTGTCGTTTGACATATACGGAGGCAGCGAGGCCGGGATAAGGGCCGTGACGTCCGACAGCCGCACCGCAGACAGATATTCGCAGATATCGCAAGGCTCACTGGGGCGATGGCTCAGCAGCGTGGACCGTTCAAATCCGCGAAGCGTCTCGATGATAAGCTGCAGGCTGATGCCCGTGTGGCAGCTCTTTTCCAATCCGGCAGCCCGCGATCGGATCATAAGCCATATCCTCACCCTCGCCCGCAGCGAGGGTGGGATGGTAGGACAGCGTCTGCAGGAACTCAGCCTTGACAATTATTACTGGTTTGACATCGATAATAATCTCCTTGATTTTGCCGACACACCGACCTCGACACTGGTGCGTGTAGGATATTTCGACAATCTGCCCAAGGTGGAGATATGCAACGAATATGTGCCTGAAATACGGGCTGACCGCAGAGTGACGGTACTGTATCCCATATATAACGGCAAGACCAACATCAGGCGGGGCATATTTCCCGGTGACGGCGACATCGCTCCGGCCGAGGTAATGTTCGATAATGAAGGGGGATGTTACGTGGTGCCGTTGGAGGGATACGCGGCATGTCAACGCGTATCAAGGCTATACTATATAGACGGAGCCTTCTATTGTGACAACAAAGGTATAGATATCCCGCGTGTCTCAATGCGGGTCAGGGACAATTACATGGAATTCGGAGGCAAAACGAAATATCCGGTGGTGAAAATCGGCCCGGGGTACTGGACGCGTCAGAACATACGGGAAAGCTTGGAATTCGGCGAGCCGGTTGATCCCGACGACCCCCAATGCTATGAGTATTACTTATATGAAGAAATACTGAACGGTATGCTGTATGCCAATGTGTTTTTCGGCAATTCATTGGCGTTCAGGGAGAATTATCCGGGAGTGTTTGACGACGAAACCGATTATTCCGGCAATCGCGTGAGCTGGTATGTTCCTAAGACCGAACACATACACACATTGCGGAAGTATATAGGCAACAACACAAAGGCATTGTTCGCCGGGCGTCAGACAGGATTCGAGGCTCAGTTTGCAGGATATTACGGTGAATACGACGACCTGCACGGAGGTGCCTTCATGGGCCGCTACGCCTTGCGGTATGCAGGCGAATACTGTTTCATACCGGCCAAGGAAAGTGTCGTGAACAACTGCGAGGCCCTCGTGTTGGCTCCTGACTATAGACTTGAAATATGTTCGATGGCCCGTACACGCAATAATTATTATCCCGTGCGTCCGTACCGCACCTCATACTACAAATACAGATAAGGGATGAAAGCATACAGTATAGCGATAGCAATCGGGGTAATGACGATGATGCTGACTGTGTCGTGCCGTCAGGAGGAATTGACGATGCCGGACAGCGGAACAGTTTCGGTTTCGCCGTTGTCACGGGCAGCGGAAGATCCGGAGACGATACAGGATTTCCGACGCTTGTACGGGGTAGGGTTCAGCTATGACGCCCTCTATGGCGAGCGTAACAACATGAAGGATATCCGCTGTCAGGTGCTGGACTATTCCGGCATCATGGCATGGCAGGATGCCGAAAGCTGGCATCAGAAGCTCGTTACAGTTGCCAGCGACAACGAGACCTCAATCAAGTGCAGCACATCTTACAGCCGCAGCGAATATGTACAGAGCACGGTGTTTCAGGCCGATGTCAAGGCGGAGATGATAGTGTTCAACGGCAGTTTCGAGGCTAACATCTCTACAATCGAGGCTGGAGAGACCAACGACTTCTATAGCCGTGTGGAATATCAGTGTCCGGCACTGAAGGTGTCGGTCGACGGACGCTCGCTCCGGGAACTGATCCAGGAGGAGGGACATACCGAATTCCTGGCTCCCAATTTCCGGGAGGTGCTGAAATGGATGGAGACGCATCGAAGCGACGCTACCATTGATTCGCTGATAGCCCGATACGGGTCGCATGTGGTGACTTACGGCAAATTCGGCGGTAGCCTGACCATAGACATGACCATGAAGCAGGACTCTCTGACCGATGTCATAAACAACAAGACGTTGGGTAAGGTTACTGTCGGCTCGTTGCTTAACAAGATTTCCGAATCCGAGGATGAACAGAAGACTGTGCATAAGATCAATAGCGCAGACTGCCACATCTTGATCCGAGGCGGCGACCTTAATAAAATACCATACGAATTGCTGCATTTTGAATTCGGCAGACATCCCGATCTGTCGAAATATATAACGGACTGGAATGCAAGCATATCGTATGACGCTGACAATTACTACAAGTCCAACCTCGAGATAGTGGAGATGGATGTGATGCCTATCTGGTATTTCATTCCCGACGAGGAACTGGCCGAGAGGGTGCGGCTTCGGGTTCAGGGTACGGCCAAGGAGATGATAAAGAAGATGGGATATCAGAATGCGGTAAGCACGAGTTTCACGATACCTCAGTCGCTTACATGCCGGATGGGAGGCAAGAGTGTCAGTTTCACCAGGCCGTTGGTGATGAACGTGATCTCCTCCGGGCGATATGTGGCTACGGTGTGCCGCGAACGGATAGAGGCTATCAGCACGACAACCGATATGAGGGTGGTTTATCCCATCTACGACCGTAAGGCCAACTTCGCGAGCGGATACTGCGTGAATAACGGCGTGGCTTATAGCGTGCGGTGGATACGCGGCAAGTGTCATGTGGAACGCATCGGATATGTCAATGACGAAAGTACCATCTATCTGACGGACGGTGTGCCGGGGTCGAGACCATACGCTTCGGCCGACTATTTGCCGAGCCATGTCGTAGTGGACTATGAATGGCCTTTTGCCATTCGTATCGACGGTTCGCTTGACAGTTCGCGGCCATATTATCTTGTTCGCAAACGTAAAGACATGTTCTATCTTCGTAACGCAGACGGCTCGGACTGTAAACAGAGACTCGACGGACTGCCAAACTGGTCGTACGATGCCGACTTAGGCCGTATGGTACGCGACAAGGACTATGTCTATTACTGGAATCCACTGGAAATAAACTATTGAATCAATTCAAAACAAAACTATGAAAAAGTATATAGCAATACTATTGATGGCAGTAGCGGCATTCGGAACGATATCATGTAACGATAATAATGATAATGAACCGGTTGCGACGGAACATGACGGCAGCGAGGATGCCGAAGAACGCGATGAGGCCATAAAGAGCTTTCTTATCGAAGACCTGTGCATAGTCAACGAATCGGAAACGGGTGAAGTCACATACGAGCCCAGGCGAGGCATGGCCATAGATCCTACCACGCCGACAGTGTATTATATGCCGGTAGACTCGGACGAGGAGCCATTGAATACGTACAATTCGATTGTGTCCATATTGTATGCCGATGAGGAAAATCCACAGACACCCGAGAAACAGGTGGAAATCCTTGACGCGAAACTGTCGTTTTCCGAAGGTGGCTCCAACGGGGAGAAGGGAAGAATAGATATCAGCATACCGGAGCTTAAGAATATCCTGACCGCCATCGTGTTCGTATCGCGGGAGAAATGGCCATACAACGACAATGCGACTCCATTCAATCACCTGAGCGTGTGGAAACACAAACAATCGGGGTGGGTGTTTTTCTGTGTGCGACCATCGTCGGGTTGCAGAGGCATAATGCTGACGTTCGATGGCGGCTGGAGCACGCATTTGATAGACGAGAAACTGCATTATCTAGACGGAGAGTCATTTACGCTGTATTATAACACTGCGCCAAAGGAGGCGTTCGAATGTCTGGTAACATCGTTAAACGATAAACCGGATCGATTTGTAAAAATAAAAGAAGCATTGAAGCAACATGGGTATAATCAAAATACGTCATCATATAAAAACATTGAAAATATCAGAAATGTCAAGGAGAGTAATTTGTTATTGTTAATTTTTAGAGCAGTCTATTATGACTTGTCATTTAAGACCAAAAAAAAATTGTGCAGCGGTTACTATTGCTGGCGCACACATATATACAGAGCCGCTATTTATCGAGAAAAAGGGCGATATAAGATTAAGGATGTGGATTCTTACTTTAGCCACGATAATCGGCCTGTAAAATTTGGTGCTTCCTGGGCGTTCTATTTCGATTCAAATATGAATACATCCGACTTTGAGCCTATACTTAAGTAATAATGACAATGAGTATAGAGACAAAAGGAATAATCATGGCGGCAAGTGTCGGGATGCTTGTCGCCACGGCTTGTAATGATAAGGTGGAGCCTGACGCCGTTCCCGTGCGTCAGGCGTCCGTTACATTCATGACACCGATTAACGGACTGGGCGACAACAGCTATAACGACAATATCGCAGGCGGTGTGTTTTCGTTCGCGCAACATACCGGTGTACGGCTCGGTATGCTGCAGCCTACCGATATGCAGGATGCCGAGCGGATGTACCGGAAGTGGCTCGTTGACCATCAGTCGGCCGATTCGGCGGTGCTGATATTGGGAGCGTCGGCTTACGAACCGTTTGCAGCGGCTGGTCCAGCAGGAATTACCGGCAACGGAATGCGGGTGTTATTGGTTGAAAGCAAGTCGGAAACATTACCCGATGGCGTCAGTTCTCTGTATATCAACAGATATGGCGCGGCGTGGCTTGTGGGCGCCATGAGCCGCGAGTTTGACACACATATCATAGCGGCATCGCCCGGGTTCAGTACGGTGGACGACGCAGTGGCCGGTTTTACGGATGGCCATGCGGCCAAAAGAGAAGAGGAACGTAGCGTCAGGTTGTCATACATTGCTGACGATGAGAATGGGTTCACCATGCCCGATTCCACTTTCCGGATGATGTATGATTTTTACAGTACTAATTTTGGCCGTACCGACATGATATTTCCCCTGTTGGGCGAATCGGGAAAGGGCGTGATACGCTATGCCAACTATGATGATCTGTTCACGTCGCTGATTGTCGGCATGGATGTGGATCAAGGCGGTTTGTGTGCACGGATACCGTTCTCGCTAACCATTAGAGTGGGTGAGGCTCTGGAGCGGATGCTGAACGACTGGCAGAACGGCAAGGACTGGGAGAAAGTGGAGGTCCGGGGACTGGAAGACGGTGGTGCGGAGATAGTTTTTAACGAGACTTTCGGCAAATACCTCAATGTGTGGGACGACAGATACAGCAATCCCGATATCTTTAAAAATTACTACGATCGCTATTACGGGAAAGCCATAAAAATGGAGCGTCAACATGAATCGGAATAAGAATATTATAAAATGTGTTCGACTTCTGTGTATGCATATAGCGGCATGCGCATTGATGTTGAGTTCGTGTGCGAACGATGACTTGGATAAGCCGGGCAATTCTCAGCAAAGGCATGAGATACGAGTGGCCATATTGATGCAGTCCGCGGAGCGGGAACGATGGGAAAGGACAGCTGAGAATGCATTGGAAAACATACGTGAGGCACAGTTCGGTCTGTCAAATGCCGTGGATATCATACCGGAATTTTTCGAGCAGGATTCACCTGACATTGAGGCGATCATGGATGAGATTGTTGCCGATCCGGAGATCGTGGCAGTCATTGGACCCACTACGTCGGCATGCGCCACGCGTATGGGCGAGATAATAGCGACGGCCAACCGCAAGGACCTACCTATGATCACGCCTTGTGCCACGGATGTGGAATATCAGCGGAAGTTCTCTAAATCCGGTTTTGTATGGAATCTGGCCGAGAGCGACATATCAGAGCTGGAGGTGATTATATCGAGAATCGCAGGCATACCCGATCTGGGAAAGGTGTTTCTGCTGACAGGCAGCGAAAGCGCGGGCACCGGCATAGGAAATGTGTACGAGGAATGGTTCGGTTTCATAGCAGGGGAATATTCTCTTCCGATAGGAGGCATGTGTATGTATCAGGATGAAAACGATGTCCGTAGGTTTGTCCGCGAACTGTGCGGCTATGACTGGCATCTCGGGGAGAATGCATTGGTGTTCAATCCTTCGGATACTGACATGATATTGGCGGTTGACGATGAACTGAGGAAGATCAGGGAGGCGACGCCTAAGGGGAAGTATTTCTATTCGCCTCATATATATTGTTCTGATGCCTTTGTCTCCGATGCCATAACCGAGGCAGTAAGCGACGGCCTGTACGAGGGCATAGACCTGTATGTGAGGCCGGAAAGTGGATTTCATCAGGCATACCGTCAGCGTACCGGACAAGACCTGATCAACGGGGAGGGTCAGTTTTACGACGCGTTGAACCTGACGGCGTATGCCAGCACCAGGTCACTCGTAACCGGCAAGTCGCTTAACGACGCCATCCTGGATGTTGTGGAAGGTAACGACGGCAGAGGTGAGAGCTGGTTGCCCGAGGACATGCGGCTCAACTTCGCACAGCTGCAGGCCGGCGTATGTCCCGACATAGACGGGGTTTCGAGTACATGGACATTCGATGCAAAGACACATTCATGTGTGATCGGTTCCACGTATCGTCACTGGCGTCTCAATGACGGAAAGTTTGTCACCATGGAATATGTAAGTGTGAACAGTACCAACCACAGCTCATCGTCCAGGAATATGTGGGACTGGACGTCGTCGCATATCGAGTCAATCGACGGCGGAGAAGGAAAGGTGCCGGAATATCCGGCTCTGGACGAGCGTTGGGCGCTATTGGTGGCAGGATCGGCAGGGTGGCCTAACTATCGGTTTCAGGCAGATGTTTTCGCCACATACCGGTTGCTGAGGCAATCGGGTTATGACGATGACCATATAGTGCTGATTGTGGCCGATGATATTGCGGACAATCCTAAGAATCCAATTCCGGGTGTGATTAAAATAAAGGAATCGGGAGAGAATGTATATACATCAGATGCGATAGATTACCGGCTTGCCGATATAACACCGGAAGATATAGGGAAAATACTGAGAGGAGAACGCAGCGAAAGGCTGCCTCATGTCATTTCTTCGGATTCAGGCGACAATATATTTATATTCTGGAGCGGGCACGGCAATCCGGGCAGTTTCGACTTCGGAGGCAACCGACAGCTCCCGCACCGGGAGATGCGCGATTATATAGGCATGACGCCCCATCGCAAACTCCTGTTTGCTGTGGAGTCCTGCTATGGAGGAGGAATAGGAGAGCGGTGCAAAGGTTTGTCGGGAGTGCTGGTCATAACCGCAGCTAATCCTTACGAGACAAGTCATGCAGACGTATGGAGTGAAAACGTCGGGGTGTACCTTTCAAACGGTTTTACACAGGGATTCCTCGATACGGTGAATAAAGACAGGAACGTTACGCTGCGTGACCTTTATTATTCGATAGCACGGACTACAGCCGGATCGCATGTAATGCTGTATAATGCCGATTCCTACGGAAGTGTCTACAGCAATACGATGAGTGACTTCATGTAAGGGTGTAATCATTAACAGAAGTACCTGCCGTTACAGCGGAAGGAGGAATTTGCGGATCATCATGACTGGATGGTAGGATTCCTTGCTGCGGCGCAGGGATTCGTTGCCGGCGTCGTCCTCGCGGTTGACATATCTTGCGCCGCGCAGTGCTGCTTCCTGGGCCATGGCCGATGACAGCATCTGGTATATGCCGCGGTATTCGATGTTGCCCTTCTCCACATGGGCGAAGAACATGTCGCCTATAACCTCTCCATAAGCGAACCCGATCAGTTCGCCGTCCATACGAACGGTGATGCCGAACAGATTGTTTCGGCCCAGCAGAGGCAACATGTCGATGCAATGTTCGTTTTCGTAACGGAACTGAGGGCTGTCCTCATGCATTTTGCCGAACGATTGGGCGAATATGCATATATCCGCAAGATCACCGGCCGTGATGGGACGTATCTCGGCTTCGGGGTAATGGTTGCGGAAGAAGTTGAGATGATTGCGCTTCTTCTCCATCTTGCGTCCTTCGAAATGAGTGAACTGGCGTATGTCATAGCAATAGTCGTCCCAATGGGGCATACGTATGGCGGAGGCAGGTATGTCGGCTTCAAGAGTTGAATCGAGCCAATCGGAACAGTAATCCACTACTGTCGCTTCATGATCACCCGCATCGTCCCTTATTATCCGCATGATGAGGTCGGGATCCATCGGCCCGGATGGCATATAATATATCAACAGGCCTGTGATCGGGTCCAGTCCGCGTATAAACAATGTATCATCGATCATTGCGATATGGTAATCGTAATAATCGCGCCACATTAACAGCCCGGTAAGCGAATAGTCGCAACTTGGCGACGGGTTGAGTGCGAAACACCTGGATATCTCTTCGATATCTTCAATATCCACGGGGCGGAACAAAGTATCCACCTCCGGCGTGCCAAACAGTAGAGTGTTCATAGTAAATCGTAATAACACTACAACGCGTCAAGACGATGCAATGTTTATCGGGTCGTCAACATCATCAGTCGTGTGCCGTCGTGAGTAGTAGTGGCATAAAACGTCCGGTCTTCACCTTCCATAAGCCGGTATTTCTTTCGGAGCTCGGATGCACTGACAGGGAAGCATGAGGATACGACACGACAGCGGCTTCCCTTCAGAGCTTTAAGCTCCCTGCCAGAAACCAGAGCATTTATTGTGGATATACGTCCCGGAAAATCCATGTAAAGTGTGTCCGAGACAAAGAGACCGGAATCTTTGGCCAGGGATTTCATACCGGGGTATCGATCGCATATCTGTAGCGCGCATTGCAGTTTGCGCATGGCGGCTCCGGCCTCATAGAAACACATGCCTGTAACGACATGTTCCGGAGTGGCGTAGTTTATCCTGGCCTCAACCGCGTCGGTGCAGGTGAACCTGTACCGGATCGCCGGTGTGCCGGCGGGGAAAGAGTTGGGACTGTCGGCCAGATCGATTACATGGATAAGAGGGCTGGATTGATTTGACTGCACATCGCCTTCGGGCCCGGTACCGAAAGGAAGAGAATGGATTCCGAGATGGATCAGCACCTCCTTCACTTCGTTTTTGAAGGATAGGATGAAGATTGAGCGTACGTGGCGGAAATCGCGGAGAGTCTGAGTTACATCGAGAAGAGGCGATGCCTTGATCAGCACATGGTCGGCGTGGGCTAATAGGAGATCCTGGTGCGTAATGACATCGGGCAATGAGTCCCGAAGAAGGAAGCAGCGGTTATTTCCACTGTCGCGTCGGGCCGGATCAACGAAAATCCAGTCGTAATGTTCGTGGCTCTGCTGAAGATGAAGCACGGAATCGCCTTCCACAACCGACATGTTATTGACATCGAGAATGCCGGCATTGTGTCTTAACGCCCGCACCCGTTCGTGCTCAAGCTCGTATGCCGTCACTGTGTTTCCGTTAAGTGCTATGGTCATTGCATCTATGCCGAGTCCGGCTGTCATGTCCAGTACGCGTCTGTCGTGTCCTATAAGCTGCGCGTGGAACTGCGCCACATTCTGATTGGTGGCTTGCTCGGCGGACATAGACGTTCCGAACATGAAGCCGGGATTCTTCAGGAACCATGTCAGCTTATTTGACGTTTTACGACGCATTTCGATCTGCATGCACGCATCCTCCACGCTGAAAGGCATCGCTTTGCAGTGATACTGCAACCGCAGCGCATTCACGTCCGAATGCGCATGATTCATTATAAACTGCTGTATTTCATCCATTACTCAAAGCCCTGGGCCGATAATCGATACAAATTTAACATATTTCCCTTAAACTGCAAAAGAGCATCATGGCGATGCTCTTTTGGGGTTCCCGTCCGGAGACAGGTATGGTAAACATTTAAAACTCGACTTATCGGAGGTTTATGAGGGAGTAAGATTATTATCTGTAATCCTTCAGTTCCTCGCGCAATTTCTTGCGTGCTGCGAAGATACGGCTTTTGACCGTGCCCAAAGGCAGATTCATCTTTGCTGCGATTTCGTTATACTTGTATCCGGCTACATACATGTTGAAGGGGATACGGTAATCGTCGGAGAATGAATTGAGAGCTACGGATATTTCCTTGACGGCGTAGCTTCCTTCGGGCGTGTTGATGCCCGAGTCCTGGCTTATGTTCAGGTGATATAGGTCTTCGGTCTGGTCAATCACCGTGGCCTTGCGTACGGTCTGGCGGTAATTGTTGATGAAGATGTTGCGCATTATGGTGAAGATCCACCCCTTGAAGTTGACGTTGTCGACATACTTGTCCTGATTGTCAAGGGCTTTAAGCGTAGTGTCCTGTAGCAGATCTTCAGCCTGCTGGCGGTTAGTGGTGAGCTGATATGCGAAATTCAGCAAATTGCGGCACAAGCCGAAATCCCGGTGCATGGATTTAGGGAAAAGTGTTAAATTTGCGTC